>NZ_VOHK01000004.1 GCF_007859325.1 Luteimonas marina | reverse complement strand
GCGTCTCTTCCATGCCCGGGTCGCTCAGCGAGTACCACTGCTGCAGGAAGTGGATGCGCAGCATGGTCGCCAAGGGATACGGCTGCCGGCCGCGCTGGCCCATCTTCGGGTAGTGCGGTGCGATCAGCGCCAGCAATGCGTTCCACGGCACCACCTGCTCCATCTCCGCCAGGAAGACCTCGCGCCGCGTCTTCTTGCGCTTGCCCGTGTGTTCCGCGTCCCCGAAGCTCAGCTGCATCGTCGTCATCCGTCGAACCTTGCGCTATTGTCGCCGAAGGGATTTGTTCAGAGCATCCCTAAGCTGTAGGGGTCGAGAGTTCTCCCGGCGTGCCCAGCCTTATCGATACGAGCGCCAACTCGAGCAACTGTTCGGGCGTGTGCGGGGAGATTCCGGCGTGGCGACCTGGCTCGCTGGCGGTCGTTCAGACCCAGGGATTGACGGTCGACCACGCCGGCTCTCGACGCCTAATCTGGCAGATCGGAAAGAGATAAGGGATCTGCATTTTCCGTGCAGAAGCAGATCCCTCGCTGCGCTCGGGATGACAGGCGAGGCGAGGACGGCAGGGCGACAGACAGGCAACGTTGACGGATTCAATCATCCGCGCGCCGGATCGATATCATGCGCGGATGCGTCCGACCCCTCGTTTCCGCTGGGCCTGGTGGCTGCTGGCCTATGCCAGCCTCGGCCTCGGCATCGTCGGCGCGTTCGTGCCCGGCCTGCCGACGACGGTGTTCGTGCTGATCGCGGCATGGGCGGCGGCGCGCGGGTCGGAGCGGCTGCACCGCCGGCTGCTCGCGCATCCGAAGTTCGGCCCCGTGATCCGCGACTGGCAGATGCACCGCGCGGTCAGTCGCCGGGCGAAATGGCTGGCGACCTGGACGATGCTGGCCTCGGCGGCGATCCTGCTCGCGGTGATGCGGTTCAGCGGCGGCCATCGGACGTGGATGATCGCGCTGCCGATCGGTTGCATGGCCGTGGTCGGCACCTGGCTGTGGTTCCGGCCGGAGCCGCCGGCCCGGCAGGACGCCATGAACGCCGACGTGGCCGACGACTGAACCGGCGCGTCCACGCCGGCGCAGGATCTCGTGCTGTGCGGCCGGGCGGGCTACACTTCGGCCATGTCCAGATTCCCGATCATCGCGCTGCTGGCGCTCGCGCTGGCGTTCACCCTGGCCGCCTGCGGCAACAAGGGGCCGCTGGTGCGGCCGAGTGTGGAGGACGTCGAGGACGTGTCCGTCGACGATCCGGCGCTCGACGCGGAAACGTCCGCGGACGAAGCGGCCGAAGAGGTCCCGGTGGAGGATGCGGACGTCGATGATGACGCATCGACTCCGCCGGCGGACCCGAACGCCGACTGATCGCCGTGGCCGCGACCGCCCCGCAGCCGTTCCGCCGCGACCATACGCTGGGCGCGCTGCGCTTCAGCAAGATGCACGGCGCGGGCAACGACTTCGTGGTGCTGGACCTGCGCGACGGCACGCCGCCACCGTCACCGGCGCTTTGCCGTGCGCTGGCTGACCGCCACACCGGCGTCGGCTGCGACCAGATCCTGACCGTCGAGGCACCCGTCGCCGGTTCGCTGGCGAGCTACCGGATCTGGAACTCCGACGGCTCCTCGTCCGGGCAATGCGGCAACGGCGCGCGCTGCGTCGCCGCCTGGCTGGTGCGCGCCGGCGCCACGCGCGAGTCGCGTTTCCAGCTCGACAGCCCGGCCGGCACCCACGCGGTGGACGCGCTGGGCGACGGACGCTATCGCGTCGCGATGGGCGTGCCGCGGTTCGAGCCGTCGCAGGTGCCGATGGCGGGGATCGCGCAAACGCAGGCATTCCATGAAACGACGCTGGCCGACGGCGAGCGCATCCGTTTCGGCGCGGTGTCGATGGGCAATCCGCACGCGGTGATCGAGGTCGACGACGTCGACGCGGCGCCGGTCGCGAGGCTCGGCCCTGCGCTGCAGGCCTCGGCGCTGTTTCCGGACTCGGCCAACGTGGGCTTCGCGCAGGTGCTTGGTCGCGGTCGCATCCGCCTGCGCGTGTACGAGCGCGGCGTCGGCGAGACGCTGGCCTGCGGCAGCGGCGCCTGCGCGGCAGTCGCGGTGCTGGTGCGCGGCGGCCGCGTGGATCGCGACGTGGCGGTCGCCCTGCCGGGCGGGGAACTGCGCATCGCATGGCCGCGGGACGATGCCCAGGTCGAGATGACCGGGCCGACCGCATTCGTGTTCGAAGGGGAATGGAACGAATGAGCAATACCGAACGCCTGGGCGCCCACGAAGTCGCGGCCTGGCTGCGGCGCCAGCCGAAATTCCTGCAGCAGTTCCCGGACCTCGCGCTGAGCCTGGTGGTCCCGCGCGAGGACGGTCCGGCCGCGTCGCTGGCCAGCTACCAGCTCGAGGTGCTGCGCGACAAGAACCGTGAACTGTCGCGGCGGCTGCACGACCTGTTCGTGATCTCGCAGGAGAACGAGCGGCTGGCCGTGCGCACGCATCAGCTCACGCTGGCGCTGATGCGCCAGCCCGATCCGGCCGGCGTGGTGCGCGCGATGGCGGCGACGCTGGAAGAAGATTTTGCCGGCGACCTGGTGCGCATCGTGCTGTTCAAGCCGGTGGACGGGCTGGGCGAGGAGTCGTGGCTGCAGGTGGTCGATCGCGATGACCGCCTGCTGGCACCCTTCGGCGATGCCCTGAAGGAAGGCGAGCCGCTGTGCGGGCGGCTGCACCCGGACAAGCAGGCGCTGCTGTATGGCGCGCGTGTGGATGAGGTGCAGTCAAGCGCGCTGCTGGCGCTGGAGGGCGTCGGGCTGGTGGCGGTGGGGAGTGGTGATGCGAACCGGTTCTATCCCGGGATGGGGACCTTGTTCCTGCGGATGATGGGGGAGGCGTTCGAGGTGGCGTTGCGCAGGTTCGATGGCTGAGCGGATGCTCGTTTCGGCCGCGATGCCGTCATTCCAGCGAAAGCTGGAAGCGCTTTACAACAGCGCGAAGCGCTGGTCATCCATTTTGCTTCAAGGAAATCACAGAGCTTCCGACCGCCTTCGGCGGCCGGGTTCATTTCTTTTGATAAGCGTCAAAAGAAACGAACCAAAGAAAAACGCTTTCCCCGACAAGGCAAATCTGCAGACGGGAAGTGTGACGGGATTTTTCGACACGGCATCCCTGCCGTGGCGAAAAACGCCGCACATCCATGTGCGGCGCCCTCCGGGTCTGCAGACATTGCAGGCGCCCATGGTGTGGAAGCCGGAAGGCTGTCGTCGATGATTGCGGGCTATCTTTCGCATCTGGAAGTCGAGCGCCGCGTGTCGCCGCTCACGCTCGACGGCTATCGACGTGACCTTGAAGCGCTTTCGGTCTGGGCCGAGGCACACGGCGGCGTTTCCGGGCTGCGCGAGGCCGATATCCGCGCATTCGTCGCCGCCGAGCATCGCCGCGGGTTGTCGCCCAAGAGCCTGCAGCGCCGCCTGTCCGCGGTGCGCAGTTTCTACCAGTGGCTGCTCAAGCATGGGCACATCGAGGCGAATCCGGCCTCGGGCATCCGTGCGCCGAAGGCGCCGCGCAAGCTGCCGCAGGTGCTCGATCCGGACGAGGCCAAGGCGCTGGTGGAGGTGCCGACCGACGTGCCGCTGGGGCTGCGCGATCGTGCGATGCTGGAGCTGTTCTATTCCTCGGGACTGCGCCTGAGCGAGCTGTGCGCGCTGCGCTGGCGCGACCTGCAGCTCGACGACGGCCTGGTCACCGTGCTCGGCAAGGGCGGCAAGCAGCGGATCGTGCCGGTGGGTTCGTTCGCGCGCAGCGCGCTGCGGGAATGGCGCGCGGACACCGGCGCCAGCGACGAGGCGCCGGTGTTCCCCGGCCGCGGCGGCAAGCCGATCGGCGCGCGCGCGGTGCAGGTGCGCATGCGCCAGCTGGCGCAGCGCCAGGGCCTGTTCAAGCGCGTGCATCCGCACCTGTTGCGGCACAGTTTCGCCAGCCACGTGCTTGAATCCTCCGGCGACCTGCGTGGCGTGCAGGAGCTGCTGGGCCATGCCGATATCTCGACCACGCAGATCTACACGCACCTGGATTTCGGCCACCTGGCGAAGGTGTACGACGCCGCGCACCCGCGCGCGAAGCGGCGGAAGGACTCGGGTTGAGTTGTTCTTCCGGCCGGATGCCCTGTCCGGATCCGGCGAGTATCCACGGGCGCGTGGCGGCATGCTGCGGTTTCCGAAGAAGGAAGCCTGCCCAATGACATTCCGCCTGTCCGGCATCGATCCCACCCCGTACGAAGCGCTGTTCGCCCTCGACGATGCCGAACTGCAGCGGCGCGGCGCGAAGCGCTGCCGGGCCGACAGCGATTCCGGCTATCCCTGCCGCGCCGGCCTGGAGGACGCGAAGGCCGGCGATGAACTCCTGCTGCTGCCCTACGAGCACCAGCCCGCGGCATCGCCGTATCACGCTTCCGGCCCGATCTTCGTCCGCCGCGGCGCCACGCGGCGGGAACTGCCGCCCGGCGTCGTTCCGCCGTACGTGTCGAAGCGGCTGATCTCTCTGCGCGCCTACGACGCCGTGCACATGATGGTGGATGCGGCGGTCTGCGAAGGCGGCGAGGTCGCGCGCGAGCTCGAACGCATGTTCGGTGACGGTGTCGTCGCCTACGTCCACCTGCACAACGCGAAGCGCGGCTGTTTCTCCTGCGTGGCGCATCGGGCCTGAGCTGAGCCCCTGATCCCGGCGCCGCAGCGGATGCCGCTGGCCGCACGCGCCGCCTTTGCCCGTCTACCCGGAAAATCGCCGGGAATCCCGCCATGCGCCTGCCCGTCCTCGTGCTCCTGCTGCTCGCCGCCACGCCCGCGATGGGACAGCCCTATCGTGGTCCGATCATCGACGTGCACCTGCATGTCGGACCGGCCGCGCCCGGTGCGCCGAACCCGGCCACCGGCGAACCCACGACCGCCGGCAGCGACGCCGAGCGCGAGCGGCTCACGCTCGAGCGCATGCGCCGGCACGGCATCGTGCTCGGGCTGGTCAGCGGTCCGGATGCGTACATGGCGAGCATGCGCAAGGCCGGTGGCGATGCGATCTGGAGCGGCGCGTTCCTGGACGACGGACGCACGTCGCTGCCGCCGCCGGAAGACCTGCGCAAGGCCTTCGCCAGCGGCGAGCTGAAGGTGCTCGGCGAGGTCGGCGCGCAGTATCACGGCCTCGATGCCAGCGATCCGTGGTTCGAGCCTTATCTGGCGCTGGCCGAAGAGTTCGATATCCCCGTCGGCATCCACACTGGGCTGGGGCCGCCGGGCACGCCCTACGGCTGCTGCCCGGACTTCAGCGTGGAACTCGGCAACCCGAAGCTGCTGGAGCCGATGCTCAAGCGCCATCCGAAGCTGCGCGTCTGGCTGATGCACGCCGGCTGGCCCTACCTGCAGGAAACCAAGGCGCTGATGTACGTCTATCCACAGCTGCATGCCGATGTGTCGGTGATCAACTGGATCATCCCGCGGCAGGAGTTCCACGACTACCTGCGGGCGCTGGTGACGGCGGGCCTCGGCGACCGGCTGATGTTCGGCTCCGACCAGATGGTGTGGCCGGAGGCGATCAGCCTGGCGGTGGAGGGCGTGGACAGCGCCGGCTTCCTCACGCCCGCGCAGAAGCGGGCGATCTTCCACGACAACGCGGCGAGGTTCCTGAAGCTCGATCCTGCCGCGGGGGAATGAGCAACCACGCTTCCGGGCGCGGGTGGATGGAATGTCATCCGGAGCGCAGCGAGCATCCGCCCTTCAGGCACCCGTGAAAGCAGTGGCTCGCTGCGTTCGGGATGGCAAGCCCGTTCTTCGACCAACCACCCGCTGGATGGCCTTGTGCCGCGACCGGCGAGGGATCCGCGGGGAAGGGCGTGGGAGCCCGATCGCTCCGGCGGGGGGAGGTTGATGCCGCAAATGTCGGCCCCATCTGGGTAGTTCCAGACCCGGAGGCCGCATGGATCCCAGCCAGAATCCCAACGTGTTCCACGCCACCACGATCCTGTCGGTGCGCCGCGACGGCAAGGTGGCCGTGGCCGGCGATGGCCAGGTGACGCTCGGTCACACGGTGATGAAGGGCAATGCACGCAAGGTGCGCCGGCTTGGCAAGGACGGGCAGGTGCTGGCCGGTTTCGCCGGTGCCGCGGCCGATGCATTCACCCTGTTCGAGCTGTTCGAGTCGAAGCTGGAGAAGCACGGCCAGCTGCAGCGCGCCGCGGTGGAGATGGCCAAGGACTGGCGCACCGAACGCCGCTTCGGCAAGCTCGAGGCGCTGCTTGCGGTGGCCGACAAGGACACCTCGCTGATCATCAGCGGCACTGGCGACGTGATCGAACCGGAGGACGGCATCATCGCCATCGGCTCCGGCGGCTCCTACGCGCTCTCCGCCGCCCGCGCGCTGCTCGCGCACACCGGCCTCGACGCCCGCACGATCGCCACCGAGGCGCTGAACATCGCCGGCGATATCTGCATCTATACGAACCGCAACGTGGTGGTTGAAGAGCTGTAACTGGTGATTCGTGATTGGTGATTCGAAACAGCAGGATCACCGCCGACCATCAGTTCAACCCATTCCCCGCTTTCACGAATCGCGAATCACCAATGACCAATCACGACTCTTCCACCATGACCCCGCGCGAGATCGTGCAGGAACTCGACCGCCACATCATCGGCCAGCAGTCGGCCAAGCGCGCGGTCGCGATCGCGCTGCGCAACCGCTGGCGCCGCGCGCAGCTGCCCGACGAGCTGCGCAACGAGGTGATGCCGAAGAACATCCTGATGATCGGCCCGACCGGCGTGGGCAAGACCGAAATCGCGCGTCGGCTGGCGACGCTGGCCAATGCGCCGTTCGTCAAGGTCGAGGCCACGCGCTTCACCGAGGTCGGCTATGTCGGCAAGGACGTCGAGCAGATCATCCGCGACCTCGCCGACACCGCGGTCAAGCTGTACCGCGAGCAGGCCAAGCAGCGCGTGCGCACGCAGGCCGAGGAGCGCGCCGAGGACCGCATCCTCGACGCGCTGCTGCCCAGGCGCGAGGCGCCGCAGCCGGCCTTCGGCTTCGGCAGCACGGCCACGGTCGACATCGGCGCCGAGCCTTCGTCGAAGGAGTCCGAGACGCGGCAGAAGCTGCGCAGGCAGCTGCGCGCCGGCGACCTCGACGAGCGCGAGATCGAGCTGGAGCTCTCGGCCAACGTCGGCGTCGACATCATGACGCCGCCCGGCATGGAGGAGATGGGCCAGCAGCTGCGGCAGATGTTCTCCAGCCTCGGCGGCGCGAAGACGCACACGCGCAAGCTGACGATCAGGGCCGCGCGCCCGCAGCTGGTCGAGGACGAGGCCGCGAAGCTGGTCAACGAGGACGACGTGCGCGAGGCCGCGATCGAGGCCTGCGAGCAGCACGGCATCGTCTTCATCGACGAGATCGACAAGGTCGCCAAGCGCAGCGAGGGCATGGGCGCCGACGTCAGCCGCGAGGGCGTGCAGCGCGACCTGCTGCCGCTGGTCGAAGGTTCGACCGTCAGCACCAAGTACGGCGCGGTCAAGACCGACCACATCCTGTTCATCGCCTCGGGCGCATTCCACCTCGCCAAGCCCAGCGACCTGATCCCGGAGATGCAGGGACGCTTCCCGATCCGCGTCGAACTGTCCGCGCTGAGCAAGGATGACTTTGTGCGCATCCTCACCGAGCCCAGGGCCGCGCTGACCAGGCAGTACGTGGAACTGCTGAAAACCGAGGGCGTGCAGCTGTCGTTCGCGGACGAAGCGGTCGACCGCCTCGCCGAGATCGCCGCGCAGGTCAACGAGCGCCAGGAGAACATCGGCGCGCGCCGGTTGCACACCGTGCTCGAACGGCTGCTCGACACGCTCAGCTACGAGGCCCCGGACAAGGATGGCAGCCGCGTCACCGTCGATCGCGCCTATGTCGACGCGCACCTGGGCGAACTGGTGCAGGACCCGGACTTGAGTCGCTACATCCTCTGATTCCCGTCTGCTGGTGCAGGAGCGCCTTCAGGGAACTGCTGGAAGACTGTCATTTCGAGCGGGGCGAGAGTCCAGGCGTTTGAAGGGCGAGATTTCTCACTGGCGTTCGAAATGACAAGTTCGGGGTTCCTGGAAGTTTCCTTCAGGCGCAACCGGGGGCAACCAATCCGAAAGTTCAACGATTCGGGCGGCATCCGTCGCCGCGCGTGAACCGCGGGCAACGACGCAGCTGACGCGCCCATGGCGCCGGCCTATGCTTGCGGTCTGACCCCCGTTCCGGCATATCCACATGTCCAGATCCCTGCTGCCCGCCGCCTGCGCGGCCCTCTTCCTGTTCGCGGCCGCGCCTGCCGCCGCCCGCGACGTCTCCTGCCGGCTCGACTTCGACATGGCCGGCTGGTCCGCGTTCTACAAGACCGCTTCGGGCACCGGCCGCGTGCGCTGCGACAACGGCCAGGCGATGGCGGTGAAGATCGATGCCAAGGGCGGCGGCCTGACCGTCGGCAAGTCCGAGATCCGCGGTGGCCGCGGCACGTTCTCCGCCGTCCGCGACATCCGCGAGCTTCTCGGCACCTATGTCGCCGCCGAGGCGCATGCCGGCGCGGTCAAGTCCAGCAAGGCGCAGGCGATGACCAAGGGCGAAGTCTCGCTGGCGCTGGCCGGCACCGGCGAGGGCTGGGACCTGGGCGTGGCCTTCGGCGCGTTCACCATCGAGGCGCGCTGAGCGCGGTTGCCGCATCGGGCAAGGCTCATCCCAGCGCCTGGCTCCCGCGCCAGCGCTCGCCCGGCGCCAGCAGCACCGGTGCCAGCACCTGTCCGGCCTCGACGCAGGCGAACCGCGCGTGTTCGCCCGGCGCGAGGTCGCCGATGCGCGCGGCGAGGTGCGCGCCGGGATTCCAGACGATGGTGTCACCGAAGCCGTCGTGCTTGATGTCGAGGCGATGCCCGCCGTCGACCAGGATGAGCGGGGCGACGACGTCGTTGTAGATGCGGTCGATTTCGCCGTCGAAGGCGACCGCATGCTCGTGCTGCCGGTGCAGGGTGCCGCCGTTGGCGCTGTCCTCGTAGTCGCAGCCCTGCAGGCCTTCGAGCGAGACCTGCGCGATGTCGTCCACGCGCAGGTAGGTGTGCAGGGCGGCGGTGAAGTCGAAGGGCACGGCGCCGCGGTTTTCCACCTCCAGCGCGACGGCGAGGCGCGCGGCGGCGAGTCCGATCGACAGCCGGCAGGCGAAGGCATGCGGCCATTGCGCGGTGTCGGGGCCGTCGCGCAGTTCGAAGATCGCGGCGTCGTCGGTGACGCCTTCGAACGTCCAGTCGAGCAGGCGCGCGAAGCCGTGCTTGCGCAGGTTCCCGCGTTCGCCGAACTGCGGGAAGACCACCGGCACGCCGCCACGGATCGCGCTGCCGGGGGTGAACTGCGCGCGCTCGCCGAGGAACAGGCGTTCGCGGCCGTCGGCGGGGATCCACGACAGCAGTTGTGCGCCGTGCAGGGCGACGAGGGCGGTGGCGCCTTCGTTGCGGAGGCGGAGGCAGGGCGTGCCGCGGTGGTCGGTGGATTCGTGGGTCGGGGGCATGTGTGTGTGGGGTCTGCGGCGGGGTTCCGGAGGTCGTCATTCCGGCGAAAGCCGGGATGCATTCTGGTCTTGCTCCTGCTTGCTTCCATCGGGAAGCAAACGACAAGGTCACAATGGATCCCGGCTTTCGCCGGGATGACGATTGCGGGGTGGCGGGGCGGCGGGGCGACTGCGGGCGGGGTGGGTTGCGGGTGGCGGGAGGGCGTGTTGCGCTAGTCTTCGCCGATGTCCTCGTTCCAGACATCGGGATTGGCTGCGATCCAGTCGCCGAGCATGGCGATGCATTCGGCGTCGTTGAGGTCGATCACGTTGACGCCGTGCTCGCGCAGCCAGTCGTGGCCGCCGTGGAAGTTGACCGATTCGCCGATCACCACGGTGCCGATGTTGAACTGGCGCACCAGGCCGCTGCAGTACCAGCACGGCGACAGGGTGGTGACCATGATGGTGTCGCGGTAGCGGCGCTGGCGGCCGGCCTTGCGGAAGGCGTCGGTTTCGCCGTGGACGGACGGGTCGCCTTCCTGCACGCGGCGGTTGTGGCCGCGGCCGAGCAGGGTGCCGTCGTTGCGGTAGAGCGCGGCGCCGATCGGGATGCCGCCTTCGGCAAGGCCCTGGCGGGCTTCGGCAATGGCGGTTTCGAGCAGGGTGCGGTAGTCGGGCGTCGTCATCGCGGGGCAGGGGGCGTCGGGGCTTCCACCATATCGCGGTTCGATGGGCGGGCGCGATCCGTGACCGTGATCGCAGGCGTGCTTGTCCCGCGTCGCGGCGTGGTCGAGAATCGGCGGCAGGGCCATCGGCGCGCGGGAAGGGGGCCGTAGATGTATCGGATCGGGACAGCGGCGGCGACGCTCGCACTGCTGGCGGCGAGCGCCGCCGCGCAGGGGCAGGTGCTGCAGGGGGGACTGGAGCTGCGCTGGGGCGATGCCACGCCGGCGCCCGCCGGGCGGACATTGCCGCCGAAATTCCATGCGGCGCTGGTGCTGGACCATGGCGCACGCATCGCGCTCGATCCCGATGAGGCGCGCCGCGGCGCGGGCGACCTGTACGCGCTGGCGAACCGTCGCGTGGCGGTGCAGTTCTCCAGCCGGAAGTCTTCTTCGGGCAATCGCGCCATCGAGGCGATCGTGCCGGCGGACCAGGTCGATGCGCCGATGCCCCACGTGCTGACCGGCAAGGCCGACGGCGTGGCCAAGGCGACGCTGGGCTCGACCCGCTGGATCACCATCGCCTGCAGGTTCAGCGACATCACCGAAGAGCAGAAGACGGTCGACTTCTTCCGCGACCAGTACGGCGACGCCGAAGGGCAGCTGGGGCACTACTGGCGCGAGGTGTCCTACGACAAGATCAACCTCGCCGGCAGCGACGCGCGCGGCTGGTACGCGCTGCCGAACGCGCGGGCGCACTACGTGACCGAGGACGACGACGGTGAGGAGGACGCCGACCTCAATGCCCTGTTCGACGACTGCACCGCCGCGGCGAACGCGGACGTCGATTTCAGTCAGGTCGTCGGCATCAACATGATGTTCAACGGCGACCTCGACGGCTACGCCTGGGGCGGCGGTCGCTGCACCACGCTCGACGGGGCCAATCGTTGCTGGTCGACCACCTGGAACCCGCCCTGGTCGTTCAACAACCTCGCGCCGCTCGCGCACGAGATGGGTCACGGCTACGGCCTGCCGCACTCGGACAACTCAGACGGCGACGACGACACCTACGACAATCCGTGGGACGTGATGAGCGACGGATGGAGCAACGCGGTATACGACGCGACCTACGGCTCTCGGCCCAAGCACATCAACATCCTGCAGCGCGATCGCCTGGGCTGGGTGGATGCGGCGCGCAAGCGCACGATCGCCTCGGGCGCGGCGCGTGCCCGGGTCACGCTCGACTACGCCAGCCTCTCGGGTTCAAGCAACGTGCAGATGCTGGTCCTGCAGACGCCGGCCTCGCCGGATCCGTACCGCGGCACGTTCTACACGGTGGAGGCGAGGCGACCCGCGGGTGCCTACGAGGGACGGCTGGCGGGCGATGCGGTCATCATCCACCTCGTCGGCAGCAATTACCGGTTCGAGGCGGAGAGCCAGGACGCGGACTGGCCGCCGGCCGACGTGGCGAACAACGAGGGCTCGATGTTCAAGGTCGGCGAGGCCTGGGTGTCGCCGGACGGTCTGTTCTCGGTGTACGTCGAGTCGAAGACCGCGAACGGGTTCGTGGTGGTGGTCGGCGATGGCCGGGTGACCGGCGGCAAGACGCCGAGGCGCCTGAAGCGGTAGCGGGTGCGTTGGGGGGAGGTATCAGCCGCAGCTGCGTGCGGATGTGTGAAATCTGTCATCTCGAGCGCAGCGAGAGATCTGCTTTTGCAGTTCGGGCAGAAGCAGATCTCTCGCTGCGCTCGAGATGACAGGAACATGCAGGGTGCGAAGACGAGGCGCGGGACGCGCAAGCCACGCTACTGGATGAACCACACGCGCCGGATCTTGCCGCCGCGGACCTCGTAGATCGCGATCGCCTCGAACGTGAGGCCTTGCGCCGTCCCGCCGATCACTTCGTGATCGATCACGTAGCGCCCGCGCACGATGCGCTTGCGCACTTCGGCGTGAAGCTCGGGATTGGCCTCGAACAGCTTGCCGTAGGTGGCGCGCATGGCATCGAGTCCCTGCGTATGGCGCTCGCCGGGGAAGTCGAACAGTTCGATGTCCGGGCCGTAGGTGGCCAGGAAGGCATCGACGTCGCGCGCGTTGTAGGCCTCCAGCTGCCGCTGCACCACGGCTTCGGGCTGGTTGGCGGGGTCGGTGGCACCCGCGAACGCATCGGGGTTGCGGTGGCGGGCCTGCTCGTGGCTGCCGGCGAGGAGGGCATCGGCGGGCCACAGCGTGCCGGCCTTCATCACCGCGTGGATGCGGCCGAAGTTGCCGACGTCGGCCAGCGGGTCGGCGTCGAGGATCACGAGGTCGGCGCGCTTGCCGGGCGCGATCGTTCCCATCTCCTGCTCCAGGCCGAGCAGGCGCGCGCCGCCGAGCGTGGAGTCGGCGAGGATCCGCGCCGGCGACAGCCCGGCCTCGGCCATCAGCTGCAGCTCGCGCACGTAGGACGCGCCGTGCAGGGTGCCGATGTTGCCGGCGTCGGTGCCGGTGGCGATCGGCACGCCGGCGTCGCTGAGCGTCTTGAGGTTCTGCTGCGCGACCTTTGCCCGGCGCGGCTCCAGGTCCTGCGCCCAGAGCTGCGGCAGGTAGCCGGGCAGCAGGTCGGTCGAGATGCGCCCGAGGTCGGCGAACGAGGCGATCGCATCCGGGCTGCCCCAGCCGCGCTCCTCGTCGGTCAGCCCCGGCTTGCGGACGAAGATGCGGTCGTAGCCTTCCATCACGCCCAGCGTCGGCACGTAGACGGTGCCGCGACTTTTCAGCAGCGCGACGAAGGCCTCGTCGACCGGCGCGTCGAACACGCCGTGCACCAGCACGTCGGCGCCGGCCTCGACCGCGGCGCGCGCGGTTTCGAGTTCGGTGGCGTGCACGGCCACGCGCAGGCCGTGCGCGTGCGTCTCGTCGATCGCCGCGGCGACCACCGGCAGGTGCCGGGCCGGCGTTTCGCCCTGCTGCACGACGAACCAGATCTTGATGAAGTCGGGCTTGGACGGCAGCTGCGCGCGGACCAGCTCGCGGGCCTCCTGCGCGCTTGCGGCCGCGATGATCGGCGGATCGTCGACGTCGGCGATGATCGGCGGCTTCCAGGTCGAGACCAGCGGCCCGGCGACGGCCACGCGCGGCGCGGACGTGGACGCCTGCGCGCGCTGGCGGACCTCGAAGTTCCACATCGGCCCGCCGAAATCGACCACGGTGGTAATGCCGCTGCGCAGCGTGCGGCGGAAGGCGTCGTCGAGGCTGGCCTTCACGCCGGCGATTTCCTGCTCGTAGGGCACCACCTCGCGCAGGTCGAGCGCGTCGGGCCGCGCGTACAGGCCGCCGGACTGGAAGAAGTGCACGTGCGCGTCGACCAGGCCGGGAACCAGCCATTTGCCGGCGGCGTCGATCCGCTCGGCGCCCTCGGGGACCTCGACCTCGCCCGCGCGGCCGGCGGCGACGATCCGGCCGTCGCGCACCAGCACGACGGCATCGGCGAGCGGCGCCGAGTCCGGGTTGAGCAGGGTGGCGCCGACGATGGCGCGCTCGGGTTCCGCGGCATGCGCGGCGCAGGCGATCAATGCGGCGAGGCAGAGGACGGACGGGCGGGGCATCGGCGGGGTTCCCGTGGACGGCGTATCTTGAGACACCAACGCGGCGACGGGCGCGATGCGGCCATGACGCCCGGCCGGAACCGTGGGAAAATGCGTGCATGAACGAGGATCCCCGGTCGGACACCACCCATTTCGGCTACCGCGAGGTGCCCGTCGGCGAGAAGCAGAAGCTGGTCGGCGAGGTGTTCTCGTCGGTCGCCGGCAGCTACGACCTGATGAACGACCTGATGAGCCTCGGCATCCATCGGGTCTGGAAGCGCTATTTCGTCGGCACCGCGCAGGTGAAGAAGGGCGACCGCGTGCTCGACCTCGCCGGCGGCACCGGCGACATCGCCGCGCTGCTCAAGGACCGCGTCGGCGAATCGGGCGGGCTGGTGCTGGGCGACATCAACGGCGAGATGCTGCGCGTCGGCCGCGACCGCATGGTCGACCGCGGCAACGTGCGCGGCTTCGAGTACGTGCAGTGCAACGCCGAAAAATTGCCGTTCCCGGACGCCAGCTTCGACCTGGTCACCATCGCCTTCGGCCTGCGCAACGTCACCGACAAGGACGCCGCGCTGCGCGAGATGCTGCGCGTGTTGAAGGTCGGCGGGCAGGCGCGGGTGCTGGAGTTCTCGGAAGTGAAGGCGGCGTGGTTCAAGCCGATCTACGACTTCCACTCGTTCAACGTGCTGCCGAAGCTGGGCAAGCTGTTCGCGAACGACGCCGACAGCTACCAGTACCTGGCCGAGTCGATCCGCAAGCATCCGCCGCAGGACGCGCTGAAGGCGATGATGGACGCGGCCGGCTTCGCGCGTGCGCGCTACCGCAACCTCTCGGGCGGCATCGTCGCCATCCACGACGGCTGGAAGGCCTGAAAGCCCTCATCTCCGCGTTCGCGGGGGCGATGGCGAAGATCTGCCGCATCACCCGTCATCCCGAGCGCAGCGAGGGATCTGCTCCTGTGCTCGCCCGGACAGTAGATCCCTCACTGCGTTCGGGATGACAAGGGTTCGAACATCCAGGGGTGGCTGGCTCGTCCATCGCCCGGCACAACGGTTGCAGGCGCTACAATCCTCGCCCTGTTCATCCAGAGGCTTCCCCCGGCCATGCCCGATTTCCGCCTGCGCGCGCTGCGCGTTCCGCTGCTGCTGCTGTCGTTCCTGGTCGCCGTCGCCGGCTGCAGGCGCGACGCGGCCGACTCCGAAACCGCCGCAGCGCCGGCGCCCAGGTCCACTGCCATGGCCGATACCGACGAACATTCCTACGCCGAGCCGGGCAAGGTCGTCATCGACGACCTCGCGCTGGACCTGAAGCTTGACTTCGACAGCAGGACCCTGGCCGGCACCGCCACCTACACCCTTCAGTGGAAGGACGAGGGCG
The DNA here is from genome assembly GCF_007859325.1 of Luteimonas marina. Classification (GTDB taxonomy): domain Bacteria; phylum Pseudomonadota; class Gammaproteobacteria; order Xanthomonadales; family Xanthomonadaceae; genus Luteimonas; species Luteimonas marina. The sequence continues at coordinate 525,583 of NZ_VOHK01000004.1, read as the reverse complement.
CCACGCAGCTGGTGCTCGACAGCCGCGACCTCGCCATCGAGAAGGCGGAAGGCGAGGTGGACGGCACGTGGCAGCCGCTGCAGTTCGCGCTGGCGGACAAGGATCCGACGCTCGGCAGCAAGCTGACGATCGAAGCCCCGCAGCGCCCGTCGAAGGTGCGCGTCAACTACCGCACCTCGCCCGAGGCGTCCGGCCTGCAGTGGCTGACCGCGGAGATGACCGAAGGCGGGCAGCTGCCCTTCATGTTCAGCCAGTCGCAGCAGATCCACGCGCGCTCGTGGGTGCCGCTGCAGGACACGCCGCAGGTGCGCTACACCTACAGCGCGCACGTGGCCACGCGCCCGGACGTGATGGTGCTGATGAGCGCCGACAACGATCCCGCCGCGGCGCGCGACGGCGACTACACGTTCTCGATGCCGCAGCGCATCCCCTCGTACCTGATGGCGATCGCGGCCGGCGACCTGGTGTTCAAGCCGATCTCGTCGCGCAGCGGCGTCTGGGCGGAACCGTCGATGGTCGACAGGGCGACCGCGGAGTTCGCCGACACCGAGAAGATGATCGCCACCACCGAAGCGCTGTACGGCCCCTACCGCTGGGAGCGCTACGACCTGCTGGTGCTGCCGCCGTCGTTCCCGTTCGGCGGCATGGAGAACCCGCGGCTGTCGTTCATCACCCCGACGGTGATCGTCGGCGACAAATCGCTGGTGTCGCTGATCGCGCACGAGCTGGCGCACAGCTGGTCGGGCAACCTGGTCACCTTCTCCAGCGCCAAGCACGGCTGGCTCAACGAGGGCGTGACCAGCTACGTGGAGAACCGCATCGTCGAGGCGCTCTACGGCGAGGAGTTCAGCGACATGGAGTACGTGATCGCGCGCAACGGCCTGCGCGAGGGGATCAAGGCCATGCCCGAGGCGGTGCAGTCGCTGGCGGTGAAACCGGGGACGGAACTGGATGCCGACGACGCGCTGAGCGCGGTGTCCTACGACAAGGGCGCGTGGTTCCTGCAGTTCCTGGAGGAGCGTTTCGGGCGCGAGGTGTTCGATCCGTTCCTGCGCGGCTACTTCGACCATTTCGCGTTTCAGAGCATCCCGACCGAGACCTTCCTGAAGTACGCGAAGGACAACCTGTTCGACAAGCATCCGGGCAAGGTCAGCGACGCCGAAATCAGGGAATGGGTCTATGGCCCCGGCATCCCGGCGAATGCGCCGCAGGTGCTGTCGCCGCGCTTCGGCATCGTCGATTCCGCGCGCCTGGGCTGGCGCGGCAGCAAGCAGCTGCCTCCGTCCTCGATCACCGGACCGTGGACCACGCAGGAGTGGCTGCACTTCCTCGAAGGCATGCCGGACACCCTGCCGGTCGCCGAACTCGAGCAGCTCGACAGCGCCTACCACTTCACCGGCACCGCCAACGGCGAGATCGCGATGCGCTGGTATCCGCTGGCGATCCGCAGCGGCTATGCGCAGGCGAACGAGGCGATTTCGACGTTCGTGCAGAAGATCGGCCGCCGCAAGCTGATCATCCCGGTGTACGAGGCGCTGGTGAAGACGGAGCCGGGCATGGCGCTGGCGAAGGATGCGTTCGCGAAGGCACGGCCGGGCTATCACCCGATCACGACTGCGTCGGTGGAGAAGGTGATCGCCGAGGCCAAACCGGTGCCCGCACCGGTGCTCGTGCCGGCTTCGGAAGAAGCACGGGACGCCGCCGCCGGCGAAGGCGGCGCATCGCCGAATCCCTGACCTGCGAAGATGCCGGCGCCGCAACTCCTGCTGTTGTGCGCGGCGCTGGTGGCGCTGGTCGTCGTGCTGCTGGTCGTGGCGATCCTGCACGATCCGCACCGCCTGATCCGCGCGGAGTACCTGCGCGAACGCATCGCCGCGGGATTCGCGCTGCGTCATGCGGTCATCGACGGCTGCCGCTGGACCTGGGTCGAGCGCGACGCGCAGTCGCCCGGCGCGCCGACGCTGGTGATGATCCACGGCTACACCGGCAGCAAGGAGAACTGGTACCGGCTGTGCGCGAAGCTCGGCCGCCGCTACCGGCTGGTCGCGCCCGACCTGCCGGGCTGGGGCGACAGCCAGCGCGAGGCCGGCGGCGACTACGGCTTCGCGGCGCAGGCGGACAGGGTCGCCGCGTTCCTGCGCCATCTTGGTGGGCCGGTGGTGCTGGTGGGGCATTCGATGGGCGGCGGCATCGCCGCGCTGGTGGCCGCGCGCCATCCGCAGCTGGTCGAGCGCGTCGCGCTGCTCGATGCCGCCGGCGTCGAGTTCGCGGAAAACGACTTCGGCCTCGACGTGCTGGCCGGCGGCAATCCCTTCGGCGTCGGCGACGCGGCGTCGCTGCAGCGCTATCTCGGCGTGATCTTCCACGATGCCAGTGCGCGGCCGCCGCTGCCGTGGCCGGGTGCGTGGGCCTACGTGGCCTGGCGCAGGCGCGAGGGCACGTTCGAGCAGTCGGTCCTCGACCGCATCGGCCGCAGCGACGAGCGTTTCCTGCCGTGGCAGGAGGCCGAACGCATCCGCCAGCCGGCGCTGCTGGTGTGGGGCGCGCACGATCGCGTGATCGATCCCAGCGCGCTCGACCTCTACGCGCAGCGCATCCCACACGCCCGGCGGCGCCTGCTCGACCGCAGCGGCCACATGACACTGATGGAGCAGCCGGCGGAGGTGGCCGAGGCGATCGTCGGGCTGATCGAGGCGGACGCGCGGGATTGAGTACGCCGTCGGGACAACGTTCGCGAAAGGGAGGATCCAGCGGCCACGCCCCGGTTGCGGCCGGCCGGCCGCGGCATGACACTGGTCGGAATTGCCGCAACGCCCCGATCGAGGAGACGCCGTCCATGAACAAGCTTTCGTTCGCCACCGCGATGCTGCTGTCCGTGCTGTGCCTGGCCGGCTGCAGGGATCGCGAGGCCGAGGCCGCCGCGCAGGCGGAAGCGCTCGCGGCGGCCAACGAGCAGGCCGCCGCCGAGGCCGAACGCGCGTTCGAGGCCGCGGTCGCCGACGGCAACTGGGCGCTGGCCAAGGCGCAGGGCGACATCCTGTTCGCGAAGTGGCCCACCACCGAGGCCGCCGAGCGCGTGCGCCCGAAGTACGACGAAGCCAAGGCCAAGGGCGACGCCGAGAACGAGGCGCGCCGCACCGCCGCGCTGTGGGCCTACCAGACGCAGGCGGTGAAGGGCGGGCAGCAGCTGTCGGCGGCGATCTACGCCAAGGAGCCGCTCGACGTCGACGGCAGCGGCGCCAAGCCGGTGCGCCTGATCTTCCGCGACCATCCCGACTGGGGCCGCAGCAGCTACCTCGTCCTGCCCGGCGGCGATTTCGCCAGGGCCTGCTACGGCAAGTGCAGCGTGACCGTCACGGTCGACGATGCCGCGCCGAGGAAGATGTCCGCCAACCGGCCGAAGACCGATGAGGCCATCGCGATGTTCATCGACGACGAGAAGGCGCTGTGGCGGCTGACGAAGGACGCGAAGGTGATGCGCATCGAGTTCCCGACGCGTGACGTGGGCAGCAAGGTTGCGGTATTCGAGGTTGCGGGTCTGGAGCGGGGGAAGATGCCGAAGTGGGATTGATCCTGGCTTTTCGTGCGGGAACTATCTCTGATGGCTGCGGACTGGGTATTCATTGCTTTCGTGCCAGATCTGCGAAGAGCTAAGAGCTTCCGTCCGCCTGCGGCGGCCGGGTTCATTTCTTTTGCTGGCCCAAAAGAAACGAACCAAAGAAAAGGGCCTTCCTCGACACTGCAAACCTGCCGTCGGCGAGTTCGAGGGGATTTTTCGACACGGCATCCATGCCGTGGCGAAAAACGGCGGGCATCCATGCCCGCCGCCCCCCGGGTCTCCATGCATCGCGGCTATTTTGTAGGAGCGTCTTCAGGCGCGACTGTTTCCGGCGCCGTGCAGCTTCCGGTCGCAGCTGAAGCCCCTCCTGCAAAAGCCCAAACTGTCATTTCGAGCGCAGCGAGAAATCCAGGCTTGGTCGCTCGAGATTCCTCACTGCGTTCGGAATGACAAATTGGGGGTTCTCCAGCGTTTCCCTTGGCAGCCGCACAGTCTCCAGACCCGTAGGGCGCCGCACATGGATGTGCGGCGTTTTCCGCCACGGCATGGATGCCGTGTCGGAAAATCCTCTCACACTCCCCGTCTGCGGATTTGCCTCGTCGGGGAAAGCGTTTTTCTTTGGTTCGTTTCTTTTGACGCTTGTCAAAAGAAATGAACCCGCCGAAGGCGGAAGCTCTTGCTCCAAGGATTCAACAAAGAACACGCAAAGCGACCCCAGCAGGAATCAGTGCATCCCCACCACCGAAGCCGCCCGCGCCGGTCCGCTGAAATACACCAGCTCCTCGCCATGCAGCACCAGCTTGCCGACGTGGCGCTGCATCCCGTCCTCCGAGTACTCGAAGCGGAAGCTGCGTTCCAGCCCGAGACGGCCGTCGGCGCGGCGGCGCAGGCGCAGGCCGTTTGCGTGCACGCTCTGGTCGAGCCAGATCACGCCCGCCGCCTGGCAGGCGTTGCGGCCCAGCACGATCGCGCGCTCGGCGGCGGCGCGCGCGGCGTTCCACCAGCCGTAGACGGCGGCGCCGGCGATCATCAGGGCAATCAGGACGGGGAAGTCGGGCATGGAAGGCGGGGCGAGGAAATAGCGGACAGCCTACTGCACTCCAGACCCTGCAGGAGCGCCGCCAGGCGCGGCCTGTCTTGAAGGGCATCGCGCCTGAAGGGGCCCCTACGCGGCAGGCGGCGGGCCGAGCTTGAGCGACAGGTCGATCGCGCGCACGTGCTTGGTCAGGCCGCCGATGGAGATGCAGTCCACGCCGTCCGCGGCGATCGCGCGCAGGCCGGCCAGGTCGACGCCGCCCGAGACCTCCAGCGGAATCCGTCCGTCGAACGGTGCGTCGTGGGCGATGCGCACGGCCTCGCGCCGCGTCGCCGCGTCGAAGTCGTCGATCAGGATGCGGTCGCAGCCCTCGGAAAGCGCTTCGCGCAGCTGGTCGAGCGTTTCCACCTCGACGATCAGCGGCAGGCCCGGCTGCGCGGTGCGCGCGGCGCGGATCGCCGCGGCCACCGAGCCGAAGGCGCGCACGTGGTTTTCCTTCAGCATCACCGCGTCGAACAGGCCGATGCGGTGGTTGACGCCGCCGCCCGTGCGCACCGCGTATTTCTGCGCGAGGCGCAGGCCGGGGATGGTCTTGCGCGTGTCGAGGATCTGCGTGTTCGTGCCGCGCACCGCGTCGACGTGGGCGGCGGTGACGGTGGCGGTGCCGCTGAGCGTCTGCAGGAAGTTCAGCGACGCGCGCTCGGCGCTGACCAGCGCGCGTGCGCGGCCGGCCAGCGTCGCCGCCACGGTGCCGCTGGCGACGCGATCGCCCTCGGCCACGCGCCAGTCGATGCGCACGTCGGGATCGAGCGCGCGGTGGCAGGCGTCGAACCACGGCCGGCCGCAGATCACCGCGTCTTCCTTGCACAGCAGGTAGGCGGTGTCGGGGCGGTCGGGCAGCAGCGCGGCGGTCACGTCGCCGCCGCCGAGGTCCTCGGCCAGCGCCCGGGCGACGTCCGCGGCAACGACGTCGGGGTCGGGCGCGGCGATGCTCGCGGCGTTCATGCCTTGGGGAAATCCGCGACCTGCGCGGTCGGGATGCCTTCCTCGACCAGCAGCACCGGGATGCCGTCGTCGACGCGGTAGACGAGGCGATGGTCGTGGGTCACCAGCGCCTCGCGCAGCGGCCCGGACTGTGGCGCGTCATCGGCGCGCTTCACCTCGCCGGCGGCGATGGCGGCGTTCAGGGCGGCCAGGCCGGCCTTGTCGAGCAGCGCCAGCGGCTGGCGGGTCGCGGGGCAGACGAGGAGGTCGAGCAGCTTGCGGTCCATGGGCAGGAGACTGGGGGCTGGGGACTGGATTATCGCCTGTCGCGTCGTCGTCGGGGGAGGGAGCAGACAGTGGCTCCTACAAAAAGCGGGCGGGATCGATAGAATGTCTTTTTAGGGCCGGGAACACGCATGTCCGCCAATCCTGAAAGGCCGCTGGTCGGCGTCGTGATGGGGTCCCGATCGGACTGGGACACGATGCAGCACGCCGCGCAGAAGCTGGAATCGCTCGGCATCGCGCACGAAGTGCGCGTGGTGTCCGCGCACCGCACGCCGGACGTGCTGTTCGATTACGCCGCGACCGCGCAGTCGCGCGGGCTGCGCGCGATCATCGCCGGCGCCGGCGGCGCGGCGCACCTGCCGGGCATGCTCGCGGCCAAGACCGCGCTGCCGGTGCTGGGCGTGCCGGTGCAGAGCAAGGCGCTCAACGGGCTGGATTCGCTGCTGTCGATCGTGCAGATGCCCGGCGGCATCCCGGTGGCGACCTTCGCCATCGGCCAGGCCGGCGCGACCAATGCCGCGCTGTTCGCCGCGGCGATGCTGGCGGCGGACCAGTCCGCGATCGCCGAGGCGCTGGCCGCGTTCCGCCAGCGCCAGACCGACGACGTCGCCGGCAACGACGACCCGCGTCGCTGAGCCGGCTGCGATGACGACCGTCGGCATCCTCGGTGGAGGACAGCTTGCGCGCATGCTGGCGCTGTCGGGCGCGCCGCTGGGCCTGCGCTTCCTGGTGATGGACACCGTTGCCGATGCCTGCGCCGGCCAGTGCGCGCCGTTGCTGGTCGGCGACTACCGCGACGAGGCCGCATTGGCGGAATTCGCATCGAAGGTCGACGTGGCCACGTTCGATTTCGAGAACGTGCCGGCCGAGAGCGCGGAATGGCTGGCGCGGCGCATCCCGGTGTTCCCGAACCCGCGCGCGCTGGCGAGCGCGCAGGACCGCATGGTCGAAAAGAGCCTGTTCCGCGAACTCGGCATCCCGGTGCCGGATTTCATGGACGTGCCCGACCGCGCGGCGCTGGACGCCGCGGTCGTCGCGATCGGCACGCCCTGCATCCTCAAGACGCGCCGGCTCGGCTACGACGGCAAGGGCCAGTTCCGGATCAGGTCGACGGCCGATGTCGACGCCGCGTGGGACGCACTGGGCGCGCAGGCGGCGAAGGTCGGCCTGATCCTCGAGGCCTTCGTGCCGTTCGAGCGCGAACTGAGCGTGGTCGCGGTGCGCGGCCGCGACGGCGGTTTCCGAACCTGGCCGCTGACCGAGAACTGGCACGTCGACGGCGTGCTGTCGGCGAGCCTGGCGCCGGCCGCGTGCGATCCCGAACTCGCCGCGCAGGCGCAGGCGCATGCGCGCGCGCTGGCCGAGCGGCTCGACTACGTCGGCGTGTTCGCGCTGGAGCTGTTCTGCCGCGACGGCGTGCTGCTCGCCAACGAGCTCGCGCCGCGCGTGCACAACTCCGGCCACTGGACGATCGAGGGCGCGGAAACCTCGCAGTTCCAGAACCACCTGCGCGCGGTGCTCGGCCTGCCGCTGGGCGAGACGCGCATGCTCGGGCACGCGTGCATGCTCAACTGGATCGGCGCGATGCCCGACGCCGGCCCGGTGCTGCGCGCGGCCGGCGGGCACTGGCACGACTACGGCAAGCAGCCGCGCGAAGGGCGCAAGGTGGGGCACGCCACGCTGCGCGCGAACGACGCAGCGGAACTGGCGCGGATGCTGCGCGAAACCGGCGCCGCGCTGGGGCGGATGGAGCAGGTCGCGCCGGTCCTCGCCGCGCTGGGTTCCCTGTAGGAAACCTCTAAGAACCACGGATTTGTCATTTCGACCCCGGACTTGATCCGGGGGAGAAATCTTGCTTTTCAAGCGATTGGATTGACCGGCTTCGCCGTTGTAAAGCGCCTCTCGCTACGCTCGAAATGACAGTTTCTAGAGGTTCCTACGACATCCGCGCCGCGACCGCCTTCCAGTCCACCAGCTGCCAGAACGCCGCCAGGTAGCGCTCGCGCGAATCGCCGTAGTCGTGCGCATAGGCGTGCGGCCACAGGCAGCAGGCGAGCAGTGGCGTGTCGCGGCCGGTCAGGGGCGTGACTGACTCCGGCGTCGCCAGGATCGCCAGGCCATCGCGACGCCGCACCAGCCAGATCCAGCCCTGTCCGGTGAGCTGGCGCGCGGCTTCGTCGAAGCGTTCGCGCAGCCGCCGGGTGTCGCCGAAGGCGGCTGCAATGGCTGCGGCCAGCGCGCCCGCGGGCTCGTTGTCGCCGTCGGCCTGCGGCGCGCGCAGGCCGGCCCAGTAGAAGTCCTCGCTCCAGGCCTGCGCCGCGTGGGCCGCCAGCGCGCCGCGCGCGCTGCGCACGAGCTCGTCGAGCGCGATCTCCCCGGCGTCGTCCTCGCCCAGCGCCGCGTTGACCGCGTCGAGCCGCGCCTGCTGTTGGCGGCGATGTGCCTCGACCGCCTCGATCGACAGCTGCGGCGCGAAGGCGGCCGGGTCGCAGGGCAGGGGACACGGTTCGATCGGCATGGAGGCGTGATCCTGGAGATTGCGGGCGGAAGCCGGGCGGCGCGGCATACAATACGCAAAACCCCGTTTTCGCGGACGCGCACGTGCCCGGCACGGTCGCGCCGCTTCGCTGGAGCGTCGTCATGGCGGTACTGGATCGCATCAAGACCGAAGTCGAGAACCACCCCATCGTGCTGTTCATGAAGGGCACGCCGCAGTTCCCGATGTGCGGGTTCTCCAGCCGCACGGTCGAGGTGCTGAAGGCGGCCGGCGCCGTCGGTTTCCACACCATCAACGTGCTCGAGGATCCCGAGATCCGCGCCAACCTGCCGCGGTTCTCGAACTGGCCGACGTTCCCGCAGCTGTTCATCCACGGCGAACTGATCGGCGGCTGCGACATCACCCTCGAACTGCACGAGAGCGGCGAGCTCGCGCGGATGATCGCGGAAGTCCAGAAGGCGTGAGCGCGGCGGGCCCGGTGGACGAGGGCCGGTCGCTGGCCGGCCGCGTCGTCCTGGTGACCGGGGCGCACGGCGGCTACGGCCGCGCGGTCGCGCTGGCCTGCGCGACCGCAGGCGCGACGCCGGTGCTGCTGGGGCGCAAGTCGCGCAAGCTCGAGCAGGTGGCCGATGCGGTGGAAAAGGCTGGCGCCGGCGCAGTGCTGTACCCGCTGGATCTCGAGGGCGCGACGCCGGATGATTTCGCCGAACTTGCCGACCGCATCGGCGAACGCTTCGGGCGCCTCGACGGCCTGGTGCACTGCGCCGCCGACTTCCCCGGCCTGACCCCGCTCGAACACACCGATCCGGCCGCGTTCGCGCGCACCCTGCACGTCGACCTCACCGCGCGCTGGTGGCTGACCCAGGCCTGCCTGCCGCAGCTGCGCGCGTCCGACGCCGGCTGCGTGGTGTTCGTCATTGATCCCGCGCCCGAAGCCGCGCCGGCCTACTGGGGCGGCTACGGCATCGCCCAGCACGGGCTGGAGGCGCTGGTGGCGATGCTGGATGCGGAAACCGCGTCCACGCCCCTGCGCGTGCACGCGCTGCGCCCGGGACCCATGCGCACGCCGCTGCGCGCGCGCGCCTATGCCGCCGACGGCGACCGCGTCGCGCGCGACCCGGCCAGCCATGCCGATGCCTGCGTGCAGGCGCTGGCCCCGGGCGCCGCCGCGGGCGGGATCGCGCCATGACCATCCTCTCGGCCGCGCTGCTGCTGTTCCTGATCCTCGACCCGCTGGGCAACATCCCGGTGTTCCTGAGCCTGCTGCGGCGACTCGAACCCCGCCGCCAGCGCATCGTCCTGGCGCGCGAACTGCTGATCGCGCTGGTGGTGCTGATGCTGTTCCTGTGGGCGGGCAAGTACGCGCTGGAGGTGATGCACCTGCGCCAGGAATCGGTGTCGATCGCCGGCGGCATCGTGCTGTTCCTGATCGGCATCCGCATGATCTTCCCGCCGCCGGAAGGGCTGATGGGCGAGATGCCCGACGGCGAGCCCTTCATCGTGCCGATGGCGATCCCGCTGGTCGCCGGTCCCTCGGGCATGGCCGCGGTGATGCTGATGGGCAGCAAGGAACCCGACCGCCTGCTCGACTGGAGCCTGGCCCTGCTGCTGGCCTGGGCCGCGACCGCCGCAATCCTGTTCTCCGCGACGTCGCTGTATCGCCTGCTCGGCAGCCGCGCCCTGACCGCGATCGAACGGCTGATGGGCATGCTGCTGGTCGCGATCTCGGTGCAGATGCTGCTCGACGGCCTGGCCGGGTACCTGGCCCAGATCGGCGCGGGCTGATCAGGCGGGCGTCGGGGGCGTAGCCCCGACCTACGGCCCGAACCGTCGAGACCGTAGGTCGGCCCCCGTATCAAGTACGGGGCAGGCTCTACGTGGCCGACGCCCAGCTCCGGCGCACCTCGGCGACGCGACGAAAACCATGTTGCGCTGCGGCAACAATCACTTAGCGCGACAATCTCGATCGGCCATCAAATTCCAGTCCCGTCAAGCACTTCCGCGAATTTGACGGCTGTCTTTTTGCTGTCATCTGCAACGGTTACCGTGTTAATCTGAAGTTAACCGATGTGCCCCGTGCCCGCCGTCGCGCTGGGACAGGGAACGCCCGGGCGGCGAGATGCATCGGTCCCGTCAAGACCACCTGCTGAGGCAACCCACATGACCCACCGCAACCGTGTCCGACTGTCGAAACTGTCGATCGGTCTGATCGCCGCGCTCGCCGCGGCGCCCGTCTTCGCCCAGAGCACGTCCGCGGGCGTGGGCGGCCTCGTCACCGACAGCAGCGGCCAGCCGGTCACCGGCGCCGAAGTCGTCATCACCCACGTCGAATCGGGCACGGTCAGCCGCGCCACCACCGACGCCAGCGGCCGCTACAACGCGCGCGGCCTGCGCGTCGGCGGTCCGTACGAGATCACCATCACCAAGCCCGGCGCCGGGACCAAGACCGAGGACAACGTCTACCTTGCGCTCAACCAGGTCGCCGCGGTCAACACGCAGCTTCTGGGCGACACGACCACGCTGGGAACGGTCGCGGTGACCGGCTCGCGCCTGTTCGACACGTTCAACCCCGACAACAAGGGCGTCGGCACCTCGGTTGGCGGCCGCCAGCTGGAGATCACCCCGCAGGGCAATCGCTCGATCGACGACGTCGCCCGCCTCGATCCGCGCATCCAGGTGCTCGACCAGGGCTCGGGCGCGATCTCCGTGGCCGGCGTCAACAACCGGTTCAACACGATCTCGGTCGACGGCCTGTCGCAGGGCGATCCCTTCGGCCTGAACGCCAATGGCCTGCCGTACACCAACTCGCCGATTTCGGTGGACACCATCGCCGCCTACGACCTGAAGGTGTCGGACTACGACGTGGCCTCGGACGCCGTGGGCGCCACCGTCAACGCCGTCACCAAGTCGGGTACCAACGAGTTCCACGGTTCGGTCTACTACGCGCTCAAGGACGCCGGCAGCATGGTCGCCTCGCGCAACGGCGAGGACTACGACCTGTTCGACAAGGACGAGACCCGCGGCCTGACGATCGGCGGCCCGATCATCAAGGACAGGCTGTTCTTCTTCGCGTCGTACGAAGAGCAGGAAGTCTCCGACTTCGGCGGCGCCACGCCCGCAGACGGCGTGGCCAACGGCCTGATCTCGATCGACGACGTGAACGAAGCGGTCGCCATCGCCAACGCGCTGGGCATGCAGGACAACGCCTATGGCGCGCTGGGCGTCAATCTGGAAAACAAGCGCTACCTGGCGAAGATCGACTGGAACATCAACGACTACCATCGTGCCAGCCTGACCTACCAGCAGACCGAGGAGACCCGCCCGTCCCCCTACGATCTGTTCCCGAACACGGTGATCCTCACCAACCACTGGTACAACATCGACAACGTCACCAGGAACACGAGCCTGCAGCTGTTCAGCGACTGGACCGAGCGCTTCTCCACCGAGGTCAAGCTCAGCCGCCAGAAGTTCGACCAGATCAACGGCGCGTCGGTGAAGAACACCGAGGCCATCGTCCGGGTCCCGGGCGGCACGATCTACATCGGCGAGGACGACAACCGCCACCAGAACCAGATCAACACCGACCGGGTGACCGGCTCGGTCATCGGCACCCTGTACCTGGACAACCACACGATCAAGGGCGGCGTGGACTACCTGCGCCATGACGTGTTCAACCTGTACGGCAAGACCCTGCACGGCGAGTACCAGTTCGACAGCCTGGCCGACTTCGCGGCGGGCGACTACAGCCGCTTCATCCTGCGCCGCCCGGCCGCCGGCTATACCGAGGCCGACACGGCCGCCGCGCTGGTCTACAGCCAGATCAGCCCGTACATCCAGGACACCTGGCAGGCGACCGACCAGCTGTCGTTGACCTACGGCGTGCGCGTCAACATCCCCAAGGCCGACAAGGCGCCGTTCCGGACCCCCGGCTTCGAGGACACCTTCGGCTTCCCGAACGACTACAAGCTGGGCACCGACAACAAGGTCGTCCTGCCGCGCCTGTCCTTCAACTACCTGTTCGACAGCCCGCGTTACTCGCAGTTGCGCGGTGGCGTGGGCCTGTTCCAGAGCGTGCCGCCGTTCGTGTGGCTGGGCAATCCCTACCAGAACAACGGCGTGACCGCGGTGTCGTACACCTCGTTCGATCCGGCTGACGCGCCGTTCAGCGCCGACCCGTACAACCAGAACGTCCCGAGCGGCGGCGGCAGCAGTGCCGCGTACCAGGTCGACTCCATCGACCCGGACTTCAAGCTGCCGACCGTCTGGAAGGCGAGCCTGGGCTATGACGCCGAGCTGCCGTGGTGGGGCCTGATCGGTACGGTCGAAGCGCAGTACCTGAAGAACAAGGACGGCGTGTACTACCAGGCGATCAACATCGGCGCCCTGAACGCGGAAACAGGCCTGTACGATGCGCCGACCGGCACGCTGGCCGACGGTCGCGGCAGCTACTGGTGCACGCTGGGCAACACCAGCAGCGGCAACAAGAACTGCGGCAGGGCGAGCCAGTTCGATTGGGACTCGACCAAGCTCGGCAACACCGACAAGGGCGAATCGCTTGCGGTGACCTTCGCTCTGAACAAGCCGATGTCCAACGGTTGGTATGGCAACCTGGCCTATACCTACACCAAGGCGACCGAAGTGGGCTCGGACGGAAGTTCGCAGGCCTGGTCCAGCTACCAGTTCGTCTCGCGCATCAACCCGAACGAGGAAATCGCCGGGACCGCCAGCCGGGAAATCCGCAACTCGATCAAGGCCTCGCTGGGTTGGGAGCACGCCTTCTTCGGTGACTACAAGACCAGCGTGACCGCGTTCTACAACGGCCACGACGGCTTGCCGTACACCTGGATCTTCAACACCGCGACCGGCCTGCGCGACGCGAACGGCGACGGCATCAACCAGGATCCGGCGTACATCCCGCTGGTCAACGACCCGATCGTGAGCTACGGCTCGGCGACGCAGGCGCAGATCGACGCGTTCCACGAGTTCATCAGCAACGATCCGTACCTCGACTCGCGTCGCGGCACGATCGCCAACCGCAACGGCACCCGCCTGCCGTGGGTCAACCAGCTCGACCTGGGCATCCAGCAGGAACTGCCGGGCTTCTTCAAGGAGCACAAGTCGGTGATCCGCCTGGACATCTACAACGTCCTGAACCTGATGAACAGGGACTGGGGCAACACCGGAAGCGTGGGTGGTTTCGACACCCGCCAGCTGGTCGCGCTGTCCGGGATCAATGCCGACGGCACCTATGTCTACAGCCTGGGCACGGACAACCCGAACACCCCGGAAGTGGAGATCCCGAACGTCCAGCAGCTCACGACGTACGACTCCAGCTCGGCGTTCCCCAACCGCCTCGTCTCGCGCTGGTCGGCCATGCTGACCTTCCGCTACGAGTTCTGATCCATCGCAAGCCGCGATACGAGAACGGCCGGGGAAACCCGGCCGTTTCCGTTTGCGGGGCGGCTTGCGCTACAGTCTCGTCCCGAACGAGAGGCGGCGAATGAATCAGCAGAACAGCGAGACGGCGGCGACGGCGCTGCCGGTGGTGAGTGCCCGGATCTACCCCAAGGGCGGACTGGACGTGCTCTCGCGCGACGAGGTCGCGCGGCTCAAGGACGCCTCCAGCGGCGGCATGCACGACCTGCTGCGCCGCTGCGCGCTGGCGGTGCTGACCAGCGGCAGCGCGTCGGACGATCCGCGCGCGGCGCAGGAGCTCTATCCCTCGTTCGACATCCAGGTGCTGCAGCAGGACCGCGGCGTGCGCATCGACCTGATCAACGCGCCGGCGATGGCCTTCGTCGACGGCGAGATCATCCGCGGCGTCGCCGAGCTGCTGTTCGCGGTGGTGCGCGACCTCGCCTACACCGCCATCGAACTCGGCCCCGAATACGCCGAGGGCCTGGAAACCTCGTCCGGCCTCACCAACGCGGTGTTCGGTCTGCTGCGCAACGCGCGCATCCTGCAGCCGGCCGAGCCCAACCTCGTGGTGTGCTGGGGCGGTCATTCGATCGGGCGCGAGGAATACCAGTACACCAAGAACGTCGGCTACGAACTCGGCTTGCGCGGCCTCGACATCTGCACCGGCTGCGGCCCGGGCGCGATGAAGGGGCCGATGAAGGGCGCGACCATCGCCCACGCCAAGCAGCGTCGCCGGCGCACGCGCTACATCGGCATCACCGAGCCGGGCATCATCGCGGCCGAGTCGCCGAATCCGATCGTCAACCACCTGGTGATCATGCCCGACATCGAGAAGCGCCTCGAATCGTTCGTGCGCATCGGCCACGGCATCATCGTCTTCCCCGGGGGCGTGGGCACCGCCGAGGAAATCCTCTACCTGCTCGGCATCCTGCTGCGCGAGGAGAATGCCGGCCTGCCATTCCCCTTCATCCTCACCGGCCCGACCGCCGCGGCGCCGTACTTCGAGCAGATCGACCAGTTCATCCGCCTCACCCTCGGCGACGCCGCGGCCTCGCGCTACGAGATCATCGTCGCCGACCCGGAGAAGGTCGCCAAACGCATGATCGCCGGCGTGCGCAAGGTGCGCGAGCACCGCATCGCGCAGAAGGACTCGTTCTACTTCAACTGGGGCATCGACATCCCGCTCGACAGCCAGCAGCCGTTCGTGCCGACCCACGAGGCGATGGCCGCGCTCGACCTGCGCCACGGCCGCCGCCCGCAGGAACTGGCCGCCGACCTGCGCCGCGCCTTCTCCGGCATCGTCGCCGGCAACGTCAAGGAGGACGGCATGCGCCGGGTCGAGAAGTTCGGCCCGTTCCAGATCCACGGCGACGGCGACATCATGCAGGCCCTCGACGCCCTGCTGCGCGCCTTCGTCGAGCAGCGGCGGATGAAGATCTCGGGCGAATACCGGCCGTGCTACCGGGTCATTGCCTGACCGGGCGCCGATCAAAACGCCATGGGAGCGCCTTCAGGGGGGCTTCCAAAAATTGTCATTTCGAGCGTAGCGAGAAATCCAAGCACTTGAAAAAGCAGGATTTCCCACTGCGCTCGAAATGACGGATTCGGAATTTCCAGGGGTTTCCCTCAGGCGCGAACGCCGTGCCGGGTCGCCCCGGGGGCACCCGGGGCGCGGCTGAAGCCGCTCCTGTAGCCCCGTTGCGCCGGCGGGGTTGACGCCCGTCCGGACCCCGCGACCGTTCGTCCTGCCGGCGGTTGCCCTCGCAGGGCGCTTCCGTAGGCTAGGCGCCATCAGCCGTGAAAGCGGGTAGGGGACATGCGTCGCAACGGTGCCGGGGGCTTCAGCCTGATCGAACTGCTGGTCACGATCGCCATCGTGGCCATCCTGCTGGCGGTCGCGTTCCCGAGCTTCGAGGGCTCGATGCGGTCCAACCGGCTGGCTACCAGCACCAACGAACTGCTGGGAAGCGTCGCGCTGGCCAGGTCGGAGGCGATCAGGAACACCCGCGGCGGCGGCGTCTGCGCCAGCGCCGATGGCCAGACCTGCGGCAACGACTGGAACGCGGGATGGCTCGTCTGGACCGACGGCGACGCTGCGCCGCCCTACGGAACCCTCACCGCGGCGGACACCGTGGTCCGGGTCGTCAATGCACACCCCCGGCTGGTCCTGGCCGCCGTGGACGGGGGCGGGGCCGCGGTCAGCAGCATCGGCTTCGACTACCGGGGGCGCCCGATGAACGGCGCCGCGGCCACGTTCAACCTCAGGCCGGACACCTGTCCGACGGGCCAGGAACTGGTGCGCAACCTGGCGATCAACGCGTCCGGGCAGATGGTCAACAACAAGGGGGCATGCCCATGAGGATGCGCTCGACGCTGCGTCGCCCGGCGCGCCAGTCCGGCTTCTCGATGATCGAGGTGCTGATCGCGCTGCTGGTCCTGGCCTTCGGCCTGCTGGGCCTGGCCCTGATGCAGACGCTGAACCTGCGCTACACCCAGAGCGCGCAGCAACGCACGCTGGCGGTCAACCTTGCCAGCGAACTGCTGGACACGATGCGCACGAACCGCAGCCAGCTGGGGACGTACGCCATGGGGCAGTCGGACTTCGCCGCGGTGAGTGCGACCTCCGGCTGCGCGACGCACAACGTGGTGACGGCCGCGAACAACGTCACGCGCTGGAAATGCGAGGTCAGGGAGGCGCTGGGCCCCGAAGCCTACGCCGTCGTCAGCGTTGCCGGCGCGCCAGACGTGTCCGTCACCGTGTTCTGGACCGAGCGCGACACCGACAACCTGGCGGGTGGTGGCCAGATCGTATTGGAGACGACGCTGTGATCGCGCATCCCGAACGGCGACCCGAAGCCGGCCTGTCGCTGATCGAGCTGATGATCGCGCTGGCCATCAGTTCCCTGCTCATCCTCGCCCTGGTCGAGGTGTTCGCCGCCTCGCGCACGGCCTACCTGCTGTCCTCCGGCCTGGCGCGCACCCAGGAGAATGGACGCTTCGCCATCGACATCCTGCAGCGCGACCTGCGCATGGCAGGCCACGCGGGCTGCGTGAACGACCAGGCGCGCTTTCTCCCGGGCAACGTCACCCCGTCGCGCCCGGCGCTGATTTCCACGTTCCTGACCGATGCCCAGCAGTTCGATGGGAACTATGCGGCCGTCGGCGAACCCGGGCTGCGTTTCGACGTGGCGATCACCGGTTACGAAGCGGTCAACACCGCCAGCGGCAACACGGTTGCCATCACCTCGGTACCCGGCAGCGCCACCAGCGCCAGCTGGACGGGAATGCCGACGGCCCTGTTCGATGATTTCCCCGCCAGCGGAACGGCCGGTGCGCCCGTCCCCGGCAGCGATGTCCTCGTGCTGCGGTTCTTCGCGCCGACCGGGGCGCAGGTCACCAATTTCATCCCGGGCGATCCGGCGACCATCCAGTTCGCCTCCGCCCAGTCCGGCCGCCTGACCGAAGGCTTGGCCAATCCGGGCCTGTTCGCGATCGCCGACTGCATGCAGGCGGCCGTATTCCAGGCGACTACCGTCCAGCTCTCTCCGACACCACCCGCGCCGGGGGAAATGACCGTCGCTTCGAGCGGGCTGAACCAGTCGAGCTTCGTCACCACGCCTCCGTTCACCACCGGCCAGGCGATGCTGTACCGCGCCGAAAGCGTGGTCTATTACGTCGGCCGCAACGCCAGCGACAACCCTGCGCTGTACCGGATGCGCTACACGGCGGGGCCCGGCGTGGCGGCGCTTGCGGCGCCGGTGTCGGAGGAACTCGTCGAAGGCATCGAGTCGCTGCAGCTCCAGTACGGGCAGGACAGCAACACGGGCGCCGCGCAAACGCCCACGGGCAACATCGGCAGCAGCCTGACCGCCAATGCACTCGTTCCCGCGGCGGACCCCGAGACGGCCTGGCGGCGCGTCGGGCTGGTGCGGGTAGGCCTGCTGGCCCGCAGCACCGAACCGGCCGCGGCCGAGCAGCGCAGCGACGCCGCAGGCGGTACGCGCCTGTCCGCGCTCGGCGTGACCTTCACGCCGCCCGACGATACGCGCTATCGCGCCGTTTATGAAGATTCGGTTGCCCTGCGCAACCGCCTGTTCGGCAACTGAGCCAAGCACATGAAGACATTCCCCG
The DNA here is from genome assembly GCF_007859325.1 of Luteimonas marina. GTDB lineage: Bacteria > Pseudomonadota > Gammaproteobacteria > Xanthomonadales > Xanthomonadaceae > Luteimonas > Luteimonas marina. The sequence continues at coordinate 507,673 of NZ_VOHK01000004.1, read as the reverse complement.
GGGCATCGAAACGCCACCAGTCCGGCGCCGTGCTGTACGTCGCACTGATCATGCTGATCCTGCTGGCGCTGATCGGCATCATCGCCATGCAGGTCGCGGGACTGCAGGAGCGGATGTCCGCGAACTATCAGGCCGGCAGCATGGCGTTCCAGAACGCCGAATCGGCGGCGCGCTTGCAGGAAGGCGCTCTGGAAGCGGACGTGAAGGCCGGCCGGAACCCGCCGACCAACGTCGCCCCGACCAACTGCAGCTTCCTCCACGATGCGCAGGGCTGGGACGACCCGGACGCGCCCTTCGTCCGCCGGCTGGACCTGTGCTTCTCCTGGGGCGCGCTCGACATGCCCGCGGACGAGGCCGAGCGCACCGACCAGATCTATCAGGTGACCGCCTACCAGCGCGACCGCGCCCTGTTCCCGTCATCGGAATCGGTTGTCGACACCGTGTTCATTCCCTGAGCGCGGCACGAGGAATTCAGATATGAGCCACAGCACTCTTCTCCGCATCGGGATCGCCGGCCTGCTGGTCGTGCTTCTGGGATTTGGCGTCAGCAGCGTGCGCTCCGACACGACATTCATTGCCGGGACGCCGCCGACGATTGCGCAGGTTCCACTGTACATGAGGGATGCAGTGCCGCCGCTCAACATGCTGGTGATGGGCAAGGACCACAAGATCTACTACGAAGCCTACAACGACGCCTCCGACCTCGATGGCGACGGCATCCTCGATGTCGGCTATCGCGGCTGGGAACTCAAGAACCCGGCGCCGACCGACGGCAGTTCGCGCTACAAAATCGACTATTACGGCTACTTCAACTCCTACGTCTGCTACTCCTGGCAGACGAACCGCTTCGTACCGCAGTCGGCGACGACCAACAAGCAGTGCACCGGCAGGTGGAGCGGCGACTTCCTGAACTACCTGACCATGTCGCGCATGGATGCGCTGCGCCGCGTGCTCTACGGCGGCTGGCGTCACGTCGACACCAATACGGAGACCGTGCTGCAGGGCGCCTACTTCCCGCAGGATGCGCACAGCTGGGGCAAGGAGTACCAGAGCGTCGCGCGCGATGGTTATGACATTCGCAACTACGCGCCGCTTCCGCTGCCCGGTGCAAACAAGTACCACCTGTTTGCCGTCACCACGGTGACAGACACCGGCGCTGCGTTCCCTAACTACACCGCGCCGATGTTCCGCGTGATGCAGAACAGCGATTTCCGGGTGTGGAACTGGCTGTCGATCGAAGGGCCGGTTGCCGGAAACAACTGCTTCAACTCGAGCAATAGTCGCGTAGCTTGCATCAGCGGCTCTTCGACCTGGCAACTGGTGCCGGCGTCCGCACTGCAGGGCCTGCAGCTCACGACATGGCGACGCACTATCGGCAGCGGGAGTCCCGGCGATCTGGCGGGCATGAACACGCTGTTTACAGGAAACGCGATTGCTGCGAACCAGTGCGGCACGGGCACTGTCACGCAGATCAACAAGACTGCGACCAACAACCCATTTACCGGCAATGGCTGTGGTCACGACAACTATCTGAGCAGGATCCAGGGCCAGATCGTCGTCCCGGTAGACGGCACCTATCGCTTCGCCGTGGACGGCGATGACGCGGTCGACGTATTCATCAACGGCACCCATGTCGTGGGCTGGTATGGCGGGCACGCGAACGACCGCAGCGACGGCGGCCTCAACAACCATTCCGGCACGATCACGCTGGCGGCGGGGACCCATAGCGTCGAGTTCCGCCATCAAGAGGCGGGGGGGGACGACAACTGGGGCCTGTTCTGGGAGGACACGTCGAGTGCGGGCAGCCGGCAGGACTATGCGGTCCGCGTCCTGGCGTGTCCCGACGGTGCCACCAATGCAGCGCTGCGTGACGGAATCTGCAAGGCCTACGGCAATGCTGCGAATCCCATCTACAAGCCGACGGGCATCCTGCACGACTACGGCGAAACCCGGAAGATGTTCTTCGGCCTGATCACCGGTTCGCAGGCGAACAACATCGAAGGCGGCGTGCTGCGCAGCAATATCGAGGACTTCAATCGTGAGATCGACCCCGACAACGGCCGGTTCCGGACCGATGTCGAGGGCGTCGTCCGCAGCATTGATCGGTTGCGGATGATCGGCGGCGGCTACAACAGTAGCGTGACCGACAACCTGAACAGTGACACCAACTGGAACTGGGCCAACACGGCGCACGGGGTCGGAGGCAACTGCGTGTCCCAGGGCGGTCGCGTGATCAACAACGGCGAGTGCCGCATGTGGGGCAACCCCATTGCCGAGATGCTGTTCGAAGGCCTGCGCTACTTCGCGGGCGCGGCGGCGCCGACCGCACGCTTCAGCAGCGGGGGCAGCACCGAGGGCCAGTCGGAAGACACGCGGCTCGGTCTGCCCGCCCCTGCTTGGCGGAACCCGTACGCCGATACGGTGGTCAATGGCGACGTGACCCATCCGGCCTATCCCACTTGCGCCAAGCCGCACCAGACCATCGTCAGCGACATCAATCCGAGCTACGACGGCGACCTGCCGGGCAGCGCTTTCAACGACACGGGGAACGACACGGCACTACCTGGCCTGGATGTCGAAAGCGAAGGCCAGGAGATCTGGACGGCCGAGTTCGGGGAGGCGCGCAGCGTCTTCATCGGTGAAGTCGACGGGCAGGCCACCGATGGCGCACCGACTGCGAAATCGGCGTCGAGCTTCGGCAATATCCGCGGCCTCGCGCCGGAGGAGCCGACCAAGCAGGGCACCTACTATTCCGCCAGCGTGGCGCGCTATGGGCGCAACATCGATATCAACGCGGCCGATGACGAGCAGAACGTCGTCACCTATTCGATCGCGCTGGCGTCGCCGCTGCCGCGGATCGAGTTCCCGGTCGGCGGGCAGACGGTGACGCTGCTGCCCTTCGCCAAGACCGTCAGCGGGACCTTTGGTGGCGCCACTCGCAAGCCAACCAACACCATTGTCGATTTCTACGTGGAATCATTCGCAAACTTCCCTGCGCAGATTGATGCTGGGGAACAGGATGCGACTGTCAATGAAGGGCGTCCTTACGCGGTGTTCCGGATCAATTACGAGGATGTCGAGCAGGGTAACGACCACGATATGGATGCGATCGTTCGTTACGAGATCCTGTCGAACAGCGACAATACAGTGACGATTAACCTGACCTCGGAATACGCATATGGTAGTGCAAATCAGGCAATGGGCTACGTCATTTCAGGGACCAGCAATGATGGGATCTACCTAGAGGTTAGAGATCGGTCGAATGGAGGTAGTCCTGCAGAAAACGCGGCGGGAAATGCTGAGTATACCTACGAGCTAAATACTCCCGCTGGCATATGGGCAGGTGGCTGCGTGGGTGCGACGAGTACTGCGCCATGCAACCAAGGGCTGGGGTTCAATGCCTCTCGCACGTTCACCCCGGGCACCGTGGCGGGCGGGACGCAGCTCAATGATCCGCTGTGGTACGCGGCCAAGTATGGCTCGCCCACGCCGACGGCCTGGGACCAGAACAACGACGGCGACCCGGACAACTACTTCCTGGTGACCAACCCGCTGAACCTGCGCGCGCAGCTGTCGCGGGCGTTCGACGACATCTCAATGTCCTCCCCCCCCGCCGGCAGCCAGGCATTGAATGGCGCACGCGTGGGCAGCAGTTCGTTTACCCTGACTCCAAGTTTCCTGCGTGATCGTGAGGGCAATGACTGGACCGGTAACCTGTCCGCGACCGCGGTCAACCAGGACGGCACGCTTGCGACCATGGAACTGTGGAATGCGCAGGCCGGACTGCCGGCGCACAGCGCACGCAACATCCGCACGGCGATCCAGGCCGGCGTGAGCTCGGCGATCACCGTCCGGGAGTTCCTGGGCAACAACGACAATCTGGGCGTTGACAATGTGACGCGCTTCGGCCGCCTCGGCATCACCCAGGACCTGTCCACCCTGCCGAACGCGTACGAGGCGACATACAGCCCGGCCGCGATCGTCGACTATCTGCGCGGCGACCAGTCCCGCGAGGCGGATCGCCCGGGCGTGGGCAACACGCTGCGCGCCCGCTCGTCGGTGCTCGGCGACATCATCAACTCCGAGCCGATCATCGCCTCGCCGCGCTCCGACTTCGGTTACGGAAGCTATGCGGGGGCGATGTTCTCCGGCTACTCGGGTGACAGCGGCTATCTCGTGCAGAAGCAGTCGCGCGACACCGTCGTCTACGTGGGGGCGAACGACGGCATGCTGCATGCGTTCAACGGCAATACCACCCCCTGCGCACCCGATTCGCCGGTGGCCTGCGCGGGCACCGGTGCCGGCGCCGAGATGTTCGCCTTCATTCCGCATGAGGCCCTGCGCCGCCTCGGCCAGCTTGCGCTGCCGGATGCGCTTTACAACCATCGGTATTACGTGGATGGCCAGGTCACCGTCACCGACGCCAAGGACGGCGGTGTCTGGAAGACGGTCCTCGTGGGCGCCATGGGAGGCGGCGGGCGCTCGGTGTTCGCGCTGGACGTGAGCAATCCGGGCAGCTTCGGCAACGGCGACGTGCTCTGGGAATTGAACGCCACGATCGACAACGACATCGGCAATGTCTACGGACGACCGCTGCTGCTGCCGCTGGAGAACGATCGCTGGGGCGTGCTGTTCGGCAACGGCTATGGCGGCCACACCAGCGACCCGTCGCTGTACATCGTGGATGCGTTCACGGGGCAGCCGATCGCGAAGCTGACCGCGGACGACGGCCACCAGGCCGGAACCTCGACGGATCCGCTGACGGACTGGATCTGCGGCGTCACCGGGCTCCTGTGCGCACGGACCAACCATCCGTTCAACGGCCTGGGCCAGATCACCGCCATCGATCGTGACGGCAACGGCAAGGCCGACACCGTGTACGGCGGCGACCTGCAGGGCAACTTGTGGAAGTTCGACCTGAGCAATGCCTCCGAGACGCTCTGGAACGTGGCGTTCGGCGGAGAACCCCTGGTCACGGCATTGGCCTCGAACGGCCAGCGCCAGCCGGTCACCGGCGGTATCCGCGTCTCCGCGGGTCCGGGCGACGGCGTCATGGTGTACTTCGGGACGGGCAGGTACTTCGTCGAGGGCGACAACGACATTGCCGAGGAGCCGGACGTGCAGTCGCTGTACGGCGTGTTCGACAGCGGCACCGCGATCGCGATCGCCAACGCCAGCGAGAAGGAGACGGCCCTGCAGCGGCAATGGATCCAGCTGCATGCGACGAACATGATCGACACCGACGGCAACGGAACGCCGGATACCAATGTCACGACGCGCAACATCAGCCGCAATCGCGTCAGCTACTACGGCGGCAACGCCAAGCGCGGCTGGTACCTGGATCTGGTGGTCGACAACGAGGCGGGCAATGCGACGGGGAGTGATCTCGATCCGGTGGGCGAGCGGTTCATCGCGACCCCGCGCATCCAGAGCGGCCGCGTGTTCTTCACGACGTTCTCGCCGACCGGCGACAGCTGCGACCCGGGTGGCACCAACATCGTCTATGCGCTGGATCTGTTGTCCGGTGCCGGCGCGCTGAGCCACGTGAGGACGCTCGGTTCGGAGAGTGCGGCCTGCGAGGGGGCGAACTGCGGCGCGGTCCAGATCGAGAATGCGGGTGCGCCGATCACCAGCACGTCCGTCGCGGCGATCAATCCGACCAAGTACATCACCGAGCCGACCTGCACGCCGGGCGTGGATTGCCCCTCGTTCGAGGAATGCCAGGTGGTGATCTATCCCGGCGCATTCGTGCTGCCCAGGCCCTGCGGCAGGCAATCGTGGCGACAACTCAAATGACCGTGGCGACTCGGCTTCGCATTCCAGGGGGAACGACCGTGAAAGGTGACAGGCAGTCCATGTATCGCCGCCGCAGGACCGCGGCGCGCGGCTTCACGTTGATCGAACTGATGATCACGGTCGGGATCGTGGCGGTCCTGGCGGGGATCGCCTATCCGGTCTACAACGACAGTATCCGCAAGGGCAAGCGCGGCCAGGCCAAGGCCGCCCTGGTCGAACTGGCCCAGCGCGCCGAGCGTCACCGCACAGTGCAAGGTTCATACGCCGGATTCTGGACCACCGTCGATACCGCGCACCGGGTGTCGCCACGCGATGGAGCCAAGGCGTACGACCTGACGTTCACGCCGAATGACGCCAATACCGAGTTCACCCTGGCCGCAGCGCCCTATGGTTCGCAGACCGGAGATACACGGTGCATGACGCTGACGCTGACGCAGGCCGGCGAGAAGGATGTTGGCGGTGGCGCAACGGGAACCGCTGCCGATTGCTGGTGAGCGCTGCGCCGGGACACGAAAAAGCCGCGGCATGCCGCGGCTTTTTCGTGGATCCGGAATCTGGCGCCCGAAGTTGGACTCGAACCAACGACCCCCTGATTAACAGTCAAGTGCTCTAACCGGCTGAGCTATTCGGGCGGGGGACGGCCATTTTAGTGCCTGTTCGGCCGGGGTCAAGGTCGATGCAGGGCACGGCGGGCGGCGGGGTTCAGCCGCCCGGACACGCGGCAGGCGACTTCGGCCGCGAGGTCCGCGCGCGGCCGTGGTTGTTGACCACAACCTGTCCGGCCAGCTGGCCGTCCGCGCAGACGTGGACGGTGAGGTTGCTGTGGGCGCTTCGGCCGTCGACCTGGTAGCGCAGGAACGGGCGTGACGAGATCACGGAGAGCCTGCCGCCGCGGCCCGGCGCGTCCGCCGAGCGAAGGATGTCGGCCGCGATGTCGGGCTGGCGGTTGCCGTCGGCGTCGGTGAAGACCAGCCAGCCGCGGCCCCAGTCGCTGGCGGCGCCGCAGCGATTGCTTTCGGTGCGGGGACACACCACCACCTGTTTACCCTGGACGACGGCGCTGCCCCGCGCCATGGCCATGTCGGCGGCCAGCAGGTGCAATGTCGCGGTGACGCGGTGCCGCTGCATCGCCGACGCGAAGGCGGGCAGGCCGACGGTGAGGAGCATGGCGGCGATCGACAGCACGATCATCGCCTCGATGAGGGTGAAACCCGTATCCTTGCGGTTCATCTGCGGCCCTCCTGGCCTCTGTGGACCGGGGCAGGTTAGAACCGGCAGGCCGTGCCTGGCATCGGTGCTGCCCTGATCCGGGGGTAGGAAAACTTCGATCGCACCCCCATCTGCCTGTGGGAGCAGCTTCAGCCGCGACCCTGTCCCATGTCCCGCGCGCGCAAGGCTCCGCTCCCCCATGTCAGCGGCCTTGGCGCAATCCGCGCCCGCTTTGAAGCGACCGGGTCGCGGCTGAAGCCGCTCCTGCAGGGACGTTGGGCGGGCTTTTGATCGCGGCCGAAGCCCCTCCTACACTTACGGGTTCCCATGAACGACGCCATCCACCCCGCCGGTTTCCAGCTCGTCGCGCCTTATCAGCCGGCGGGCGACCAGCCGCAGGCGATCGAAAAGCTGGTCGACGGCTTCGAGAGCGGCCTGGCGCGGCAGACGCTGCTGGGCGTGACCGGGTCGGGCAAGACCTACACGATCGCCAACGTGATCGAGCGCGTGCAGAAGCCGACCCTGGTGATGGCGCCGAACAAGACGCTGGCGGCGCAGCTGTACGGCGAGTTCAAGCAGTTCTTCCCGCACAACGCGGTGGAGTACTTCGTCAGCTACTACGACTACTACCAGCCCGAGGCCTACGTGCCGTCCACCGACACCTTCATCGAGAAGGACAGTTCGGTGAACGAACACATCGAGCAGATGCGGCTGTCGGCGACCAAGGCGCTGCTGGAACGGCGCGACGCGATCATCGTGTGCACGGTGTCGGCGATCTACGGCCTGGGCGACCCGAACGAATACTTCAAGATGGTGCTGCACATGGTGCGCGGCGAGCGCATCGACCAGCGCGAGCTGATCCGGCGCCTGACCGAGATGCAGTACACCCGCAACGACACCGAGCTGCGCCGCGGCACCTACCGCGTGCGCGGCGAGGTGATCGACGTGCATCCGGCCGAGTCCGACGACGAGGCGCTGCGCATCGAACTGTTCGACGGCGAGATCGAGAAGCTGACCCAGTTCGACCCGCTGACCGGCGAAACCAGGCGCACGCTGCCGCGCTATACGATCTATCCGAAGTCGCACTACGTCACCACGCGACGCACGACGCTGGATGCGATCGAGGCGATCAAGCTGGAGCTGCCGCAGCGGCTGGAGCAGTTCTACGCGCAGAACAAGCTGGTCGAGGCGCAGCGGCTGCAGCAGCGCACGCAGTTCGACCTGGAGATGATGGCCGAGGTCGGCTACTGCAACGGCGTCGAGAACTACTCGCGCCACCTCACCGGGCGCATGCCTGGCGAGGCGCCGCCGTGCCTGTTCGACTACCTGCCGCCGGACGCGCTATTGGTGGTGGATGAGTCGCACGTGACCGTGCCGCAGGTCGGTGCGATGTACAAGGGCGACCGTTCGCGCAAGGAGACCCTGGTGGAGTTCGGCTTCCGTCTGCCGTCGGCGCTGGACAACCGGCCGCTGAAGTTCGAGGAGTGGGAGCTGCGCTCGCCGCGCACGATCTTCGTCTCGGCCACGCCGGGCAAGTACGAGATGGAGAAGTCGGAAGGGCAGGTGACCGAGCTGGTGGTGCGGCCGACCGGCCTGATCGATCCCGAGGTCGAGATCCGCCCGGTCGCGACCCAGGTCGACGACGTGCTGGGCGAGATCCACGCGCGCGTGGCGATGGGCGACCGGGTGCTGATCACCACGCTGACCAAGCGCATGGCCGAGAACCTCACCGAATACCTCGGCGAGCACGACGTGCGCGTGCGCTACCTGCATTCGGACGTGGACACGGTAGAGCGCGTGGAGATCATCCGCGACCTGCGCCTGGGCAGGTTCGACGTGCTGGTGGGCATCAACCTGCTGCGCGAAGGACTCGACATGCCCGAGGTATCGCTGGTGGCGATCCTCGATGCCGACAAGGAAGGCTTCCTGCGCTCGGCCGGCTCGCTGATCCAGACCATCGGCCGCGCCGCGCGCAACGTGCGCGGCAAGGCGATCCTGTACGCGGACCGGGTGACGAAATCGATGCAGGCCGCGATCGACGAGACCGATCGCCGCCGCCAGAAGCAGGTCGAGTACAACGCCGAGCACGGCATCACGCCGCAGTCGGTGGTGCGCGCGGTGATGGACATCATGGAGGGCGCGCGTGACGAGCCGGAGATGGTCAAGGTCGGGCGCGGCGGCAAGGTGAAGCGCGTGGCCGACGAGGCGGAGGACTACGCCGCCCTCGACCCGGTGAAGCTGGCCGCGAAGCTCAAGGCGCTGGAGCAGCAGATGTACCAGCATGCCCGCGACCTGGAGTTCGAGGACGCGGCACGGGTGCGTGACCAGATCCGCAGGATCAAGGACGCCGCGCTGGCCGGTTGAGGCGGGCGACCGGGGCCTGGTGGGATTCGGGGTCGGGGTCGGCGCGTCAGCGGATGGCAACCGCCGTTCGATTCGGCTAGAATTCGCCTCCCGCCGCGATGGCGGGGCTCATCCTGTCCCTGCCACGGGCGGGGAGGGAAGCGATCACCGGGCTTCGCCCGGACCGCGTTTTTCGGGCGGTTAGCTCAGCGGTAGAGCACTACCTTGACATGGTAGGGGTCACAGGTTCGAACCCTGTACCGCCCACCACGCGATGCGTGGAATCCGGTTCCCGGTCCTCCTGTTTCTTTCTCCCGGCTGGAATATTGGCGGAATCCCGCTAACATCCAGACAAGTCCGGGGGGATCTGGAGAAGGGGGAAACCATGGATTCTGTTGAACAGCCGACGCGTGGCGGCGTGCGCCTGCGCGAGCATGGCGGTGCTGCAATCGCACTGTTGCTGGTCATCGCAGTCATTGCCGGCGGCTTGTTGTGGCTGTGGTTGCGTCCGGTTGCGGACGGGGTGCCAATGGACGAGGGAACCGCGCAGGCTGCCGGTCACCCGTACCCGTACCTGGCCGCCACCGGGCGCGACCTGGTGGCGCCGGTGGCCGACGATGGCAACCGGTTCGCGCCTGCCGCGACGACGGCGTCCGCGCCGGTGCGTGTCGGAATCAGCCGGGTCGCGGCGGAACGCGCGGTTGGTGACGGCACGTTGCGCATCGCGCTGCCGGGGCGGGCGGCGTATCCGGTCCGCTATGAGCGGCAGGAAACCTCGCCTTCGGGAGACTGGACCTTCGTCGGCCGGGTGGACACGCCGCTGGGCAAGCTGGCGGCGGTGATCACGTTCGGTCGCGATGGCGTATTCGGTGTCCTGCCGACGCCGGAAGGGCGGATGCTGCACATCGTGACCAACCACGGGGAATCCTATGTCCAGCCCGCAGGCGGGCTGATGCCGGCAGGCGTGCCGGACTACGTCGTGCCGCAGGACGTGGTCGTGCCAGGCCAATCCCCGGCCACCGCGCAGGCGAGGACGACGGCAGCGCTTCCCGCCGGCGGAGACAGTGCTGCGCTGAGAGCCGCGACGCCGCAGGCACCGGCCCGCGTGGCGCCGGTGCCGGAGAAGGCGGCCGGAGAGGTCACCATCAATCTGCTGGGCGTGTACACCGCCAACCTGGTGGCGCTGCGCGGATCGACGTCGGCGGCGGAGAGCGAGTTCACCAACCTCGTTGCGGTCGCCAACCAGGCCCATGCCGACAGCGGCACCGTCGCGCGTTTCCACGTGGTCGGCCTGGAGCAGGCCGACTATCCGGCAGAGGAATACAACAGCACTGCGCTGGACGCGCTGTACATGAACGAGGTTCCGGGCATCGATGTGCGGGCGCGCCGCGACGCACTGGCAGCGGACCTGGTGGCGATGCTGCGGCCGTACGCGCCCGGTGACACCACCTGCGGCATCGCTTACCTGAACGGTGCCTACTCGAACGGGGACGCGGGTTACTCGGTCACGGCGACCGAATCCTGCGGCCCGCTGGTGCTGGCGCACGAACTCGGGCACAACCTCGGCTCGCACCACGATGCCGAGACGGCGCAGGGCGCGCAGGGCGCCTTCCCGTACTCCTACGGATACCGCCAGGACGGGCCGCCCGCGTTCGCGACCGTGATGGCCTACACCAGCGGGCAGCAGCAATGGATCGGATACTTTTCCAATCCGCTGAGCACCGCGTGCATGGGGACTGCCTGCGGCGTCGCGAACGAGGCGGACAATGTCCGCAGCATCAACCTCATGGCCACGCCGGTCTCCCGCTACCGCGATCCGCCGGGCAGCATTTCCATTTTCGACGCCCAGCCGGTATTCGAGCCGGATACGGGCGAGCGCGAGATGTACTTCGAGGTACGCCTGGCGTCGCCGGCGCCCGCGGGCGGGGTCCGCTTCGACCTCGTCAGCGGCGGCGGCTCGGCGGCCGGCGGCGTGGACTACGAGGGCTTCAACCTCGTCGACCAGCGGATCGAGGAAGGCAATCGCATCTACACGCTGGCCGTCCGCATTTTCGGCGACACCAAGGTCGAACCGGACGAAACCGTGCGTGTGACCCTGCGCAACGTCCGCGGCGCGACGCTGCTTACCGATGTCGCGACCGGCACGATCCTCGACGAGGATCCGCGGCCCCGGGTGTCGGGGAGGATCCTGCCGCCATCGGGCGGTTCGCCGCTGTCCTCCGCGCCGTCCCTGCGCGCCTGCTCCACCATCGAGCGGCCGGTCTACCTGTCCGAATGCGTCGACGGCGACGCCGGCACCGGGAGTTACTCGGTGGCCGTGCTGCCGGGGGCCAGGACGGTGCTTGAACTGCGTCCGGACGATCCGTACGGCCCGCAGACGATCGATCTGGGCGTGGTCGAGGCCGATCTGGTGAGGGATATCGTGCTCGAACGCGCCACTTGGATCAGCGGGCGACTCACCTGGCCTGCCGGCCAGCCGGAGCCGTCCGGCACCTGGGTCCTGGTCACGACCACCGATCCGAACGGCCTGTGGTCGTACGACTGGACCTACGCGACGCCGCCCGGTTTCGCGTACCGGTTCAAGATCGTCCGTGGCTCGATGGTCGGGCTGCAGGCGCAGGCCCAGGCGCCCTATGTCTTCCAGGACGTGGAGGTCGGGCGCGTGGAGGCCGACACCGTGCGGAACATCGAGTTGCGCTCGGTGCCGAGCCTGGTGATCGGGCAAGCCACGGCGCGCGAGGGCGACGGCACGGCATGGGTCAATGTCCGGCTGTCGGCGCCGGCGCCGGCGGGCGGGGCGAGGTTCACGATCGCCACGCGCGACGGCAGTGCGATGTCGGACAACGATTACGAGGCCACGAGCCTGGATGTCGTCGTGCCTGAGGGCCAGAACTACTACGGTTCGCTCACGGTCCGCCTGCAGAATGATCCCTGGAAGGAGCCGGAGGAGTGGTTCGCGGTAACGGCAACGAACCTGTCGGGCGCCTGGTTGCCCAACAATGGCGTGGTCCGCATCCTGGACGACGACACGGCGGTGCGTCCGCGCTGGCGCACCGGCGACTTCGGCGGTGACGGGGTCGCCGACATCCTCTGGCGCAATCCCGCCACCGGCGGGGTGTCGCGCTGGAACGGTCCGCAGTTCGCGACCTCGCAGGCGCTGACGACGGTCGACAGCGCATGGTCGATCGCCGGGATCGGGGACTTCGACAGCGACCACGTCGCCGACGTGCTGTGGCGCCACACGGGCACCGGGCGCAACGTGATCTGGCGCGGCGGGAACTCGAACACCCAGCGGCCGGTGAACGCGGTGAGCGACACACGCTGGTTCGTGGCCGGGCTGGGCGATTTCGATGGTGACGGGCGTTCGGACATCCTCTGGCGGCACGGCGGCGACGGCCGCAACGTCATCTGGAAGGCGGCGAACTCGAACCTCCAGCAGCCGGTGACGGGCGTGACCGACCTGGACTGGAAGGTCGCGGGCGTCGGCGACTTCGACGGCGACGGTCGCGACGACATCCTGTGGCGCCACGCGCGCACGGGCGTGAACGTGATCTGGCGTTCGGCCAACCATTCGACGCAGATCGCGATGACGGCGGTGACCAACCTCGACTGGGAAGTGGCGGGCGTCGGCGACTTCGACGCGGACGGGAAATCGGACGTCGTCTGGCGCAACCGGGCGACGGGCGTGAACGCGATCTGGCTGGGCGGTTCGATGGTGCGGCAACGGGCGGTCGTGGCGGTGACCAACCTCGATTGGACGATCGCGGCGGTGGGCGACTACGACGGAGACGGGCGTGCGGACCTGCTGTGGCGCAACGTGCGGCTGGGGAACAACGTGATCTGGCTGTCGGGCAACCATGCCAGCCAGCGCCCGCTGCAGACCGTGCACGTGTCCTGGCGGGTTGCGCGCTGAGGAGCGATCGGGCGGACATCGCCACGCGACCGGATCCATTCGCATCCGGTCGCGCGCGGGAATCGCAACGTGGGCCGGATCGCGGTCGGCCGGAGTGCGCCCGACGGCTCGGCGAATCGGCTTCATCGGCGGGCAGGTGTGGGTGCGCGCCGATCATGACAGACACCGGCGGCATCGGACCTGCACTGGACGGGGGCGCCAACCCGGCGGAACGAAGCGCGAGGCCGACGCGATTGGTCCCGCCCACAAGGACTCGATCGCGCGCACCCGCGATGTTCCCGGACTCGGGAGAAGAACCAAAAAAGAACCCCGCCGGAGGAGGGGCCGGCGGGGGAAGGTATGCGTTTGGTACGCGTCGGATCAGAACTTGTAGTTGAGGCCCACCAGGTAGGTGCGGCCCCACTCGATGCGCTCGAGTGGACGGTCCTTGCTGCCCGAGTAGGTGCGGTAGGACTCGTCGGTCAGGTTGCTGGCCTGGAGCAGCAGGGTCATGCCGGCCAGTGCGCTTTCACCGCTGAAGGTGTAGCTGAGCTGGGCGTCGGTGATGTTCTCGCCGACCACGTAGCGCAGGGTGCGTTCACCGGAGAAGTTGCCGATCTCGCCGATGAAGTCCGAGCGCCGGCGCTGGCTCACGCGCGCCTCGAAGCCGTTGCGCTCGAAGTAGGCGGTGAGGTTGTAGACGCGGTCGGACAGGCCGGGCAGGGTGATCGGGTCGTTGCCGACGCTGCTCGAGTTCTCGGGTGCGAGGATGCTGATGTCGCTGTCGTTGAAGCTGGCGCTGGCGACCACGCCGAAGCCGCGCAGGGCATCGCCGAAGACCAGGTCCAGTGGCAGCGACGCGGACAGTTCCAGGCCCTGCAGCGTGCCGCCCGAGCCGTTGAACGGCGCGCTGTAGCGGCCTTCGTTCTGCACCACCAGGCCCGGATAGTTCGCGCCGTTGGCCTGCAGCCAGGAGGCGACCTGGTCGGTGAAGTCGTAGCCGTCGCGGGTCTGGGTGTAGATGTAGCTGCGCAGGTCCTTGTAGAAGTACGCGGCGGCGACGTAGGCGCGGGTGCCGAAGTACTTCTCGTAGGAGATGTCGAAAGCGTTGGCACGCCACGGATCCAGTTCCGGGTTGCCGCCACCGGCGCCGGGGATGCCGGTGGTGGTGTCGACGCCGAATTCCATCGAGGCGCGCATCTGGTCCACGCGCGGACGCGCGACCTGGCGTGCCAGGGCCACGCGCAGGGTGCTGTCGTTGTTGAACAGGAAGGCGAGGTTCAGGCTGGGCAGGATGTCGGTGTAGGTATTGCCCTTGGTGATCGGGATCACCTGGCTGCCGACCGGCTGCGAGCCGTCCCAGTAGTTTGCGCTGGACGACTGGTCGGTGTGCTGGACCTGCACGCCGAAGTTGCCGCGCACGCCGACGCTGCCCCAGTCGGTATTGATGTTGGCGCGCACGTAGCCGGTGGACAGCTGCTCGTCCACCGTCCAGGCCTTCGGAATCAGGTAGTCCAGGTCCTCGACCGGATTGAAGGTCATGTAGCGGGCGACGGCTTCGGGCACGTTCCACGACGGGATGTAGCCGACGCCGGCGAAGCCCAGGTCCACCAGTCCGTACTGCAGGTCGGAGGCGATGGTCGTGTCGCCCTGCGCGCCCAGATTGATGTTGCCTTCCGGCTGGCGCTTGTTCTTGCTGCGGTCGGCGTAGTTCAGGCCGACGTCGATGTCGGCGATCCAGCGATCCACCGGCAGCGTCGCGGCGATCTTGAACGCCGCCAGCTCGTCCTCGACGCGGGGCGTCTTGCCGTAACCGGAACCGTAGATCGTGCCGGTGAGGAACAGCGATTCCGGATTCGAGTAGTCACGGCCCGGGACCAGCTGCGAGAAGCCGTCGGTGCGGAGATCGAGCTGCACGCTGTCAAGCTGGGGCATCGGCGTGAGCTGGGTGTTGTTCTCCAGGCTCAGCTCGTCGCGCGTGGTGCGCGACCAGCTCACGTCGGCCACGACGCGCGCGCCGCCGACGCTGAACTCGTTGTTCCAGCCGGCGGCTTCGATCTTGTCCTCGCGCTTGTTGTACATGCCGCGCACGAGCGGATAGACGTTGTTGGCGACGCCGCCGGTGAAGGTGTTGTTGCCGTTGACCTGCGTGCCGGTGATGTCGAGCCGGTCGAAGCCGCCGTTGTAGTCGCCGATGTGGACCTCGAACTGGTTGGCGGTATCGACCTGCTCGGCCTTCGAATAGAACAGGTCGAGCGTGCTGGTCCAGGCATTCGACGGCCGGAACTGCAGCGTCGCCATCACGCCGTCGCGCTCGAGCCTGCCGGTGCGGCGCAGCGCCTTGATGCCGTCGGAGTAGTAGGTGCCCTCGGCCACGCCCGGGCGCCAGTTGTCGCCGATTGCCTGCCAGGGTTCGTACAGGCCGACCTGATTCTCCTGGATCGGCGTGTCCGAGTGCGACCAGCCGATCGCGATGCCGAAGCGGCCGTCCGCGAACTGGTCGATGTAGCTGGCGTTGAAGCGGCCGCCGTCGTCGCCGATGTTGGCGGCATCGCCCAGCGAGTTTTCCTGGTAGCGGCCGCTGACCGCGATCACCGTCTCGGCGAAGTTCAGCGGACGCGCGGTCTGCATGTCCAGCGTGCCGGACAGGCCCTGGCCGATCAGGCCGGCGTCGGGCGTCTTGTAGATCGTCACGCCGCTGACCAGCTCGGACGGGTACTGGTCGAACTCGACGCTGCGGTTGTCGCCGGTGCTGACCATCTCGCGGCCGTTGAGCAGCGTGGTGGAGAAGTCGGGCGACAGGCCGCGCACGCTGATCACCTGCGCGCGCCCGGCGACGCGCTGCGCGGAGACGCCGGGCAGGCGGGAAATGGACTCGCCGATGCTGACGTCGGGCAGCTTGCCGATGTCCTCGGCGGAGATCGCCTCGACGATGGAGGTCGATTCGCGCTTGATCGAGATTGCATCCTCGATGCCGCGGCGGATGCCCGTGACCACGACCTGATCCAGGTCGGTGGTCTCGGTGGCGGGTTCCTGCTCGGCCGTGGTGTCCGTCGCCTGCGCGTGGACTCCCGCGGCAGCGAAGGTGATGGCCGATGCCAGGGCGGCGCTCAACAGGTTGCGTCTTGGTGTCAACATTTTCCCCTCCCGAAGGACATGCTGGTTTGCTGCGAAATGGGTGGAACTGCCCCGACGCACGTCGATTTTCCGGCGTGGATGCGTTGGCTCAATGGTATGCGTGATGCAGCGGATGGAATTCCCTTCGCATACGTATTCATGGGGAAATCCAGCGGGTTTTTCCTGGTTCCGGGTGCCGGGAAACGAACGATTGAACCAGCCTCGTGCGTCCCTCGCCGCGCGCGCAACGACAGTCGTTCAGAAGTTCTGGCTGCCTCCCTGTAGGAGCGCCTTCAGGCGCGACCGCTCTCCGCTGCGTGAATGCCCCCGGGTCGCGGCTGAAGCCGCTCCTACAGGCGATGCATCGGGTCAATCGATCGATCTGGCGTGCACGGCTTCCGCTCCTGCATGGCTGGCAGCAAGCGTTGCCTGCGTTTCGATCTCGCCAAGGAAGACGCCGTAGCCGGGCAGTCGGAGGCGGCCCGCGGCGATCTCTCCGGCGGGCAGGCCCTGCGGTTCGTGCATCGCCGCTTCGATTCCCGGCAGCGCGACATCGATCGGCTGCGCGGACAGGTTGAAGGCCGCGAACAGCTGCTGCCCGGGCGCGCTGCGCACGAAGGCGAGCACCGGTTCTGGCGTGTCGACGAAACGGATCCCGCCCTCGCGCAGCGCAGGCTGCGCGCTGCGCCAGCGCAGGAAGCGGCGAACACAATTGAGGACGGACCCGGGATCGCCGGACTGCGCCTCGACGCTGCGGGGGCGATGCGCCTCCGGCACCGGCAGCCACGGCTCGCCGGTGGTGAACCCGCCGCGTTCGTCGCCGTTCCACGGCATCGGCGTGCGGCAGCCGTCGCGGCCCTTGAAGTTCGGCCAGAACGTCACGCCGTAGGGATCGCGCAGCGCCTCGAACGGGACGTCGGCTTCTTCCAGCCCGAGTTCCTCGCCCTGGTACAGGCAGACCGAGCCGCGCAGCGAGCACACCAGCGCGACCAGCATCTTCGCAAGCCCGGGCGGCGGGTTCGCGCCGCCCCAGCGTGTCGCCGCGCGCTGCACGTCGTGGTTGGAGATCGCCCAGCACGGCCAGCCTTCGGTCATCGCCGCTTCCAGCCGTTCGACCGTGCCGCGGATGTAGGTGGCGCTGAAGTCGTCGGTCAGCAGCTCGAAGCTGTAGCCCATGTGCAGGCGGCGCGGATTGACGTATTCGGCGGTGGTGGCGAGGGAATCCTCGGACGAGATCTCGCCGAGCGTGGTCGCGCCCGGATAGCGGTCGAGCAGGGCGCGCAGCGATTCCAGGAACGGCAGGTTCTCCGGCTGGGTGTTGTTGTGGTAGTGGTACTGGTAGGCGTAAGGATTGTCGGGGCTGAAGCCGCGGCCGACGCGCTTGTCCTTGGGCTTGGGCGGGTTGTCGCGCAGCTGGCGGTCGTGGAAGCAGAAATTGATCGCGTCCAGGCGCAGCCCGTCGACGCCGCGATCGAGCCAGTACCTGACGTTGTCCAGCGTCGCCGCCTGCACCTCGGGATTGTGGAAGTTGAGGTCGGGTTGCGCCGACTGGAAGTTGTGCAGGTAGTACTGCTCGCGCCGCGGTTCCCACTTCCAGGCGACGCCGCCGAACAGCGCCATCCAGTTGTTCGGCGGTGTACCGTCTTCCTTCGGATCGGCCCAGACGTACCAGTCGGCCTTGGGGTTGTCGCGGCTGAGCCGGCTTTCGCGGAACCAGTCGTGCTGGTCCGAGGTGTGGCTCAGCACCTGGTCGATCATGACGCGGATGCCGAGGCCGTGCGCCTTGGCCAGCAGGCGGTCGAAGTCGTCGAGCGTGCCGAACAGCGGGTCGACGGCGCGGTAGTCGGCGATGTCGTAGCCGAAGTCGGCCATCGGCGACTTGAAGAAGGGCGAGATCCAGATCGCGTCGACGCCGAGCTCGGCAATGTAGTCGAGCCGGTCGATGATGCCCGGCAGGTCGCCGACGCCGTCGCCGTCGGTGTCCATGAAGCTGCGCGGGTAGATCTGATAGATCACCGCGCCGCGCCACCAGTCCTCTGCCTTCTGTGTTGCCACGCCGAACTCCGACCCCTTCCAGACGGGCGCCACTATTCCACAACGATCGCGTGGCGAAGCCTGCGGCAGGGTATGCACGGCGATGAATACGTATGCAGGTCGATGGCGTTCGCGTACGCGCCGAAGTCGTCGCAAGGCCGCGAAAATCGCCTGAAACAAGGCGAAAAACGCGAATCCGTCGCGCGGTCGCGGGGGCGTGGGTTGCTGCGATGCGGCAAGGACAGCCGCCGGCAATCCGGGGACAATGCACGCGTCGCAAGGGGAGGTTCGATTGGATGGCGAGCAAGCCGCAACTGTCGTTCTGGCAGATCTGGAACATGTGCTTCGGGTTCCTGGGGATCCAGTTCGGCCTCGCGCTGCAGAATGCGAACGTCAGCCGGATCTTCCAGACGCTGGGCGCCGAGGTCGACCAGGTGGCCGGGCTGTGGATCGCCGCGCCGCTGACCGGGCTGCTGGTGCAGCCGATCGTCGGCTATCTCTCCGACCGGACCTGGACGCGGCTCGGGCGCAGGCGCCCGTACTTCCTCGTGGGCGCGATCGTCACCACGCTCGCGTTGTTCGTGATGCCCAACTCGCCGGCGCTGTGGATCGCCGCCGGCACGCTGTGGATCCTCGACGCCTCGATCAACATCTCGATGGAGCCGTTCCGAGCCTTCGTCGGCGACCAGCTGCCGCCGCGGCAGCGTCCAGCCGGCTTTGCGATGCAGAGTTTCTTCATCGGCGTCGGCTCGGTGGTCGCCAGCCTGCTGCCGTGGCTGCTGGCAAAATGGGGCGTGGCCAACACCGCCGCGCCCGGCGAAGTGCCGGACACGGTGCGCTATGCGTTCTACCTGGGGGGCGCGGTAGTGTTCGCCGCGATCGGCTGGACCGTGCTGCGCAGCCGCGAATACCCGCCGGACGTGCTCGCGTCGTTCGACGATGCCGAACCGCTGTCGCCGCAGTCCTGCGCCGGCAGCGCGCCGATGGGCGCCGCGCTGGCCTGGCTGCTGGCGGGCGCGGGGCTGGCCGCGCTGATCTTCGCCCGCGGCTGGGACCGGATGCTGTACGTGCTGGCCGGCATGCTCGCCGCCTACGGCCTGCTGCTGTTGCTGGCGCGGGTGTTCCCGCCCGGCGGCATGCTGCCGACCATCGTCGCGGACATGCGCGCGATGCCCTCGACCATGCGTCGCCTGGCCATCGTGCAGTTCTTCTCGTGGTTCGCGCTGTTCGCGATGTGGATCTACACCACCGCGGCGGTGGCCGACGTGCACTTCGGCAGCAGCGACCCGACCTCGGCCGCGTACAACGAGGGCGCCAACTGGGTCGGCGTGCTGTTCGCCGCCTACAACGGCTTCGCCGCGCTGGCGGCCATCGCGATCCCGTGGCTGGTGCGCGCGCTGGGTCCGCGCGTGAGCCACCTCGTCAACCTGTCGCTGGGCGGGGCCGGGCTGCTGTCGATCGCCGTGATCCGCGACCCGCAATGGCTGCTGCTGTCGATGGTGGGCGTCGGCTTCGCCTGGGCATCGATCCTGTCGCTGCCCTACGTGATGCTGTCCGAAACCCTGCCCGCGAGGAAGATGGGCGTATACATGGGCATCTTCAACTTCTTCATCGTGATCCCGCAGATCGTCGCGGCGAGCCTGCTCGGCTTCCTGCTGCGCGCGCTGTTCGGCGGGCAGCCGATCTGGGCGCTGGCGATCGGCGGCGCCAGCCTGATCGTCGCCGGCCTGTGCGTGCTGCTGGTGCGGCTGCCGCGGGGGAGCGAGGCGGGTCCGGTTTCGTCGCATTGACGATGACCACCGCAATGCCGATGTCATCCAGAACGCAGTGAGGGATCCGCCATTCCGGTGGTCGATGGCTGCGTGGAGCAGATTCCTCACTGCGTTCGGGATGACAGGCTTGCCCGCGGTTCGACGGTTTCATGCCGGGGTGATGGCCCGGCGCCCGTGATGACAATTTCGTGTTTCGAGGAAGAATGCCAATGAGAATCCGTTCCGCGCTGTTGCTGATGCTGCCCCTTGCGCTGTCCGCGTGCGCGGACGTGGACCGGCCGGCGCCGGCCGCCGGCGAGGCCTACGGCACGCTCGAACCGTTCGCGTCGGAGTCGATCTATTTCGTGCTGACCGACCGCTTCGTCAACGGCGATCCGGACAACGACCATCGCGACCAGGGCGGCGAACACCCGACCTTCGACGTCCCGCTCGCGCCGTGCGACGGCGTCACCGGCAACGTCGGCTACCTCGGCGGCGACTTCCGTGGGCTGCTCGACAACGCCGGCTACATCCGCGGACTCGGTTTCACCGCGGTCTGGCTCACGCCGATCATCGACAATCCCGACCAGGCCTTCACCGGCGGCGACGAGATCACCTGCACCGGCTTCGGCACCGACCGCGGCAAGACCGGCTACCACGGCTACTGGGGCGTGAACTTCTACCGGCTCGACGAGCACCTGCCCAGCGCCGACCTGGATTTCGCCGGGTTGACGTCGGGCCTGCGCGAGGGCGGGCTCAAGACCATCCTCGACGTGGTCGGCAACCACGGCTCGCCGGCGTTCACGATGCCGGTGCGGCAGCCACAGTTCGGGCAGATCTTCGATGCACGGGGCGAACTGGTCGCCGATCACGGCAACCTGCCGCCCGAACAGCTCGATCCGGCGAACAATCCGCTGCACCGTTTCTACAACACCAGCCGCGACCTGGTGCAGCTGAGCGACTTCGACGCCGACAACCCGGAGGTGATGGACTACCTGGTCGGCGCCTACCTGCACTGGATCGGGCAGGGCGTGGACGCGCTGCGCATCGACACCATCCGCCACCAGCCGCTGTCGTTCTGGAAGACCTTCTCTGACCGCATTCGCGCCGAACACCCGGGCATGTACATGTTCGGCGAGGCGTTCGACGACGTGGCGGTGAACATCGCGCCGTTCACGCTGCCCGAGAACGGCGGCATCAGCGTGCTCGATTTCCCGATGAAGACGGCGATGGTCGAGGTGTTCGGCAGCGGCCAGGCGGGCTTCGAGCGGCTGGGCGAGGCGCTGTACCTCGAAAACGGCCCGTACGCGAACCCGTACGACCTGGCCACGTTCTACGACAACCACGACATGCCCAGGATCGACGCCAGCGACGCCGGTTTCATCGACGCGCACAACTGGCTGTTCACCGCGCGTGGGATCCCGGTGCTGTACTACGGCTCGGAAACCGGCTTCATGCGCGGCCAGCTGGAGCACGGCGGCAATCGCAGCTACTTCGGACAGGAACGCATCGACGCCGCGCCACAGAGCCCGATCTTCGCGCCGCTGCAGCGCATCGCGACCCTGCGCCGCGACACGCCCGCGCTGCAGCGCGGGCTGCAGGTGAACCTCCTGCTCGAGGGCGACACCGCGGCGTTCTACCGCATCTACCAGCACGCAGGCGAGGCGCAGACGGCGCTGGTGCTGCTGAACAAGGGCGATGCGGCGCGGAACATCGTGGTCGACGCCCTGGTGCAGCCGGGGGAGTGGCGCGACGCCTTCGACGGCTCGGGCGTGCGCATCGGCGAACGCATCGAGATCGAGGTGCCCGCGCATGGCGTGCGCGTGCTGCTGCGCGATGCGGCGGTGGATGCGCCGGAACTGCAGGCGGAGCTTGCGCGGCTGATGCAGGGAGCCCGCGGAGAATAGACCGCCGCCTCGGTGTGCCTCCGCCGCTCAGGCCAAGGAACCTCTGAACAACTGTCATTTCGAGCGCGGCGAGAAATCTGCGCTGTTGATTTACCGGGATTTCTCGCTGCGCTCGAAATGAAAAGCCTGACTTGTCCGGAGGATCCCTAGGGCAGTTTTGGCGCAAACACTCACATATTCGTCGTCCCCGCGAAGGCGGGGACCCAGTGTCTTTGATCTTTGAAACCAACAGCAAAGACACTGGATCCCCGCCTTCGCGGGGACGACGGAGATGTCAACATCTGAGTCGAAAATGCCCTAAGCTCCCGCCCCGGTCGACTTGCGCACCACCAGCGAAGTCGTCAGCCGGGTGCTGTCCACCGGCTCGCCGTTGATCATCCGCACCAGCGCCTCGACCAGCAGTTCGCCGGCGCGGATCGTGTCCTGCACCACCGTGGTCAGCGCGGGCGTGGCGATGCGCGCGGCCGGGATGTCGTCGAAGCCGACGATCGCCACGTCCTCGGGAATGCGCAGGCCGCGCTCGTGGAAGGCGTGCATGGCGCCGATCGCGATCAGGTCGCTGGCGGCGAACACCGCGTCGAACGGCAGGCCGCGTTCGAGCAGCGCCATCGCCGCCGCGTAGCCCGAATCCTCCGCACTCTCGGCGTCCACCTGCAGCGCGCGGTCGAGCGACAGGCCGGCCGCCTGCAGCGCGTCCTCGCAGCCGCGGTAGCGGTCGAGGAACTCGGGGTAGTGGTTCGAGGCGTCGCCGAGGAAGGCGATGCGACGTCGGCCGAGCGCGGCCAGGTGCTCGCCGGCCAGCCGCCCGCCGCCGACGTTGTCGCAGCCGATCGACAGCCCCGGCTGGTCCGGCATCACCGCGCCCCAGCGCACGAACGGCGTGCCCTGTTCCACCAGCTTCTTCAGCTTGCCCTGGTAGGCGAGGTAGTCGCCGTAGCCGAGCAGGATCAGACCGTCGGCCTTGTGGCTGTCGCCGTACTCGGCGTGCCAGTCGTCGGACAGCTGCTGGAACGAGATCAGCAGGTCCTGGCCGTGGCGCGCGCAGGCGCGGGTCACCGAGCCCAGCATCGGCAGGAAGAACGGGTTGATGTGCGACTCGTCCGCGGTCGGGTCCTCGAACAGCAGCAGCGCCAGGGTGCCGGCGTGCTGGCGGCGCAGGCCGGAGGCGTTCTTGTCGACCTTGTAGTTGAGCTGCTCGGCGATCGCGAGGATGCGCTTGCGGGTCTCCTCGTTGACCATCGGGCTGCCGCGCAGCGCGCGCGACACCGTCGGCTGGGAGACCCCGGCCAGGTGCGCGATGTCGAGCGAGGTGGGCTTGCCGCGGATGCTGTTCATGCCGATGACGCCGGGTGCCGGGCCATGATGCCATCCGCGTCCGGACGCCGTTCTGTGCAGTGCAGCATGCGCCGATCCGCGCTAGAATCGCCGGCAGGAACCCGACACCGAAGGTGGCCCGCGGAAACGCCGGCCGAGCGTGCGACATGAGCACTACCGACGCCCATCGCTGACCTGCCGACGAGGCCACCCGCTGGGCGCCCTCGCGGCGCTTTTTTTGTGACCGCGGCTTTTCAGCCAGCGAAGAACCAACAAGCCGTCATCCCGGCGAAAGCCGGGATCCATCTTGAACAGCAACATGGATCCCGGCTTTCGCCGGGATGACGACAGTTCAGACCGTTAATCCCCAGCCATTGGCCCCCATGATCACGATCACCCTCCCAGACGGCAGCCGCCGCGAATTCGACCATCCCGTTTCGGTGATGGACGTCGCCCAGTCGATCGGCCCCGGCTTGGCCAAGGCCACCGTGGCCGGCAAGGTCGACGGCCGCCAGGTCGACGCCTCCGACCTCATCGACCATGACGCCACGCTGCAGATCCTCACGTCGAAGGACGCGGAAGGCGTCGAGATCATCCGCCACTCCGCCGCCCACCTCGTCGGGCACGCGGTCAAGCAGCTCTATCCCGAGGCCAAGATGGTGATCGGCCCGGTGATCGACGACGGCTTCTACTACGACATCTGGCACGAGCGCCCGTTCACGCCCGAGGACCTGGCGGCAATCGAGAAGCGCATGGCCGAGCTGATCGACACCGAGTACGACGTGGTCAAGAAGATGACCCCGCGCGACGAGGTCGTGGCCACGTTCAAGGCCCGCGGCGAGGACTACAAGCTGCGCCTGATCGACGACATGGGTCCGGAAGTCACCGCGATGGGCCTGTACCACCACCAGGAATACGTCGACATGTGCCGCGGCCCGCACGTGCCGAACACGCGTTTCCTCAAGGCCTTCAAGCTGACCCGTATCTCCGGCGCGTACTGGCGCGGCGACTCGAAGAACGAACAGCTGCAGCGCATCTACGGCACGGCCTGGGCGGACAAGAAGCAGCTCGCCGCCTACATCCAGCGCATCGAGGAAGCCGAGAAGCGCGACCACCGCCGCATCGGAAAGCAGCAGGACCTGTTCCACCTGCAGGAAGAGGCGCCGGGCCTGGTGTTCTGGCACCCGAAGGGCTGGGCGGTGTGGCAGGTGGTCGAGCAGTACATGCGCAAGGTCTACCGCGACACCGGCTACGGCGAGGTGCGCTGCCCGCAGATCCTCGACGTCGAGCTGTGGAAGAAGTCCGGCCACTGGGACAACTACAAGGACAACATGTTCTTCACCGAGTCCGAGAAGCGGACCTACGCGGTGAAGCCGATGAACTGCCCGGGCCACGTCCAGGTGTTCAACCAGGGCCTGCACAGCTACCGCGACCTGCCGATCCGCTACGGCGAGTTCGGCGCCTGCCACCGCAACGAGCCCTCCGGCGCGCTGCACGGCATCCTGCGCGTGCGCGGCTTCACCCAGGACGATGGCCACGTGTTCTGCACGCCCTACCAGGTCGAGGACGAGGTGCGCGCGTTCCACGAGCAGGCGCTCAGGGTCTACGCCGACTTCGGCTTCGAGGACATCCAGATCAAGATCGCGCTGCGCCCGGAACCGCGACTCGGCGACGACGCCACCTGGGACACGGCCGAGGACGCCCTGCGCTCGGCCCTGCGCGCCTCGGGCGTGGCGTGGCAGGAGCTGCCGGGCGAGGGCGCCTTCTACGGCCCCAAGATCGAGTACCACCTCAAGGACGCGATCGGGCGCACCTGGCAGCTCGGGACCATGCAGGTTGACTTCATGATGCCCGGCCGCCTGGGCGCCGAATACGTCGACGAGCACAGCCAGAAGCAGACCCCGGTGATGCTGCACCGGGCCATCGTCGGCTCGATGGAGCGCTTCATCGGCATCCTGATCGAGCACCACGCCGGCAGCTTCCCGGCTTGGCTGGCGCCGGTCCAGGCGGTGGTCATGAACATCACCGACGCCCAGGCCGACGCCGTCGTCGATGTGGCCAAGGCCTTGAATTCGAAGGGATTCAGGACCATATCCGACATCCGCAACGAGAAGGTCGGCTACAAGATCCGCGAACACACCCTGCAGCGGGTACCCTATCTGCTGGTCGTGGGCGACCGCGAGCGGGAAACGGGCACGGTGGCGGTCCGGACCCGGGCGGGCGAGGACCTGGGGACGATGGCGGTCGAAGCCTTCGCGGACCGGCTGGCCGGCGAATTCCGGGCCTGACGGTTGTATCCGGGCCGGATTCCGTTAAAAATCTGTACGAGCGGCCCGGCGGGCGCCCCCCTCATGCCGCCGGCTTTTTCCATTCCGGAGACGCAGTATTAGCACCCCAGACAAGCAGAATCGCCGCAACAACGAAATCCGCGTGCCGCGCGTGCGCGTGATCGGTTCCGACGGAGAAATGGTCGGCGTGTTGTCGCGCGACGAAGCATTGCAGATGGCCGAGGACGAAGGCCTCGACCTGGTCGAGATCCAGCCCAATGCGGATCCGCCGGTCTGCAAGATCATGGACTTCGGCAAGTTCAAGTTCGACCTGCAGAAGAAGGCCAACGAGGCCAAGAAGAAGACCAAGCAGGTCGAGATCAAGGAAGTGAAGTTCCGTCCGGTCACGGACGAGGGCGACTACCAGATCAAGCTGCGCAAGATGCGCGCCTTCCTCGAGGAAGGCGACAAGATCAAGGTCAACATCCGCTTCCGCGGCCGCGAGATGAGCCACCAGGAGCTCGGCCGCGAGATGGCCGCGCGGATCGAGGCCGACCTCGGCGAGGACATCGTCATCGAATCGCGCCCGCGCCTGGAAGGGCGGCAGATGGTGATGATGATTGCCCCCAAGAAGAAGTGAACTCACGCGCCGCAGGCGCGTGAGGCCAACTGTTCCCCTCCCCCGCTTGCGGGGGAGGGTTAAGGGTGGGGGAGAGCGCCGGAAGGCGCTCTTCGCTTTTCTGAAGCCACCGCCACGCCGTTGGCCCCCACCCCAGCCCTCCCCCGCAGGCGGGGGAGGGAGCAGAAAGCCGCCGGCTCCCAAACTCCCTGATTTGCAAGGAAATCCACAAGCCGGCATAATGCCCGGCCCGGTTCCCCGGGAGCTGTACGCAACACCTTTGGACCCGCCCTGATCCCTTTTGGAATCAGTGGCTTACAAACCGGCCAGGCAGGATGGAAAGCCCGTCCGCAGGCGGAGCTTCGCGGCGTAGCCGCAAAGCACCGACTGGGGAACGGCGCCCGGGCCAGTACTAGAAACGACCCCAAGGACATCGCAATGCCCAAGATCAAGACGCATCGGGGCGCGGCCAAGCGCTTCCGGAAGACCGCTTCCGGCAAGTACAAGGCAGGCCACGCCAACCGCAGCCACATCCTCACCAAGAAGGCGACCAAGCGGAAGCGCAACCTCCGGCAGACGAACCACGTTCGTGCCGAGGACGCGGGCCGTCTGGACCGCATGCTTCCCTATCTCTGAGGAGGGCTGAACAATGGCACGAGTCAAGCGTGGCGTGCAGGCGCGCCGTCGTCACAAGAAGGTTCTCGGCCGCGCGAAGGGCTACTACAACGCCCGTCGCAAGGTCTTCCGCGTCGCCAAGCAGGCGGTCATCAAGGCGGGCCAGTACGCCTACATCGGCCGCAAGCAGAAGAAGCGCAATTTCCGTTCGCTGTGGATCACCCGCATCAATGCGGCGGCCCGCATCAACGGCCTGAGCTACAGCCGCTTCATGAACGGCCTGCTCAAGGCCGGCATCACCCTGGACCGCAAGGTGCTGGCGGACATCGCCGTGCACGACGCGGCCGGGTTTGCGGCCCTGGCTGAAAAGGCAAAGGGCGCGCTCGCGGCGTAATGCACGTCCCCATCGCGGCCGCCCGCGCAAGCGCGCGGCGGCGCGGCGAAGGGAGACAAGCTGGTACACGCATGGGGAAGGGCGCAAGTCCTTCCCCATTTCTTTTTCCCGCTTTTGCCGTCATTCCGGCGAAAGCCGGAAGTGGTTTTCAACAGACGAAGTCTGGTCATCCATGTTGGGGTTTTGCAGTTGCTCCGGGTTCGCCGGAACCGACGGCAAAATGGATCCCAGCTTGCGCTGGGATGACGAGCGTGGGGCAATGAACACATGAGCGACATCGAGTCACTGTCGAAACAGGCGCTTGCCGACATCGCCGCGGCGGCGGGTACCGACGCGCTGGAAGCGCTGCGGGTGTCGCTGCTCGGCAAGGGCGGCAGCATCACCGCGCAGCTCAAGTCGCTGGGCGCGCTGCCGGGCGACCAGCGCAAGGCCGCGGGCGAGGCGATCAACCGCGCGCGCGACGCGATCGGCGAGGCGCTGTCGGCGCGCAAGGCCGCGCTCGAGGACGCGGAACTGGACGCGCGCCTGGCCGGCGAATCGATCGACGTCACCCTGCCCGGGCGCGACGCCGGTCGCGGCGGGATCCATCCGATCAGCCGCACCATGCAGCGCATGGCCGACATCTTCGGCCGCCTCGGCTACGACCTCGCCGACGGCCCCGAGATCGAGGACGACTGGCACAACTTCGAGGCGCTGAACTTCCCGCCGCACCATCCGGCGCGGGCGATGCACGACACCTTCTACTTTGGCGACGGCCGCCTGCTGCGCACGCACACCTCGGGCGTGCAGGTGCGCTACATGGGCGAACATGCGCCGCCGCTGCGGATGATCGCGCTGGGCAAGGTCTACCGCTCCGATTCCGACCAGACCCATTCGCCGATGTTCCACCAGTGCGAAGGCCTTCTGGTGGACGAGCATTCCACCTTCGCCGACCTCAAGGGCACGCTGGCCGAATTCGTACGCGCGTTCTTCGAGCGCGACTTCGAGATGCGCTTCCGGCCGAGCTACTTCCCGTTCGTCGAGCCTGGCGCGGAAGTCGACATCGCCTGGCAGCGCCCGGACGGCAGCACGCGCTGGCTGGAGGTGCTCGGCTGCGGCATGGTCCATCCGAACGTGCTGCGCAGCGTAGGCATCGATCCCGAGCGCTATACCGGCTTCGCCTTCGGCATGGGCGTGGAGCGGCTGGCGATGCTGCGCTACGGCGTCGACGACCTGCGCGCGTTCTTCGACAACGACCTGCGTTTCCTGAGGCAGTTCGCATGAAATTCTCCGAAAACTGGCTCCGGCAGCACGTCCCCACCGATGCCACGCGCGAGCGCCTGGCCGAGGTGCTGACCGCGATCGGCCTCGAGGTCGAGGACGTGACCGCGCTCGGCGAAGCGCTGGACGGCGTGGTCGTCGCGCGCATCGTGTCGGCGGAGAAGCATCCGGAAGCCGACCGCCTGCAGGTCTGCCAGGTCGACGCCGGCGGCGCCGCGCCGCTGCAGATCGTCTGCGGCGCGCCGAATGCGCGCGCGGGCCTGGTCGCGCCGCTGGCCACGATCGGCACGAGGATCGGCGAGCTCACGATCAAGGCCGCGAAACTGCGCGGCGTGGAATCGAACGGCATGCTGTGCTCGGCCAAGGAACTGGGCCTCGACGCCGACGCCTCCGGCCTGCTGGAACTCCCCGACGACGCCCCGGTCGGCACGCCGCTCGCCGACTACCTCGGCCTGCCCGACGCCAGCATCGAGATCAAGCTCACCCCCAACCGCGCCGACTGCTTCAGCGTTCGCGGCATCGCCTTCGATGTGGCCGCCGCGGTCGGCAGCGAGGTCGCCGCATTCGACGCCACGCCGGTGCCGACCGCGATCGACGCGACCCTGCCGGTCGAACTGCACGCCGGCGCCGACGCGCCGCGCTACCTCGGCCGCGTGATCGAGGGCGTCGACGCCACCGCGCGCACGCCGCTGTGGATGGCCGAGCGCCTGCGCCGCGGCGGCGTGCGCCCGGTGAGCTTCCTGGTCGACGTGACCCAGTACGTGATGCTGGAGCTCGGCCAGCCGATGCACGCCTTCGACCGCGACCTGCTCAAGGGCCCGGTCGGCGTGCGCCGTGCGCGCAGGGGCGAGGCGCTCAAGCTGCTCGACGGACGCGACGCGACGCTGGACGAGGAGTTCCTCGCCATCACCGACGCCGACCGCGTGGTCGCGCTGGCCGGCGTGATGGGCGGCTTTGACACCCGCGTCACCGACGCGACGAAGCACGTCTTCCTCGAAGCCGCGCATTTCGCCCCGGCCGCGATCATCGGCCGCAGCCGCCGGCTGGGCATGCACACCGATGCCGCGCACCGCTTCGAGCGCGGCGTCGACCCGGCGCTGCCGCGCACCGCGATCGAGGTCGCCACGCGCCTGATCCTCGACGTCGCCGGCGGCCGGCCGGGCCCCGTGGTCGAAGCCGCGCTCGACCAATTCCTGCCGCAGCCGGCGCCGATCGGGCTGCGCCGGGCGCGGCTGGCGCGCGTGCTCGGCCTGGTCGTGCCCGACGCCGAGGTCGAACGCATCCTGCGCGCGCTGGGCATGGACGTGGCCGCGGCCGACGACGGCTGGCGGGTGGTCCCGCCCAGCCGCCGCTTCGACATCGCCATCGAGGAAGACCTGATCGAGGAAGTGGCGCGCATCCACGGCTACGACGCGATCCCGACCACGCTGCCCGGCGGCGCGGCGCGCATCGCCGTGCCGAGCGAGACGCAGGCCTCCGATGCCGAACTGCGCGCGCAGCTGGTCGCGCGCGGCTGGTTCGAGGCGGTGAACTTCGCCTTCGTCGACGAAGCCCTGCTGGCGCACTGGCAGGCCAGCGACGGCGGCGTCCCCCTGGCCAATCCGCTGAGCGCCGAACTGGGCGTGATGCGCACGCAACTGCTGCCGGGCCTGGTGGCCGCGCTCGGCCGCAACCTCGCGCGCCAGCAGCCGCGCGTGCGCCTGTTCGAGCTGGGCAAGGTGTTCGCCGCGGCCGGCGCAGGCGCCGCACCGGTGGAGACGCCGCGCATCGCCGCGGTCCTCCACGGCGACGCCCGCGCCGAGCAGTGGGGCGAACCGGCGCGCAAGGCCGACTTCCACGACCTCAAGGGCGACCTCGACAGCCTCGCGGCCTGCGCCGGCGCGCGGCTCGAATATCGGCCGTCGAACGCGCCGCACGGTCACCCCGGCCGCAGCGCCGAGGTCTGGCGCGTCGACGGCGCCGGCGAACGCATCGGCTGGATCGGCGAACTGCATCCGCGCCTGCTGCGCGCGCTGGACCTGGACGGCGCCGTCATCGCCTTCGAACTCGACCTGGAGCCGCTGCGCCGGCGCGCGATTCCGCGCGCGCAGGGCCTGTCGCGCTATCCGTCCGTCCGCCGGGACCTCGCGTTCGTCGCCCCGGAGGGCGTGCCCTGGGCCGCGCTGGAGGCCACCATCCGGCAGGCCGCGGGCGCGCTGCTGGCCGAGGTCCGGCTGTTCGACCGTTATGTCGGCAAGGGGGTCGATCCGGGATTCAGAAGTCTCGCAACCGGCTTGATTCTGCAGGATAAATCCCGCACTCTCACCGATAGTGACGTGGATGTTGCACTGGCCGGGGTCATCGCCGCCCTGCAGGACGAACACGGCGCCAGGATCAGAAGCTGATGTTGCCTCGGGGGACAGCGTGGCGTTGACCAAAGCGGAAATGGCCGAAAAGCTCTACGAGGAAGTCGGCCTCAACAAGCGCGAGGCGAAGGAATTCGTCGACGCGTTCTTCGACGTGCTGCGCGAGGCGCTCGAACAGGGCCGCCAGGTGAAGCTGTCGGGCTTCGGCAACTTCGACCTGCGCCGCAAGAACGAGCGCCCCGGCCGCAACCCCAAGACCGGCGAGGAGATCCCGATCTCCGCCCGCACCGTGGTCACCTTCCGTCCGGGCCAGAAGCTGAAGGAACGCGTCGAGACCTACACGGGGACGCACAATGCTTGACCCCGGAAGCAACCGCGAACTCCCGCCGATCCCGGCCAAGCGCTACTTCACCATCGGCGAGGTCAGCGAGCTGTGCGACGTCAAGCCGCACGTCCTGCGCTACTGGGAGACCGAATTCCCGAGCCTGAGCCCGGTCAAGCGCCGCGGCAACCGCCGCTACTACCAGCGCCACGACGTGCTGATGGTGCGCCAGATCCGCGGCCTGCTGTACGAGCAGGGCTACACCATCGGCGGCGCCCGCCTGCGCCTGGAGGGCGAGGGCGCGAAGCAGGAATCGGCGATGAGCAGCCAGATCGTGCGCCAGGTGCGGATGGAGCTGGAGGAGATCCTGCAGCTGCTGAAGCGGTAGCGCGGCCGTGCCGCAACGGGTTTCCGCCGCGCCGGCGCGTTCAGCCGGATCGCGGGGCGACGGGCCCCGCGGCGCGCTATAATCCGCACCCACCGGGGTATAGCGCAGCCTGGTAGCGCACTTGTCTGGGGGACAAGTGGTCGTCGGTTCAAATCCGGCTACCCCGACCATTTCAAGGGACGACAAGGCCCAAAGAAGTCCAAAAAACCCCTGATTTTCAGGGGTTTTTTGTTGTTTGATGTCCAGCGAAAATCAGTGGAATCACACTGAATCCAAATTCGCGGCGCGGTAGCTATTGCAGTAACGTTCTTGGGCCAAAACCCAGTTACCGCGACGATGGATGACACCGCTCTCCAAGCCGCGCAGCCGCGCGACAAGCCCTACAAGATTCACCCCGGACGCCGGGGTGTGTATCTGATCGTAACGCCGAAGGGCGCGAAGTATTGGCGCTACGACCTGCGGCGGCGTGGCATGCACACCACGCTGTCGCTGGGCGTGTTCCCGGAGACGTCCCTTGAAGACGCGCTAGCCGAGCGCGACCGCATCCACGCCATGGCCGTCATGGGCATCCATCCCAGCGTCGCGCGGCGTGCGGCCCGGCAGGGGGCGACCCTCGGCTGCGCCGGGGCCGCCTTTGCCCTCGCGCTGTCGCCGGACGGGGAGCTTTCCGTCACCGTCGGCGAGCACATCCTGCACCTGACCCGGCCGCAGACGGACGCCATTCGTTCCGTGCTGCTGGCCTGCCGCAGCTGAGAGGGCATGGGATGGCGCTCTCTGACCTGGCGATCCGCAAGACCAAGCCCGCCGCCAAGCCTGTCAAGCTGGTCGACGGCGGCGGCCTGTACCTGATCCTGCGCCCGGATGGCGGGCGCTGGTGGCGTCTGGACTACCGGCGGCCGGTGACTGGCAAGCGCAACACCCTGTCTCTGGGCACCTATCCGTTCGTCGGACTCGCCGAGGCTCGCGACAAGCGTTATGCCGCCAAGAAGCTGCTGGCCGTGGGGATCGACCCCGGGCAGCAGCGGAAGGCGGAGAAAGCCGTCGCTGCCGATCGGGCGGCCAGCAGCTTCGCCGCCGTCGCGGACGAGCTGTTGACGCAGCGGGCGCAAAAACTGGCGCCGGGCTCGGCCGTGCGGGAGCGTCGGCTGCTGGAAAAGGATCTGGAGCCGTACATTGGCAGCCTGCCCGTCTCCGAGGTGCCTGCGCCGTTGTTGTTGCAGGCCCTGCGCAAGATCGTGGGGCGAGGAGCGGTCGAGACGGCCCATCGTGCCCGTGCGCTGGCCAGCCAGGTGTTCCGATATGCCGTCGCCACGGGCCGGGCGGATCGGAACCCGGCGACCGACCTGATCGGGGCACTGGCCCAGCCCAAGGAAGGGCATTTCGCTGCGCTGACCGAGCCGGCCCAGGTCGGCCCCATGCTGCGCGCGCTGCACGGCTACGAGGGAACGCCCGTGGTGATGGCTGCCCTCAAGCTGGCGCCGCTGGTCTTCGTACGCCCCGGGGAACTGCGGCGGGCACGCTGGTCGGACATCAACCTGGAGGCCGGAGAGTGGCGCTTCACCGCCAGCAAGACCGGCACGCCGCACATCGTGCCGCTGGCGACGCAGGCCGTGGAAATCCTCAAGGAACTGCAGCCGCTGACCCGCAGGAGCGTGTACGTCTTCCCCGGCATCCGCGACTGCGACCGTCCCATGAGCGATAACACGGTGAATGCGGCCCTGCGCCGCATGGGCTTCGACGGCGACACCATGACCGGCCACGGCTTCCGGGCGATGGCGCGCACGATCCTCGACGAAGTGCTGGGCTTCCGTCCGGACTACATCGAGCACCAGTTGGCGCATTCGGTGCGCGATCCGTTGGGGCGGGCCTACAACCGCGCCACCCACCTGCCCGAACGGCGGAAGATGATGCAGGCTTGGGCCGACTATCTCGACCGGCTGCGCGACGGTCGGGAGGACAAGGCGACAGGGGACAGCAATGGGCAGCAGGCCACCGTGGAGGCCGGAAGACATGCAGCCTGAACAAGCCTCGACGTCTTGCCTCCGATTCGACAATCTATACGCAGATAACGTATAGTTATGAAAGCGCTATTCGTGGAACTGCCCCCGTTCGACCGGCACCGGGCACAGTATCTGGACGACGAGGCTTTCCGGGCTTTCCAGGCCGGGTTGCTGCGGAATCCGGAGGCTGGAGACGTCATTCAGGGAACCGGCGGCTTGCGGAAGGTGCGGTTCGTCGACGAACGACGGCAGAAGGGCAAGCGTGGCGGCATACGGATCATCTACTACTGGTGGCTTGAAGGCGCCCAGTTCTGGCTGTTCACCCTGTACGGCAAGGGTGTCCAGGATGACCTGAGCGAGGCGCAGAAGAAGGTGCTCAGGAATCTGTTGAAAGCCGAGATTGAGGCGAGGAAATCATGAAGCGTGATGTGTTTGCTGAACTGGTAGAAGGATTCGATGCCCTTGCGGCGGAACGCCAGGGCAAGGTCACGCTGCGTTCTCACAAGGTGCAGTTGGAAGATCTTCCGGAGGTCACCGCGGACGAACTGATCCAGATCCGCGAGCACCTGAAAATGTCCCGCCCCGTGTTCGCGATGTATCTGCGCACCAATGCCCGAACCCTGGAGAACTGGGAGCAGGGCCGGGCCAAGCCGAACGCACAGGCCACGACGCTCATTCGGTTGGTGCAGAAGTATCCGGAAACCGTGGAGCATTTGGCCGCGTTGGCCTGATCGCGCCTGTCAGAGCGGCTTCTCGACGCCTTGTACGGTTTTTCACTCATCCGAATACTGATCCGGAAGTGCGCGCCGAGTTCGGGTCTATGCTGCAGGATCTAGTGCAGGGCATGGCGCGTCACGGATAGGGCAGCTCAGGGGTGGTTGGAAGCGCGCGGGGAATGCAGGTGGTGAAGAAGAAGTCGTCGCATGACGAAAGCACGGTTGGTGGTGCCTCCGTGAAAGGGAGGCGCCGTACCGCCGGAGGCGCCGCAACCGGTGCTGGTATCAACTTTCAAGCCGCCGTCACGGCAATCGCCGGGGTCCATCTCATCGAAGGGACACCACTGTCATGGTTCGACGGCGTGACAGCAGATGTTCCTGTGGCGGTATGGGCTGAATCGGGCGAAGCGGGGGACGACGTCAGACTTGAGCTTCGCAATGGGAACATCGTGGAAGCGCAGGTCAAGAGGGGGCTGCGGGTTGGGGCCGACCTGTGGGATCCACTGCTCAAGCTGGCGAGGGCCATTGATTCCGGAGAGATCGACTACGGAGTTCTGGTCGTATCCCCGGACAGCAGTAGATCGGTTGCCTACGGGTTGGCGAAGGACATCCGGCATCTCGCGGATGGAAGGACGGATTCGCTGTCCAAGCAGGGAGAGACCTGGCACACGACGCTCGAAGATGCCGGCCTTTCTGTTTCCGAAACATGCGCCCGGCTGCGCATTCGCGTCGTGCATGCGATCGAGTCGGACGCAGTAGCTATTTCGACAGCAAGATCGTTATTGTCCCGCCTCATTTCGAGTCAGGAAACGGCAGCATGGGCTTGGGACCGCTTGTATCGAGAGGCGCACGAACTCATTGAACGGCGTGGTCGCTGGACAATTCCTGCCCTGCTGAAGCTGCTGGATTCTGCAGGCTTTGGACAAAACGCAATAGCCTCCCCAGTCGTTGTCGCGTCGCGACTCTGCGATTGGGTACGGGACACCAACCGAAGTTTCTCGATCTTGGGGGTGAAATCCGAGCTTTCCATCCAGGACGCATGGATTCCCCTGAAAGCGGCCACCACTAGTGCAAGCAACCAAGTGGGGGAGGATCTCGCGGTTGCCTTGGAGCGCTACTACGCCAGAAATCCGCGAAAATCGAAAGACGATGAGAACAAGGTTGTCGATGCTCAGTGGATCGGGAGGTTCTACACGCGCGCCGTTGTCGTGGCGGGACCCGGCATGGGCAAGAGCACCCTGCTGACCAAGCTTGCGCAACTATATGCTGCGGACGGATATCCGTTGTTGAAGGTGCGCCTTGCCGCGGTCGCGGCCCGTATGGCAGGTGGCTACAGCTTCTTGGACAGCGTTCTCCATTTCGGCCTTTCCGGTTCCGGCATCACTGCGCGGGCTGCAATGGATGCGGGGTTGCAAGACTGGGTTCTGCTTTGCGACGGGTTGGACGAGTGCCATTCCGAGCAGGAAGCCGTGGCCGAGGGGATCTCACAGTTTGCAGCCGGATACCCCCATGCACGCGTAGTTGTCACCACGCGCCCCATCGGTTATCACACCGCCAGATTCGCCGAGTGTCGACACTACGAATTACTTCCGCCTGAGAAGGACGCCGCGCCGAAGTCCCTGGCAAATCTGCTGCGTGCGGCCGCACCCTCAAGTACAGATCTGGTTGTACGTGCCGACGAGATCGCCAAGAAATCGCTTGCCGCTGGAGCGGGCGAAGTCATCGCCTGGAGTCCGCACATGCTCGGCATGGCCGCATCTCTGCTCGCGAGTAGCCGCAGACTGGGCACTACGAAGGCGGAGCTTTACCAGAACCTGTTCGACTTGATCGATTCGGTGCCAAACGCGAGGGCTGGCGATCCGGGTGTTTCCAAGCCTGTGCTGATCGGCGTGCTGAATGTGCTGGGATGGGAGTTGGTGTCCGACCCGCTTGCGCCGACGCGCGATCTTGAGCGTCGGTGCGCGGCACGTCTGGAGGGTGACTTGTCGGTGCCGGCGCTGAAGGCACAGGAAATTGCGGCGGCGTGCCTGCGGTACTGGGAGGACGTGGGTTTGATCGAACGGTTACATCACGGCCAAACCGCTTTGATCGCGTTCGTTCACAAGACGTTTGCTGAATTCGCTGCGGCCAGATTCCTGTGCAACGATGCGCCAGAGGACGAACGTATCCGATTGATCGATGATCGAATCGCCAAGAACGACTGGGCAGAAATCTTTAACTTTGCCGGTGGTCTAGGGGCCGGACGGGATGTTGTCGCAGCTTTCCTCAAGAATGCCGGTACTGGCTATTCCGGGTCTCTCACGCAGGTGCTGCGGATCATTGCTATGCCGGAGGCCCGTTGCTCGGAAGAAATGCGGCGTCGGGTCTTGGAGCACGCTTGGGAAATTGTCGATTCCACGCGTACAGATGAAGCCATCGCGATCGGCACTGCACTGGCTGACCTTGCCAGAGTCCATCCGGACGAGATCGGCGCCGTAGCGACTACCCGCCTGGCCAGTTCCCAATACTGGACGCGTCTGATTGCATGGCTCTGCGCGGTGGAGGCGGGGCCGGATTACTACGAGCTGATGGATGCGCCGAACGCGTTGGTTGGCATTGCGAGCAAGGTTGGCCCCCTTACTGCTTCGTTGCTCGGAAACATCATCGTCAGGGGAAACGAGGAAGGCGATTTGACCCGCCGCCTGGCACTGTCTATAGCCAGGCGAATTGGCGCTGACCAGCAGTTGATAGAGGCAAGCGGATTCCTTGCGGTCGTCGAACATCCAGCTTTGAATAACATTGGCTTCCAAGAGGAAGTGGCCAAAATTCTCGGCATCCCGTTGCGCATACACAAGAAGTTCGCAAGACAACTCGCCAAAGAGATCAAGCGGATGAGCAAGATAGTTGCGAATGACGAATTCGTCGACTCGGAGGGCAGGGCGATGGAAGCGTTATTCGGCAGTCTTGCGGCATTGGGGGCGCATACCGATGAGTACGACATCAACAGCCAGGTTCCGCTGCATTTGTGTGCATATGTCGGGCTCACCGGAATTGGGCAGGTGACGTACTCGGACTTTGATGCATGGAAGGACCCTTATGACGAAGAGATGGTGCGTGAGGTCATCCAATCGCTCGCGAAGGTCTCGATCCTGGATCCGATATCGTTGCAGCGCGAAGCGGCCTCGGCGCTTGGGTTGCTTAAAGAAGGTCGAGAGGGGCTCTGGTTGCGAATATTCGGAGCGGCAAGTGTTGATGTGCCGGAGCCGGACTGGGAGCGGGTGCGTGACGTCGGTGTCGATAGGGCCTTGTTGCTGAAGGCTGTGCTGCACAAGTCGAGATGGTTGAGCATCGTTGCAGTCAATCTGTTGGATGGGTTCGATCCTCTGGAAGAGCGAGAAGTTGAGTATCTGCTGGAAAAGGCTAACGGCTTCAGCTTTGCGATCGTCGCCTATCTGACCGGCAGACTTGGAGATCGCGGCAGTCAACTCCTGCTCGACAGGATCAATGGATCTCAAGTCGATGGTCTGGAGTATCTCTTCAACAAGCTGTGCGAGTCGAATGTGGCATGGTCTGATGCTGTGCTGAAAGCGCTTCGTGCCGGGTTGTTTTCGGAATCCGCTTCCGCGGCGAAGGAAGCCGCGTTGCTGGCGGCAGCATATGGCGGCTCCGGGGTCAGAATCCCCGCAGATCTGCTAGAGCAGGCTTATCAGCACTGGCTAGTACATGAGAAGCCATATCCAAAGAGGAATGGAGTGGTTCCGATCACTCCGAGAGGCGCGCTCATGCAGGCGATGATATCGACGAACATTTGTTCTGATGAGCGTCTGATTGAGGGCCTGATCGATCCGCATCTCGAAGTTAGCGAAGCAGCAATAGATGGATTGGTCGGCAGGATGGCGACGAGCGATCAGATGCAGGCGCATTTTGTCGAGAGGGTGCTTGAGCGGAAAGTGTCGGCAAAAAGTTTGAACGCATTACTTCTGAAGGATGCGGCAATCTCCAGGCAGTTCGTCGGGAAGATGCTTGTCCTGTTGAACGACAACGATCCGAAGTACAGGCTCGCTGCGAGCCGCCTGCTGGATGCTCGCTACCTTCCAGCAAGCCAGATCTTGGAATCGGCGCAACGTCTTCTGAAGGATCCGGAACGGGAGATCAGAGGGCGGGCGCGAGGTATCCTTAAAACGGTCGAGGGGCTCGTGACCTAAGGTACGTACGTCGCCGGAAGTGGGTCGCCTGTGCGGGTCCGCTGCACGTGCTGCTCTCCTTGGCGTGGCGGATAGCGACATCATGCCGATTCGAGACACCAAGTGGCGACGAGCACGATCTGAGGTTGTTGGGAGGCTAAGAAGGTAATATCTTTCTTTCGTATCCAGAGGGCGGCTGGTGTCCGAGTTCCAGGGATACGTACTCTTGCTTACGCTGTGATTGATTGACCGGCATGGATGTGACTTCGCTTTGATGCATCATGACCGGGATGGTTCTAGGTCGATCAGAAAGGTTCAAGATGGAGCTTGTAGCCGTTCACCTACAAACTGAAGCTGTAAGCAGATCTTCTGGCGAAGAAAAGGATTTGTTCGGCCGTTCTTCGTACAACCGGTACTATTACGCTACGTTTCTGTGCGTCCGTGGCCTACTAAGACGGCTCAATGCTGAGTGGGCTGATCTTCCCCACGCTGCCTATCCAGAGCTTCTCAGGGGCAAGGTCAAGAAAGCGCTGCAGAAGGGGCGCGCAAGTGCACAAAAGACTGGCGATGCGGATGTTGTTCGGGCCTGCAATCGCGCCTGCTCTGCCGTGCTTTCATTGGCGAAGCTCATGACCGAAAGCTCTGCAACTCGAGTCACTGCAGATTACTATCCTGAAGTTCCAATTCAATTCTCTGGCGTCGATCGTTTCTCGCTTAGATCGGTTGATATCACAACTGCCCACAGCTGGCTAACCGAAGCGCAGACTTACACGATGGCGATAGAAGAAGCGTGGAATCAGATCAATGCTTGATGATGCTGCCGTACAAAGTCTGCTGGGCGATATTTCGCCGTCCATCCATGGTTCTGTTGTCAGTGACGTCAACAGGAAAGGACATTTTTATGTTTTTGTGGACGTAAACAGGGATAAGGATAACAAGCAGGTTCCTTCCAATTTTTTGCTCCACAACGTCAAGCGTCAGATCGAGGTGCACGGCGTTGAAGTCGATTTCGTCTTGCTTGATGCGCGGCAGCGGGACGCTGAATCTGGTTTGCGAGCGACTGTCCTGCATTCTTTTGGTGAGCACATCAGGAACGTGTTCCTTTCGACAACGAATACGGACGCCGTCGTGTGGCTTGACGCGAAACGGGGTTTGGAATCCGGGGTCAAGGAAGCAGTAGCTGAGAAGGCGAGGATCTTTCTGACAGAAGTTGGATTTGATCTGAAAGCGGTCGAGACGACCAGCGGCGAAAATTTGCCGTCTCGGACAGCTTGCCTGCGAATAATTCGTGCTTCAGCGCCGGTTTCGATCGCTACGCTGGATGCTCGGCTTCGTGATCGTGGGTTTACGGTACCTTCGGCCGATTGGTTGACACGACGACTGGATAGCATGCGAAGAGCGGGCCTGATTGTGCGGCTGCAAACCGGAGAGTATGTGCTATCGCTTGCATCAATACGTGCAATGGGAACTTCGAAGAACCGGCGTAGCCCGGACATAGAAAGGCTGCTTGCGCTGGCTGCGGGCAGACACTAGGATGACCTTGCGGGAGCCTCAGGCGAGGGTGTGTATCACGCCCATCAAGCCAAGGTCGAGGATAGAAGGTGCCGGCGAAGCGGCCGACGATCCTTCGAATCGCCGGCCGCTTCGCCGGCGCACAACGAAAAATCATTTTGCTAAATGAGGCTCCCGCACTCTCTTCTTGAGTCACAGTTCTTCGCGCTCACTAGCGCGAAGGAGTTGGTGATTGCTATGGGTGACTCGTTGTCAGAAGAAGAGTCCGACGAATTGCACCGCCTCGCGGGACTGGGATTGCCGCCCGTTAGTTCGGCGCTAGCGCTATCGACCATGATGGGCATCAATCCTGGCCTTTTATGGTCGATGCTTTCCAGGCCAACGCGTCACTATCGACGGTTCACGATACCGAAGGGGCGATCCGAACGAGTAATCTTTGCGCCAAGGGTCGCATTGAAGATCATCCAGAAGTGGCTCTCCATTCACTTCGAGAAACGATTCACGCCGCTTCCTCATGTGTACGGTTTCGTACGCGGGAAGTCGCACATTCAGGCGGCCAAGATTCATACGACGGCGCAGTGGGTCTATTCTACCGACATTGAAGGATTCTTCCCTTCAACTCCCATCGGTTTGGTGGTCGAAGCGCTGATGTCGCTTGGTTACAACGCAGACAGTGCGGAGATGCTTGCAAAGCTATGCTGTATCAATGGTCATTTGGCGCAAGGCTCTCCCGCGAGCCCCGTTATCTCCAATATCGTTCTTCGACATATAGACGCTGGGCTTCAAAGGATAGCCGGTGATTTCGGTTGTCGGCTGTCCAGGTATGCAGACGACATTGTTTTTTCTGGAGCACAGACTCCTCCCGCGGACCTTGGTGACGTGGTTCCAGAATTGTTTCTGGATACGCCATGGCGGCTGGCTCCAGAGAAGACTCATATCTCGACAGCTCCAAGACGGCTGAAGGTTCATGCGCTGCTGGTGCACGGCGCGGAGGTGCGTCTCACCAAGGGCTACCGCAATCGGTTGCGCGCGTTTCGGCATCTCATCAAGAACGGACGAGTTAGAGAGGCGGATCTCAAACGAATCCAAGGGCATCTGCACTATGCGGACCATGTTGCGGCGGAGTCGGTAGTGAACGGAGACGGTTCCGCAATTCCGTAAGATTTGCAGACTACGTCTTGTGGTTCTGCCGTCGGATCGTTCAGATCAAGCGGGGGCTGGCGGGTGCTGGCTGCCTGTGTTAGCTACGGTCTTGCTTTCCAGAGCAGCCATTAGAGAGAAGGCCAATGCTTGGCGTTCCGGCGTGCCGCCGTCGGGCTCGCGGGCTGCGCCCCGCGCCTCCAGGGAGTCGCGGCCATGTGGCTTTGATCCCTCACGCCTCCGATCCTGACGGATCTGCGCGCTCCGCTTGCCATGACGTTGCATGGTTGGTGGGCGGTCTTGCTGTTTCCGGCCACCGTATCACGCCGTTCTCGCCGTCAAGACGCTGCGTTGCTCGCTGCGCTGCGCGACTCGCCGAGTCGCCTGCGGCGAGTCTGGACGGCTGTGCTGCGGCGTGCCGGCACGGCGCCGGGCAATCCCGCCCGGTTCCGGAGCACGCTCATGTCGTCTTCTTCCTTCTCTCCGCTGTACGTGCGCGACGGACGTCGACGTTACCAGCCGGCCACCGCCGAGCAGATCATCGAAGCCGCGCGGCAGGTCGTCGATCAGCGGATGCAACGCGGCACTTCGTTCACCGATCCGGTGGCGTCACGCAGTTTCTTCCGTGACAAGCTAGCGGGTTTGGAACGCGAGGTGTTCGCGGCGGCGTTCCTCGACACCCGCCATAGGCTGGTCAAGTACGCCGAGTTGTTCCACGGCACCATCGACGGTGCCGAGGTGCATCCGCGCGAAGTGGTGCGCGAAGCCCTGATGCAGGGCGCCGCAGCGGTTTTAATCGCACACAATCACCCCAGCGGCAATCCCGAGCCCAGCGCGGCTGATCGCGCGGTGACGGCACGGTTGAAGCAGGCGCTGGCGCTGGTGGACGTTCGGTTGCTCGACCACATCGTCGTCGGCGGACACGAAACGACGTCGATGGCTGCGCGCGGCTGGGTTTGAGCCGAGGCGGCTACTACGGGAGGGCGAAAGCCCTCCTAGTTTTTTGCTTCGGCCTAAAGAAATGTCCCGCATTCCAGCGGGGTGTTCGCGGTCAGTGTCGAAGCGCGACCGTATCAGGCTGTATGTCGTTGCCGTCGCTGTCCTGACGCGCGCAGCCACCGTCCGGTGAGGAGTCCGGGCGTTCGGAGATGGTCAGCGTGGCTTCGCCGCACGCCAGCGTTGTTGCTGCCTGCACGTCCGCGCGGCGTCGCCAATCTCGTCG
The DNA here is from genome assembly GCF_007859325.1 of Luteimonas marina. Lineage (GTDB taxonomy): Bacteria > Pseudomonadota > Gammaproteobacteria > Xanthomonadales > Xanthomonadaceae > Luteimonas > Luteimonas marina. The sequence goes on along the minus strand of NZ_VOHK01000004.1, from coordinate 465,347 downwards.
TTCGGACATTGCACGGCGCCGTTGTATCGGTGGTGCCCGCGAATCTAGATGGATGCTGTTGCCGGTGCAGCGTGTGCTCCCGTCGGACAGTTCGACCCATGCGGCCTTTCTTGTCGTCGCATCGTGTCGACGGTGCGGCTGCGCCTCGGGCTCGTGTCCCGCAACCGGACGCGCAAACAATGTCCCCGGCGTACCGCCTCCTCGCCGACACATTCTTCGCGCTTGCCAGTTCTCCACTGCGTTGCGACCGCAAGCGGTGCGGGCCGCCCGACCGTCGCCCTGTTGGCGCCGTCAAGGCCGCGATGGGCGCGACCTGACAAACCAAGGAGCACACACCATGTCCACCATCGGCACGTTCACCAAGTCCGAGAATGGCTACGCGGGCACCGTCCGCACCCTCAACGTCAACGTCAAGCTCAAGTTCGTCCCGAACGACAAGACCAGCGACAAGAGCCCGGACTACCGGGTGCTGGCCGGCAACTACGAGCTGGGTGCGGCCTGGGCCAAGACCAGCCAGGCCGACCGGCCGTACCTGTCGGTCTCGCTCGACGATCCCTCGTTCCCGTCGGCGATCTACGCCCGGCTGGTCGAGAGCGACGACGGCAGCTACAGCCTGATCTGGTCGCGACCGAGCAACGATTGACCGTTGCGACGAACGCGCCGCCGCAAGGCGGCGCGTTTCTTTTTGCCTGTTGTGTCGACTGCCACTCCGCCCGGCTCCCCCAGTCAAGGGCCCGCGCAGCGGCCCGTGTCCTCGCCTTCGGCTGCGGGCCGCGCCAGCCGCTGCGCTGCGGCTGCGCCGCTCCCTTGACTGCGCCGGGCTGCGTGGCCCGCGGTCGCCATCGGCTTGTTGCCGACCCCTGCCCCCGGCGGGGGCGGGACGGCAACGCACCGATGACAACCACAGGAGACACACCATGAACGCGCAAGTCCAGTACGAACTGCGGGCGATTCCGCTGAACCAGTTGCACATCTCGCCGCGCAACGTCCGCAAGACCGGCGGCAAGCGCATCGAAACCCTCGCGGCCTCGATCAAGGCGCGCGGGCTGATCCACCGCCTCACCGTGATCCCTCGCCCGCGCGAGGCCGGGCAGCCCGGCTTCGACGTGGTGGTCGGCAAGCGCCGCACCGCCGCGCTGCGGCTGCTCGCCAAGCACAAGGCGCTGGCGCAGGACGCACCGGTCGATTGCCGTATCGTGCCGCCCGAGCAGGCCACCGCCACCAGCCTCGCCGAGAACGTCGAGCGCGAGAAGATGCACCCTGCCGACGAGTTTGCCGCCTTCGCCAAGCTGGTGGACGAGGGCACGCCGGCCGAGGACATCGCCGCCGAGTTCGGCGTCAGCGTGGACACCGTGCACAAGCGTCTGCGGCTGGCGAACGTCTCGCCGCGCGTGATGAAGCTCTACCGCGCCGACGAACTGACGCTGGAACAGGTGATGGCTTTCGCCTTCACCGACGACCATGCCGCGCAGGACGCGCTGCTGGAAGATGGTGCGCGGCCGTCGGCGTGGCAGATTCGCCGCGCCCTGACCGAGACGGCGGTGCCGGCCAACGACCCGCGCGCCCGCTGCATCGGCCGCGACGCCTACGTTGCCGCCGGCGGCAGCATCCGCCGCGACCTGTTCGACGACGACGCCACCGAATACTTCGAGGACGTGGCGCTGCTGGAACGGCTCGTGGCGGAGAAGCTGGAGAAGGCGGCGGGCCGGCTGCGCAAGCGGCTGCCGTGGGTGCAGACGGTCGCCGGCACGCTCGACTACGAGACGCGCTCGCAGTTCGGCCGCATCCCGACCGTCCGGCAGGAACCGGACAGCAAGACCGCGAAGAAGCTGGAACGCTTGCAGGCGCAACTCGCGGAGGCGCAGGCGCAGGTCGCCGCGTTGGACGAGCAGGGCGGGGATGACGACGAGGCCGACCAGGCATGGCAGCAGGCCAACGAACGCTGCGAGGCCATCGAGGACAAGATCGCCGAAATCGAGCGCGGACTGGTTACCCCCGATCCTGACGCGGCGGCGCTGGCCGGGGCCGTGGTCGCGCTCGACCATCGCGGCAAGGTCGAAGTCACTGACGGTCTGATCCGCCCCGAAGACAAGCGCGAAGCCGCGAAGGCGGTGAAGGCGAAGCAGCCCGCTGTCGCGAAGGACACGGGCGAGGCCGGCGATTCGCGCGCGGTGCGCCGCGAACTGTCGGTCTTCCTGACCGCCGTCGCGCAGCAGGCGTTGGCCAACAACGTGCCGCTGGCGCTGCGCGCGCTGGCGTTCCAGATGGTGCTGGCGCTGCGCGGCAGGTATCGCGGCGGGCACGGTGTCGGCATCGACGCCGATGACCACGCCGACGTCGGAGATTCGGAAACGCTGGTCGGGAGCGATGCCGAGGCCAAGCGGGCGAAGTGGCACGCGGCTTGGGAACGCACGTTACCCACCGACCGCGATGCGTTGTGGACGTGGTGTTGCGAGTCCGACGACCACATGATCGTCTCGCTGCTGGCTTACTGCACGGCGCGCAGCTTCAACGCGACGCAGGATCGTGACGCCGCGCAGCCGGCGATGCCGCTGCTGTCGGCGCTGAAGCTGGACATGACCGATCACTGGAAGCCGAATGCAGGCTACTTCAAGCGCCTGCGCAAGTCCGACACGCTGGCGATCCTCGGCAAGTTCGGCCACGGCGGGCCGGCGTTCGCCAAGCTCAAGCGCGACGTGCTGGCCGAATCGGCCGGGAACCTGCTGGCGAAGACCGGCTGGCTGCCGCCGACGCTGACCATCCCAGCAGAGTGACGCGGTGCTTTCGACGCGGGCCGGTCCGCCGGCTCGCGTTTTTTGTCCGGAAACGTCCGAAGCATGCGTGGTGGCTTCGGAGTGGCGCTGATCAGTACACCATTCGGGTGGCGTTGACGCGTTGCCGACGCACGGGTTCCCTCAGGACGAATAGGAGGTTCGTGCCGCCGGATCTGAGCTACAATCTGACTCGAACCCGAGTGGGCCGAAAGCCTGCTCGCCTGTGGAGGAATCCACATCTCCAACGAAAAGGGAGACCAACATGGCTAGCGCCGTGCGGACGTATTCGTCCTTTTTTCACTGTCTTTACGACCTGCCCGACATGCCAAACGGCACGTTCGGCGCCTACTCGGTCTTCCGGGCCATTGACTCGCGGGACGTGGAACAGAAACCCACGGCCTTGCCCCATGTCCATGACTTCGCCGTGATCTGGGATGACGACCACGACACCCGGATTATCCCGGTGCTGGAAGAAATGCTGATGGCCGGCCTGCTGCCGGGAGTTCAGTTCATCGGCGAGCACAAGGGCACGCTGACCATCATTCTGGCGGCGCGCACCTACTGGAAGATCGACGTCAAGGCCTACGCGCAGCGTGTGGAAAGGCTCACGTCGGCTGCTGAAGATTACTGGCATGTGCGGGTGGGAATGTATGACCACAGTCCTGGCCAACTTCATCACCGGCAGCAGTGCGATTTTCAGGAGTTGATCGGACTGGAAATCGACGAGGAACACGCCTTTCTCTACACCATCGACAACATGTGGAACCTAGGTACGAAGGCATGGATCAGTGTCGACTCCCCGCCACTACCGCCTCTTGCCCGCGTCAGCCGCTACACGATGCGGCGAACGCCTAACCGGCCAACCGGGCCGCCTGTGCAGTCGCTGTTTTTCCCTAAGCCACCTTCCGCACAAACTGGAGAATAGGCACGCCCGAGAACTTGTCGATGCCTTGTTTCGACTCGGGCGTCAGTGTCTGTTCCGCAACGTGGCGGGACGCAATGTTGTCCGCACCCACGACAGCTTCGATGTGAAAGGCGTGGATGCCATTGCGTCTCAGCCCGTTGCGCAGCTCAGCAATCGCTGCCTCGACCAGCGACTTCGCTCGTCCTTGGCGACGATAGTCCTGGTGAACCGCATAGCCGATACCGAAGCAGGGCACGCCTTGTTCGATCGGCTCGGCTGGCGTGAAGTTGACCAGTGCAGCCACCTTGTCCCCCTCTAGGCGTGCATACGTGAGGCGAAGCTCGCCGTCAGGCTCGTCCCGGAACACGAGCACAGTTGAATCCAGTTCGCCGGGCACTGGTCTGATGGATCGGTTCCGGAGTGCTCGCTGGAATGACAGGAGCGCGTTGAGCGGATCGGTGAGCTGTGACATGAAGGCGCTTCAATCGTCATAAGTCGATCGCATCCTCGCTCAGTCCGCCAAGGCCCGCAAGACACCTTTCGCGGCCGCTGTGTTCCTGTATCACAACTGCCCGTCGGTCGACCCGTCGCCTAGTGCGACCGGTCGTACTGCGACGAAATTCCTGTGCCTTTGCGCGTTTGTGTCTCTACAGCATTGCGTTGAAACACCGACCCAGTGGTTGTTCGCGTCGTTCGTCGGTCGCGCGCGGTTAGCTTCCCATGTGTGCGCTCCGGTGCTGTGCTAACGGGAGCATGGCGGACGCCGCTTGCCGTCAACCCCCGGCCCGCACCGCCACCGTGTTGGGGGTATGACGGCTGCGCTCATCGGCGTCCACCCCGTCCCGTCGCGCTCCGCTCCGGAGCACACCCACGGGAGACACCCATGCAACTGATGACCGACGAACAGCGCGAACGCCTGCTCGCCAACGGACGCCAAACCGCCGCCGGCCAAACCATCGATCCGTCGCCGGTGGTCAAGCTATTCACCCCGGATGCCAACGCGACCTGGCTGTTGACCGAGCTCAGTCCGAACGATCCGGACATCGCCTTCGGGCTGTGCGACCTCGGCCTAGGGTTTCCGGAGATCGGCTATGTCAGCCTGACGGAAATCCGCCAGCTACGCGGCAAGCTCGGGCTGCCGGTCGAGCGAGACCTGGGCTTTGTCGCGAAGCATCCAATCAGCGTGTATGCACGGCAAGCGCGTATCGCCGGTTGGATCGCGGCATAGCTTGTTCTGCGTTCTGGCACTCTGCCTGCAATGGCGGGGCGCCTTCTTCTTTAAACCACTATTCCGTCGTCAGCGCGGGATCTGGTTCGCATATGCGCGAACATCGAGCATGGGCACGGTCGCCATCTCCTGAAGTCGCGCGATCAATTCGAACAGGAATCGCGTGGCAGGTCGCGGTGCGGTGTCGAAATGAAAAGCCTGTTGCTCAAGATCGAAATTGAAGAACCCGGAGTCCGCGACGCAACCGATGTCCAGGCGACCAGTGTCCAAGTCTTTCGTCAAGTGACCGGCCATCGTGTCACCAAACGCTGGCGACCAGCCGCAGGCCAGGGTCAACATCCCTCCCAGGATGTGCTGCGGCTCCTTTGGAGGCTTCACGCCTTCCACGGTGGGGACGGGGACGCTGGTGCGATGGAGTCGCCTCACGCTGGCAACCTTCCGCTGCGCGTAGGCGATGTGGTCTGCCGTCATCTCCTGCTTTGCCTCAAACACAGCGTAGACGCTTTCTGCCGGGACGATGAAGCTGTCCTGAAAAGTAAACACGAGCGGCGAGTATTGGCGGTCATGGATGACGACATCAATCTGTTCACTGAACACGCCCTCGCTGTCAACGACATGGGCCTTGCGTGCTTCGTATCGGCGCGGCAGATACTTGTTCAGGACTTCAATCCATACTGCCTCGCTAGCGTCCCCTTTTTCCGTAGGGTGAGCGAGCGCTTCTCGCGCGCGGCGTAGATCACCCTCAATGGCGTCGTGTAGGTTCGCAAGCAGATTCGGAAGTGACCATTCGCTGCTCATGCAAACTCGTTCCCCCAGGTACTAGTGAGTGCAGCACGTGCTGCGTTCGCCAGCGATTGCTTTCCCGCCGCCGAAACGCTATCGGAAATCACATTGTTCGTATTGGCAGGATCGACGAATCGTGCCGTGGTGATGTGATCTCGGATGAACTGCAACACGGTGAAGACATTGTGGGATAGATTACCGATACGTTGGCCGTTCAGCGCCCTCAATACGACAAGCTCCAGATAGAACGATGGAAAGTCGAGCCCACGTCGGTTGCGCCAGATCTTCAGTAGCCTGATCTCCGCGAGCCGGTTCGAGCCGGAAACCAGATTGACGTGGCGTGCGACGTTGGTTTGAAGCCATGTCCCGCTACGGTTGCTATAAAGACTATGGTCGTCGCCAAACTGCGACTGGCGCTTGCCCGGAACCACGTCTACGTCGTATCCGTTGACGCGAACCTTGATCGCCACGTTCTGCCTTTGTGGCTGGACACCCGCAGCGGCCAGGGCATTGAACAGTGTGTTGTAGATCTGCGCCAATGTCTCGTTGGTCGTGGACGAGAGGGAGACGAAAAGGTCGATGTCGGTTCCCGAGTGAACAGCAGTGCCCTTTGCGAAAGAGCCGCTCGGGGCGATCTGAATGATCTGCTGGCCGCCCCATTGATGGATCGTCGGCATCAACGCTAGCTGCACCCGCCGGACAGGGGAAGCAGGGCCATAGTCCACGGCATGGCGCAGGAGGACTTGGCGGAGATATTCGTCGCTCATGGCCCCGACTACCAGTGGCATCAGTGGTCGGCGCGATCTACGATCGCCGCCGCGTCCTCTAGCGATTCCAGTTCGCGGCAAACGTGTGCGAGTAGTCGATCGCCATTCGTCCTTCCGTCGCCGGCATACGCCAGCGTCAGCAGCGTCAACGGATGCACCCCCATCACCTCGCACAACTCCTCGAGCTTGTTCAACGTCGGGCTTTTCAGTCCGCGCTCCAGCGAACTCATGTACGTGCGGCTGGAAACGTCGGAGAACGCCTCCTGGCTCAGGCCGCGAGCCTTGCGGATGGTCTTGAGCGCCGCCGGCAGTGAGGGTTTCGACTTCATTCTGGGAGTCCGCCAAATCCCAGAATCACAACCGCTTGCGTCCTATAGGGCTACAATCTATAGTGTTCAATAGCGGGCGGCCAGAGCAGCCCCATCCTTGAAACCGGCCATCGTCCGGTTGTCATGCGCAGCGGCTAACCTGATGCCGAGGGCGTTGCTCGCCCGATCCCGATTAAGACCTTCCGCGCATGGATCGGTGTTCTTGCCGTCCTGATTGAACGGCCACGCGCAGATTGCATCCGCCCGCGCCGCCTGCTGCGGCACCTTGATCCTGCCGCATGGCGATACCGCTGATCCGCAGCCACGCTTCGCCTTCGCGAACTGCCACGTTTCAGAGCCGATTGGTCAGAATCCCGCGCCCGTTTCGAGGTGGCGGACAGGGGGGATTCGCCACCGATTGCCCGCACGCGCCGCAACCTGCCGGTTCGGCTTGCGGGCGCCGCGCGGCCCTCCGCCCATTCGCAGGGAGCCGCGCATGGACGCCGGTGCCGCGTGGCATCCCGTCGCCGCCTACCTCTACGTGCTGCACCTGGATGGCCCGTCGCTGGCATGGGAGTACCTGCGCCGCAATCCCGAGTACCGCCGAGACTGGCACCTGCACAGGCGACGACCGGGGCAGGCGCGACGCTGGGGACTGCGCCTGCTGGAAAATCCCGACCTCGATGCGCGCGACGCGCACCCGGACTGGTTTCCCGATCCGCCCGGCGTGGTGCACGTCCTGCCCGATGCTGACTCGCCGCCCGGCGCGCTGCCGTTCCGGCTATGGGATCTTCCCGGCGAGAAGCGCCTGCTGCACGATGGCCGCCGGCTGCTGCTGTTCCTTCGCGTGGGCGGCCGCACGCGCTGCCTTGCGCTCTCATCGGAACTGGAAGACGGCATGGCGCACGTCTATGCTGTGCGCGCCAGCCCGCAGATGGCGGCACGCTGGCGCAACGCCGAGATCACGCTGGCGCTGCTCGACGAGCGGCAGGCGAAGCAGCCTGGCGGCGGCATCGCCGGCGACCGTCCCGGCCGCACGGCGCTGCTGCACCTGCGCACCTTGCAGGCGCTCGACGGCGTGCAGGCCGGCGCGTCGCAGCGGCAGATCGCCACGGTGCTCTACGGCGCGGACGCCGTAGCCGAACGCTGGTACAGCGACGGCCAGCTCCGCGCGCATGTGCGCCGCCTGATCGCACGCGGTCGCCGGCTGATGCAGGGCGGCTACCGCCGCCTGCTGCATCCGCGCCAGTAGGGGGACGTTTCCGCCGACCGCCAGAACGGCCCTGCCCGGAACGCCCACGTCTTCTGAACCTGCCCCCATCCGGCGGCGATTGCATCGCCGCCGCCACGAAGCGATGGAGGCTACCGCCGTGAGACGTCCCGTACTGCGACCGAACGACACCGCATCGCCGACAACGCCTTCGCCCGCGCAGTCGGTCGAGAAAGTGCCACGCCGTTACCTTACCAACGACGAAGCGGCCGCGTTCCTGCGGCTGTCGCCGCGCACGCTGGAGAAGATGCGCGTGATCGGCGGTGGGCCGCGTTTCCGCAAGTTCGGTCGCCGCGTGATGTACGCGGTAGAAGACCTGGTGGCTTGGGCCGATGCGCGCAGCTTCGAGGCCACGTTTGACCCGGAGTACGCCGCGCGCCGCGCACGCATCGCTGCGCGCGGACGCTAGGCGGGTACGCGCCGTGAACGCCCGGTTGCACGACATTCCCGCGTCCTCGCCGCCGCGCGGCAACCCGCCGAAGCCGCGGTCGGGCGACGCGCCGCTGACGCGCGTTGCGCTTGCCCACGTGCCGCGCCTGTTCGTCGTCTCGCTGCGCTTCGGGCGCCCCGTGCGTGAGCTGGCGCTCGACGGCACGCGGCGCATCGCCGCCTTCCCGCCCGGCGCACGCTTCGCGCGCCTGCGCTGGGAGGCGGACGACTGGGGGCCGTCGCGCTGGCAGCTGCTGGTGCTGCAGGCGGGTACGTTGCGCGAATCCCTGCAGCGCATCCACGGCATCGACCCCGGTGTCGGCGTCCTGCTGCGTGCGGAAGGGCCGCGCGAGGTGCGCGCCGTCCTGCCGAAGATCGACGCCATCGCTGCGCTCGGCATCGACCCGACGGACGCCGCGCCCGCGTACTGGCGGCTGCTCGGCGAACGCCTCGCCGCGCGCCATCCGCTGCCGGACTACACCGCCGCGCGGCACGCCGTCTGGCAGTCCGGGAGGGCGCTGCGATGACGCCGCGGGCGCGCTCGCGGCTCGGCCTCGCGCTGGCGTCCGCCTTCGGCGTCGCCGCGCTCGCCATCGCCGCCTTCGCGACGCCGCAGCTGCGCATCGTCTACAACGCCTCCGACAGTGTGCCGATCGGCTGGTATCGCGTCGAACCGGCTGCCGCGCTGCGCGCCGGCGACCTGGTGCTGACGCGCCTGCCCGCCGACGCGGCGGCGCTCGCCGACCAACGCGGCTACCTGCCGGCGACCGTGCCGCTGCTCAAGCGCATCGGCGCCGTGTCGCCGCAGCACGTCTGCGTGCGCGGCGGCATCGTGCGCATCGACGGCGTGCCTGCCGCGGTGGCGCTGCGCGCCGACCGCTGGCAGCGCCCGTTGCCGCAGTGGCCGCAGTGCCGGCGCCTTGCGGACGGCGAACTGTTCCTGCTCAGCACCGCGCACCCCGCGTCGTTCGACAGCCGCTACTACGGCCCGGTACCTGCGGCCGACGTGATCGGCCGGGCGCGGCCGTGGCGGCAGTGAACGTGCGGCGGCGCGTGCGCAGCGGATGCAACGATCGCGCCATGCGCAACGTCGCCTGCGGATTGGGCCGCGTGTTGTCGGGAATGCGGTGGCGGTGCGGGCGGGTGGGTCTTGCGAATGGGAGGTTGGCGGTGAAGCACAAAAGCGAAAAGCAGGGCAAGGTAAAAGGTCGCGGCACTACTTGCCGCAAAAGGCGGGTCTGCACACGGGGTTGGCGCGGCACGCGCCTGGAGGCCACCAACGCCGGTTCCGGCACCCCTCGCGGCACCGAAAGCGGCAGGTCTGCACGTCGCGCCACGACGGCATGCGCCGCAGTTGTCCCGGTCTTTCCGGAATCACAGCCATGACCGGCCGCGACGACGACGACTTCCGCCTACGCCCAAGTCCGCCGCGCGAGCGCCCCAAGACCGAACCGAAGTTCGTCTCGCAGGTCTTGAAGGAGGTCAACAAGGGCGGCGGTGCGGCCGCCCGCAAGGCGGCCCGGCGCCCCGGCGCGCGCCTCGGCCGCGGCCACGTCGCCGCGCGCTTCACCGGCCGCGGCCTGCCGCCTAATGCGCGGCGCGTGATCGTGAAAACCCGGCTGGTGAACCTCCAGAAGGCCGGGCCGCGCTCGACCAGCACCCACCTGCGCTACATCCAGCGCGAAGGCGTCGGCCGCGACGGCGAACCCGGCCGCGCCTACGGCCCGGAGACGGACGATGCCGATCTGTCCACCTTCGAGCAACGCGGGCGCGGGGATCGCCACCAATTCCGCTTCATCGTGTCCGCCGAGGAGGCCGAACAGCTCGGCGACCTGCGCAGCTACACCCGCCAGCTCATGGCCCGGATGGAGACCGATCTGGGTACGCGCCTGGAGTGGGTCGCGGTGGATCACTGGAACACCGACAACCCTCATACCCACATCGTCCTGCGCGGCAAGGACGACACCGGCCACGACCTCATCATCTCCCGCGACTACATCTCCCACGGCATGCGCGAACGCGCCAGCGAACTGGCGACGCGGTGGCTTGGCCCGCGCAGCGAGCGCGAGATCCAACAGTCGCAGCGCCGGGAGGTGGAGCAGGAGCGCTGGACCGGCCTCGACCGCACCCTGCAACGCGAGGCGGACGAGGGCACGATCCGGCTGGAACGGCTCGCCGAACACCCGCAGCGCAGTCCCTTGGTCGGCAGGCTGCAACACCTGCAACGGATGGGCCTCGCGCAGGAAACCACGACCGGCGCATGGCGCCTGCGCGAGGACGCCGAGCCCGTGCTGCGCGCGATGGGCGAGCGCGGGGACATCGTTCGCACGATGCAGCACGCCATGCGCGAACTCCCGCGCGAACTAGCGATCCGGACGCCCGACGAGGACGCGCCGCCGATCACCGGCCGCGTTGTCGCCAAGGGCCTGATGAACGAACTCTACGAGCGGGGTTACCTGGTCGTGGACGGCACCGACGGCAAGGCGCACTACCTGCCGCTGCCGCCGAAGGTCGAGTTGGCGCAGTACCCGATCGGGGCGGTGGTCGCAACGCACGGCTCGAACCAGCGCGACGTGGACAAGAGCATTGCCGATCTCAGCGTCGATGGCAGGTTCCGCACGGACCATTGCCTGTCCGTCGTAGCGCAATACCTGGACGGTGAAGACCCGGGCTGGCTCGTCGAGAACCACGTCCGCCGCCTCGAAGCCCTGCGCCCCGCCGGCATCGTCGAGCGCGAGGCCGAAGGCGTCTGGCGCGTCCCGGCGAACCTGCCCGAGCTTGGACGGCAGTACGACCTCAAGCGCGACGGCGGGGTTCCGGTGCGGCTGCACTCGCACCTCCCGGTGGAGCGACAGGTCCGCGCCTTGGGCACCACTTGGCTGGACAAGCAGTTGGTCGCCGGCGACACCCACTTCGGCGAACACGGATTCTCCGGCGCGGTGCGCACGGCGCTGCAACAGCGCGCCGACTTCCTGGTCGAGCAGGGGTTCGCCGAACGCCGCGGTCAGCGCGTCACCTTCGCGCGCAACCTGCTGGCGACGTTGCGCAACCGCGAACTCGAACACGCCGCGAAAACCATCGCCGCCGACACCGGCCTGTCGCACCGCCCGGTGGCGAAGAACGAGCGCATCACCGGCACCTACCGCCGCAGCGTGCAGCTCGCCAGCGGGCGCTTCGCCGTGCTGGAGAAAGGGCGGGGATTCAGCTTGGTCCCGTGGCGTCCGATCATCGAACAGCGCATCGGCCAGACCCTCGCCGCCACAGTCCGCGGCGACCGAGTGTCGTGGGAACTGGGGCGGGATCGGGGGCCGTCGCGCTGATTCGGCATCGGGAGGTAGTCACTTGCCCTCTCCAATGACTTGTAGGGGGTACGGGGCAGAGCGTCGCCCTGCGACAACACATTGTGCAGCGCAGCGCGCAGTCCCTTCCCTCCGGCACGACAGCATGGGGTAGGGGGCTGTTGCGTATCGTTTTTCATGACGCTCGGCAGACTACGCTCGTGGTTGCCTGACTTGTATTGCTGCCGTTAAATGACGGTCAAGGCGCTGCAACAACGGCGCGACCGGCGAGACGGCAGCGGTAGTGACGGGCGAACGCGACAACGTGGTGGAACTGCACAAGGCGCGCAGCGAGGCTGAGGGTGAAAAGCGCCTCGGCTTCGAGGACTTCGTGCGCTCGCAATACAACGCCCTGGTCAAGTTCTTGAGTCGTCGCAACAACATCGAGGACGCCAAGGAAATCGCGCAAGAGAGCATCATCAGCCTGCTCAACTACCGGGAAAAAGGGCAGGTCAGCGACTGGCGCCCGCTGCTCTACCGGATCGCGGTCAATCACTCTTACAAGTTCTCGCGCAAGGAGGCCCCGTACCGGGACCGCCCCGCGATCGACGGCGAGCACATCGCCGATGACGCCCCGACCCCTGAAGAACAGGCGATCCTTGCGCAGCGAGCGAAGCTACTTCAGCAGGCCATTCTCGAACTGCCGCCCAAGTGCAGACGGGTCTATTTGCTGCGTCACGGCCATAACCTCACCCGTGCCGAAATCGCCCAGCGCTGCGACATTTCCAGGCAGATGGTTCAGAAACACCTAGTCACGGCAATGCTCCACCTGCAACGGCAGGTAGGCTTTTTGCGCGGTGATGGCTTGTAGTAAGCATGGGCAAGGAACCTGACATCGACGTAAGTCAGCGGGCGACTGAAGAAGCGGCGGAATGGGTCGCACTTCTGGACAGCGAGGATTGCACCGACGCCGAGCGCGAGGAGTTCGAACGGTGGCACGCGGCCGACCCGCGGAATGCCCTGGCGTATCACCGCGCGAAGGCGATATGGCGCGACAGTAACGCCGTCATCCGCAGCAGCATGGCGCTCAGCGAGGCGGCGAGGCACGCCCTGCAATACCCTCCAAAACCTAGCGGGCTGCGTCGCTGGTGGTTGCCTGCGGCGTCCCTTGCTGCGATCGGCGCGGCCGCCGTCTTCCTGTTCGTACCGTTCGCTCCTCAGGAGCCACCGGCGGGCACGCAATATGCTACCGCCGCCGGCGACCAGCGCGGCATCGCGCTTGCAGACGGCTCAAATCTCACACTCGATACGCAAACCGTGGTGGTGGAACGCTACAGCCCTGGCGAACGCCGCGTGGATCTGCTGCGAGGACAGGCGCAGTTCGAGGTTCAGGGCAATCCCGAACGCCCGTTTGTGGTGCATGCCTTGGGCGGCACCGTTACGGCCATAGGCACGCGCTTCCAGGTGCGGGTGGAGGGCGCCGGCGCCACGGTGACCCTACAGGAGGGCCAAGTGCACGTGGCCGCGAGTTCGGCGAATGGGCCGGCTCGAGTTGCGTCCCTACAGCCCGGCCAGACACTGCGGTTCGACGCGGACGGCACGCTAGGCAGCGTCCAGAACGCCGACCTGCGGGCCGTGCAGGGCTGGATGGAAGGCAAGCTGTACGTGGACAACTGGCGGCTGCAGGACTTCGTGGCTGAACTGAATAGGTACAGCGATACCAAGCTCCGCATCGACGATCCTGCGCTGGCTGAAGAGCGCATCAGCGGTGTTTTCCAGACCCGCAACCGCGACAGCCTGGGCCGCCTGCTGGCACAGGGCTGGGGCATCCAGTCCCGGCAGGTCGCGGTCAACGAAATCCTACTCACACGTCAGTAGGGCATCGCCCCTCCTCCCAAGAAGCGAGAGCCGGGGACGGGGCGTGCGCCTCAATCTTCCATCCGCAACTTTTTCCCTATCGGAGGTAGGCACTGGCTCCCCGTTTTGTCTTACAGAAAGGTGACGGCCCTGCGTATGCGCGCCTGCGCCCTCAATTCACATTCACCAACTGTCTGGGGAGGACTTATGACCGGGGAAAGGCTGCAAGTCGACTGTCGAAATACCGCAATCAGGAATACCGTGGGTCGTGCGTCGATTCGTGTCAGCGCAATGGCGCTGGCGCTCTCCATCGCGCTTGGTGGCATCGCCGTTGCGCTGCCAGCGACGGCGACGGCTCAAACCGCCCAAACGCAGCAGCAGTTCTCCATTCCCGCTGGCAGCCTACGTGAGGCATTGGACGCGCTAGCGTCACAAAGTGGAATCACCGTGCTCTATTCGTCAGAGTTGGTTGCGGGCAAGACCTCACGAGGGCTGTCCGGTCGTTTCACGTCAGTCAATGCCTTGCAACGCCTATTGCAAGGCTCGGGGCTTGAAGCGCAGGCAGCCGGCGAATCAACGTTCACGCTGAGGCGATCCTCTGCGCCAAAATCAGAATCGCAGGTTCCGGCGGCCGATACGTCGGCAACCAACGGGTCATCGCAGCCGGACATCCAGGATCTCGGCAAAATGACGGTGACGGGCACGCGCATTCGTGGAGTGAAAGAAGTCGTCGGACCCATACAAGATATAACGCGCGATGATTTTGAGAGGACTGGACACTCATCCATCGAAGGTGTCCTAAGAACGTTACCGCAGAATTTCGCAGCGGCTTCGCGCGGGACGATAACAGTAGCGTCTGGAGGCACGCCTGGCCTCACGGGTACGGCGGCATTGAATACAGAAGGTGCGGCAGCTGTCGATCTTCGTGGACTAGGTGCCGGATCAACGCTGACACTGCTCAATGGACAGCGTCGCGTGAACGCGATCTATGGTCAGGCGGTTGATGTGTCCGCCATACCTCTGTCCATGATTGATCGTATGGAAGTCGTAACCGGCGGCAGATCTGCAATTTATGGCGCTGATGCGGTGGGCGGAGTTGTGAACCTGGTGACTCGCCGCGACTTTTCAGGCTTTGAAAGCCAAGCCTTCTACGGCTGGGGCCAGGACGGCGGTGAGCGGTTGCAGTTCAACGTAATCACCGGGATGCGTACCGCCCGCGGCGGTTTTGCATTCGCCTATGACCATCAGCGCGATGAAGAACTCGATCTCCTGAAAACCGACCTAGGATTCGAGCAACTGTTTGACGGCACTATCCTGCGCCGTAACGAAGTACTACCGCGTGGGCGGCAAGATTCAGCGATGGTCTCAGGGAGGTTCGAGTTAAACGATCGAATCGAACTACATGCAGATGCGCTGTACACCCAACGGACACTGAACAGCGCGAGTCGGAGCCTGAATCCAGGCGCCACCGCCGAAAGCTTCGCGGACAGTGAAGGATCGACCAAGCAGATCAGCGTTTCCGCTGGTGCGACAGTCGATCTGAACGCCGGGTGGGGCCTTAGTTTGAACGGAAATGTGGGCCGCAATCAAACGGACCGGCGCGTCGAGTTCTTCTCAGACTATGGCGATTTTTCGTTCGGTGGAGACGATAACAATACCGATACTGGCCGGCTATCGGCATTGTCTTTGGTGCTTGACGGGCCGCTACCTTCTTTCTTTGGGCTAAAGCCGCTCGTCGCATTCGGTGCCGAAGTGCGTCACGAAGATTATCGCTATAGTTTGATTTCGGATGGCGTGCCATCCACGAGAAACGGAGCTGATGAAAGCCGCATTGCAAGAGCCGTATTTGCCGAGCTATTTGTGCCCCTGCTAACCGGTGTTGAACCGGCCAGGGACACGCTTAGTCTGTCATTAGCTGCGCGTTACGACGACTATAGCGATATTGGTTCGGCTGTAAGTCCGCAGTTGGGAATAATTTTTCGACCGACAACTAGTTTGTCGTTCCAAGGAACGATATCCCAAGCTTTTCGAGCGCCAGAATTGTTTCGATATCAGCCGGGAACCACCGGCTACTGGCTTACTCGCCAAGCTGATCCGACACTCGGAGGCGAATTGCGTCCGGTGCTAGTCCGGAGCGGAAACGTTCCAAGGTTCGAGCCGGAAGAGGCCAAAATTTGGAGCGTTGGAGTGAACTATGAACCAAGTTTTGCGCCAGCATTGCAGTTCTCGCTGAACTACTTCGATATTGATTATGACAACCGCCTCGACTATCCAGAGAGCAGTTTCATAGCGTGGCAAACCAATGCTCTTCGGAACGAAGCGATCTACTCACCCCTCGTCAATCGCAACCCTACAGCTGAAGAGCTGGCGGCCATAGTGCAAGGTTCAGCTACGCCCCCGGTGAACGTAACTGGAACTCCATTCAACCCCGAGACACAAGCTCAAGATGTTTTGACGATCTTTCCGGGGATCGCGATCTTTGACAATCGTATGCGCAACTTGGCGCGGGAAAAAGTGCGGGGTCTCGATATGAAGATCGACGCACGTTTCGATACGTCCGCCGGTGAACTGAACTTCGGACTGAATGCAACGTACACGCTCGATCACAACCGCAATATTACTGCTTCGAGTCCTGCGTCGAATTTACTGAACGAAGTCGGCAAGCCTGTGGATCTCCGGGCGCGCCTAACTGGTGGCTGGACCAATGGTGCGATCGGAACGTACTTGTATGTGAACTACGTTGACGCATATGCGAATCCGTTCTCAACCCCGGCTTCCCGTATGGGTTCCTGGACCACTGTAGATCTCACGCTGCGTGCTGACACCTCGGTGTGGTTCCCGAATGGTCCATTGAGCAATATGACTTTGACGCTTAGTGCAGAGAATCTTCTTGGCAAAGATCCGCCAAGATTTCTCAACTCAAGCTCGTATGACGGCTTCCGTTTTGACGCGGCAAATGCATCAGCACTCGGACGATACCTCTCGGTACGGCTTACGAAGAAGTGGAACTAATCAAGTCCAGATATCAGAAGGTTCCACGACATGAAAGTACGGTGCGTGTGTTCAATCACTTTGTCATTGCTTTTGGGATTGTTCTCGTTCCAGACCCAGGCGGGTGTAAGGGATTTGTTGCGGAGCGCCTTTAGTGATGGAAGCGTAATCGACAAAGTGGCTGTTTCTCCGAATGGAAAAAGGCTTGCATATGCCGTATTCCGACCGAATGACCATACGAGTGGCAGTGCCGATGCCTACTATCGAGGAGCGCGCCTTGCGATCGTTGATCTGACAACTGGTAATACAGTAGATCCTCTCCCGACCGCTGAGACAACCTGGTTGCCTAGTTGGGATCCATCGGGGTCCCAACTTGCGTTTCTCGCACTCGACACTGAGAGTTACGGCAATCAGTTTCATCTATGGGTTTATGACGTCGAGTCAGGAGCCTCACGACGCCTGTCTATGGAGCCAATTGCGCTGGGTTTGGGCGGCAGGCCACTGGTGCCCTACTGGAGTGCGAATGGCAAGAAGATCGTCGCATCAGTTGCTACCCACACCGTGGAGCAGGAGAACGAGGCATCAGCGTTAGATACACCGGATCGGTCCGCTACCGTATATCGGTCCGGTAAAGAACGCTTGGATGAACCAACACCAAGGTCTGTTGAGCAAAATTACATTGCTCTTCACCCGGCACGAATCATTGAAGTTGACGCTGTTATGGGCCCGGCAACCGATCTTCGGCTAGCAGGTCCTGCGATTGTTGCGGCCAGCTCACCGTCGGGTCAGTGGATAGCATCCTACTCAACAGTAACGAACTTGTATCTTAAAACCAATGGTCACTATGACCACAATCGGTATCATTACTTCACGACCAATCTTTCCATTATCGGGTCAGAAGATAATGAGGCCGGTGAGTTCTCCGTCCATGATGTCGACTACACAGATCAAAAGCAGAGCTTGAGCTGGCTGCCGGGTGACCGGCTCATCTATCAGACTGCAGGCCTTCTAAACATCGCGGAGATGCACGACGGCAAGTTCCGGAGTAGACCGTTAGCTCACGAGGTCGTACGCGCAAGGTCATTCGAAGCGAGTCGTGACGCACGATGGTTGGCGGTGGTGGGGGGGCTTGACTATACAAGGGGAGGTTTGCCGGGGGTCACCAAACCCACCGACGAGTTGCTATTGATTGATCTCTCGGATGGTTCTGTTCGAAGGCAGCAACTACCCGCTGGTGTAACACTCAACTCCAATAGCTTGCTAACCACGCAGGGCCGGCTGTGGCAACCATCGGGGCATGAAGTCATGCTGCTGGGTTACCACGAAAGCACTGCTCAACAGGTTCTTCTTCGTCACAATATTGGTACTGGGAAATCTCGCGTTGTCTGGCGGCACGCGGGATTGCTAACTCCACTCGATGGTCCAGAGGATCAAAGCTTCATTGTTGCATCATATGAGGATACGTCGACGCCTTTGAACCTTGTGCGCATTCGGCCTGAAGGCTCTTTTGACAAAATTTCCGGCATCAACCCACCTATCGACGGTTTTCCAGAAGTCGAGGTTCGGGAGCAGGTGGTTGAGGTTCCAGGGTGGGATGGTTCGCGTTTGAGTGCCAGATCTGCGTTGATCGTCCCTAAAGGGAGCACTGCCGGTGATCGGCTTCCTACGCTTGTGGTCAACTATCCTGGCTTGCGAATGTCGCGATACGCTTACGCGTATGGCGGGGGAAGAGAGGCTGGAATTCCTGCAGCTGCTCTGCTATCGCGAGGCTATGCAGTCCTTTACATCGAACTACCAGTTCGCCCGCGCACGACCATAGGCAATCGCGCTCAGGAATCAACGGACGTGATTGTTAACCAAGTCCAGTCCGTTGCTGCGCGAGGATACATCGACACTAATCGGGTTGCTTTGGCTGGCTGGTCGCAGGGCGGCTACACTGCAGCGGCGACCGCCACCTACACAAACTTTTTCCGAGCATATGTCTTCGGCGCGGGTGCTTATGACCTGATGGGTGCTTATGGTGCGTTGGCTCAGTTTGGTGAAACATCGCTTAGTCTTGGATCGCCTTGGAGTAACATTCAGCGCTACATTGATAATTCGCCGTACCATCGCGTGGATAGGGTTAACGCGCCAATCTTGATGCTTGTTGGCTCAGATGATGTTGAAGGAGCTGTGCAGGAACATTTGAAGTTCTTCAGGGCGCTTGATCGACTTGGGAAAACATCTCAGCTTGCCGTTTATCCTGGCGCAGGACACGGATTGTTCATTGGTTCCGTGGATACCGCTATTGATGCCTCTGAAAGAGTTCTCGAATTTTTGGACAAGCATCTGAAGGACCTGCCCCTCTCATCTGACTAGTGTTGCCGATAGTGGGCATTGATGCGGCTGCGTGGCTGAAAGTGGTCGAACCGCTTGTTCGAAGGTGGTTCGGCTGGCGGACACATAGGGCCTAACTTGTGCGCACTGTGGAGGAATATGCGAAGCGGCCGCATTGAGGTGGACGGTTTACTCGGTGGCTGTTGAGGTGGCTCCGGTGAGTTGATATTCGATTCCCGGTTGTTCACGTGAAGGAGTCACGGTAAGGGCATCGGGGAGATGCTTTCCTTTCAACTTGGTAACGAAGGGGCTGCACGACGAGGCTACGTCATGGAGTTGCGTCACCTCCGGTATTTCATCGCAGTTGCGGAGGAATTGCACTTCGCCCGCGCAGCGGAGCGGCTGCACATCGAGCAGTCGCCCTTGTCGCGGGCGATCAAGGATCTGGAGTACGACCTCGGCACCGCATTGCTGGCGCGTACCACGCGCAACACACGCCTGACCTGGGCGGGCGAGGTCTTCCTGAAGGAAGCCAAACGTGTCCTGGCGACGCTGGAGCAAGCAAAGATCAGCGGCAAGGCCGCCGGCGCGGGGTTTCGTGGTTCGTTACGGATCGCCATCTCCGATGGCACTGCTTCGCCATGGTTCGCGAGGTTGCTTGCCGGCAGCCGCGAGAATGAACCCGACGTGCGGCTGCAGCTGTTTGAGGTATCGCTGGCGCGACAATTGCTGGGTCTGCGGACGGACGAGTTCGACGTCGGCTTTGCCCATGCCGCCGTCGATGCCCAAGGCGTGGTGTCAGTGCCGGCCTGGACCGATCCGCTGGTGCTGGCGGTGCCCGCCCGCCACCCGCTGCTCGCGCACAAGCGCGTGCCGCTGGTCGAGGTGCTCCGCCATTCGCTAGTGTTGTTCCACGCCGAGCAGGTCGAAGGCGCGCACCGGCAGGTGGAACGTCTGCTGCGCACGGTGGACGTCGAGCCCGTGGTGGTCGAACAGGTGGCGAGCTTCGCCATGATGATGGCGCTGGTATCTGCCGGCTACGGCGTCGGTTTCGCCAGTGCTTCGCAACTCGGTCAGTACCGCATCCCGGAGGTGATCGCCCGCCCATTGGCGGGCAGGTCCGCGGTGTTGACGACGTACCTGCTTCGGCCCGACACGGCGCCGTCCGAAGAGTTGGCACGCTTCCTCGAACGGGCGATCCCCACGGAAGGGCAGGACGCGGACAGGGAGATGTGAACACAACAAAACATTGGAGAAGGTCATGCAACACCACTACGGCCTCTGGCTGGCGCTAGCTCTTGTCGGATGCCAGCCCTCGATGCCTCCCGATACCGTCGAATCCATGGCCGCAGATCCCGAGCGTCTGAAGGAAGTGCAGCGCCAGTGCCGCCTCGATCGTGCCAGCATGGACGATGCAGTCTGCGAGGCCGCAAGCGAAGCTTACCGCCAGCGGTTCATGGGCAAAAAAACCAGGCGACGCCCCGCCGCCTGCCGACCAATAGGTGGCCGCAGCGGCGTCCGCGCGACAGGCCCGTACGCCACCGCAGGTAGGCAATCGCGCTCTACAACGTCTTATATCCATAGGCATGTCTGCGGGAGCTGTTCTCTCCGGTTCGCGCACGCTTGGCTGAGTCGGCAACGCATACCCCTTCCCCTGGGTGGATCACCCTCGAAATCCAGGGGTCTTTTTCCGCATGGGAGCGGCATGGTGCAGGTGAGATTACTGACGGAGAAGGATTCGAAGGCGTATTTGGCGTCGCGGCGCGCGATGCTCGAAGAGTTCCCCGTGCTGACCGGCGAGGAGATGGCGCGCGAGCTAGCGTTCATCGTGCGCTTCGACAACGACCTGCTGGCCAACCATGCGCTGGAAGGTACGCGCGTGTGGGGCGCGTTCGACGCGGGGATACTGCAGGGCGTGGTATGTGCGACGCGCTTCTTTGAACGAAGCCGCATGCGCACGATCCGGATCTGGGGCCTGTACGTCGATTCTGCGCATCGCGGCGGCGGCATCGGCAGCGCGCTGATACACGCTGCGCTCGGTTGGAGCCGCAGACAGCCGATGGCGGTGGAAGCGCTGGGCCATGCGAGCCTGGGTAACCGAAGGGCGCTGCGGATGATCCGGCGACACGGGTTCGTGCGCGTGGACGATCGAGGCAGGATCGAGGGGCTGTGCGAGCTGCGCATCGACCTGTCGGCGCCGCACACGCCGAGAGGCCATCGGCTGCGGATGCTCGGCTGCTAACGTGGCGGGCGGCGATCCAAAGCACCGGCTCGCACGGTGGTCCGGATGTCTGCTGTCGGTCTGTCTGTGTGGATGCAGTGCAAGGCCCGCGGAGCAGGCGCGCGACGAGCCCATAGATCCGTCTTTCCGTGATGCCTGCCGGCAGCTACAGCAAGCGCAGAGCGACTCGCGGCGCGTCGAAGCGGAACGTTCGGGCCGGGGTCCTGCATTCACTCTACGCCGCGTCGCGTGCGAGGTGGCCGGCGTTCCGGTGCGCGACACCTACCGCCTTCAGTGAACCCGGATGGACACATGCGTACTGGCGATGATCCTTCGCAAGCGTTCGGGTCGGCTGGCAGTTGCCGTCGATCGCCTTGCCGATTATGTCCACGACACCCTCGGTTCGGCCGTCACGCATGCGCCGCATGGTGGGCGCGAACCTTTCGGGATTGAGCCATGTCGCCTTTCCTCCAGCTCAAGCGCCTGTCGGAGTCGGACGCCGCGGCGTACTGCGCCCTGCGGCGGCGGGCGGCGGAGGAACTGACGTATCCGCCCGAGCCGCAGGTGCGCGATGAGACCGGGCTGGACTCGGAGGGCATCATCGCACGGCTAAACGAGTATGCGGCCAACGGCACCTGCGTGTGGGGCGCGTTCTGCAACGGCATCTTGGTCGGCACCGCGGCGCTCGGGCACGAACAGCACCGTGCCTATGGCGGCATCGGCTTGCTTTGGGGGGTCTACGTGCTGCCGCGCTACCGCGGCACGCCGGCGTCGCGGCTGTTGATGGAGACGGTGATCGAGCGTTGCAGTCGTGACAAGACTGTCGACCAGATCTTGGCAGCCTGCGCGAGCGACAACGCTGCCGGTCAGCTGTTCCTGCTGCGCTTCGGCTTCGAGCCAATGCGGTTGTTGATCCGCGACGGCTCGATCCGCGGAGATGGAGGTGACTTCCTCTATTTGCGGCGACTGCTGCCATGAGTGGCGACGACGCTATGCAGGACAGGCTGCGGCTGCTCGCGCAGTTGGAGCGGCAAATCCGGATGCTGGGTGATGGCCTGGCCGCAGAGACGACGGCCGGTGGCGTCTCGCCAATCGAGTGGCTGGCGCTGTGCTGGCTTCACGACCATCCCGGCGTGCCGCTGACGGCGCTTGCAGAAGGGCTGCACATGCACATGGGCACCGCCTCGCGGCTGCTGCAGAGTTTGACCGATCGCGGCTTCGTGGAATCGCACCGCTTGTCCGACAACCGGCGACGCTACGCGATCTCACTGACGCCGCTGGGGCGTCGGATGCAGGCGGCGGAGCCTTGCCCGCACGGCCGCATGCGGCGGGCGCTGCACCGCCTGTCCGACGAAGATTTGGCGACCGTGAGTTATATCCTCGCCGGATGCCTAAAGCAAGGTGATCGCGCGTGATGCCCGCGCAGCGAGCGATGCACTTTCTAGAAACTCGATGCGCCTTCGTCACTGACAACAGCCTTATCCAATGACAAGCATGGCCATGGAGCGTTGTAAACGGTGACGATTCGATACAAGTCGTCGCTGGCTGAACTACGCTCACTTTCTCCACGGCAAGCCACGACCTGAAATCTTGCGTTAGCAACTTCAACTGTCACGCAATAGGTCTTTGACCACCTGTCCATCGACGGCGAGCCTTATGCCAGCGACGGTGTTGTCGCGCTGTGTGGGGAATATCTGTCGTGCGCATTCCCGGAGCCGGTGTGCAGGTGGGCCAGGCGCTTGCGGTGCTGGGCGTCGCAGTCGCGGGCATGTGGACGGCGACGCAATGGACGGCGGCGCAGCTTGGCTATCAAGCACGGCTGGGCGAGCCGTGGTTTGAGGTGTCGAGTTATCCGGTGTACGCGCCGTGGCGATTGTTCTCATGGTGGCTGGACTACGAGGCGTATGCGCCGCAGGTCTTCCTTCGCGGCGGGCTGATCATGGTCGGTGGCGTCGCGGTCGCGGTGATGGTGTCCATCGTGGCTCGCACGGCGAAGAGGCGGACGCCGGCTTCGATGCATGGTTCGGCGCGTTGGGCCACGAAGGCGCAGGCACGGATGGCCGGGCTACTGGTCGCGCGCGGTGTGCTGCTCGGCCGGTTGGGCGCGGACTACCTGCGCCACGACGGTCCGGAGCACGTGATGCTGTTCGCGCCCACGCGCACCGGCAAGGCGGTGGGCGTCGTCGTGCCGACGCTGTTGACCTGGCCGCACTCGGTCATCGTCCATGACATCAAGGAGGAACACTGGCAGCTGACCGCCGGGTGGCGGTCGCAGTTCTCGCACTGCCTCTATTTCAATCCCACCGACGCACGGTCGGCGGCGTACAACCCGCTGCTGGAGGTACGGCGCGGCGTGCACGAGGTGCGCGACGTACAGAACATCGCCGACCTGCTGGTCGACCCGGAAGGCGCGCTGGAGCGGCGCAACCACTGGGAGAAGACCTCGCACGCGCTGCTGGTCGGGGCGATCCTGCACGTGCTTTACGCCGAGCCGGACAAGTCCCTGCGCGGCGTCGCCAATTTCCTATCCAACCCGGCCCGGTCGATCGAACGCACGTTGGGCGCGATGATGCGCACACCGCACCTGGGCGACCGGCCGCACCCTGTCGTGGCCGCAGCCGCACGGGAGATGCTCAACCGCAGCGACAACGAGCGTTCGGGCGTGCTGTCCACGGCGATGTCGTTCCTCGGCCTGTATCACGATCCGGTAGTGGCCGAGGTGACCTCGCGCTGCGATTGGCGTATTGCCGACCTGGTGTCTGCACAGGCGCCGGTGTCGCTGTACCTGGTGGTGCCGCCGTCCGACATCGAGCGCACGCGGCCGCTGGTGCGGCTGCTGCTGAACCAGATTGGCCGGCGGCTGACCGAGACCCTGCCGCAGCGCGAGACGCCGCGACGCAGGTTCCGCTGGGGGCGGCGATTGGAGGCCGCGCCCGACGGCCACCCCTTGCTCTGGGTGCTGGACGAGTTCCCGGCGCTGGGACGGTTGGACTTCTTCGAGCAGGCGCTGGCCTTCATGGCCGGCTACCGGATGCGGGCGCTGCTGATCGCGCAGTCGCTCAACCAGATCGAAGCGGCCTACGGCAGCAACAACTCGATCCTGGACAACTGCCACGTGCGCGTGGCGTTCGCGCCAAACGACGAACGCACGGCCCGGCGGCTGTCGGACACGCTCGGCATGGCGACGCAGGAGCACCTGCACCGCAGCTACGGCGGCTCGCGCGGTGCGTTGTGGCTGGACCACGTCAACGTGTCGCGGCAGGCGATCGGCCGGCCGTTGCTGACGCCGGGCGAGATCATGCAGCTGCCGCCGGACGAGGAACTGGTCATGGTGGCCGGGCATCCGCCGCTGCGCGCGCGCAAGCTGCGGTATTACACCGATCCGAACTTCGTCCGACGGGTGCTGCCGCCGCCGGCTCTGTCGGATGGGTCGTATGCCGACGCACCGCCGCGCAGCGTCGACGACTGGAGCGCGATGCCGATTCCGCCGGTGCCGGTGGTCGAGGACGGCATTGACACCGACGGTGTCGGGGACGATGGCGGGTTGCAGCAGCAGGAGGAGATCGCGTGGGCGTTGCGCCCAGCGCCGGCATCCGATCTGGCGGTACTCGATGACGAGGCACCGGCGACGTGGCGCGATCCGCCGCGGCAGCGCGGCGTGCGACAGGTGATCGGACCGGATGGCGGAGTTCCGCTATGAGTCGGGTCCGCCGCAACGTGTATTTCGAGCACGCGCACGACAAGCGCCTGTCGGAGCTGGCCGCGATGAAGGGCGTATCGGTGTCGGGCATCGTCGCCACGGCCGTGGCCGCGTACCTGTCGCCGGAGGGCGACAACCGGGAGATGGTCGCCAAGCGGCTGGACCGGCTCTCGCGCCAGTTCGAGCGGCTGGAGCGCGACCAGACCATCTTGATCGAAACGATCGCGCTGTACGTGCGCTATTACCTGACCGTCAGTGCGCCGCTGCCAGAGGCGCATCAGGCCGCGGCGAAGGCGCAGGGACAGGCGCGGTTCGCGCAGTTCGTGGAGCAGTTGGGCCGCCGGCTGGGGCGCGGGCACAGCCTCTTGCACGACCTGGCGGCAACGCAGCCGGAAGACCCGGCAATCACACCTCATCCACAGGGAGACTCCGCGTGAGCGGCGCTTACTCCCCCGTGGCGGTGTCGCAGGATCGGCGCGTGCGCATGTTGCGCACGGCGTTGGGGCCGGCGATTGCGTCCGCGCTGGAAGACCCGGACGTGGTCGAGGTGATGCTCAATCCCGACGGCAAGCTGTGGATCGACCGGCTCTCCACCGGACGCGCGCCGATGGGCGTGTCGCTCACGCCGTCCGATGGCGAACGGATCATCCGGCTGGTGGCCTCGCACGTACACGCAGAGGTGCACGCGGGCAAGCCGCTGCTGAGCGCGGAACTGCCGGAAACCGGCGAGCGTTTCGAGGGCGTGCTGCCGCCCGTGGTGACGGCGCCGGCCTTCGCGTTGCGCAAGCGGGCAATCGGCGTCTGGCGCCTGGCCGACTACGTGAACGACGGCATCCTGACCGCGGCGCAGGCGGCGTTCCTGCGGCAGGCGGTGCGCGAGGAACAGAACATCCTGATCGCCGGCGGCACCAGCACAGGCAAGACCACGCTCGCCAATGCGCTGCTCGCGGAGATTGCCGAGATCGGCGACCGCGTGTTCCTGGTGGAGGACACGGTGGAGCTGCAGTGCACCGCAGCCGACCATGTGCCGCTGCGCACGCAGCCGGGCGTGGTGACGCTGGCCGACCTGGTGCGCGTGGCGATGCGGTTCCGGCTCGACCGGGTGGCGGTGGGCGAGGTGCGCGGCGGCGAGGCGCTGGATCTGGTCAAGGTGTGGGGCACCGGGCATCCCGGCGGGGTCGCCACGGTGCACGCCGGTTCCGTGCTCGGCGCGCTGCTGCGGATAGAACAGTTGATCCTTGAAGTCGCGCTGGCCGCCCCGCGTGCGCTGATCGCCGAGACGGTCAACGTGGTGGTGTTCATCGCCGGCCGTGGTCGCGCCCGACGGGTGCAGGACATCGCGCGCGTGACCGGCCTAGACGACAGCGGCTACCGGCTGGAGTCGCAAACGCATCTGGCGCAAGCGCCACTCGTTTTCCCAACGACAGGAGATCCGTCATGAAGTCGGAACGATTGCCCGTGGCTGCGCTGCGGGCGCAGCAATGGACGCCCGCGATCAACGCGGCGGCCCTAGGTTCGCTGCTGCTGATGCTCGCATCATCGGTGAGCGCGGGTGGGTCGAGCATGCCGTGGGAAGGGCCGTTGCAGGCCATCCTCGATTCGATCCAGGGGCCGGTGGCGCGGATCATCGCGGTCATCATCATCATTGTCACCGGCTTGACGCTGGCTTTCGGCGACACGAGCGGTGGTTTCCGGCGGCTCGTCCAGATCGTGTTCGGGCTGTCGATCGCGTTCGCCGCATCCTCGTTCTTCCTGTCGTTCTTCTCCTTCTCCGGCGGGGCGCTGGTATGAGCGCCGAACCGCTGCCCGGCTTCGAGGTGCCGCTGCACCGGGCGCTGACCCAGCCGATCCTGCTGGGCGGTGCGCCGCGCACGGTGGCGATCGCCAACGGCACGCTGGCCGCCGCTGTCGGACTCGGCCTGCAGCTCTGGATTCCGGGGCTGGTGTTGTGGATCGTCGGGCACACGCTGGCGGTCTGGGGCGCGCGGCTCGATCCGCAGTTCATGCCGGTGTTCGCCCGGCACCTGAAGCAGCGTTCGCTGCTGGACGTGTAGCCATGCTGCACCTGGCCGAGTACCGCAAGCGTCCCGCCCTGCTCGCCGACTGGTTGCCGTGGGCCGGGTTAGTGGCGCCCGGCGTGGTGCTGAACAAGGACGGCAGCTTCCAGCGCACCGCGCGCTATCGCGGACCGGATCTCGACAGCGCGACCGAGGCGGAGCTGGTGTCGGTGAGTGCGCGGGTCAACAACGCACTCAAGCGGCTGGGTTCCGGTTGGGCGCTGTACGTGGAGGCCGAACGCTTCGAGGCCGCCGGGTATCCGGCGTCGGACTTCCCGGAATCCCTGTCGTGGCTGGTGGACGAGGAGCGGCGCGCAGCGTTCGAGCAGGTCGGCACCCACTTCGAGAGCCGCTACTTCCTGACGTTGCAGTACCTGCCGCCGGAAGACGCACGGGCGCGGGCGTCGCGGGTGCTGTACGAACACGCCGCACAAGGAGATGCCGACTGGCGCGAGCGGTTGGCGGCGTTCGTCGCCGAGTCCGATCGGCTCTACGATCTGCTCGACGGTGTGATGCCGGCGCTGGCGTGGCTGGACGATGCGGCGACGCTTTCTTATCTGCACGGCTGCGTCTCAACACGCCGGCACCCGGTCGCGGTGCCGGCCGTGCCGTTCCATCTCGATGCGCTGCTGGCCGACTGCCCGCTGTCGGGTGGGCTGGCGCCGATGCTGGGCGATCGACACCTTCGCACGGTGACGGTGCGCGGGTTCCCGACCTCGACCTGGCCGGGCCTGCTGGACGAGCTGAACCGGCTCGGCTTCGGCTATCGCTGGGTCACGCGCTTCATTTGTCTCGACAAGGCCGAGGCGGAGACCGAACTCGTGCGGCTGCGCCGCCAGTGGTTTGCGAAACGCAAGTCGGTGGTGGCGCTGCTGCGCGAGACCATCTTCCAGCAGGAAAGCCCCCTCATCGACAACGATGCGGCGAACAACGCCGCCGATGCCGACGCCGCGCTGCAGGAACTGGGCAGCGATGCGGTCGCTTTCGGCTACGTCACCGCGACGGTGACGGTGCTTGATCGCGATGCCAACGTGGCCGACGAGCACCGGCGGCAGGTCGAGCGCGTGATCCAGGGCCGCGGGTTCGTGACCGTGCCGGAAGCGCTCAATGCCGTCGAAGCCTGGCTGTCGTCGATCCCCGGCAATGCCTACGCCAACGTGCGCCAGCCGATCGTCTCGACCTTGAACCTGGCGCACCTGATGCCGGTGTCGGCGGTGTGGGCCGGGCCGGAGCGCAACGCGCATCTCGGCGGGCCGCCGCTGCTAGTCTGCCGCACCGATGGCGCGACGCCGTTCCGGCTGTCGCTGCATGTGGGCGATGTCGGCCATACGCTGGTCGTCGGGCCGACCGGCGCCGGCAAGTCGGTGCTGCTGGCCACCTTGATGCTGCAGTTCCGGCGCTATGCCGGCTCGCGCATCTTCGTCTTCGACATGGGCCGCTCGCTGCGCGCCACGATCCTGGGGCTGGGCGGCGAGCACTACGATCTCGGCGGCGACGGTGGCATGGCCTTCCAGCCGCTGACCCGGATCGACCGCGAGGCGTACCGTGCCTGGGCCGCGGAGTGGGTCGAGGAGCGATTGCGGCAGGAGGGCGTCGAAATCGGCCCGACCGAGAAGGAGGCGGTGTGGTCGGCGCTGGGCAACCTTGCCGGCGCACCCATCGAACAGCGCACGTTGACCGGGCTGTCGGTGCTGTTGCAATCCAACGCCTTGCGGCAGGCGCTGGCGCCCTACGTGCTGGGCGGGGCGCATGGCCGGCTGCTGGACGCCGAGGGCGAACGGCTCGGCAGCGCGGACGTGCAGGGGTTCGAGATGGAAGAACTGATGGCGAGTCGCGCCGCGACGCTGGCGGTGCTGCGCTACCTGTTCGCCCGCTTCGACGAGCGGTTCGACGGCAGTCCGTCGCTGCTGGTGCTGGACGAGGCTTGGTTGTTCCTCGACGACCCGGTGTTCGCCGCGCGCATCCGACAGTGGCTGAAGGTCTTGCGCAAGAAGAACGTGTCGGTGGTGTTCGCCACCCAGTCGCTTGCGGACGTGAAGGACTCGGCGATCGCGCCGGCGATCATCGAGAGCTGCGCCAGCCGGATCTTCCTGCCGAACCCGCAGGCGATGGAGCCGCAGATCCGCACGGTCTACGAAGGCTTCGGCCTCAATTCCCGCCAGATCGAGCTGGTCGCGACCGCGCAGCCGACGCGCGACTACTACTACCGCTCGCGCGTGGGCAATCGCCTGTTCGACCTGGATCTCGGGCCGGTGGCGCTGGCCTTTGCCGGCGCCTCGACCCCGGCCGACCAGCGGGACGTCGACCGCGTGCTGGCGGAGGCCGGTGTGCCGGGCTTCACCGGTGCGTGGCTGCGCGAGCGCGGCCTCGGCTGGGCTGCCGACCTTCTCTCTCAAGCACCGGCAGCGCGTGCCGGTGTCCCTTCCCCCGACCCGGAGATTGCGTCATGAAGAAGACCTTGTTGTCCCTGTTGGTGGCCGGTGCGCTGTTTGCGGGTCATGCGCACGCGCAGGCGGTCGTGTTCGACCCGGCCAACTTCCAGCAGAACCTGCTCACCGCCGCGCGCACGCTGGAACAGATCAACAACCAGGTGCGCCAGCTACAGAACGAAGCGCAGATGCTGGCGAACGACGCCCGCAACCTGACCGGCCTCGACTTCAGCGCCTTGCAGGAGCTGCGGTCTGCACTGGCCGACAGCCAGCGACTGATCGACGAGGCCCGCGGGCTGGCGTTCGAGGTCTCGCGCATGGACGAGCAGTTCCGACGTCTGTACCCGGAACGCTACACGGCCGCGGTCAGCGGTGGCGAAATGGCGAGTGACGCGCGCGAGCGTTGGCGCAATTCGTTGGAGGCGCTGCACACCGCGACCCGACTGCAGGCGCAGGCGGTGGAGAACTTCGCCATCGACGAACGGGCGCTGGGCGACCTGGTGGCGCGCAGCCAGTCGGCGGCCGGGCAGTTGCAGGCGGTGCAGGCGACGAACCAGTTGCTGGCGCTGCAGGCACGACAGGCGATCCAGGGCCAACAGCTCCAGCTTGCGCAGGATCGCGCGGTGGCGCTGGAGCACGCGCGCACGCTGGCCGTGCACGAGCAGGCGCGCGAGGTGCGCCGGCGGTTCCGCGGCGAGGGCGTGCCGTACACGCCGACGCCGGTGCGGTTCTACGGCGATTGACGGAGCGCGGACGTGGACGACATCACGGTCATCGACCGCTTCCTCGATGTGTATTCCCGCTACATCGACTCGGGCTTCGGCCTGCTCGGGGGCGAGGTCGCGTTCCTGACCGCCACGCTGGTCGTCATCGACATGACGCTCGCCGGCCTGTTCTGGGCGATGGGCGGGCAGGACGTGATGGGCCGGCTGATCCGCAAGGTGCTCTACGTCGGTGCCTTCGCCTTCATCCTCGGCAACTTCAATGCGCTGGCCGGCATCCTGTTCCGCTCGTTCGCGGGACTCGGACTGACCGCATCGGGTTCGATGATCAGCGAGGCCGAGTTTCTGCAGCCGGGGCGGCTTGCAAAGGTCGGCGTGGATGCCGGCCAGCCGATCCTCGACCAGATCGGCGATTTGGCGGGCTTCCCGCAGGTGTTCGCCAACCTCGATCCCATCGTCGTGCTGTTCCTGGCCTGGCTGGTCGTCATCGTCAGTTTCTTCGTGCTGTCGGTGCAGCTGTTCGTCACGTTGATCGAGTTCAAGTTGACCACGTTGGCGGGTTTTGTGCTGGTGCCGTTCGCGCTGTGGAACAAGACCGCGTTCCTGGCCGAGAAGGTGCTGGGCAACGTGGTGTCGTCCGGGATCAAGGTGCTGGTGTTGGCGGTGATCGTCGGCATCGGCACGGGGCTGTTCGACGAGTTCCGCATGGTGCCGGACGAGCCGTCGCTCGACTACGCGCTGGCGGTGATGCTCGGATCTCTGACGTTGCTTGGGCTCGGGATCTTCGGACCTGGCATCGCGACCGGCTTGGTATCGGGCGGACCGCAGCTCAGTGCCGGCGCCGCGGCGGGCACCGCTCTGGGCGTGGCCGGCAGCGTCACCGCAGTCGGTGCCGCCGTTGGTGTGGGCCGCGCCGCGATGGCGGCGAAGACGGCCTCTGCCTCTGCTGCCTCCGCACCGCGCGGTGGCGGTGGCACGCCTGCGACGACAAGACCCCAGGGTACAGGCGAGACACCTGCCTGGGCGCAGCGGCTGCGCGAGCGCGGCAGGAGCGCGATGCACGGCGCGGCGATGGCTGCGCACGCACTGCGCAGCGGCGATGCGGGTGGTGGCGGTGCGTCGCCGAGCCTGCGCGATCCCTCGAATCGGTAAAGGAGAGAGACGATGCGCTTCAGACGACCGCGCGTGCGCTATGCGGAGACACCGGAACCGGCAACGCCATACCAAGCGGCCGGGCAGGTCTGGGACAAGCGGTTGGGCACGACGACCGCGCAGGCGGCGAACTGGCGGCTGATGGCCTTCGGCTGCCTGCTGCTCGCCATCGGCATGGCCGCCGGGCTGGTCTGGCGCTCGGCGCAGTCCATCGTCACGCCCTACGTGGTGGAAGTGGACAGCGGCGGGCAGGTGCGCGCGGTGGGCGAAGCAGTGACGCCATACCGGCCGACCGAAGCACAGATGGCGCACCACCTCGCGCGCTTCGTGACGCTTGTGCGTTCGCTGTCGATCGACCCGGTGGTGGTGCGGCAGAACTGGCTCGACGCCTACGGCTACGCCACCGACCGGGGCGCGGCGGCGTTGAACGACCATGCGCGCAGCAACGATCCCTTCGCGCGCATCGGCCGCGAGACGGTGGTGGTGCAGATCACCAGCGTCGTGCGGCTCAGCGACAGCTCATTCCAGGTGCGCTGGACGGAGCGGCGCTACGTCGATGGTGCCGGCGCGGGGCTGGAGCGGTGGACGGCGGTCATCTCGTTCGTGCTGCAACCGCCGCGCACCGCCGAAGCACTGCGCCGCAATCCGCTGGGGATCTACGTCAACGGGCTCTCGTGGAGCCGCGAACTCGATACCGAAGGAGTGACGCCATGAACGTGTGGATGCGTGTTGCTGTGTTGCCGCTGGGACTCGCGCTGGCCGGCTGCGCGACGTCGGCGAAGAAGCCGCCGGCGATCACGCTGGACGAGCCGGCGGTGGAGGCGATTGCCGAGGTCGAACCGGACGCGGCGGTTGCCGAGGCGTTCGCGATACCGGAGGCGCTGCGGTGGCCCGGACAGTGGAAGCCGTTGCCGGTGAAGCCGACGCCGAAGGTCGAACCTGCCGACGTGCAGACAGGCGTGACGCAGGCGCTGAACGAGGCGCGGGTGGCGCCGGTGCGCGGGGGCTTCGTCAACGCGACCCAGGTCTGGCCTTACGTCGAGGGGGCGCTGTACCAGGTCTACGCCAGTCCCGGCCGGGTGACGCTGATCGCGCTGCAGCCGGGCGAGCAGTTGGTCACGATGGCCGCTGGCGACACCGTGCGCTGGGTCGTCGGCGATACCGTCAGCGGCAGCGGCGGGGAACAGCGCGTGAGCGTGCTGGTGAAGCCGACGCGCCCCGACCTGCAGACGAACCTAGTCATTACCACCGACCGGCGCACGTACCTGATCGAACTGACCTCGACCGAACAGACGTGGATGGCGTCGGTGTCGTGGGACTATCCGCAGGATCGGATGCGGGCGCTGCAACGGCGCGCGCAGGAAGCGCAGCCGCCAACGCAGGTCGGATTGCCGCTGCAGGACTTGCGCTTCCGCTACGCGATCACCGGCGCGAATGCGCCGTGGCGCCCGCGGCAGGCGTTCGACGACGGTCGCGCGGTCTACATCCAGTTCCCGGCCGGGATCGCGCAGGGCGAACTGCCGCCGCTGTTCGTGGTCGGGCCACGCGGCGAAGGCCAGTTGGTGAATTACCGCTACCTCGCGCCGTACTACGTCGTCGATCGGCTGTTCGGCGCCGCGGAACTGCGCCTGGGCGGCGATCGGGCCGAGGTGGTGCGCATCGAGCGCACCGACCGCGCGGACAGGCGCTGAGATGGAAACGCAAGCCGCCCCGAAGCTGCCGCCCGAGTCCGTCGCGCTGCGCGCGCCGCCGCGGCCGGTCACGCGCCTGAACCGCCGGATGCTGGTCGCGCTGTCGGGCGCGCTGGTGCTGGCGATACTCGGCGCGACCTGGTGGTCGCTGCACTCGTCGCAGCGGCGGGCGATGGAGGGGCCGGGCGAGCTGCACAACGTCGAGCGGATCGCCCGTACCGAGGCGCTGGATCGGCTGCCGGAGGACTACACCAAGTTGCCGCCGCCGCTCCTGGCCATGCCGGAGGAGGACGAGGCGTTGCCGCCCGACGTGCCGGAACTCGGCGAACCGCTGCCCGGCGACCTGGGCGCACCGATCCTGCGCGCCGAGCGCGAGGCGCAGGGCTACGCCTACGGCGAAGATCCCGCCGAAGCCGAACGACTGGCGCAGGTGAAGGAAGCGGAGGAGGCCATGCGCTCGCCGGTGTTCTTCGGCGGTGGCGCGCGTGCGTCGCGCGGCGTCGATGGCGCGGCGACGGGATCGCTTTCGGCTCCGTCGCAGTTCGATTCGTTGCTCGCTGGCTTGTCGCCCCCGCAGGGCGAACAGTCGCCGACGACCGCCACTGAAACCCGCAACCGCGGCGAGTTGCAGCCGCCGGCGTCGCCCTATCAGGTCATGGCCGGGACGGTGATCGCCGCGGCGCTGGTGACGGGCATCCGCTCCGACCTGCCGGGCGAGGTCATCGCGACCGTGACCGAACCCGTGTATGACACCGCGACCGGGCGGCATCTCCTGATCCCGCAGGGTTCGCGGCTGCTCGGGCGCTACGACAGCGACGTCGGCTACGGCCAGCGTCGCGTGCAGGTGGTCTGGCAGCGCGTGATCCTGCCGGACACGTCCTCGCTGACGCTGGACGGCTTCGTTGGCGCCGATCCCGCAGGCTACGCCGGGCTTGAGGACGGCGTGAACATGCACTGGCGCCGCCTGTTCGCCGGCGCCGCGCTGACCACGCTGCTGGGCGTCGGCGCCGAGCTGGCCGCGCCGGAGAACCGTGACGGCAACCGCATCGTGTATGCCGGCCGCGACAGCGCGCAGGAAGTCATCAATCAGGTCGGCCAGGAGGTCACGCGGCGCAACCTAGACGTGCAGCCCACGCTGACCATTCGCGCCGGGATGCCGGTGCGCGTCCTCGTCGGCCGCGACCTGGTGCTGCGGCCGTATCGCCCCGCGGCGTTGCGGGTGGGAGCGGAGCCGTGAGTGCGAACAAGCTACGGCTCGGCCCGCTGCCGAAGACCGAGACGGTGCGTTTCAGCTTCAACTGCAGCAAGGCGCTGCAGGCGGATCTTGAGCAATACGCCACGCTGCACGCGCAGACCTATGGCGAGCCGGTCGATGCGCCGACGCTGGTGCCGCACATGCTCGAAGCGTTCATGGCGCGCGATCGGGAGTTCCGGAAGCGGAGATCGGCGCATGGCTCGCGACACGGAGCATAGTCAGATGTTGCCGACTGAAGGTGGGCTCCGCGTGATTGTGCTGCGCCGAATCCCCGAGACGGGCTTCCTGCGGTTGCATCAGATCATCGGCTGTCCCGCGCGAAACGGAAAGCCGGCGATCCCGGCAATCATTCCGGTGTCGCGTTCGACTTGGTGGGCCGGCGTCAAATCCGGACGCTATCCTCAGCCGGTACGTTCGTTGGGACAACGCATCACCGCTTGGCGGGTGGAAGACATCCTGAGGCTTCTGGATGAAGCCGGTGAAGCAGGGCGGCAGCCGATCAGGCATCGCAGTCTCGATCCGTGAGATTGGACGGAGTAGGGTGTTCCTTGGGGATCGAAATGGTATCGGAGCAGGGGAATGAACTGGAACATGGTGTTGCTCAGGGGGCTGTGGCGTCCAGCCGGAGTCTTGTTGGTCAGCTTTGCAGTTGCGCTGCTGTTGTTGCGCGCCGGGAATTCCCCGCTGACTGAGGGTTTTGCGCAGTTTGGAACGCGGATCTTTCAGGCCGGATCACTAGTCGCCCTTGTCTGGGCTGCGTACTTTTTCTGGCGTCTAGTGCGCTGGGAAAAAGGGAGTGTTCAGCCGTGCCGCTTCTGTGAAGGCCCGCTTGGAGGCCCGAGGATGGGCCGGAGGATGTACGGACGGCAGCTGCCCGACTTCCGACGCTGCTATAACTGTGGACGCGCCACACCGGAGCACGAGTGAGGGTAGCGATGGCAGGCATGGAGGAAAGCAGTGTTCTCCTCAGGTCTTCGACCATGTTCGGGGCTGCGGTCGCGGCAGCGAGCAGGTTGCGAGAACAGTTTTCCGACGCGGGAGTGACAGTCAATCCGACATCTGGCCTTGCACGATTGATCGACGATTCGATCCGATTCGCACAGAATCCACTAGCCGAAGTCAGTAGCGAGAAGGATGTTGAACGGGCGATGTTGCGTGGACAGTATCTCGATAGGATCGCTAGGGCGGCCAGCGTTCTACTGGGTCGTGATGATGCTAAAGATCATCTTTGGACGCTTAAGAAAGATGCTTTAGATCCGGGAGATAGATCTCCGTCGAGGGCCAAAGACAAGCTTTGGGAGTTGGAATTGCTCTGTCTTCTAGGGGGTAGGGGCATTCCTGCGGAAATATGCGAGCCAGACCTAGTTGTAACCTTGGAATCAGGGTGTCTTGCCTTGGCGTGCAAACGCATCTACTCCGCCAAGAATGCGGAATCACAGCTCTCTACTGGTGTAAAGCAAATAGAGAAATCTGCAACCCCAGGGCTGTTGGCGGTGTGCATAGACGATGTGTTGCCTCCGTACTGCATCGTAGATGCCCAAGATCCTGCCAACGCCGCTGCATTTTTGGACAACCACAATATTGACTTCCTTAATATCCATCATGTTCGGTTGGCTAAGTACATTGCATCGAGACGGATATCCGGAGTGCTTGTGTCGTCTTCGGCGCCAATCCGTCATCCCCCGTTGACTGGAGAGATCGCCTCAAGCACCCAGATGACAATGTGGACAACGCCGGAGTGTGATCTGGAACAATTGAAATTGTTCGAGGATCTTAGAAGTTCAATGTTCGAAAGCGGCGTTTCTGAGTCGTGGTATCCGGTCATGGGCCCGGACTGGTGAGTACGTTTAGACGAGAGAGGTCGATATGCAGATTGATCTGCCGGTTGCGATATCTATAGGGGCTTTGTTTGTGTCCCTGGTATCTCTGTACTTCACACGCAGGTTCTGGCTGCAGAGCAACAGACCCATTGTGACGGCGTTCGTCGACGAGCACTCAGAGCTAAGAACGGCGAGTACGTTCAATTTGATCATCTCGAATTCTGGAAACCGGCCTGCGGTTAACATTCGGTTGCACGCGGACGCTGATAGGGTTTCATCTCTTCACGGAGAAGGCGCGACGGAGCAGATGATGGAGGGAATAACGCGGTGCTTCGAGGAAGAAAGCATGGTCGCCCTGTTGCGGAATGGGGAGGATCTGTCTACCGCGTTCGGCTCGTTCGGTGTTGAAAAATCCAGTCGTCAGTTGAACTACGGCGTTCAGATTCCGATCTTGGTGACTTACGAGGATCTCGACGGTCGGAGGTATAAGGGCCGGATGCCTCTGAAAGTGTTTGCCAGAAATGGTTTTGCCGGGGCTGTCTGGAGCAAATCGAAGCCAAGTTCGCGAGGAACCCGTCAGGCATGAGCCTTGATTCTTACGAACAGATTCGAAGTGGCCGGGTAGTGCGCGCTCTGGCAGAGAAGCCATGCGCGAGATGCTGTCGATTGGCTTGCCGAAGTGGCGATTGACCGTCATGTAAAAGACGGCTTGGTTTTTGGTTCAAATCCAGTTTTCAAGCGACGAGATCCAGCGGTAGTTGCTGCGGTATCTAAACAGAACCTGAATATTATAATTGCCGAAAAAACAACAAGTTGCAGATACTTTTCGAGAGAGGCTACCCCAATTCGCGGTCCAGAAAGCCCCGGCAAGCCCGGGGTTTTTTGTGGGTTCCTTGCCGGCTCGAGCGGCGAATGCCCTGCGGCAGTTGATCGGATCGGGGATGGATCGTCGTCGCGAACCAGATAGCCCAAGCGTTCAGCGCATTCCTGTCGCCTGAGTCCGCAGCCGTATCCCTTGTCCGTAGCCGCATCCCTGTCCGTGTCCCTGTCCGTGTCCCTGTCCGTGTCCCTGTCCGTGTCATTTCGACCGCAGGGAGAAATCTGCTTTCCTCGCGCCGGACAGGAGATTTCTCCCTGCGGTCGAAATGACAGGCTGCCTTTCCGGATTTGCCCGCGATGCGGGTTTCCCGTCGGATCCCGTCGCGCCTGGGGGCGCCCGTGCGGGAGAGGGTTGCGCTGCTGCGCTAGGACGCGGCCCTGCGGTGGATCCGGGGCACGGGCGCGGCAGGCGCGTCAGGTGTCGTCGCGGGTGCCTCGACAGTCGGGGATGCTTTGGGCGGCTGCGGCTGCACCGGCGCCGAATTGCGGGCCTCGCGCTTGCGGGCGTCCTTTTCGTCCTGCTTTTTCTTCTTCGCCAGCTCGCGCTGGCGCTTTTCGAATGCGTAGTTGGGCTTGGCCAAGTCGGTCTCCGTAGGGATCAGCGGTGAGGGTTCGAGCGCGCGGCGTTCGCCGGGCGCGGCGGTGGCGACGAGTCGTCGTCTGGGTCGATCCTGCTCAGGGTGCGGGTGGTGCCGAGGACCTCGATCGTGCCGCCGGACTTGCGGAAGGTTTCCAGGTCTTCGGCAATGCGCTCGTGGGTGAGCGAGGACTTGTCCTTGTCCTTGCGCGGCGAGAACAGCCTGCTGGTGCCGGATGGCCGGGCTTCGGCGGGCGGGCTCTCGGGCGTGGTCTTCTTCGGGCGTGGCATGGGGCCTCCGGTCAGTAGAACTGCAGCGGGATGCCGCGGGCGTTGCGGTCGCGATAGTCGGAGCGGATCTCGCGGCAATAGGGGCCGGCCATCGCGAATCGCCGGCACACCCGGGGACGGGTGTCGTAGATGGAGCAGCGCATGTGCGCGGCGTCCACGGCCACGCACCAGCCCTCCTCGTCGCGCGCCATCACTTCAAGGCCTGCCGGCGTGTGGGTGGTGAGATGCGCGGGAATGCGGTCTTCCGGCTGCAGCACGACGGTCAGCCGGCAGCACACCGCATCGCAGCGCGCGCACAGCGGGACGTTCTCCGCGGCGACCGCGCTCATGCGTCGGGCCTGCGGTTGAGGTGCGCGCCGTTGCCGTCGGGATCGGCGGACTGCCGGGTATTGCCGAGGACGCGCAGGCGACAGCTGTGACCACCGATGGCGTGCCTGATTTTGCGAACCCGATCGCCCGGCATGAACGCTCCCGAAGAGGCGCCGCCCCGCTGGCGGGGCAGTGACGCGTGGAGGAAAGCGCAGCGAGCGACGCAGGAGGCGGTCGGACGGGACGCAGACGACAACTTGCCTGTTGCAGTCGTCATCCTACGCGAAGCGGACGTAAGGCGGCGTTACGATCGACGACAACGCGCGCTGCGGACGCCACTTCGGGCGCATACTCGGAGGCCGAACGGAGTGTTTCCATGTCCAGGCACCAGATCGCCCTGTTCACCTTCACCTTGAGCGGCGGCGGCAGCATCGGGCCCGATGCGCTGCGCGAGATCTGGAAGCGCGCGAGCGGGTCGAACAACGTCAGCGTGGGCCGCAAGCTGCTGCACGGCAACCGGGACAGGCCGGTCTACACGCTGTACGCAGCGCAGGGCCTCGCCGACCTGCGCGGCGTGGAGATGCGGTTGCGCAGGCTGCTGGAGGCGACGCACTTGAATGCGTCGTTGAGTGTGCTGCCTCCCTGAAGAATTGGAGTGGAGCGCGTGCTCCGGTTCCGTCGTGGAGGGCGAATGGTTCGGCCCCTGCGTCTCCAGGACGGGCCGCAGCCGGTAAAGTTCCGGCATGGATGATCTGGCGAAGACCCTGATCGAAACGCTGGAACTCGAACCGCATCCGGAAGGCGGCCACTACCGGCGCATCCATGCGTCCGCGATCGAAGTGGAGGCCAATGGCCATCGCCGCCCGGCGATGACGGCGATCCGTTACCTGTTGGCCGCTGGCGAATGCAGCCGGTGGCACCGGGTCGATGCCGACGAGGCCTGGCACTGGCAGCAGGGTGGCGTGCTGGAACTCCGGCAGTTCGACG
The DNA here is from genome assembly GCF_007859325.1 of Luteimonas marina. Lineage (GTDB taxonomy): Bacteria > Pseudomonadota > Gammaproteobacteria > Xanthomonadales > Xanthomonadaceae > Luteimonas > Luteimonas marina. The sequence goes on along the minus strand of NZ_VOHK01000004.1, from coordinate 426,352 downwards.
AGGACCGCCGCGTGCTCGCGCGGACGCGGCTCGGTCCATCGCCGCAGGGCGACGGCGCGTCGTGCATCGTGCCCGCGGGCAGGTGGCAGTGTGCGCAGGCGGGCGATGAGGCGGTGCTGGTGGCGTGCACGGTCGCGCCGGGCTTCGTCTGGGAAGGCTTCGAGCTGTTGCCCGACGACGGCGACGCGGCGCGGGAACTTCGGCGTCTCGGCGCGCTCCATCGATGATCCGGGCGCTGCTGCCCTCGACCAGGAAACAAGCGATGCGCCGGACGTGGTGGTGCGCGATGCTGATGTGGCTGTCGTTCGCAGCCCTGGCGCAGCAGTCGGCAGGAACGCTGCAGGACGCCTTGCCGGAGACAGCGCCGGAGATGCCGCAAGCGCCGCTGCCCGACGCCGGCATCGTCGACGTCGAAACGGTCGTCGTGTCCGGCGCGCTGCCGGGACCGGGACTGTGGAAGGTGCGCAAGGACGGGCACACGCTGTACGTGCTGGCGACGGTGTCGCCGCTGCCCAGGCGGATGCAGTGGGAGTCGGCCGGGGTCGAGTCGGTGGTCGCGCGCTCGCAGCGCGTGCTGCTGTCGCCGTCGTTCACGCTCGACGCCGGCGTCGGCATGTTCCGCGGCATGCTGCTGCTGCCGTCGCTGCTCAAGGCACGAAGGAACCCGGACGGCGCGACGCTGCAGCAGTCGGTATCGCCCGGGCTGTACGCGCGCTGGACGCCGCTCAAGCAGCGCTATCTCGGCAACGACCGCGGCGTCGAGCAATGGCGGCCGATCTTCGCCGCGCAGGAGCTGTACGAAGCAGCGATGCGCAAGTCGGGACTGGGCCTCGACGACGTGGTCGACAAGGAGGTCCGGCGCATGGCCAGGCGCCACGGCGTGGACCTACGCGCGGTGAACTTCAAGCTGGAGGTCGCGGATCCGAAGGCCGCGATCCGCGAGTTCCAGGCGACGACGCTCGCCGACACCGACTGCTTCGCGAAGACCCTGTCGCGGATCGAGACCGACCTCGAATCGATGCGGCGGCGCGCCAACGCCTGGGCGACCGGCGACATCGCGTCCCTGCGCGCGCTGCCCTACGAGAGCCAGTACAGCGCCTGCATCCGCGCGGTGACCGAAACCGGGCTGGCGCGCAGGCTCGGCATGGACGACCTGAGGCCACGCATCGCCGACCTGTGGATCGCCGCGGCCGAGGACACGCTGGCAACCAATGCGTCGAGTTTCGCGATGCTGCCGCTGTCGCTGGTGACTGCGCCGGACGGCTACCTGGCGCGGCTGCAGGCGAAGGGCTACGAGGTCGAAGCGCCGCGTTGATTCGGCGTTCCTGCGAGCCGGCACGCGCCACCTGCGCGCTCGTCGGATCGATCAGGACGCCGCGACGTTGCGGATCGCCGGCGACGCTGCATCCGGCCAGCGCGCGAGTACCGCGCCGCGGATGCCTGCAGCATCCAATCCTGCCTCGGCCAGCAGGTCCTCGCGGCTGGCGTGGTGCTGGAACGCGTCGGGCAGGCCGAGCTGCAGCACCGGCAGGGCGAGGCCTTCGGCCTGCAGCAGTTCGAGCACGCCGGAACCGGCGCCGCCGGCGACCACGTTGTCCTCGAGGGTGACGAAGCCGTCATGGGTCTTCGCCAGTTCCAGTAGCAGTGCACGGTCGAGCGGCTTGACGAAGCGCATGTTGACCACGCTCAGGCCGAGGTCCGCGCCGACCTGTTCCGCCGCCGGCACCAGCGCGCCGAAGGCGAGCAGGGCGATGCGCGCGCCATGCCTGCGCACTTCGGCCTTGCCGATCGGCAGGGTGTCGAGCGCCTCGCCCGCGGCCACGCCGGGGCCGCTGCCGCGCGGATAGCGCACTGCGGCCGGGCCCTCGTACCTGAAACCGGTCGAGAGCATCTGCCGGCATTCGCGTTCGTCCGCCGGCGCCATCACCACCATGTTCGGCACGCAGCGCAGGTAGCTCAGGTCGAGGTTGCCGGCGTGCGTTGCGCCGTCCGGGCCGACCACGCCGCCGCGGTCGATCGCGAACAGCACGTCGAGCTTCTGGATCGCGACGTCGTGCACCAGCTGGTCGTAGCCGCGCTGCAGGAAGGTCGAGTAGATCGCGACCACCGGCTTCGCGCCCTCGCAGGCCATGCCGGCGGCGAGCGTGACTGCGTGCTGCTCGGCGATGGCGACGTCGAAGTAGCGCTCCGGGTATTCCTTGCTGAAGCGCACCAGGCCCGAGCCTTCGCGCATCGCCGGAGTGATGCCCAGCAGCGCCGGGTCGCTCGCCGCCATGTCGCACAGCCAGTCGCCGAACACGTCGGTATAGGTCGGCTTCTTCACGCCGCCCTTGGCGACCACGCCCTTGCTCGGATCGAACGGCGACACCGCGTGGTAGCCGATCTGGTCGCCCTCGGCGAGTTCGTAGCCCTTGCCCTTGGTGGTGATGACGTGCAGCAGCTGCGGGCCCTTCATGGTCTTGAGCGTCTTCAGCGCGCCGACCAGCGCCTTGACGTCGTGGCCGTCGATCGGGCCGGTGTAGTGGAAGCCCATTTCCTCGAACAGCGTAGACGGCACGAACATGCCCTTCCAGTGTTCCTCCCAGCGGCGCACGAAGCGCGCGGTACCGCTGCTGCGCTTGTCGCCGAGGATCTTCTTGCCGCCCTCGCGCAGCGCATTGAGCGTGCGGCTGCCCGAGAGCTTGCCGAGCATCTTGGTCAGGCCGCCGACGTTCTCGCTGATCGACATGCGGTTGTCGTTGAGGATCACCAGGATGTCGGGTTCGGGGTCCATGCCGCCGGCGTGGTTGAGCGCCTCGTAGGCCATGCCCGCGGTCATCGCGCCGTCGCCGATCACCGCGACCACCTTGCGGCCGTTGTCGACGCGGGCGTTGGCGATCGCCATGCCGAGCGCGGCCGAGATGGAAGTCGAGGAATGGCCGACGCCGAAGGTGTCGTACTCGGATTCCTCGCGCTTGGGGAACGGGGCCACGCCGTCCTTCTGCTTGACGGTATGGATCGCGTCGCGGCGGCCGGTGAGGATCTTGTGCGGATAGGTCTGGTGGCCGACGTCCCAGACGATGCGGTCGTCCGGCGTGTCGTAGCTCCAGTGCAGCGCGGTGGTCAGTTCGACCACGCCCAAGCCGGCGCCGAAATGGCCGCCGGACCTGCCGACGGACTCGATCAGGTAGGCGCGCAGCTCATCGGCGACGGCGGGCAGTTCGGCTTCGTCGAACTGGCGCAGCTCGGCCGGGCTGCCGATGCGCGAGAGGCGCGGGTAGCGCGAGGAATCGATCATCCGCGCATTGTAAATCCTGTGCCGGCGGCGCGACGTTCACGCCCGACCGGGTTCAGCGCCCGCGCAGGCGGCCCAGCAGTCCGCCGGACCTGGCCGGCTGCGCCGGCTCCGGCGGCGGTTCGCGCACCGGCTCGGCGACCCCGGCGGCGAGGCTGGCGTTCACGAAATCGGTGATCTCCTCCAGCGCGATGCCGCTGGCCCCGGCGATCTCGGCCAGGGTCGCCGGCCCCTTCATCATCGCCGTGGCGATGCGGAAGTGGCGCGGATACTCGCGCTCGGTCTGCGGCCAGCGGTTGAGCTGGTATTTCGCGTCGGGATCCAGGCCCGGCAGCAGGCGGCCCTTGCCGGTGATCAGGCCGCCCAGCCACACCAGCCGCGACAGCGGCTGCGCGGCGCCGGCCGCGTCGCTCTCGCGGGCCCAGGCGGCTTCATCGAGCGCTTCGAAATCCTCGCGCGCGACCTCGCCCTCGAAATACTGCGCCAGCGGCTTGAGCGCCGCCGGGCCGTGGTAGCTGCGTGCGTCGGTGTCGATCAGCAGCGTCGGTCCGCTGGGGCGGCTGTAGCGCAGGCGTCCGCGCAGGTCGGTGCCGGAGATCCAGTCGAACAGGGTGCGCGCGGTGGCGGCCACGACCACGGGCGGTTCGGGTTCCGGTTCGGCCACGGGTTCGGGCGGGGCCACGGGCTCCGGTTCGACGGCGGCCGGTGGTTCGGGCGCGGCCGCTTCGGGCGAAGCTTCGACGGTTCCGGAAGCCGCGGCCGTGTCGGCGACCGGCGCGGGCGCGACGGGCGCGGTTTCGGCGACGGCTTCGGGCTGCGGCTCGGCCGGCTGCGCGGGCGCGGCGCCGCCGTCGATGTCCTGCAGCAGCGCGACCAGCATGTCCACGTTGAACGGCCGCCCGAGCCGGAAATCGGTCTGCGTGCGCGCGGCCGAGGTCAGCCCGACCACGCGCTTGCCCGAGGCGTGCAGCCGCAGCCAGCTCATCGGCCCGTACATGCTGTCCATGTCGACCACGATGTGGTCCGCCTGCGTTTCGGGCAGCAACTGCCAGCGCCCGGACAGGCGTTCGTTGGCTTCGAGGAAGGCCGCCTTGAGCGCGGCTTCGGTAGCAGGATCCATCCCGGCCAGGCCGATGGTCAGGGACATTGCGCGGATTCGGTCGGGGACACCGACGGAGTGTAAACCAGTGCCGCCATCCCGCGCGTGCCGACCCCCGCAACTCCTGCCTGTAGGAGCGCCTTCAGGCGCGACCCCTCCTCAGGAGCGTCCAACAGGATGTCATCCCGAGCGTAGCGAGGGATCTGCTTGTTGCGTGAGCATCAGGTGCGGAAGCAGATCCCTCGCTACGCTCGGGATGACATCCGTCAGGAACGCGGCCGGCGCTTGGGCAGGTGCGACTTCAGGAACGCCATCTGGTCGGCGAGGATGTTGCGGTTGCTCAGGATCAGGTGCTCGATCCAGCTCGGCCGGTACGGCACCGCCAGCAGCGGCATCGACGCCTGCTGCGGCGTGCGCCCGCCCTTGCGCGAATTGCAGTGGAAGCAGGCGCAGACCACGTTCTCCCAGATGTCGCGGCCGCCGCGCGAGAGCGGCACCACGTGGTCGCGCGTGAGCAGCTGCCGGCTGTAGCTCTTGCCGCAGTACATGCACAGGTGCTGGTCGCGCGCGAACAGCGCGGCGTTGCTCAGCGCCGGCGTCGGGTCGAGCGCCTGCGGGCGCACGTGGCCGCGCGCGGCGATGATCGGGTGCAGGTCGAGGGTGCTGCGTTCGCCGGTCTCGCGGCTCATGCCGCCGTGGATGCTCAGGCAGGGATCGCCGAGCGTCCAGGCCACCGCCTCGCGCGCGTACAGGCAGGCCGCGTCCTGCCAGCTGATCCAGTTGAGCGCGCGGCCATGGGCGTCCAGCGAGAGCAGCCGCACCGAGTCGAGCCGGTGCGGCAGCGCAAGCGGGATCGGGGATTCGGCGGAGACGGAGCCGTCCGGAATCCGTGGGACTCCGGTATGGATCACGCGAAGCTGCGCTCTGTCAGGCTCCATCGGGCGTCGAGCATACCCCGATTCGATGACGCTTGCGCAACAGGGCGGCTCGGGGCGTGGGTTGCAAAGGCTGTCCTCCTTTTTCCATGCGGAGCCGACTGCGCCGACGGTCACTCCACATCCGCGGCCCGTGGTCTTTCCGGACGCGGTCCGCCGTCTTTTCGACCTCGGTCCATTGTCATTTCGGCCGCAGGGAGAAATCCCGTCCGCGTCGCGCCCGGAACGTTGAGTCACCCCACTCAGGAGATGAACCCGCCGGAGGGGGAGCCGGTGCAGCCCGAAGACGTGCGGAGATCGAGGATTTCGGTGAAAACGCAGGCGATCCCCGGCGTGCTCGCGCCCCTCAGAGCGCGTACCCGAACTGCTGCCGGAACTGCTCGCTGAACTCGTCGTAGTCGAAGCGCTGGTTCTGCGTGCCCGGATGCTCGACCTTCAGCGCGCCCATCAGGTTGCCGATGCGGCCGATGGTCATCCAGTCATAGCCCTTCTCGATGCCGAAGATCAGGCCGGCGCGGAAGGCGTCGCCGCAGCCGGTGGGGTCGGTGATGCGGCGCTCGTGCGCGGGCGGCACGTGGTGGGTCTTGTCGGGCGTGTGGATCAGCGCGCCCTTCGGGCCCTGGGTGGTGATGTAGGCCTTCACCCGCTGCACGATGTCCTTCTCGTTCCAGCCGGTGCGTTCCTGCAGCAGGTTCGATTCGTAGTCGTTGACCGTCACGTAGTCGGCCTGTTCGATGAAGGCGCGCAGTTCCTCGCCGTTGAACAGCGGCATGGCCTGGCCGGGGTCGAAGATGAAGGGGATGCCGCCCTCGGCGAACTCCTTCGCGTTCTGCAGCATGCCTTCGTAGCCGTCGGGGCTGACGATGCCGATGGTGACGCCCGGCACGTCGCGTACGTGGTTCTCGTAGCTGCGCATCATCGCGCCGGGATGGAAGGCGGTGATCTGGTTGTTGTCGTGGTCGGTGGTGATGAAGGCCTGTGGGGTGAACAGTTCGTCGATCACCTTCACCCGCTCGAGGGTGATCTCCATTTCCTCGAACCATTCGCGGTAGGGGCCGAAGTCCTGGCCGACGGTGGCCATCGGGACCGGGTCGCCGCCGAGCAGCTTGAGGTTGTAGGCGATGTTGCCGGCGCAGCCGCCGAACTCGCGGCGCATCCGCGGCACCAGGAACGAGACGTTGAGGATGTGCACCTTGTCCGGGAGGATGTGGTTCTTGAACTGGTCGGGGAACACCATGATGGTGTCGTAGGCCAGGGAACCGCAGATCAGTGCTGCCATCGCATTGGGCGCCGTCGGGACAAGGCCGGATAGGGTAGCGGCCGGCGGCGGGCGGGGCCAGCCGGGCGGCCAGGAGAAGGTCCGGGGGCGGGCGAGGGGGCGGAAGGCACGGGTGGCCCCGGATCCTTCGGCCTGGGGACAGGCCGCTGCGCCCGGGATGACAGGCGGTCGCCCCCTCCGGAAGCGCGGCCGCGAAGCCCGGAACCTCCGGGGTTCGGGAGCGCGCGATCCACAACCCGCCCACGGAATCGGCCACCGCTTTTTTGCTAGGCTAGCGAACCCTGTTTTCGCCCCCTGACGGACGCCATTTCCTGATGTTCAAGAAGTTCCGCGGCATGTTTTCCAATGACCTGTCCATCGATCTGGGCACGGCGAATACCCTCATCTTCGTCCGCGGACAGGGCATCGTGCTCAACGAGCCGTCGGTCGTGGCCGTGCGCCAGGACCGCAGCGGCGGCCAGAAGGCGGTGGCGGCGGTCGGCAGCGAGGCCAAGATGATGCTCGGGCGCACCCCGGGCAACATCACCACCCACCGGCCGATGAAGGACGGCGTGATCGCCGACTTCACCTACACCGAGGAGATGCTCAAGCACTTCATCCGCAAGGTGCACAAGAGCCGCTTCCTGCGGCCCAGCCCGCGGGTGCTGATCTGCGTGCCGGCCGGCTCGACCCAGGTGGAGAAGCGCGCGATCCGCGACTCGGCGATGGAAGCCGGCGCGCGCGACGTGTCGCTGATCGAGGAACCGATGGCGGCGGCGATCGGCGCCGGCATGCCGGTGACCGAGGCGCGCGGCTCGATGGTGGTCGATATCGGCGGCGGCACCACGGAAGTGGCGGTGATCGCGCTCAACGGCATCGTCTACTCGCAGTCGGCGCGCATCGGCGGCGACCGCTTCGACGAGTCGATCATCAACTACGTGCGCCGCAACCACGGCATGCTGATCGGCGAGGCCACGGCCGAGCGGGTCAAGATCGAGCTCGGCTGCGCCTACCCGCAGGAGCGGGTGGCGGAGACGGAGATCTCCGGCCGGCACTTGGCCGAAGGCGTGCCGAAGATGGTCAAGATCACCTCCAGCGAAGTGCTCGACGCGCTGCGCGAGCCGCTGATGGGGATCGTCGCGGCGGTGCGCCAGGCGCTGGAGCAGACCCCGCCGGAGCTGAGCGCCGACGTCGCCGAACGCGGCATCGTGCTCACCGGCGGTGGCGCGCTGCTGCGCGACCTCGACCGCCTGCTCAGCGAGGAGACCGGCCTGCACGTGCAGGTGGCGGACGACCCGCTGACCTGCGTCGCCCGCGGCGGCGGCCGCGCGCTGGAACTGCTGGACCTGCACGGGAACGAGTTCTTCGCGTCGGAGTGATGATGGGGGTGATTGGTGATTCGTGATGGGTGATCCGAGAACAGCGCTTCACCCGTCCTGTTTCCATTGTCCAGTGGCCCGCGGCGGCTAAGGCATCCAGGCCGTCGCGCCCCGCCGTTTCCAATCACCAATCACGAATCACCAATCACGGCCCTCCAGAGTGTCCTCCTTCGCCAACACGGCCGCTCCCCGTCCCGGCGACGTCGCCGGGACGCTGCGCCTGCTGGCGTATCTGGCGCTGTCGGTGGTGCTGATCGTGCTCGACCATCGCGGCGACTGGCTCGGGCGCGCGCGCGCGACCGCGAACGTCGCGGTGCAGCCGCTGTGGCAGGTCGCGGGACTGCCGTCGCGGCTGGGGCAGACGATGCGCGAGGACGCCGCCACCCGCTCGATGCTGGCCGGGGACAACCGGCGCCTGCGCAACGAACTGCTGGTGATGGGCGCGCGCCAGGCGCGGCTGCAGGTCGAGGCCGACGAGAACGCGCGCCTGCGCGGCCTGCTGGGCGCGGCCGGGCGCGGGCGGCTGGACGTGCAGCTGGCGCCGATCCTCGACATTGACCTCGATCCCACGCGTCAGCGCCTGATGCTCGATGCCGGCGGCAACGACGGCGTGCGCCAGGGCCAGAGCGTGATCGACGCCGGCGGCCTGGTCGGCCAGATCATCGCGGTCACGCCCGGCACGGCGACGGTGCTGCTGCTGACCGACCTCGACCACGCGGTGCCGGTGTCGATCTCGCGCACCGGCGTGCGCCTGGTGGCCTACGGCATCGGCCGCAGCGACCGGCTGGAGGTGCGCAACATCCCGGTGTCGAGCGACGTCAAGGTCGGCGACGTACTGGTGACTTCGGGCCTGGGCGGACGTTTCTCGCCGGGGTTCCCGGTCGGCACGATCATCGAACTGCGGCCCGACGACAGCCATGCCTTCCTGGTCGCCGAGCTGGTGCCGGCGGCGCAGCTCGATCGCGGGCGGGACGTGCTGCTGCTGCGGGAGAACCGGGAATCGGGAATCGGGAATCGGGAATCGCAGGAGCGGGCGACGGAGGAGCCGGAAGGTGAGGAAGGGACGCAGGGGGGCGAAACCCTGCCGCACGGTTCCGCGCCTTCCGACTCCCGACTCCCGACTCCCGACTCCCGCGCTGCGCAGGAGCGCCAGCCATGAACCGCCGCAGCCCCCGCCTGTGGATCCTGCCGGTCAGCGTGCTGGCCGCGCTGCTGCTGGGCCTGCTGCCGCTGCCGGCGCAGGTGCAGGGGCTGCGGCCGTACTGGCTGGCGCTGGTGGTGGCGTACTGGGTGATCGAGGAACCCGACCGCGCCGGCCTCGGCTTCGCCTTCATCGTCGGCCTGGTCGCCGACCTCGTGTTCGGTGCGCTCCTGGGCGAGCAGGCGCTGCGGCTGGTGATCATGGCCTTCATCCTGCAGCGCTTCCGCGCGCAGCTGCGCTTCTTCCCGCTGTCGCAGCAGGCGCTCGCGATCGGCGGCCTGCTGCTCAACGACCGCGTGGTCAGTGCCGCCCTGCACCTGCTGCTGGGCCAGCCGCAGCTGCCGTGGACCTACTGGCTGGCGCCGCTGGTCGGCATGCTGCTGTGGGTGCCGCTGTTCCTGGTGTTCGAGGCCCTGCGCCAGGCGCGCCGGCTGCGCTGACGGCCGGGGACGGGGATGCGCGCGCGCCGCCAGCAGATCCGCAATCCGTCGGCCGAGGCCGCGCAGTTCCGCCTGCGCGCGTTCGTCGGCTTCGGCCTGGTGCTGCTCGCGCTGCTCGGGCTGGGCGCGTGGTACTTCAAGCTGCAGGTGGTCGACCACGACGACTACGCGCGCCAGTCCGAGGCCAACCGCATCAAGCCGCACCCGGTGGTGCCCGCGCGCGGGCTGATCTACGACCGCAACGGCCAGTTGCTGGCCGACAACATCCCCGCCTACCGCATCGACGTGACGCCCGAGGACGCCGGCGACATCCCGCGCATGCTCGCCGAGCTGTCGAAGGTGGTGGCGCTGTCGCCGGAGGAGCTCGCGCGCTTCGAGGCGGCGCGCAAGGCCACGCGCAGCTTCCGCTCGATCACGCTCAAGCAGCGCGTCAGCGACGAGGAGGTGGCGCGCTTCGCGGTCGACCGCTGGCGCTTCCCCGGGGTCGAGGTGGTGCCGTACCTCAACCGGCGCTACCCGCACGGCGACCTGCTCGCGCACATCGTCGGCTACGTCGGCCGCACCGACGAGGGCGACGTCGCGCGCTACGGTGCGAACCAGGTGCTGTTCCCGCACACCGGGCGCACCGGCATCGAACGCTACTACGACGAACAGCTGCGCGGCCGCATCGGCTACGAGCAGGTGGAAACCAACGTCGAGGGCCGCGCGCTGCGCCGCATCGGCATGGTGCCGGCGCAGGCCGGCGCGGACCTGCGCCTGGGCATCGACATCGAGCTGCAGCGGGCGATGGTGCTGGCGTTCGGCGAACAGACCGGCTCGGCGATCGCGCTCGACCCGAAGACCGGCGAGGTGCTGGCGATGGTCAGCCTGCCGAGCTTCGATCCGAACCTGTTCGTCAACGGCATCTCCAGTACCGACTACCGGCGGCTGATGGACGACCCGTCGCGGCCGCTGTTCAACCGGCTGGTGCTCGGCGGTGTCGCGCCGGGGTCGACGATCAAGCCGATGATCGCGCTCGCCGGCCTCGACAGCGGCCTGCGCAAGCCCGAGGACCAGGTGCTGTCGACCGGCATGTTCTACCTGCCCGGCACCAGCCGCGGCTGGGGCGACGCCAGCCGCGGCGGCCACGGCTGGACCGACCTGCGCAAGTCGATCTCGAAGTCGGTGAATACGTACTACTACAAGCTTGCGCTCGACCTCGGCATCGAGCGCTTCGACCAGTACATGGCGCACTACGGCTTCGGCGCGCCGACCGGCATCGACCTCAGCGGCGAGATCGACGGCATCCTGCCGTCGCCGGCGTCGAAGCTGGCCGCGCGCAAGGAGCGCTGGTATCCGGGCGATACCGTCAACGCCGCCATCGGCCAGGGCGACTGGAAGGTGACGCCGCTGCAGCTGGTGCGCGCGACCGCCGGCATCGCCGACGGCATGCTGCGGCGGCCGCACCTGGTGGCGTCGATGCGCGCAGGCTTCGAGGCGTCGTGGGCGCCTGTGTCGCAACCGGCGCCGGTGCCGATCAGCCAGCGTCCGGACAACGTGCAGATGGTGCGGCTGGGCATGATGGACACCATGCAGCCCGGCGGCACCGGCTGGCGCGTCGCCAGCGGCGCCGGCTACCTGATGGCGGGCAAGACCGGCACCGCGCAGGTCGTCAGCCGGCGCGGCACCGCGGCGGTGGACCCGCGCAGCCTGCCGATGCACCTGCGCCACCGCGCGCTGTTCATCGGCTTCGCGCCCGCCGAGGAACCGACCATCGCGCTCGCGATCGCGGTCGAGGGCGGCGGCTACGGCGGCAGCGCGGCGGCGCCGATCGCGCGCAAGATCTTCGATGCGTGGCTGCTCGGGGTGATGCCCGAGGTCGAAAGCGGGGAGGGGGTCGCCTCGGCCCTGCCGGACTTCGGCAACGTCGCCACGGGCGCGTCCGCCGACGCCACCGGGACCGGTTCGAGGCAGGAGGCGCCGCGATGAACGTGATCCTGCGCTGGCTGCTCGACCTGTTCCTGCGCTTCACGCGCACGCTCGACTGGCCGCTGCTCGCCGCGCTGCTGGCGCTGATGGGCATCGGGCTGGCGGTGCTGCACAGCGCCGGCGGCCAGAACATGGCGCTGGTGCAGTCGCAGGGCGCGCGCTACGTGGTCGGGCTGGGCGTGATGTGGCTGCTGTCGCGGGTTCCGCCGCCGCCGCTGCGGCGGGCCACGCCGGCGGTCTACGCGCTGTCGCTGCTGCCGCTGCTGGCGGTGCTGTTCATCGGCACCGGCCGCAGCGGCGCGCACTGGATCAACCTGGGCGTGTTCTATTTCCAGCCGGCCGAGCTGATGAAGTTGAGCCTGCCGATGATGGCGGCGTGGGCGCTCAGCCAGGCGCCGCTGCCGCCGCGCCCGGGCGTGGTGCTGGCCACCGCGGCGATCATCGCCGCGCCCACCGGGCTGATCCTGCTGCAGCCCGACTTCGGCACGGCGATGCTGGTCGTGGCCAGCGGCGTGTTCGCGCTGTACCTGGCCGGCCTGTCGTGGTGGTGGTTCATCGCCGCGTCCGCGGGCGCGGCGTTCGCGGCGGGGCTGGCGCTGTTCGCGCCGATCTCGTGGTTCTCCTTCCTGCGCCCGTACCAGCAGGACCGCATCCTGACCTTCCGCGACCCCGGCAACGATCCGCTCGGCGCCGGCTGGAACATCATCCAGTCGAAGATCGCGATCGGCTCCGGCGGCATGGCCGGGCAGGGCTGGGGCGAGGGCACGCAGTCGCACCTGAACTACGTGCCCGAGCACACCACCGACTTCATCTTCGCGGTGCTGGCCGAGGAGTTCGGCTGGCTCGGCGTGGCGACGGTGCTGGCGCTGTACGCCTTCGTCATCGGCCGCTGCCTGTGGATCGCCGCGGAGGCGCGCGATGCCTATGCGCGCATCCTGGCGGGCAGCCTCGGGCTGGCGCTGTTCGTCTACGTGGTGGTCAACGGCGGCATGATCTCCGGCCTGCTGCCGGTGGTCGGCGTGCCGATGCCGCTGCTGAGCTACGGCGGCACGGCGGCGGTGTCGCTGCTGGCGGGGCTGGGCGTGGTGATGTCGGTGGGCGCGCACGGGCAGGGCAAGAAGCGCTAGCGCCGTAGGGAACCCCTGAAAACCACGGACAGTTTTCAGAGATTCCCTGTGGGAGCGCCTTCAGGCGCGATGCTTTTTCGCGTGTTCCCGCAGCGTGGCGAAAAGCATCGCGCCTGAAGGCGCTCCTACAGGAAGGTCCTGGTTCGTGCGAAGGTCGTGGCGGTCTTGCGCGGCGGCGCCCATTCATGTCGCGCAAGGCCTTCGCGGCGCGGGCGCGTGCTAACCTCGCGCCCGATGATCCGACGCCCAGCAGCCGTTCTCGCCGTCTCCCTGCTGTCGCTCGCGCTGTCTTCCTGCGCGACGCCGGCCGCCTCTCCCATCGACGATGCCGTCGTCGCCGCGCCGCAGGCGCCGGCGCCCGACGCGCCGGTCGCACCGGCCTTGCTGCCGAAGGTGCCGCAGCCGCCCGAGCGCCCGGTGGCGCCGCCATCGGTGACCGACCCGGCGATCCCGCGCGCGCAGCGCATCGACGCCTTCGTCGAGTACACCGCCGCCACCTACGGTGTCGACCGCGCGCAGATCCGCGGCGTGCTGGCGCAGGCGGAGAAGAAGCAGGCCATCATCGACGCGATGAACCGCCCGGCCGAGGCGGTGAAGCAGTGGCACGAGTACCGCCCGATCTTCATCAACGACGCCCGCATCAACGGCGGCGTCGCCTTCTACAACGCCAACCGCGCCGCGCTCGATCGCGTGGCCGCGCAGACCGGCGTGCCGGCCGAGTACATCGTCGCGATCATCGGCGTGGAAACCAGCTACGGCCGCGTCACCGGCAACTACCGCGTGGTTGATGCGCTGTACACGCTGGCCTTCGATTTCCCCAAGCGCGCGCCGTTCTTCGCCGGCGAGCTGGCGCAACTGTTCGCGCTCAAGCACGCCGAGCCGCAGCTCGACCTGATGGCGCTCAAGGGCAGCTACGCCGGCGCGATGGGCCTGGGCCAGTTCATGCCCTCGAGCTACCGGCTGTGGGCGAAGGACGGCGACGGCGACGGCCGCCGCGACCTGCTCACCCACCTGCCGGACGTGTTCGCCTCGATCGCCAACTATTTCGTCGTGCACGGCTGGGAGCGCGGCGGCCCGGTGGTCGCGCGCGCCACGCGCGACGCCGGCGCGCAGGACTTCACGCCCGAGGGCTGGGACCCGGTGCATCCGCTGGCCGACCTCGCCGCGCGCGGCTACCGCCCGCAGCCCGGCCAGCCCACGGCCGACGGCGCGACCCTACTGTCGCTCGACGGCGACGCCGGCAAGGAGTACTGGCTGGCCTATCGCAACTTCTACGTGATCACCCGCTACAACCGCTCGCCGATGTATTCGCTGTCGGTGCACCAGCTGGCGCAGGCGATCCGTGCCGGAGCCGGGCCCGCGCAATGAAGCGGCTGCTGCCGCTGCTGGTGGTCCTGCTGCTGGCCGCGTGCGCCGGCGCGCCGAAGAAGCCGGCCCCGGTCGGCGGCAGCCAGGTGCCGGCGGCCGCCGACGCGGGGCCGCCGCCCGACTGCAGCAACTTCAAGCCGTATCCGAAGGCGCAGGAAGACCTGTCCACGCGCGGCGACTACGTGGCCGGCGGCCTGTACAAGCCCGGCGTGAGCGACAGCACGCCCGACTACCTGCCCAACGTCGCCTGCATCCCCGAGCCGGTGGTCGCGTTCGAACCGCGCTCGGCCTACGGCAACCGCTCGCCGTACACGGTGCTGGGCAAGTCCTACCGCGTGCTCGACTCGACCGACGGCTTCGTCGAGACCGGCCTGGCCTCGTACTACGGCAACAAGTTCCACGGCCGTCGCACCTCCAACCACGAGGTCTACGACATGTACGCGTTCACCGCCGCGCACAAGTCGCTGCCGCTGCCGAGCTTCGCGCGCGTGACCAGCCTCGACAACGGCCGCTCGGTCGTCGTGCGCGTCAACGACCGCGGTCCGTTCCACGAGGGCCGGGTGATCGACCTCAGCTACGCCGCCGCGGTGAAGCTCGACATCCACCGCCGCGGCACCGGGCGGGTGGAAGTGCGCGCGCTGCGCCCCGGCGAGGCCGGCGCGACCCTGGCCGCCGCGCCAGCGCCGCCGCCGGCCGCGCCCAGCGCCATGGACACGCTGGTCGGTGGTCTGCCCGCGGTGCCTGCCGCCACGCCCGCGGCCACCCTCCCGGCGGCCGCGTCGGGTCCTGCGGTCGCACCTGCCGCGTCCGGTGGCCTGGCCAACCATCCCGGCTACGGCCGCGAGGAGGACCGGTTCCGCCTGGTCGGCGAGGACGGGCGCGTGCGTTCGGCGGACGAATTCGACGCCTGGATGCGCGAGCGTCAGGCGCGCATCCAGGCGAGCGGGGCGGCGAACACTGCGGTCGCGGCCACGGCCTCCAGTGCGGCGGTGCCGGCGACGGCGCCAACGCTCGCGCCGGCTCCGGTCGCGGCCACGACGCCCGCAGCGGCATCCGCCATCGCGCCCGCGTCGTCTGCGGTCACGGGTGCGCCGGCCCCGGGCAGCGGCGTCACCCTGCAGGTCGGCGTGTTCTCCGTGCGCAGCAATGCCGAGCGCGCGCTCGCGGCCCTGCTGGGCGCGGGGATCGACACGGCGAGGATGCAGGACGTCGTCACCGCCGACCGCACGCTGTGGCGGGTCCGGGTCGGGCCGGTCGCGGCGGCGGCGATCGCGGAACTCTCCTCGCGCGTGTCCGGTCTCGGCTTCGGCATGCCGCAGGTCGTTCGCGAGTAGACTTTCCGACTTTCGCCGCGCGGCGGTTGCGCGCAGCGTTTCCCCATTCGCCCGGCCAGGGATGCCCGGACCACCGGAGTACCGTTCCCGATGAAACCCGCTGTCTTCTTCCATCGCATCGCCGTGGCCGCGCTGGCCACCGCCGCCGTCGGGCTCGCGCTCGCGCAGGACGCGCCGCAGCCGGCGCCCGCCGCGCAGCCGGCCGCCGCGCTCAGCGACGCGCTGCCCACGCCGCCGCCGCCGTCGGTGACCGGCACCGCATGGCTGCTGATGGACTACGCCAGCGGCCAGGTCCTCGCCGGCGAGAACGTCGATCAGCGCGTGGAGCCGGCCAGCATCACCAAGGTGCTGACCAGCTACGTGATCGCGGCCGAGATGAAGGCCGGCAAGGTCAAGCCCGACGACCAGGTGATGATGAGCGAGAACGCCTGGCGCAGCGGCGGCGCCGGCACCGACGGCAGCTACAGCGGCTTCCCGGTCAACCAGACCGCGCCGCTGATCGAGATGGAAAAGGGCATGGTGGTGCAGTCGGGCAACGATGCCGCGATCGCGCTGGCCGAGCACGTCGCCGGCAGCGAGGAGGCCTTCGCCGCGCTGATGAACGCCTATGCGCAGCGCATCGGCATGAAGAACTCGAACTTCGTCAACTCGCACGGCCTGTCCGATCCCGAGCACTACTCCACGCCGCGCGACCTCGCCCTGCTGGGCCGCGCGATGGTGCGCGACTTCCCCGAGGAGTACGCCTACAACAAGATCAGGGAATTCACCGTCGGCCCGATCACCCAGCGCAACCGCAACCTGCTGCTGTGGCGTGACTCGAGCGTGGACGGCATCAAGACCGGCCACCACTCCGGCGCCGGCTACTGCCTGATGGCCTCGGCCGTCCGCGGCGATCAGCGCCTGGTCTCGGTGGTGATGGGCTCCACCAGCGAGGCGCAGCGTGCGACCGATTCGCTGGCGCTGCTCAACTGGGGCTTCCGTTTCCACGAGACCCATCGCCTGTACGACGCCGGCAAGGCGATCTCCACGCAGAAGGTATGGAAGGGCCAGGAGAACGAGGTGCAGCTGGGCGTGGCCGCGCCGCTGCTGGTGTCCCTGCCGCGCGGCAAGTACGACCAGCTCAAGCCGTCGATGGACGTGCCGGCGACGCTGGTGGCGCCGATCGCCAAGGGGCAGGCGATCGGCAAGGTGCGGGTGACGCTGGACGGCAAGGTGGTTGCCGAGCGCCCGCTGGTGGCGCTGCAGGCGGTCGAGGAGGCGGGCTTCTTCAAGCGCCTCTGGCACGAATTCCTGATGTGGTGGAACGCCGACTGATACCCACTTGCGTTCAATGACGATGTAGGTCGGGGCTACGCCCCCGACGCCCGGGCTGGCCTGACCCCGGTTCCGAATCCGTCTTTTGCTAGGATGCGCCCTTCGCGGATGCGTCGCCGGAATGCGACGAGGGCCGCGAGGGGGTGGGCGCGCAGGGCGCGTCCGGGAACGACACTTCAGGATGAAAGCCAAGGGGTAACAAACGATGTCCGTATTTTCTGGCAAGCGCGCGGCCGCGGTCGCGCTCTCGGCGGTGGTGATGGCGGCCGTGGCCGCGCCTGCGTTCGCGCAGCGGCAGAGCGCGCAGGACCGGCGCAAGGAACAGACCGCGCAGATCCCGACCTGCGCCACGCCGCTGGGCTCGATTTCGGTGCTCGAGCCGGAGGACGGCGTGCACTGGTGGACCGGCCAGCAGCTGCCGGCGCCGTCGCGCCTGATCAAGGTGTTCGTCAACAAGTCGCGCTGCTTCACCCTGGTCGACCGCGGCGCCGGCCTCGACGCGGCGATGCGCGAGCGC
Source organism: Luteimonas marina (assembly GCF_007859325.1). GTDB lineage: Bacteria > Pseudomonadota > Gammaproteobacteria > Xanthomonadales > Xanthomonadaceae > Luteimonas > Luteimonas marina. Next base: position 409,138 of record NZ_VOHK01000004.1, on the reverse strand, counting down.
GACCTCGGCGCCAGCGGCGAGCTGCGCGTGCGTTCGAACGTCGGCAAGGGCCAGATCAAGGCGGCCGACTACGTGATGGTGCCCGACCTGGTCGGCGCCAACAGCAATGCCGGCGGCAACGCCGTGGGCGGCCTGCTGGGCGGCCTGATCGGCGGCCGCGCCGGCGCCCTGGTCGGCGGCCTGAACTTCAAGAGCAAGACCGCCGACGTGGTGCTGACCGTGACCGACGTGCGCTCTTCGGAGCAGGTGGCGATGAGCGAGGGCAGCGCCAAGAAGACCGACATCGGCTGGGGCGCGGGCGGCGGCCTGTTCGGCGGCAGCGGCCTGGGCGCCGCGGGCGTCGGCGGCTATGCCAACACCGAGCTCGGCCAGGTCATCACCCTGGCCTACCTGCAGGCCTACACCGACCTGGTCGCCCAGCTTGGCGGCCTGCCCGACAACGCTTCGGCCGCGAACGCGCAGCAGGCGGTGACCGTGACCAAGCCGGCGCGCCTGTTCACTGGCCCGGACGGCAAGGGCGTGGTGCGCTCGCTGGACGTGGGGATGATGCTGTACCCGACCGGCGCCAAGGAGGGGATGATGTGGGAAGTCGAGGACGAGCTGGGCAACAAGGGCTGGGTCTCGTCGACCCTGCTGGAGCTGTCGCGCTGACCGCTGCGATCCACGCTTCGACACGCGAAGGCCGCCGCAAGGCGGCCTTCTGCGTTCCGCGGGGGGCGTTTGGGTTCGCGCCGGGCCGACCCCATAATCCGGGCATGGAGATCAAGTCAGACAATCCCGACCACGGCTTCCAGTTCCCCGGCACCTTCGAGATCACCGCGATGGGGTCGGCCAACATCGGCCTGGAAAGCGAAATCCCGCGCCTGCTGACGGCGGCCGGCCTCACGGTGCTCGACGAGAGCATCTCCTGGCGCGAGTCCAGCGGCGGCCGCTTCGTCTCGGTGAAGCTGCGCTTCCGCGCCGAGGATCGCGCCCAGTACGAGGCCGCGCATACGGCGCTGCGCGAGCATCCGGAAGTGAAGTGGACGCTGTAGCGCTTGTGCCCCTTCCCCCGCTTGCGGGGGAAGGCTGGGATGGGGGCCTGCGGTGAGGGAAATTGCCGCCGGTCGCCCCCACCCCAACCCGTCCGGTCCGGCGCAGCGCGCCGGGCGTTCGGATGACCCGCGCGGCAGTGCCGCGCAAGCGGGCCATCCTCACCCCCCGCAGGCGGAGGAGGGGGCTGATTGTGTTGTCCGTGATCTAGGCCGCCAGCCCTACGAACCGGTCTGGCGCGCCATGCAGGCCTTCACCGACGCCCGCGACGACGACACCCCCGACGAGCTGTGGGTGGTCGAACACGACCCGGTCTTCACCCTCGGCCAGGCCGGCAAGCCCGAGCACGTGCTGGCGCCGGGCGACATCCCCGTCGTCCACGTCGACCGCGGCGGCCAGGTGACCTACCACGGGCCCGGCCAGATCGTCGTGTACCCGCTGCTCGACATCAAGCGGCTCCGGGTCGGCGTGCGCGACTACGTCTGCCGCATCGAGCAGGCGATCATCGACACCCTGCTGGAGTGGAACATCATCGCCACCCGCCGCGAGGGCGCGCCCGGCGTCTACGTGGCCGGCGCCAAGGTCGCCGCGCTCGGCATCCGGGTGCGCCGCGGCCGGACCTTCCACGGGCTCGCCTTCAACATCGCGATGGACCTGGAGCCGTTCCGGCGCATCAATCCCTGCGGCTACGCCGGGCTGGAAGTGACCTCGATGCTAGACTTGGGTGGTCCGTCCGGCATGGACGCCGTCAAACCGGTGCTGCTGGGCGAACTGGCCCGCCAGTTCGGCCTGCGGCTGCAGGACGCGCCTGCCTCCGGCGATCCCTTCCTGCTGCCGCTGGCGGGAGCAGGGGCCACGCACAGCAACCCGACGCCATGACCGAACCCAGCGCCAAGTCCATCCCGCTCGCCGTCGTCGGCAGCGGCGTTCCCGTATCGCTGGAGCCCGGCGCCAGGCAGGTGGCGGGCGACAAGATCGCGCGCTCGCCGGTGCAGTTCGCCGATGCGCCGGTGCTGCGCAAACCTTCGTGGATCCGGGTGCGCATTCCCTCGAACGGCGCGGTCGCCGCGCTCAAGTCGAAGTTGCGCGAGAACCGTCTGGTCACCGTGTGCGAGGAAGCCAGCTGCCCGAACATCCACGAATGCTTCGGCCACGGCACCGCGACCTTCATGATCCTGGGCGAGGTCTGCACCCGCCGCTGCAGCTTCTGCGACGTCGCCCACGGCCGGCCGAAGCCGCCGGACGCGTCCGAGCCGCTGAACCTGGCCAACACCATCGCCGACATGGGCCTGAAGTACGTGGTCATCACCTCGGTCGACCGCGACGACCTGCGCGACGGCGGCGCCCGGCACTTCGTCGACTGCATCCGCGAGGTGCGCGCCAAGTCGCCCAGCATCCGCATCGAGATCCTGACGCCCGACTTCCGCGGCAAGGGCCGCATGGAGCGCGCGCTGGAGATCCTCGCCGAGAGCCCGCCGGACGTGTTCAACCATAACGTCGAGACCGTGCCCGAGCTCTACCGCAACGTGCGCCCGGGCGCCGACTACCAGTGGTCGCTCACCCTGCTTTCGAGGTTCAAGGCCCAGCACCCGGACGTGCCGACGAAGTCCGGGATCATGCTCGGCCTCGGCGAGAGCATGGAGCAGGTGCAGGGCACCCTGCGCGACCTGCGCGCGCACGACGTGGACATGGTCACCATCGGCCAGTACCTGCAGCCCTCGGCGCACCACCACCCGGTGCTGCGCTACTGGACGCCGGACGAGTTCAAGGCGCTGGAGACCTACGGCATGGCGCTGGGCTTCAGCCACGTCGCCTCCGGGCCGCTGGTGCGCTCGTCCTACCACGCCGACCGCCAGGCGATGGAGGCCGGCGTCGCCGCCTGAACCGGCCCGCACCGGCCCGGAACGGCCTGGAAGGCCGATTCGCGCCGCGAGGCCCGTTCGCAGGTGTTCCCGGGCCGGAAACGGGCATTCACATGGCCTCCAGCCCGGCTCGCTAGAGTGAATCCCTGCTGCCGTGCAACTTTGTGCACTGTTGCGCGGTCGCAGCCCGGCGGCATAGTGGATGGGCCGTCGCCCAAGGTCGTTCTCCAGGATCGTTCCAGATGAATCTGAACCGCATCGCTTCCGTGTCCCTGATCGCGCTGGTGCTGGCCGTGCCCCTGGGGCTGATGGCGCGCGCCGACGGCATCGCGCTGCCGGGCACGCCGACCGCCGAGCAGGTCACCACCTCGAAGCTGGTCTACGGCCTGCTGTCGGACAGCCGCTACGCCTACCGCCCGCGGCCGCTCGACGCGACGATGTCGACGGAGATCTTCGACAAGTACCTCGAGTCATTGGACGGCGCCAAGCTGTTCTTCACCGCGCAGGACATCGCGAAGTTCCAGCCCTACAAGGCCGGCATGGGCGATGCCGTGCGCAACGGCAACCTCGACCCCGCCTACACCATCTTCGCGCTGTACCAGCAGCGCGTGGCAGACCGCATCGCCTCGGCGCGCGGACTGCTCAAGCAGGACATCTTCGACTTCACCGGCAGCGACCGCTGGGAATACGATCGCGAGGACGCGCCCTGGGCCGCCGACGCGGCCGCGCTCGATGCGCTGTGGCGGCAGTCGGTGCGCAACGACTGGCTGCGCCTCAAGCTCGCCGGCAAGAAGCCCGACGAGATCCGCAAGACGCTCGACCGGCGCTACCTCAACCTCGCCAACAGCGTTGCCGCGCTCAAGCAGGAGGATGCGTTCCAGACCTTCCTCAACGCCTACACTGCGACGGTCGACCCGCATACCGACTACCTCAACCCGCGCGCGGCGAAGCTGTTCAACCAGAGCATGTCGCTGTCGCTCGAAGGCATCGGCGCGCAGCTGCAGAAGCAGGACGACGTGGTCGTGATCCGCGAGCTGATCGCCGGCGGCCCGGCCGCGCTCAGCGGCAAGTTCAAGCCCGGCGACCGCATCGTCGGCGTGGGCCAGGGCGCGAGCGGGGCGATGGAAGACGTCGTCGGCTGGCGCCTGGACGACGTGGTCGAGAAGATCAAGGGGCCGAAGGACACCCAGGTGCGGCTCGACGTGGTGCCGGGCGAGGCCACCCTCGACAGCAAGCCGGTGCGCATCGTGCTCACGCGCGCGCGCATCAAGCTCGAGGAGCAGGCGGCGAAGTCCGAGGTCATCACGATTCCGGCGCCGGCCGAGGGTGGCGTGGACAAGCGCATCGGCGTGATCAAGCTGCCGGCCTTCTACCAGGATTTCGAAGGGCGGCGCACCCGCAACGGCGAGTACACCTCGGCCTCGCGCGACGTCGCCAGGCAGCTGCAGCAGTTCCGCGCCGACAAGCTCGACGGCGTGGTGCTCGACCTGCGCAACAACGGCGGCGGTTCGCTCAACGAGGCGATCGAGCTCACCGGCCTGTTCATCGACAAGGGCCCGGTGGTGCAGGTGCGCGAGTCCGGCGGCCGGGTCAGCGTCGAGGGCGACCGCACCGCCGGCGTGAGCTGGGACGGGCCGCTGGCGGTGCTGATCAACCGCGGTTCGGCCTCGGCCTCGGAGATCTTCGCCGGCGCGATCCAGGACTACGGCCGCGGCCTGGTCATCGGCGAGACCACCTTCGGCAAGGGCACGGTGCAGAACATCGTGCCGCTCGACCGCTGGCCGGCCAACGAGGGCGACCGCTACGGCCACGTCAAGCTGACGATCGCGCAGTTCTTCCTGCCCGGCGGCAGCAGCACCCAGAACAAGGGCGTGGTGCCCGACATCGCCTTCCCGGTGACGGTGGACGCCAGCGAGTTCGGCGAGAGCACCTACGACAACGCGCTGGAGTGGCGCCAGATCGCGGCCGTGCCGCACCAGCGCTACGGCGATTTCGCGCCGCTGCTGCCCAAGCTGGAAGCGCTGCACGCCGCGCGCGTGGCCACGGACAAGGAGTTCGTGTGGTGGTCGGCCGACGTCGCCGAGTTCCGCGCCGAGCGCGAGAAGAAGTACGTCTCGCTCAACGAGGCCGAGCGCCGCGCCGAACGCGACCGCGACGACGCCAAGCGCAAGCAGCGCCAGGAAGAGCGCAAGACGCTGGGACTGGCGCTCGACCCGCTGGCCGACCGTGCCGACGACGGCCTGCAGGCCAGCGAACGCAACATCGCCGAGGACGCGGCGCGCGAGAAGGCGGCGGAAAAGCGTCCCGACCCGCAGCTGCGCGAATCGGCGGCGATCCTCGCCGACGCGGTGCGCCTGCTCAACCACGATCGCCAGCTGTCGGCGCAGGTGCTGCCGGAGTCGAAGGCGCCGGGGCGCTGGACGCAGTAACGCGGTGGTGACCGGCCCCGGTCGGGGCCGGCTGCGGGAAACGTGCCGGGCTGTGCCAAGGGCGGCAGGACGCCCAGCAAAATGTCATTCCGAGCGCAGCGAGGAATCTGCTTTTGCCGCCACTGATGCTGGCCGGAAGCAGATTCCTCGCTGCGCTCGGAATGACATTGCTTTTTTTGTTGGCGACCCTCGCGGCGACGGCTGACGCCGTCGCTCAGGGCTTCGCCTTGCCCTTCTGCGCGCTGTGGCGCTGCATCGCGTAGACCAGGATCTTCTTCGCCTCCTCGACGCCGCCCCAGCCGTCGAGCTTGACCCACTTGCCCTTCTCCAGGTCCTTGTAGTGCTCGAAGAAGTGGCCGATGCGCTCGAGCCAGTGCGAGCTCACCTGGTCGATGTTCTCGACGTGGGCATAGCCCTGGAACACCTTGCTCACCGGCACGGCGAGCAGCTTCTCGTCGCTGCCGGCCTCGTCGGTCATCTTCAGCACGCCCACCGGGCGGCAGCGGATCACCGAGCCGGGCACCAGCGGCAGCGGCAGCACCACCAGCACGTCGGCCGGGTCGCCGTCGCCGCACAGGGTATTGGGCACGTAGCCGTAGTTGCAGGGGTAGCGCATCGGCGTGGACAGTACGCGATCGACGAAGATCGCGCCGCTCTCCTTGTCGACCTCGTACTTGACCGGCTCGGCGTCCTTCGGGATCTCGATGATGACGTTGATTTCGTCGGGGGGATTCTTCCCGGTCGGGACGTGGTCGAGACCCATGTGGCGGCTGCTCCGTTGGCGCGGGTGCGGACCCGCTCGTTGTCGAATGGGCCGCATTTTACGCGACCGCTTGCTGCAGTGCGGAAATTCCGGTCCCGGCTACCTCGGGAGCGACCTAGGGTTCCCCCGAGGCAGGGTACGCCCCAGCTGGGCGGGTATCCATACGCAGGCGTATACAGGTTCCCGTCATCCTTTCCACCGAGACGCCCACGATGTCGATCCAGACCGATACCAGCTCGATTGCCGATGCCACGCTGCCGCGGACCGACGGCTACTGGGAAGATCCCGCCGTCGACGCCAACCGCCTGTCCTCGTCCTCCGAGCTCGACCGCAACCCGGTCGACCCGGCCTCGGTCGAGGAGTCGCCGCTGCTCTCGCTCCTGCCCCGGCTGGGCGCGACCGAGATCGACGGCAACCAGAGCAACCCTGCCGGCCGCACCACGGGGCAGACCCCGGACGGCAAGGACATCCAGGTCGACCCGCTGCACGGCGACGGCACGGTCACGATCGCCCGCGAACGCACGATCGCCGAAGCCGGTTTCGGCCAGACCTACGTCAGCTCCGACCAGCTCGTGCTCACCACGGGCGGGGACAACGACCGGGTCGGCGTCAGCCAGCGCGACGACGGCACCCTCGACGTCACCGTCAACGGCCAGTCCTACGCCGTGCGCGTGGCCGACGGCCAGGAACTCACCATCCGCACCGGCGCCGGCGACGACGTGATCGAAGTCGCGTCCAACGTCACCGTCAACATCGTCGCCGACACCGGCGAGGGCGACGACAAGCTCGACATCGCCGGCAGCGGCGACAACCGCATCGACGCCGGCGACGGCAACGACAGCGTCGACCTGTCCGCCGCCACCGGGCGCAACGACGTCTTCGGCGGCAGCGGCGACGACATCATCCAGGGCGGCAGCGGCGTCGATGTGATCTACGGCGGCGACGGCAACGACAGCATCGACGGCGGCGCCGGCCGCAACTACCTCGAGGGTGGCGCCGGCAACGACACGATCCGCAGCCGCGGCACCGGCGACATGGTCTCCGGCGGCCTCGGCGACGACATCCTCCACGCCGCCAGCGGCGCCAGCAGCCTCTACGCCGGCGCCGGCAACGACACCATCGAGGGTGCCGGCGACCAGACCACCGTCTACGCCGAGGCGACCGACCTGATCAACGCCGCCACCGGCGCGCGCCCGACCGTGGTCAACGTCGAGATCGACAGCGCCGTCGGCAGCACGGTGACCGTGGAGGGCTCGGACGCCTTCGTGCAGCGCGTGCAGGCCGACATCGAGTTCCTGCGCAGCTCGCCGAACGGGCAGCAGATGCTGGCCGAGTTCGACAACACCGCCGCGACCAAGGGCAATCGCGTGACGATCAAGGAACTGTCGAACGAGCAGAACGGCTTCGCCATGCCGGCCGAGGACGGCGCCACCTGGGCCGACGTGCAGATCACCAACGGCGTCGCCGGTCGCGGCGTGGAGACCGACATCCGCTACAACCCGTCGTTCCACATGGACGCCTTCCCGGCGCCGGTCGTGGTGCTGTACCACGAGATGTCGCACGCCTACAACTTCAGCAACGGCACGCTGCAGCCGGGCAACTACAGCGGCCCGGACGTGGCCGATCGCGGCATCTCCAACTCCGAGCGCCAGGCGGTGGGGCTGGAGACCACGGCGCCCGCCTACGATTTCGACGGCGATCCCTCCACGCCGCCCACCACGGCCAATCCCGACCACCTGACCGAGAACGGCCTGCGCGGCGAACTGGGCCTGCCGGATCGTCCCAGCTACAGGTTGTGATCGCGGCAGGGAGCCGCGATCACGTCCTCCACGGAAGGAGGGGCGGGCAGTCCGCGCGCAACGCGGGCTGCCCGTCTTTTTTCCACCCGGCGAACGCGCGATGAGGCGGCGATGACGATGATTCCGGTTTGCCGCTACGGTGCCCTGTTGCTTGCGCTGGCAGCCGTGCAGGCCGGCGCCCATGATGGAATGCCGTACGATCAATCCGCAGCACAGGTCGAATCCATGAGCGAATCCAACCCCGCGTCCACGCATGTCGAGGGCGAAGGTCTGCGCCTAGACGTCGACTTCTCGGCGCCGTCGGGCGACACCGTGCAGGTGCGCTACCGCCTGCGCAACGATGGTGCTGCGCCGTTGGCGGTGTTCGACCGCGGCAACCGCCATGCGGTGCTGACGAAACGGCAGGCGCCGGGCGCGATCGGCGTGCCGACGTTCGAGGAGACGGGCGGTGGCGACGTGGTGCTGCGGCATGTCGCGCCACCGCAGGCGGATGCGCCGACCGGGCCGACGCTGCCGCCGACGCCGCTGGCGCTGAAGCTGGAACCGGGCGCGTCGATCGAGGGCGAGTTCGGGTTTTCGATCCCGGCCTCGGCGCCGCCCAGGCGCGTGCGCTGGTGCCTGGGCGTGGCGGCGTTCGACGACGTGGACTTCTTCTCGCCCGAGGCGACGGACGCAGGCGAAGTCTGGCAGGCCGGCGCTGGCGCGATTGCGCGCCAGCGGGTGCTGTGCACGCCGTGGTTCGGGATGGCGGCGGGGCGGTTCGGGCGGGACTGAGGGCGCGCCGCCGACCTCCACGAAAAAGGCGGCCAAGCGGCCGCCTTTTTCTTGCGAAGCAGCCGCAATGCGCGCTACTTCACCACCACCTCGACCCGCCGCGCCTCGGCCGCATCGCCGCCGCCGGTGGTCAGCATCGGCTTGTCGAGCTCGATGCGTCCGGCGTCGATGCCCTGGTCGAGCAGCCACTGCTGCACCGCCTGCGCGCGCTGCCGGGCCAGGTCCGCGTTGACCGCGGCGTCGCCGCTGTCGTCGTGGAAGCCCGAGACGGCGGCCGTGGCCGACGCGTCGCCGGCCAGCGTCGCCGCCACGCCCGCGAGCCGGTCGCCGGCGTCGGCCGGCAGCTGCGCCGAGCCGAGGTCGAAGTACACCTTGCCCAGCCGTGACGCATCCGCCGCCGCGGCGTGCGCCGCCGGCGAGGCGGTCGCGGCAGCGGCATCACCCGCCGGAACGGGCAGCAGCGGCACCAGCAGCAGCGCGACGATGTTGATGATCTTGATCAGCGGGTTGATCGCCGGGCCGGCGGTGTCCTTGTAGGGATCGCCCACGGTGTCGCCGGTGACCGAGGCCTTGTGCGCCTCCGAGCCCTTGCCGCCGAAGTTGCCGTCCTCGATGTACTTCTTGGCGTTGTCCCAGGCGCCGCCGCCGGTGGTCATCGAGATCGCAACGAACAGGCCGGTGACGATGGTGCCGATCAGCAGGCCGCCCAGCGCCTGCGGCCCGAGCAGCAGGCCGACGATGACCGGCACCGCGACCGGCAGCAGCGAGGGCACGATCATTTCCTTGATCGCGGACTTCGTGAGCATGTCGACGGCCTTGTCGTACTGCGGCTTGGCCTCGCCGGTCATGATGCCCTTGATCTCGCGGAACTGGCGGCGCACTTCCTCGACCACGCTGCCGGCGGCGCGGCCCACGGCCTCCATCGCCATCGCGCCGAACAGGTAGGGGATCAGGCCGCCGATCAGCAGGCCGATGATGACCTTGTGGTCGGACAGGTCGAAGGCGAACACCACGCCCGGGTTGGCGGCCTCGAGGTTGTGGGTGTAGTCGGCGAACAGCACCAGCGCGGCCAGCGCGGCCGAACCGATGGCGTAGCCCTTGGTCACCGCCTTGGTGGTGTTGCCGACGGCGTCGAGCGGATCGGTGATGTTGCGCACTTCCGGCGGCAGCTCGGCCATCTCGGCGATGCCGCCGGCGTTGTCGGTGATCGGGCCGTAGGCGTCGAGCGCGACGATCATGCCGGCCATCGACAGCATCGCGGTCGCGGCGATGGCGATGCCGTACAGGCCGCCGAGTGCGAAGCAGGCCCAGATCGCCAGGCACACCGCCACCACCGGCAGCGCGGTCGACTTCATCGACACGCCGAGGCCGGCGATGATGTTGGTGCCGTGGCCGGTGGTGCTGGCCTGGGCGACGTGCTTCACCGGTCCGTACTGGGTGCCGGTGTAGTACTCGGTGATCCACACGATCGCGCCGGTCAGGACCAGGCCGATCAGCGCGCACCAGTAGATGTTCATCGCGCCGTGGGCGTTGGCGTCCATCAGCTGGGTGGTGATCGGGTAGTAGGCGATCGCCGCGAGCACGCCCGAGACGATCACGCCCTTGTACAGCGCGCCCATGATCGAGCCGCCGGCCTTCACCTTGACGAAGAAGGCGCCGATGATCGAGGCGATGATCGACACGCCGCCCAGCACCAGCGGGTAGAGCACGCCGTTGCTGCCGACTTCGGTCACCATCAGGTAGCCCAGCAGCATGGTCGCGATCACGGTGACCGCGTAGGTCTCGAACAGGTCGGCGGCCATGCCGGCGCAGTCGCCGACGTTGTCGCCGACGTTGTCGGCGATCACCGCCGGGTTGCGCGGATCGTCCTCGGGGATGCCGGCCTCGACCTTGCCGACGAGGTCGGCGCCGACGTCCGCGCCCTTGGTGAAGATGCCGCCGCCCAGGCGCGCGAAGATCGAGATCAGCGAGGAACCGAAGGCCACGCCGACCAGCGCGTGCAGCACGTCGGACGTCGGCAGCCTGAAGCCCAGGTTGAGGATTGCCCAGTAGCCGGCCACGCCGAGCAGGCCGAGGCCGACGACGAGCATGCCGGTGATCGCGCCGCCCCGGAAGGCCACGTCCATCGCCGGGCCGATGCCGCTGCGCGCGGCCTCGGCGGTGCGCACGTTGGCGCGCACCGAGACGTTCATGCCGATGTAGCCGGCCGCGCCCGAGAGCACCGCGCCGAGCAGGAAACCGACCGCCGTGTACCAGTCGAGGAACAGGCCGATCAGGACGAACAGCACCGCGCCCGCGATCGCGATCGTCAGGTACTGCCGGTTGAGGTAGGCGCGCGCGCCTTCCTGGATCGCGCCCGCGATTTCCTGCATGCGCGCATTGCCGGCGGGTTGCCGGTTGATCCAGCGCGCCGAGATGATGCCGTAGACGATCGCGACCGCCGCGCAGACCAGCGCCAGCGTCAATCCGTGCTGCTCGAGCATGAAGCCTCCCCGAAGAAGTGGAGCCTGAAATGGAACAGGATCCGGACGATGGCGCGGCGTGACGGCCGGCCCGGCCGGTAGCCCGATTCTCACCGATTTTCGCGAACGGCGATGTTGCAGTACGGAAACTGCGCGGATCGACAGGCCGCTGCGGCATGGAAGGACAAGCCGTCGTCCCCGCGAACGCGGGGATCCATTCGGCTTTTGCGTGAAGACGCGGGATCCCCGCGTTCGCGGGGATGACGGCGCCGGGCGGCCCGTGGCGCCGGGCCACGTCGCGGAAACCGCGCGTCAGCCGGCTGCGAACGCCTCGCGAGTCAGGTTGACCGGCTCGCCCCCGGTGCAGACCACGTTGTCCTCGATGCGGATGCCGCCGTAGGGGCGGAAGGCCTCCACGCGGTCCCAGTCCACGCTGCCGCCGCGCCCCGCGGCCCTGAGGTCTTCGAGCAGCATGTCGATGAAGTACAGGCCCGGCTCGATCGTGACCACGAAGCCCGGCTCCAGCACGCGGGTCAAGCGCAGGTAGGGGTGGCCGTCGGGTTTGTCGATCGTGCCGCCGCGCTCGGAGGCGGCGAAGCCGGCGACGTCGTGCACCTGCAGGCCGAGGCCGTGGCCGATGCCGTGCGGGAAGAAGGCGCTGCTCACGCCGGTCGCCAGCGCTTCCTCCGGCGATACCGTGACGATGCCGAAATCCTTCAGGATGCCCGCCAGCGCGAGGTGCGCGTCCAGGTGCAACTGCTTGTAATCGAAGCCGTCGCGGACCTGCGCGCACATCTTCTGCTGCGCGGCGTCGACCGCGTCCACCAGCGCCTGGAACTCGCCGGCGGTGTCCAGGGCGTGGGTGCGGGTGATATCGCAGGCGTAGCCGCCGTGGCTGGCGCCGGCGTCGAGCAGGAAGCTGCGCGCCGGTTTCGGCGGCAGGCGGTCGAAGTCGGTGTAGTGCAGTACCGCGCCGTGCTCGTTCAGGGCGACGATGTTGGCGTAGGGCAGGTCGTTCGCGTCCTGTCCCGCGGCCTGGCAGTAGGCGAGGTGGATGCCGAACTCGCTGGCGCCGGCGCGGAAGGCGCGCTCGGCGGCCCTGTGCGCGCGCACGCCGCGGCGGGTGGCCTCGCGCAGCATCTCGACCTCGTACGGGGTCTTGTACGCGCGGTGGTAGTCAAGATGGTCGAGCACCGGCTGCGGGTTGTTGGGCTTGAACGCCGCGTACTTGCCGAGCGCGCTCTCCGGCTCGCCGAGGATCGCGCAGCGCGAGGCGTTCTTCGGCAGGTGCTGCATCGCCTCTTCCGGCTTGCGGATCACGACGATGTCGAAGTGCTCGACCCAATAACCTTCTGGCGCCTGCGGCACCACGTGCCAGTAGTCGCGCGGCTGCAGGTAGACCAGCTTCGGCTTCGCGCCGGGGGTGACGACCAGCCAGCTGCCGGGATTGCGGGTCAGCGGCGCCCAGTGCTTGAACTGCGGGTTGACCGCGTAGGGATAGTCGCGATCGTCGAAGACCTGGTAGTGCGCGGTGCCGCTGGGGACGACGAGATGGTCGAAGCCCACGCGCTCGAGCGCGGTCGCGGTGCGGGCCTGCAGGGTGGCGAGGTGGTCGGCGTAGAGGGGGGCGGCAGCGGTGGACATGGTGCGGATTCCGCGGGAAAACGTGCCGTCATTCTGCCGCAAGGGGGCGGGGGATGCAGACGGGTCGCGTGCATGGGGCAGCCCGTGGGCTTCGTCCCCTTGCGAGATTCCGGGAAGAGCCGTCATCCCCGCTTTTGCAGGGATGACGGGCCGGGGCGCCTCACTCGTAATGGCTGCCCGGCGCTTCCACCCATGAACGCAACCGCTTCGACTGCGCCTCGGCCACCGCGATGAAGCGGAACCCGGCCCACACCTGCGCCGGCGCGCTGGCGCGGTCCATCCACAGCAGGTGTGCGCCGACGTCGATCGTCTGCATGCCGCCGCCGTCGGGCAGGACGAAGCGCAGCTGGTAGAGCGCGTCGTCGGTCAGCGGCTCGCTCGCGATCAGCAGCAGGCCGGTCTCGGACAGGTTGCCGATGCGGCCGATGACGTGCTCGGTCATCGCGTCGTTCACGAGGATGGTGTCGGAGGCCTTGCGCCGCTTGGCGCGCCGGAACTCGTGCATCATGCCGGCGCCTCCGAGTCCGCCGCTTCCTTGTCGCCGAGGCCGGCGAAGCTGCGCAGCGCGTGCACCGCGGCCTGCCAGGCGCGGTCGACCAGGCGCGCGCGGTCCGCGGTGACGATGCGCGCCTGCCCGGACGCGAGCATCCGCGCGACGCTGTCGAGCGACTGTTCGCCCACGCGCTGGCCGCGCTGGTTGACGAACAGCGCGTTGTCGGTGATCGGGCTGAACCACGACAGGCGGCGGCGGACCACGTCGCCCTGCTGGTTGGTGATGAACTCGATCCAGGTGCCGAACGGCAGCACCTTGAGCTGTTCGTAGCGCGCCTGTTCCTCGGGCGTGCGCGGCGGCAGCTTGGGCTTGTGCTTGTCGGCGTCCTCGCCCAGCCGCGTGCGCGCCTTGAGCTTCATCGCCAGTTCGGTGCGCGAGGCGGAGTCGCCTTCCTCCTCGTCCGGGCGGCTGCTGGTGAGCCGCTGGGCGATGACGCTGGCTTCCTCGCCGTGGTAGCCGACCTGGGCCAGCGAGCCCTCGATGTGCGCGATCAGCTCCGGGTCGCGCGGCGCGTCGTCGCGGGTACAGGCCTCGACGATGCGGCGGGTGGCGTCCAGCTGCTTCCGCCAGGCCTCGGAATCCTCGCCCTGGCGCAGCAGGGCCAGGGTCAGCACGTCGGCCCAGGCCTGGTTGAGCAGCGCGCGCGAGAAGCGCGGCAGGCGGCGGTCGCCGATCACGTCGGCCATCACCTCCGCGGCGCGCAGCTTGGCGACTTCCAGCTTCTCCTTGCCGCGCGCGGCCTCGGTGTGCCGCTTCTCCAGCAGTTCGGACTTGCGGACCTGCGCCTGCAGGTGGGTCTGCAGCTGCTCGTTCGAGGCGGAGAAGACCTCGAGGTCGCCGTCGTACTTCTCGATGACGTGGGTGACTGCGTTCTGCAGCGGCGCCAGGAACTGCGGGTCGAAGTCGGAATCCTCGAGCCACTTCGCCGCGCTCTCGGCCACCGTGTTCAGCAGTTGCCGCGCCGGGTGGCGGCTGCGCACGAAGAAGGCGCTGTCGCTCAGGGCCACGCGCAGCAGGGGCACCTGCAGGCGCTTGACCAGCGCCGCCGCAGGCGCATCTGCGCGGATTTCCTCCTCGAGGTTGCCGAACAGCATGCCCAGCAGTTCGAAGGTGTCGTTGTCGCGCGGCGAGAGTTCGGCATGGATGCCGCGGCGCTGGCGTGCCTGCGCCAGCAGGGTCTGCTTCACGTCGGCCAGCGTCTGCGGCGCGCCGGGCGTCGACAGCGGCTGCATCTGCATGTGCCCGAGCGCGGAGAATACGTCCCCGGTGCTGATCTGTGCGCCCGGCCCGGCCTTCTTCCCGGGACGCAGCTTGCCGAGCAGTTCGCGGCGGCTGCTGAGCAGGTGCTGCAGCTGCTGGGTGGCGCCCTCCTCGTCCTCGTCGAGTTCCTCGACCGGTTCGCCCATCCAGCCGGTGTGCGGCCGCTGCGGGTCCGTGCTCTGGAAGACCGCGCGCCCGGAGGGAGCGCCAGCGTCGGTCGTCCCGCCGCCGCCCGCGCCACCGCCGTGGCCGCCGTGCCCCGACGGCTCTCCCGCGGATTGGCCGGCGCCATTCGGGTCGCCGGTTTCCCGGGAGGGCTGTCCGCCGCGCCTCTGCTCGCCGCCGGCATCGTCCGCCCGTGGCTGCACCGACGGGCGGATCCGCATCGGCACGTAGGTCAGCCCGGACAGGATGCCCTCGCGGTCGAGCATCTCGTCGAGGCGGTCGAGCACACGCCAGTAGTTCGCCATCACGTGGCGGTCGAAGATGCGGTACAGCAGCAGCCGCGAGTCGTGCTCGATGTCGAGCGCCTGCGCCGCGGCCCGCATCGCGCGGCACAGCGCCTGCGGGCCGAGCGGCAGACGCTCGGTATCGAAGGCGGGCGCGGCCGCCAGCACGCCGAAGCGCTGGCCCAGCAGGTGCAGCGCCAGGTTGGCCCGGCCCTCCTGGCGGCTGGCGATCTCGCGCAGCACGGTGCCCTCGTCCATCACCGCCTCGTCGACGAGGCTGAGCTTGCCGAAGCCGCCCTGCGCCGGCTGCATCTTGCCGGCGTCGGCGACCGGCGCCGCCGACCGCGCCGCCGAACGGACCCCCGCGACCGAGGCCTCGAGCTCGAGGATGAAGCGCGGGATCAGGTCCGAGCGGTTGAGGCGGAAGATCCGCAGCGTCTGCATGTAGCCCGACTCGGCCCCCGGGTTGCGGGCCTGGTCGGCGAGGCGGAACAGCTCTTCCTCGAACTCGGTGAGCATCGAGCCCAGGTGCGGCTCGATGTCCTCGGTCACCAGCGTCAGCGCCGCTTCCAGCGCCTTGCGCACGCGCTGCGGCAGGCCGGCGGCGGCGAGCGACCTCGGTGCCGCGGGTTCGACGGGCGGAGGCGATGCGGGCATCAAGCGGGCTGCGGCAGAAGGTCGGGGCCAATACTTACACGTCAGGCGCGGATCGGCCAATTCCGCGGCCAGCGGCGTCAGCCGGCCAGGAACAGCCCGATCACGTCGTTGCCGAAGCGGCGGCCGAGCGGGGTGGGCACGATGCTGCCGTTGTCCTGGCGCAGCCATCCGCGCGCCTGCGCCTGCGCCAGCGGCGCCGCGATCGTCGAGGCCGGCAGCCCGCAGCGCGCTTCGAAGTCGGCCAGGGCGAAACCGTCCACCAGCCGCAGCGCGTTGAGCATGAACTCGAACGGCCGCTGTTCCGGCGCGATGCGCTCGTCGCCGCCGATCGCCGCGGGCGTGCCGGCGGCGGCGAGCCAGGCCGCAGGATGCTTCACCTTCCAGCGGCGCAGGATCGCCTGCTCGCCGCCCAGGGTGAGCTTGCCGTGCGCGCCCGCGCCGATCCCGAGGTAGTCGCCGAAGCGCCAGTAGTTGAGGTTGTGCGCGCAGCGCCGGTCCGGGCGGGCATAGGCCGAGACTTCGTACTGGACATGGCCGGCGTCGGCGAGCAGGGCCTGGCAGCGTTCCTGCATGTCCCAGGCCAGGTCGTCGTCGGGGATGTCCCGGGGCGGGCGCGCGGCGAAGACGGTATTGGGTTCGAGCGTGAGCTGGTAGTGCGAGACGTGCGCCGGCGCCAGCGCCAGCGCGCGTTCGACGTCGGCCTCGGCCATGGCCAGGGTCTGGCCGGGCAGGGCGTACATCAGGTCGAGGTTGAGGTTGTCCAGGCCGGCGTCCTGCGCGAGCTTCACAGCGGCCTCGGCCTGCGCGCTGTCGTGGATGCGTCCGAGCCGCTGCAGGCAGCCGTCGTCGAAGCTCTGGATGCCGAAGCTGATGCGGTTCACACCGGCCCGGCGGTAGTCCCCGAAGCGGCCGTGCTCGGCGGTGCCGGGGTTGGTCTCCAGGGTGATCTCCAGCCCCGGTGCGAAGCGCAGGCGCGCGCTGGCGCCCTGCAGGAAGCGGTCGATCGCGTCGGCCGGGAACAGGCTCGGCGTGCCGCCGCCGAAGAACACGCTGTGGACCGTGCGGCCCCAGGCCAGCGGCAGGTCCTGGTCGAGGTCGGCCAGCAGCGCGTCGACGTAGGCGTCGAACGGCAGCGGCCCGCGCGCCTCGTGCGAGTTGAAGTCGCAGTAGGGGCATTTGCGCACGCACCAGGGGAGGTGGACGTACAGCGAGAGGGGCGGGGGAATCAGCATGGAACCTGGATCATGGACCTTAGTCTGTCCGTCATGGCCTGCCTGTCATCCCGGCGAAAGCCGGGATCCATTTGCCGTTGCCTCCCTACTTCACCAGCCGGGAAACAGCCAGATCAAGATGGATCCCGGCTTTCGCCGGGATGACGATGCGAGGGCTTTCGCCGGGATGACGAGCGGATGGTTTCGTTTCCTTCCGGACGCTCCCGGTGTTGCCTACGCGCCGCCGGTCAGCCGCGCCCGCAGCAGCGCCAGCGCCTGCCCGCGATGGCTGAGCCGGTTCTTGAGCGCAAGCGGCATCTCCGCCGCGGTCCGGCCCTGCGCGGGGTCGAGGAACACCGGGTCGTAGCCGTGCCCGCCGCTGCCGCGGCGTTCGCGCAGGATCGTGCCGTGCCAGCGGCCCTCGACGACGATCGGCTGCGGGTCCTCGGCGTGGCGCATCAGCGCCAGCACGCAGACGAAGTGCGCGCCGCGGCGGTCGTCGGGCACCCGCGCCAGTTCGCGCAGCAGTTTGTCGATGTTGCGGTCGGCGTCGCCGTGCCCGCCCGCGTAGCGCGCCGAGTACAGCCCGGGCGCGCCGTCGAGCGCATCGACGCAGATCCCGGAGTCGTCGGCGAGCGCCGGCAGCCCGGTCGCGCGGCAGGCGTGGCGCGCCTTGAGCAGCGCGTTCTCGATGAAGCTCAGGCCGGTTTCCTCGGCGTCCACGACGCCGAACCCGGCCTGCGCGCGTACGTCGAAGCCGGAGGTCGCGAGCAGGTCGCGGAACTCCTCCAGCTTGCCTGCATTGTTCGACGCCAGCACCAGCGGGCGCGGCGCAGTGGTCATCGCCCGAGCGCTTCGCGCTGTCTTTCCAGCAGCGTGGCGACGCCGGATTCGGCCAGGGCGAGCAGGGCGTCGAGTTCGTCGCGGCGGAACGCGTGGCCTTCCGCGGTGCCCTGCAGCTCGATGAAGCCGCCGCCGTCGTTCATCACCACGTTCATGTCGGTGTCGCAGTCGCTGTCCTCGGCGTAGTCGAGGTCGAGCACCGGCACGCCGCGGTACACGCCCACCGACACCGCGGCCACCGCGCCGAACACCGGGTCGCGCGCGATCTCGCGCCTGGCCTGCAGCCAGCGCACGGCGTCGACCAGGGCGACGTAGGCGCCGGTGATCGCCGCGGTGCGGGTGCCGCCGTCGGCCTGCAGCACGTCGCAGTCGAGGGTGATGGTGCGTTCGCCCAGCGCGCTGCGGTCGACGCAGGCGCGCAGGCTGCGGCCGATCAGGCGCTGGATCTCCAGCGTGCGCCCGCCCTGCTTGCCGCGTGCGGCCTCGCGGTCGCTGCGGGTGTGGGTGGCGCGCGGCAGCATGCCGTACTCGGCCGTGACCCAGCCCTCGCCCTTGCCGCGCAGGAACGCCGGCACCCGGTTGTCGATGCTGGCCGTGCACAGCACGCGGGTCTCGCCGAACGACACCAGGACCGAGCCTTCCGCATGGCGGGTGAAGCCGCGCTCGATGCGGACCTCGCGCAGCTGGTCGGGCGCGCGGCCGCTGGGGCGGGCGATGCTCATGCGGGGGTTTTCCGGAAAATCGAGGGGCGCCAGATTACCATTGGCGCTCCAGCGACCACGGGATGCACGATGTCGATCCGCAGCATGACCGCCTACGCCTCGGGCGAGCGCAGCACGCCCTGGGGCACGCTCGGCTGCGAACTGCGCGCGGTCAACCACCGTTTCCTCGAACTCGGCGCGCGCCTGCCCGAGGACCTGCGCGCGCTGGAGCCGGCGCTGCGCGAGCGGATCGCCGCGCGGGTCTCGCGAGGCAAGGTCGACGTGGTGCTGCGGCTGCGACCACCGGAAGGCGCGGCGGCCGGGCTGCAGGTGGACGAGGCGCTGGTCGGACGGCTGGGCGAACTGGCCGGGCGCCTGCGCAGCCACTTCCTGGACCTGCGCGTGAGCTTCACCGACCTGCTGCAGTACCCGGGCGTACTGCAGGCGCAGGCGCTCGACCAGGCGGAACTGCACGCGCAGGCGCTGTCGCTGCTCGACGCGGTGCTCGCCGACTTCCTCGCCGCGCGCGAGCGCGAGGGCGGCAAGCTGGTGGCGGCGATCCTCGAGCGCGTCGACGGCATCGAGCGCATCGCCGGCGAGGTGCGCATCCTGGTGCCGGTGATCCGCGAGGGCCAGCGCGCCAAGCTGGAGGCGCGGCTGGCCGACCTCGCGCAGGCTGCCGATCCGGCGCGCGTCGAGCAGGAACTGGTGCTGTCGCTGCAGAAGCTGGACGTGGACGAGGAACTCGACCGCCTGTCCAGCCACGTCGACGAGATCCGCCGCGTGTTCCGGCAGAAGGCGCCGGTGGGCCGGCGGCTGGACTTCCTGCTGCAGGAGTTCAACCGCGAGGCCAACACGCTGGGCAGCAAGTCGGTCGACGCGCGCACCAGCAACGCCGCGGTCGAGCTGAAGGTGCTGATCGACCAGATCCGCGAGCAGGTGCAGAACATTGAATAGCCGGGATTGGTGATTCGTGATTCGTGATTCGGAAGAGCAGGTACGATGGCTGCCGCAATGGCGGCGTGGCGGGCGTTTGCCGTGACCAATCACCAATCACCCATCACCAATCACGGCCCCATGCGCGGCACCCTTTTCATCGTTGCGGCTCCTTCCGGCGCCGGGAAATCCAGCATCGTCAACGCCTGCCTGGCGCGCGACCGCAACATCTGCCTGTCGATCTCGTTCACCTCGCGCGCGCCGCGGCCGGGCGAGCGCCATGCCGAGCACTACCACTTCATCGCCGCCGAGGAATTCAAGGCGATGATCCGCGCCGGCGATTTCTTCGAGTACGCGCAGGTGCACGGCGACTGGAAGGGGACGGCCAGGCAGTCGGTCGAGCCGCAGCTGGCTGCGGGCAAGGACGTGCTGCTGGAGATCGACTGGCAGGGCGCGCAGCAGGTCAAGGCGCAGGTGCCCGATGCGGTCGGCGTGTTCATCCTGCCGCCCTCGCGCGCCGCGCTCGAGGAGCGCATGCGCAAGCGCGGGCAGGACAGCGAGGAAACGATCGCGCGGCGGCTGGCGAACGCACGCGAGGAAATGTCGCACCACGACGAGTTCGACTACGTCATCGTCAACGAGGTGTTCGAGACCGCGGTCGACGAGATGTGCGCCATCTTCACCGCCAGCCGCCTGCGCCGGGACCTGCAGGCGCAGCGGCACGCCGGATTGATCGCGGCGCTGTTGGCTTCGGATTGACGGCTGAACCGGAAAGATCCTGTCGTTCCGGGCGCAGGAGAAGCGGGCTCTTTCTGGCGCCTCGCGCCGGGGCAGAAGATTTCTCCCTGCGGTCGAAATGACAGCGGGTCGGACGGCGGGAGGGCGGTGCACCCGGGGTCGGGCTGCCGGGGCAGGCGTTCGTCACGCGAGCGGGCGAATTACCGGAAATCGCGGCTTTTTTGGCGATAACTTGCTGATTTTACAAGCGAACGCTTGATTTTCGACGGCCGCGCGCCTAGAATCCCCGACCCTTTCCGATTATTGATCGACGGCCCGCCGGCCGCCGGGAGACCTATGGCCCGCATCACCGTGGAAGATTGCCTGGAAGTGGTCGACAACCGCTTCGAGCTCGTCATGATGGCCGCCAAGCGCGCGCGCCAGCTCGCCAACGGCGTCGAGCCGCAGATCGACAACAACGAGGCGCAGGACAAGCCGACCGTGCTGGCGCTGCGCGAGATCGCCGCCCGCCGCATCGACCAGCCCTACATCGACGCCGTCGACAAGGCCGAGCGCGAGCGCAAGGAGCGCGAGGCACTGGAATGGGCCGCCGCCGAAGTGGTCGCCGGCGACGACGACATGAAGGGCGACGATCTGTAAGGCCGGGAGTCGGGAATGGGGAGTCGGGAATCGGTAAAGCCGGTTTTCCGGGATCTCCGGTCAATGCTCCTGCAGGGCCCCGCTTCGACGGGGCCTTCGCTTTTTGGGCGTCGCGCCTGCGGCAGCGGGGTTGGCGGCAGCCTGAACGGCCCGAAGAACGGCTCTTCCGATTCCCGACGCCCTATTCCCCATTCCCGGCCTTTCGCCTTAGGCTCAGGACATGACCCCCGGCGACCCCGCCCTGATCCTGCCCGTGCCGCCCCCCGAGGAGGAGGCGCTGCCCGACTACGTGCGCGACCTCGAGCGCGCGGCCGCGTACCTGCCGGCCGACCAGCGCGCGCTGCTGCGCCGGGCCTGGGCAGTGGGGGCGGCGGCGCACGCCGGGCAGACGCGCAAGTCCGGCGAGCCCTACATCACCCATCCGGTGGCGGTGGCGCAGGTGCTGGCCGAGCAGAAGGTCGACGTCGAGACCCTGGTGGCGGCGATCCTGCACGACACCATCGAGGACACGCCGCTCACCCGCGAGCAGCTGGCCGAGGAGTTCGGCGAGACCGTGGCCGAATTGGTCGACGGCGTCACCAAGCTCGACAAGCTGCGCTTCGGCAACCGCCAGGAGGCCGCGGCCGAGAGCTTCCGCAAGATGATGCTGGCGATGGCGCGCGACCTGCGCGTGATCCTGATCAAGCTCGGCGACCGCCTGCACAACATGCGCACGCTCGGCGCGCAGCCGGGACCGGCGCGCGAGCGCATCGCGCGCGAGACGCTGGAGATCTACGCGCCGATCGCGCAGCGCCTGGGCATGAACCTGATCAAGGCCGAGCTGCAGGACCGCGGCTTCCACGCCCTGCACCCGCTGCGCCACCTGATCCTCGACAAGCACATCCGCGGCCAGCCGATGCTGCGCCGCGAGGCGATGGCCAAGATCGAGGCGCAGCTGGCGCAGCGGCTGACCAACGAGGGCCTGAACTACCGGCTCGTGAGTCGGGTGAAGTCGCCGTGGAGCATCTACAACAAGATGCGCAGCGAGGGAAAGACCTTCGCCCAGGTGATGGACGTGTTCGGCTTCCGCATCGTGGTGGGCTCGGTCGCCGACTGCTACCACGCGCTCGGCGTCGCGCATTCGGTGTTCAAGCCGCTCGACGGGCGCTTCCGCGACTTCATCGCGATTCCCAAGGCCAACGGCTACCAGTCGCTGCATACGGTGCTGTTCGGCCCCTACGGCTCGCCGATCGAGGTGCAGATCCGCACCGAGGAAATGGACCTGATCGCCGAACGCGGCATCGCCGCGCACTGGGCCTACAAGCACGGCATGGCGCCGAGCGGCGCGCAGGCACGCGCGCATTCGTGGATCGCCAACCTGCTCGAATCGCAGCGCGCCACCGGTTCCTCGTTGGAGTTCCTGGAGAACGTCAAGGTCGACCTGTTCCCGGACGAGGTCTACCTGTTCACGCCCAAGGGCGACATCCTGTCGCTGCCGCGCAATTCCACCGCGCTCGATTTCGCCTATGCCGTGCACACCGACGTCGGCAACACCGCGGTCGCCGCGCGCGTGGACCGGAAGCTGGTGCCGCTGCGCACCAAGCTGGCGAGCGGACAGAGCGTGGAGATCGTCACCGCGAAATCCTCGCTGCCCAAGCCGCAGTGGCTGGAATTCGTGGTCACCGGCAAGGCGCGCACCGCGATCCGCGGCCAGCTCAAGCAGCTCGAACACGAGGACGCGGTGCAGCTCGGTCACCGCATGATCGACCGCGCACTGGAGGACGTGGGCACCTCGCTCGACCGCCTGCCGCAGGCGCGCCTGGACGCCTACCTGGCCGAACTGCGCTATCCGCGGCTGGAGGAACTGCTGGCCGACATCGCGCTCGGCAATCGCATGCCGTCGCAGGTGGCGCAGGCGCTGGCGCAGAAGGACCCGGAGGCCGACGCGCCCGGTGCGGGAACGATGCCGCAGCGCGGCGAGCGCATCCTGATCACCGGCCACGAGCGCGGCGTGATCAGCTTCGCCAACTGCTGCATGCCGATTCCCGGCGACGAGATCATGGGCTACCACACCGCCGGCAAGGGCATCGTCGTGCACCGGCTGGACTGCCCGAACGTGGCCGAATACCGCAAGTCGCCGGACCGCTGGGTGGCGATCGGCTGGGACCGCGAGGTCACCGGCGAATATCCGGTCGCGCTGATCATCGAAACCGAGAACCGCCCGGGATCGCTGGCGGAGGTTGCGGCGGCGATCGCCAAGGCCGAATCGAACATCGAGGGCGTCGAATACCTCGAACGCGACGCGAACATCGCCGTGATCCGCTTCTCGATCGAGGTCCGCGACCGCGAACACCTGGCCGAGGTGATCCGCCGCACCCGGCGGCTGGGCGTGGTGCACGGCGTGCAGCGGATGTAGGCCCCGCGTTCGGCCACGTTTCGCCCTGCCGGATGCCGTTCGGTATCCGAGTCGCACCGCCCCTTCCGAAGTCGTCATCCCGGCGAAAGCCGGGATCCATTCTGCTTTTGCCTTCGGAAGGGAGCCCGGACTTCGACCTGCACAGGCTTGCCGGCAAAAATGGATCCCGGCTTTCGCCGGGATGACGGCATCGGGCAATGGCACATGTCGCCTCGGGGCGCGCGCGGTGTCGGGCCTAGGCCCGACCTATAATCGGTGCATTCCGAACCGAGACGCGCCCATGCCCCGCACCCCGATCCACACCGACGACGCCCCCGCCGCCATCGGCCCCTATTCGCAGGCCACGCGCGCCGGCAACACCGTGTTCTTCTCCGGCCAGATCCCGCTCGATCCTGCCACCGGCGATGTCGTCGAAGGCGGCATCGAGGCGCAGGCGCGGCGCGCGTTCGACAACCTCAAGGCGGTGACCGAGGCCGCCGGCGGTTCGCTGGCCGACATCGCCCGCGTCGGCCTGTACCTGACCGACCTGTCGCAGTTCGCCGCGGTCAACGCGGTGATGGCGGAATACTTCGAGTCGCCGTATCCCGCGCGCTCGACCATCGAGGTGTCCGCGCTGCCCAAGGGAGTGCTGTTCGAGGTCGACGCGGTGATGGTGCTGGACTGATTCCCCGCAGGGAATGGCGAAGCCCGCGCCCGCGCTCGCGGCCACCGGCGACGTCGCGCTGACGACGCTGCCGGGCGTCGGCCCGGCGGTCGCGGAGAAGCTGGCCGCGCGCGGCCTGCTGACGCTGCAGGACCTGTGGCTGCACCTGCCGCGGCAGTACGAGGACCGCACCCGGATCACGCCGATCCGGCAGCTGCAGCCGGGCGTGGTCGCGCAGGTCGAGGGCCGCGTGGAGGCGGTCGAGCGCGGCTTCCGCTACCGGCCGGTGCTGCGCGTGGCGATCGGCGACGACTCGCGCGCGACGCTGGTGCTGCGCTTCTTCCATTTCCGTTCGCAGCAGGTCAACCAGTTCCGCGTCGGCGCGCGCGTGCGCGCGTACGGCACGCCGCGTCCGGGGCAGCTCGGGCTGGAGATCGTGCATCCGAGCTATCGCGTGCTCGGCGACGGCGAGGACGGCGAACTCGGCGACGCGCTCGATCCGGTCTATCCGGCGGTGGAGGGGATCGGCCCGGTGGCCCTGCGCCGACTGGTCGCGCAGGCGCTCGACCGCCTGCCCGAAGGCGACGCGCTGGAACTGCTGCCCGACGACCTGCTGCACCTGCGCGGCCTGCCGTCGCTGCGCGAGGCGCTGCTGACCCTGCACCGCCCGCCGCGCGAGGCCGATGTCGCCGCGCTGCTGGCCGGCACCCATCCCGCGCAGCGGCGGCTGGCGATGGAGGAACTGCTGGCGCACCACCTCAGCCTGCGTCGCCAGCGGATCGCGCTGCAGGCACACGCCGCGCCCGCGCTGGACGACGACGGTGGCCGCGTGCGTGCGCTGCTCGACGCCCTGCCGTTCGCGCTCACCGCCGCGCAGCGGCGCGTCTTCGACGAGATCCGCGCGGACCTGGCGAAAGCTTCGCCGATGCTGCGGCTGGTGCAGGGCGACGTCGGCAGCGGCAAGACCGTGGTCGCGGCGATGGCCGCCCTGCTCGCGATCGGCAGCGGCCGGCAGGCGGCGCTGATGGCGCCGACCGAGCTGCTGGCCGAACAGCACTTGGCCAGCCTGCGCGGCTGGCTGGAGCCGCTGGGCGTACGCGTGGCCTGGCTCGCCGGCAAGGTGGCGGGGCGTGCGCGCAGCGCAGTGCTGGCCGACGCCGCCAGCGGCGCGGCGCAGCTCGTGGTCGGCACCCACGCGCTGATGCAGGAGGGCGTGGTGTTCCGCGACCTCGCGCTCGCGATCGTCGACGAACAGCACCGCTTCGGCGTGCACCAGCGGCTCGCGCTGCGCGACAAGGGGGCGGCCGACGGCATCGTCCCGCACCAGTTGGTGATGACCGCGACCCCGATCCCGCGCACGCTGGCGATGGCGGCCTACGCCGACCTCGATGTCTCCGCCATCGATGAACTGCCGCCGGGCCGCACCCCGGTGCAGACCGTCGTGCTCGGCGCCGGGCGGCGGCCGGAACTGATCGAGCGCATCCGCGCCGCCTGCGCCGAAGGGCGCCAGGCGTACTGGGTGTGCACGATCATCGACGAGAGCGACGAGGTCGTGGCGCAGGCGGCGCAGACCACCTGGGAACAGCTGACCGCGTCGCTGCCGGAATTGCGCGTGGGCTTCGTGCACGGGCGCATGAAGGCAGGCGACAAGCAGGCGACGATGCTGGCGTTCAAGGCCGGCGAGGTCGACCTGCTGGTCGCCACCACCGTCATCGAGGTCGGCGTCGACGTGCCCAACGCCTCGCTGATGATCATCGAGAACGCCGAGCGCCTCGGCCTGTCGCAGCTGCACCAGCTGCGCGGCCGGGTGGGGCGCGGCCGCCAGGCCTCGAGCTGCGTGCTGCTGTACCAGCCGCCGCTGTCGCAGATGGCGAAGCAGCGGCTGGAGACGATGCGCTCGACCAGCGACGGCTTCGTCATCGCCGAGAAGGACCTGGAACTGCGCGGCCCGGGCGAACTGCTCGGCACCCGCCAGACCGGCCTGGCCGACTTCCGCATCGCCGACCTCGCGCGCGACGCCGACCTGCTGCCCGAGGTGCACGACATCGGCGACGTGCTGATGCGCGACGCGCCGGACATCGCCGACCGCCTGGTGGATCGCTGGATCGGCGGCGCGGCGCGGTATGCTGCCGCATGACGCCGCGGTGCGCCGTGCGCAGTCGATGCGGTGCTGTTCCCGGAGGCGTCATCCCGAGCGCGGCGGGCGTTGTTCGCGAAGGTGTCATCCCGAGCGCAGCGAGCATTGTTCCCGAAGGTGTCGTCCCGAGCGTAGCGAGGGATCTTGCTTCCGGGCCCGGGATGACAAACCTCTAGGCTTTTCCGGTTCCCTGATGTCCGACTCCTGATGACCGACAAGATCCCCCTGCTCATCGACACCGACCCCGGCGTCGACGATGCGCTCGCATTGCTGATGGCGTTCAACGATCCCGGCCACGACATCGTCGGACTGACGGTCGCGGCCGGCAACGTCGGCCTGCGCCACACCGTCGCCAACGCGCTGAAGCTGTGCGAGGTGGCCGGGCGCAGCGATGTTCCGGTCTTCCCCGGCTGCGCGGCGCCGCTGCTGCACGCCGCCCCCGATGCGGCCTACGTGCACGGGCAGGACGGTTTCGGCGACGTGGGCTATGAACCGGCCAGCGGCGCACCCGCGCGCGAACACGCCGCGCTGGCGATCCTGCGCCTCTCGCACGCGCACGCCGGCCGGCTGCTGCTGGTCGCGCTCGGACCGCTGACCAATGTCGCGCTGGCGCTGAAGCTCGACCCGACCCTGCCCGAACGCGTCGCCCGCCTCGTGGTGATGGGCGGCGCGGTGACCGCGCACGGCAACATCACCCCGGCGGCGGAATTCAACGTCTATTTCGATCCCGAAGCCGCGAAGATCGTGTTCGAGGCCTTCCCCGTCTTCGACCTCGCGGACTGGGAGGCGACCCTCGCGCACGGCCTGCCGCACGAGGCGGTGGTGCAATGGCTGGCGGCCGACTCGGACCGGGCCCGCTTCTACGAGGCGATCTCGCGCCAGACCCGGGCGTGGTCGGCGGACCGCCGCGGTGACCGCTGGTTCGCGGCCGACGCCCTGGCCATGGCCTGGGCGCTGGCGCCGCAGGGGGCGGGGGAGGTGGCCGAGCGCCCGATCGAGGTCGCGCTGGCGCAGGGGCCGGCCCGCGGCGCGACCGTGGTCGACTGGAACCGGCAGACCGGGGCGCCCGACCGGGCCCGGATCCTGCTCTGCTACGACCAAGCGGCCTTCGAGGCCCGGGTCCGGGCCGCGCTGGCGGCCGCCTGAAGCCGGCTTGCGCCGGGCGTCTCGCACGCGTTAAAATGCCGCTCTTTCCTTGCGCAAACGTCACGGTAATCGTCATGAAGGCCGACATCCATCCCGAATACCGCGAAGTCGTCTTCCAGGACGTGACTTCCGATTTCAGGTTCCTCACCCGTTCCACGCTGGCCGCCTCCTCGAAGGAGACGATCAAGTGGGAGGACGGCAACGAATACCCGCTGGTGAAGATCGAAGTGTCCTCGGCGACGCATCCGTTCTACACCGGCCAGAACAAGGTCATCGACACCAGCGGTCGCATCGACAAGTTCAAGCGTCGCTACGCGAAGTAAGCGGGCAACAATGCGTTCCATCGACGGCCGCCGCAAGGTGGCCGTCGGCATTTGTGAAGCTCGATCGCCCGGCAATTCATTGTCCCCACGCGCGGCGGCGCGTTCCTCATCATTGCCGCGTCGGGTTCCGTCTTGCGCGACCAAAGTCCGAGTCGGCGCTCGAACCGGCTGTGCGATAATTGTTGCGTTGCGGCAGTTGTCCTGGCCGCCGTCGCCGGGCCCCCGGGGCCCGTCCGCACGTCCGAAACCCGAGGAGCGCATCCGTGTCTGACCAAGTCGTGTTGAACGCCGGCGGCAAGTCCGTCGACCTGCCCGTCCTGAAACCCACGCTCGGCAACGATTGCGTCGACATCTCGAAGCTGACCAGGGAGACCGGGCTCTTCACCTACGACTCCGGCTTCACCGCCACAGCCAGCTGCAAGTCGGCGATCACCTACATCGACGGCGACAAGGGCGTGCTGCTCTACCGCGGCTACCCGATCGAGCAGCTCGCCGAGCATTCCAGCTTCCTGGAAGTGGCCTACCTGCTGATGAACGGCGAACTGCCGGACAAGGCCGAGTTCGCGAAGTTCGAACACGAGGTGACGCACCACACGATGATGCACGAGTCGCTGAAGAACTTCCTCGGCGGCTTCCACTACGACGCGCACCCGATGGCGATGCTCGCCGGCACCGTGGCCTCGCTGTCGGCCTTCTACCACGACACGCTCGACCTCGAGGACCCGGAGCAGCGCCGCCAGGCCGCGATCCGCCTGCTGGCCAAGGTGCCGACCCTGGCCGCCGCCGCCTACCGCTATTCGATCGGCTGGCCGATCCGCTACCCGCGCAACAACCTCGAGTACGTCGACCGCTTCCTGCACATGATGTTCGAGGTGCCGAGCGAGCCGCTGGAGCTCAATCCGGTGGTCGCCAAGGCGCTCGACCTGCTGTTCATCCTGCACGCCGACCACGAGCAGAACGCCTCGACCTCGACCGTGCGCCTGGTCGGCTCGACCGGGGCGAATCCGTACGCCTGCATCGCCGCCGGCATCACCGCGCTGTGGGGTCCCGCGCACGGCGGCGCCAACGAGGCGGTGCTGAAGATGCTCGAGGAGATCGGCGACGCCAAGAACGTCGCCTCGGCCGTCGCCAAGGCCAAGGACAAGGAGTCGGGCTTCCGCCTGATGGGCTTCGGCCACCGCGTCTACAAGAACTTCGACCCGCGCGCCAAGATCATCCGCGAGATGACCCACAAGGTGCTGGGCGAGCTCGGCGTCGACGACCCGCTGCTGGAAGTGGCGATGCGCCTTGAGGAGGCCGCGCTGCAGGACGAGTACTTCATCCAGCGCAAGCTCTACCCGAACGTCGACTTCTACAGCGGCATCATCTACAAGGCGCTGAAGATCCCGACCGAGATGTTCACCGTCATGTTCGCGATCGGTCGCACCGCCGGCTGGGTGGCGCACTGGCTGGAGCAGCAGGTCGATCCCGAGGCCAAGATCGGCCGTCCGCGCCAGATCTATACCGGCCACGACGTGCGCGACTACGTGCCGGCCGGCAAGCGCTGAAGCTCTGGCGCGAAGGCAGAACGCCCCGCATCGCGGGGCGTTTTTCGTTGGGGGCGTCAGGGGGATTCGCATATTGGTGATTGGCAGGAATCACCCAGTACCTCGGCTTGTCATCCCGAATCCTTCGGCTGCGCTCAGGACAGGGCTCCGTGAGGGATTCTTGTTTCCGCAGGGCAGATCCCTCACTGCTTTCGGGATGACAAGCTGGGGTCGGAGACGACCTCCTGAGGCGCGCGGTTTCAGTCCCCACTCTCGGCGTCGTAGCCGGCGATGTCCTCGTCGACCAGCATCTGCCGCAGCTGCGCCGCGGACGCGCGCCGCATCGGCTTCTCGTCGACGCTCGACAGCGGCGCCTGGCGCAGCGCGATCGCCGGCAGCACGGTCAGGTCGAAGGTCAGTTCCTCGGCGCTGAACATCCACACCGGGAACTCGCCCTCGCGCATCCGGTCCAGCCGCAGCCGGCGGCTGCGCGATTCGGCGGGGATGCCGCCCTCCTCGAGGAAACGCGCCACCGCGTCGGCGTCGTCGCTGTAGAGCTGCAGGGCGACGGGCGAGCGCGCGTCGGCGGTACCGTCGAGCACCGGCCCGACCAGGCGCGCGTCGAAGCGGGCGAAGAACTCCAGCGCGCGCAGCGCGGCCTCGCGGCGCGCGCGCAGGCCGTGGGCGTGGCTGTCGCCGAGGAACAGGCGCTGGTATTCGCGCAGGGCGTCCTCGATCTCGCGGTTGCGCGGCAGCGAGGCGTCGTCGTGGAAGCCGAGGCGGTCGGCGGCTTTGAGCTTGGCCTGGTGGAAGTCGCGGATGCCGCCTTCGGCCATCAGCTTCGCGGCTTCGTGGGCGAGGCGGCGCCGACGTTCGCGGGTGCGCGTTTCGGCGTGCTGGCGGGCGCGGTGCATCTCGATCCCCCGGTCCTGCGACGCGCCGACTGTACCCCATGCGCCGGAAACGTCAACGTGAAGCGGGGCGGCGGTTCATCGCCGCGGCATTCGCACGTCGATCCGGGCCCGTCCTGCCACGGTGTAGGAGCGGCTTCAGCCGCGACCGGGCGTCGAAGGAGCCGCGCGAAAGCGGTCGCGCCTGAAGGCGCTCCTACAAGAGGGGCGCCGCTCAGAAGATGTCGAACGCTTCCTCGGCCGGCATGTCGTCGAAGTCGAATTCGTTGGCCGACTCCATGCGCTCGAGATCCTCGACCTTGACGTACTCGACGATGCCGCCGCTGGAGGTGGTCGGCAGCAGCTGGCCGCCGGCGGTGACCGCGACCTTGATCATGCCGTCGGGCGGATCGTTGCGCGCGATCGGCACGTCCTTCAGGGCGACGCGCATGTAGTCGATCCAGATCGGCAGCGCGGCCCTGCCGCCGTATTCGCGGTAGCCGAGCGAGCGGTTGTCGTCGCGGCCGACCCAGACCGAGGTCACGAGGTTGCCACCGAAGCCGGAGAACCAGGCGTCGCGGTGGTCGTTGGTGGAGCCGGTCTTGCCGCCCACGTCCTCGCGGCCGAGCACCCTGGCCTGGGCGCCGGTGCCGCGCTGCACGACGTCGCGCATCATCGACACCAGCTGGTAGGCCACGCGCTCGTCGATCGCGCGCTGGGCGAGGATCGCGTCCTCCGGCAGCTCGGCGGGCGCTTCCGACTCGCCTTCGCCCTCGGCCGCGTCGCCGGCCGGGCGCGCGGGCTGGGCCGGCCGCGCCGGCCCGAGGTCGAAGCCGTCGACCACGTTGGCGCGCGCCACCTGGATGGCGCGGTTGCCGACCGAGCAGGTGCGGCAGGCGATCGCCGGGTTGGCCTTGAACACCACTTCGCCGCTGCGGTCGCGCACCTCGTCGATGAACCACGGGTCGATGCGGAAGCCGCCGTTGGCGAACACCGCGTAGCCGCGCGCAACCGACAGCGGGGTCAGCGAGGGCGTGCCCAGCGAGATCGACAGGTTCGGCGGCAGCTCCGCCTCGTCGAAGCCGAAATGGCTGATGTAGCGGCGCGCGTAGTCGACGCCGATCGCGTCGAGCATGCGCACCGAGACCAGGTTGCGCGAGCGCACCAGCGCCTCGCGCAGCCGCATCGGGCCGGCGAACCGGCCGTCGTCGTTCTGCGGCCGCCAGTCCTGG
This sequence comes from Luteimonas marina, assembly GCF_007859325.1. GTDB lineage: Bacteria > Pseudomonadota > Gammaproteobacteria > Xanthomonadales > Xanthomonadaceae > Luteimonas > Luteimonas marina. The sequence goes on along the minus strand of NZ_VOHK01000004.1, from coordinate 378,094 downwards.
CCGCGGCGCATGCGGAACACCACCGGCGCGTCGAGCACGATCGAGGCCGGGTTGAATCCGCGCTCGAACGCGGCGGCGTAGATGAAGGGCTTGAAGCTGGAACCGGGCTGGCGCCGCGCCTGGGTGGCGCGGTTGAACTTGTTGCCGGCGAAGCTGAAGCCGCCGACCAGCGCGCGCAGCGCGCCGGTGTCGGGCTCCAGCGAGACTAGGGTGGCCTGGCCGCGCGGCAGCTGATCGAGCTGCCAGCTGACGGTCGGCGGCGCGGCGGGAGCGTCGCCGGAAGCGGCCGTCGTGCCGCCCTTGGCCGGCGTCTCGATGCGCTTGACGCGCACCACGTCGCCGCGCTTGACCAGCGCCGCCGGGTTCTTCCCGGTCCAGCGGCTGCTGGCCGCGTCCAGCGTCACCGTGGTGCCGTCGGTGAGCGCGACGTCGGCGGTGCCGTTGCCGCTGCGCAGCACCACCGCCGGCAGCAGCCCGCTCTGCGCCGGGGTGCCGCGCAGGCGCGCGCCGGCGGTGGCCGCGTCCTCGTCGGCGGCGAGTTCGAAGGTCTGCTCGGGCTTGCCGGTCCAGCCGTGGCGGTGGTCGTAGACCGACAGCCCGCTGCGCACGGCCTGGTCGGCGGCGGCCTGCAGCGCCGGGTCGATGGTGGTGGTGACGTGGTAGCCCTTGGTCAGTACGTCGCCGCCGAAGCGCGCCTCCATCTCCTGGCGCACCATTTCCGCCACGTAGGGCGCATAGATCTCGACCGGGCGCTCGTGTGGCCTGGCGTGCATCGGCACGGCGCGCGCCTGCGCGGACTCGGCCGCGGTGATGAAGCCCAGTTCCTGCATCCGTGCCAGCACGTAGTCGTCGCGACGCTCGCGCGCGCGCTCGGGATTGCTGAGCGGATTGCCGCTGGACGGGAACTTCGGAATCGCCGCCAGCGAGGCCATCTCGTCCAGGTCCAGCTCGGCCAGCTGCTTGCCGTAGTAGAACTCGGCCGCGGCGGCGACGCCGTAGGAGCGGTTGCCGAAGAAGCTCTTGTTGAGATACAGCTCGAAGATCTCGTCCTTGCTCAGCTCCTGCTCCATCTTCCGCGCCAGCAGCATCTCGGCGAACTTGCGCGTGTAGCTGACCTCGGGGCTCAGGTAGAACTGGCGGGCGACCTGCTGGGTGATGGTCGAGCCGCCGGGCACGCCTTCCTTCGATCCGGTCTTGGCGATCAGCCAGACCGCGCGCGCCACGCCCTTGTAGTCGACGCCGCCGTGTTCGTAGAAGCGCGCGTCCTCGGTGGCGAGGAAGGCCTTCTTCAGGCGGTCGGGCACGTCCTCGATCCGCACCGGGTAGCGCCGCATCTCGCCGAACAGCGCCATCAGCTTGCCGTCGCGGGAATAGACGTACATCGGCTCCTGCATCTCGACGTCGCGCAGGCTCTGCACGTCAGGCAGCTTCGACGACACCGTGTAATAAAGGAATCCGGCGGCGGCGACAGCGACCAGCCCCAGCGCCAGGCAGGCCAGCAGGGCCCAGCCCAGGAAGCGGAGGAGGCGGGATTTCTTCCGGACTGGCCGGTGTTCGGGCGTCGACATAGGGGCGCAAGTATAGAGGGGCCGGGCGCCGCGGCCGCGGCTGGCCGTAGCGCCCGGCTTCCTGCGTATCGCCTTTGTTCGGGTTGCGCCCCTTCCCCCGTGCCCGCGGCCGGCACGGCCCTTGCGTGGAGGTGTCGCGGAGGGGCAGGGTTGGCCCCAACCCGGGCAATCCGGCACGCTCTGGAGAATCGACAGTTGCCACCGGATGAAAAGTCCGTTATTTAATGCGTCGGGGCACGTTGCGCACGTAAGCGCCCGTGACAAAGGGGAAAAACGTGGGGCTGATCACAAAAAGTCAAGCGCCGCTGGTCGGTGTCGACGTCAGTTCGACTGCGGTCAAGCTGCTGCAGCTGTCGCGTTCCGGCGACCGCTACCGGGTCGAGCACTATGCGGTCGAACCGCTGCCGCCGAACGCCGTGGTCGAGAAGAACATCGTCGAGGTCGAGGCGGTGGGCGAGGCGATCCGCCGCGCGGTCTCGCGCTCGGGCAGCAAGGCCAAGTTCGCCGCGGCCGCGGTCTCCGGTTCGGCGGTCATCACCAAGATCATCCCGATGCCGTCGGACCTCGACGATGACGACATGGAGTCGCAGGTCGAGCTCGAGGCCGTCAACTACATCCCGTACCCGATCGAGGAAGTGAACCTCGACTTCGAGGTGCTGGGGGCGATGCCGGGCAACAGCGAGATGGTGCAGGTGTTGCTGGCGGCGTCGCGTTCGGAAAACGTCGAGATGCGCGCCTCGGCGCTGGAACTCGGCGGCCTGACCGCGCGCGTGGTCGACGTCGAGGCCTTCGCGATCGAGAACGCCTTCGGCCTGATCGCCAGCACGCTCAACATCCCGCGCGACGGGATCGTTGCCCTGGTCGACGTCGGCGCGACCATGACCACGCTCAACATCCTGCGCAACGGCCGCAGCCTGTATGCGCGCGAGCAGGTGTTCGGCGGCAAGCAGCTCACCGACGAGGTCATGCGCCGCTACGGCCTGAGCTACGAAGAAGCGGGCCTGGCCAAGCGCCAGGGCGGCCTGCCCGAGAGCTACGAGATCGAGGTGCTCGAACCCTTCAAGGAGGCGCTGGTCCAGCAGATCAGCCGCCTGCTGCAGTTCTTCTACGCCGGCAGCGAGTTCAACCGCGTCGACCAGATCGTGCTGGCCGGCGGCTGCGCCTCGATCCCCGGCATCGCCGAGATGGTCGAGGAGCAGCTCGGCGTGCAGACCGTCATCGCCAATCCGCTGGCGCAGATGACGCTCGGTTCGCGGGTGCAGGCCCATGCGCTGGCGCAGGATGCCCCGGCCCTGATGATCGCCTGCGGCCTCGCCCTGAGGAGCTTCGACTGATGGCCCGGATCAACCTACTTCCGTGGCGCGCGGAGCGCCGCAAGCAGCGCCAGAAGGACTTCGGCGTGATGCTGGGGCTGGCGGCGCTCGCGGGACTGGCGCTGTGGTTCCTGTTCAACATGTACTACAACGCCCAGATCTCCGGGCAGAAGGAGCGCAACCAGTACCTGACGCAGCAGATCGCCGAGGTCGACAAGAAGATCGTCGAGATCGACGAGCTGGACAAGCAGAAATCCCGGCTGCTGGCGCGCAAGGAAGTCATCGAGCAGCTGCAGGCGAACCGCTCGCAGATGGTCCACCTGTTCGACTCGCTGGTGCGCACCATCCCCGACGGCGTGATCCTGACCACGATCAAGCAGGAGGGCGAGAAGCTCACGCTGGAAGGCCGCTCGCAGTCCAACTCGCGGGTCAGCACCTACATGCGCAACCTCGAGGGCTCGGGCTGGATGACCAAGCCCGACCTGTCGATCATCGAGGCCCGCGACGGCGTGGCCGGACTGCCTTACGCGTTCAACCTGTCGGTGCAGCTGGCCAACCCGAACGCGCCGAAGGACGAGGACGGCGACGGCATTCCGGATCCGGTGCCGCCCGTCAGCGCCGAGCCGCAGGTTCCCGACGCAGCCCCGCAGGCGGAAGCGCCGACGGCGGAGCCCGCGGCACCCGCCGCGGAGCCGGCTGCCGAGCCGGCCGCGTCCGAGTCCGCTGAAGGAGGCGCCCCGTGAGCCAGAAAAAGAAGATGTCGCTGCGGGAGCTGGACTTCAACAACACCGGCGCCTGGCCGCGGGAGTTCAAGATCGGCTTCTGCGTGCTGCTCGGCCTGCTGATCTTCGGCCTGCTGTGGTACGTGGTGACCCGCAAGAAGGGCGATGAACTCAAGGGGCTCGAATCCCAGGAAGCCGGCCTCCGCGCCGATTTCGAGGAGAAGCAGGGCCGCGCCGCGAACCTCGAGCCGCTCAAGCAGCAGCTCGCGCAGATGGAACAGCAGCTGCAGCAGATGCTGCGCCAGCTGCCCAGCCGCACCGAGATGCCGGCGCTGATCAACGACATCTCCCAGACCGCGCTCGCCACCGGCATCAGCAACGAGCTGTTCAAGCCCGGCCCCGAAGTGCCCAAGGAGTTCTACGCCGAGAAGCCGATCGAGCTGAAGATGGTCGGCACCTACCACCAGTTCGGCGCCTTCGTCAGCGGCGTGGCCTCGCTGCCGCGGGTGGTGATCATGACCATGCACGACATCTCGCTGCGCCCGCGCGGTGGCGGCAGCAATCCGCTGGCCGCGATCAGCCCGAACTCCAGCCTCGAGCTGGCGGGCACGGTCAAGACCTACCGCTACCTCGACGAAGAGGAGGCCGCGGCGCAGGCGGCGCAGGCAGCCGGGGGGGCGAAGTGATCATGCGAACCAAGTCGAAGAGCATTTTCGGATTCGTCGTGCTGCCGCTGGCCGTGCTGGCGCTGTCGGGCTGCGTGCGCGGCATCACCAGCACGCCGGGCGACGCGCCGAACCTCGAGGAGTGGGTGGCCAACGTCAAGGCACGGCCGGCGCCGCCGCTGGACCCGCTGCCGGTCATGCAGCAGTTCGAGACCTTCGAGTACGCGGCGCAGGACATGCGCGACCCGTTCAGCGCCGCGTTCCGTGACGATGGCAGCGGCAGCGGCCCGCGGCCGGACTCCAACCGCCGCAAGCAGACGCTCGAGCAGTTCCCGCTCGACAGCCTGGACATGGTCGGCACGCTGCATACCGGTCCGGGCATGGTGGCGCTGGTGATGGCGCCGGACAAGGTGACCTACCGGGTGTCGTCGGGTTCGTACCTGGGGCAGAACGATGGCCGGGTGACCGGCGTGCGTGAAGATAGAATCGATCTCGTCGAACTCGTGCCGGATGGCGCTGGCGGCTGGCTGGAACGGCCGGCTTCGGTTGCGCTCGAAGACAATTGATCAGGGGAAGTCAAGATGACCGTCAACAAAGTGCGTAGTGCGCAACCGGCCCGGCCGGCCTTCCCGGCCAAGGCCCTGGCGCTCGGCCTTGTCGCCGGCCTGCTGTCGGCCTCTGCCGCGGCGGGTGCTCCCACGTCCGCAAGCGCGATCGCGCCCGGCCTGTTTGCCGTCGCGCAGGTCGCGTCCGCCGATCCGGCCAAGCAGGTGCCCGGCGTCGTATCGGTCTCTGCCGTCGACTTCAAGCGCGGGGATGGCGGCGCCGGCAAGCTGATCCTGCGCTTCGACGGGGAGGGTGCGAATCCCGACCTGCGGACCCAGGGTTCCAGCGTGATCGTGAACATCGGCAATGCCTCGTTGCCCGCCGCGCTGCAGCGCCCGCTCAACGTCACCGACTTCGCCACGCCGGTGCAGCGCATCGATGCGCGCCAGGGTGGCGAGGGCGCGCAGGTCGTGCTCAGCGCGCAGGGCAACTTCGAGTCGATGGCCTACCAGAGCGGTCGCGACTACGTGGTCGAGATCGTGCCGCGTGCGGCGGCGGCAGCGGACCGTGCCGTGGGCGCCAGCAGTCCCGCGGCCGCGACGACGACCGCGCAGGCCTCGGCGTCGCGCGCCTACAGCGGGCGGCCGGTGACGTTCAACTTCCAGGACGTGCCGGTACGCACCGTGCTGCAGCTGATCGCCGAAGAGTCGAATCTCAACATCGTCGCCAGCGACACCGTCACCGGCAACGTCACCCTGCGGCTGATCAACGTGCCGTGGGACCAGGCGCTGGACATCGTCTTGCAGGCGCGCTCGCTCGACAAGCGCCGCAGCGGCAACGTGGTGTGGGTCGCGCCGCAGTCGGAGATCGCGAAATTCGAGCAGGACAAGGAGAACGCCCGTCTTGCCCTGGAAGAGCGCGCCGAGATGGTCACGGAGTACATCCCGATCAGCTACGGCAACGCCGAGGACATCGCCAAGCTGCTGACCGACGAGAGCAAGACCGGCCAGGGCGGCGGCGGCAGTGCCGGCGGCGCCGGCCAGAGCCGCGGCTTCCTGTCCGCGCGCGGCAGCCTCAGCTTCGACCGCCGCACCAACACCCTGCTGGCGATCGACATCCCGCAGCGGGTGGCCGAGATCAAGCGCTTGGTGGCTGCGCTGGACAAGCCGGTCGATCAGGTGATCATCGAGGCGCGCATCGTCATCGCCAACGAATCGTTCTCGCGTGACATCGGTGCGCGGTTCGGTCTGACCGGGCACAAGGACCGCGTGGTCGGTTCCGGCTCGCTCGACAGCAACGTCCGCTACATCAACGACCTTGCGGAGCGCGCGAACGACCTTGCCAACGAGGGGACGAGCGACGTCATCCCGTCGCATCTGTTCCCGACCGGTCTCGTCTTCAACAATCCGGTGGGAGGCGGTGCCGGCGCGCTGGCGCTGACGATCCTCGGCAACACCATCGACTGGGATCTGGAGATTTCCGCGCTGCAGGAGGAGGGTCGTGGCGAAGTGGTCTCCAACCCGCGCATCGTCACCAGCAACCAGAAGGAAGCGGTGATCCGCCAGGGCCAGGAGGTCGGCTACCTGACCGTCACCGGCGGCCAGAGCAACAGCATCCCGACCGTCGAGTTCAAGGACGTGCTGCTCGAGCTCAAGGTCACGCCGACGATCACCAACGATGGCCGCGTGTTCCTGAACATGGCGCTGAAGAAGGACGAGATCGACGGCTTCGTCAGCGTCGGCTCGGGCCTCGGTTCGGTGCCGCAGATCAACAAGCGCGAGATCACGACCGCCGTGCTGGTGGAAGACGGCCAGACGGTGTCGATCGGTGGCGTCTACGAGTTCCGTGACCGCAGCGAATTGTCGAAGATCCCCTTCTTCGGCGACCTGCCGATCCTCGGCAACCTGTTCAAGAATCGCGGCAGGAGCAAGGAAAAGGCCGAGCTGCTGATCTTCGTGACGCCGAAGGTGATGCGCGTGGCGCAGCGCTGAACGGTGGCCGCACGGCAAAGTTCGCGGACGGGGCCTTCGGGCCCCGTCTTCGTTCGGGCCCGGTGATGAGCCGCTCCCGCAGTCCGGGTGCCGTCCGGCACTGAACCAAGCCGCGCGACTCTGGTCCAATGCGGGCTGACGTTTCGCCCCCACGGCCCCGCATGGACACTTCCCGCGACGACATCCCCCGCCTGCACGCCGCCTTCGCCGCCCTCCGCGACGACCTGGCGACCGAGATCGTCGGCCAGGCGGCGCTGGTCGAGCGCCTGCTGATCGCGCTGCTGGCGGACGGGCACCTGCTGGTCGAGGGCGCGCCCGGGCTGGCGAAGACGACGGCCATCCGCGCGCTGGCGGCCCGGATCGAGGCGGATTTCGCGCGCGTGCAGTTCACCCCGGACCTGCTGCCCGCCGACCTGACCGGCACCGAGATCTGGCGGCCGCAGGAGTCGCGGTTCGAGTTCGTGCCGGGGCCGATCTTCCATTCGCTGCTGCTGGCCGACGAGATCAACCGCGCGCCGGCCAAGGTGCAGTCGGCGCTGCTCGAGGCGATGGGCGAGCGCCAGGTCACTGTCGGCCGCCAGACCTACGCTTTGCCGCCGCTGTTCCTGGTGATGGCGACGCAGAACCCGATCGAGCAGGAGGGCACGTTCCCGCTGCCGGAGGCGCAGCTCGACCGCTTCCTGATGCACGTGCGCATCGGCTATCCCGAGGTCGAGACCGAAACCGAGATCCTGCGGCTGGCGCGCGAACGCGCGCGCGAGAACCTGCAGCCGGCGGCGCGCGCGCTGGTGCGGATGCCGCAGGCGGACGTGTTCGCGGCGCGCGCGGCGGTGCTCGAGCTGCACGTGGCGCCGGCGGTGGAGCGCTACCTGGTGGAACTGGTGCTGGCCTCGCGCGACGCGGCCCGCTACGACGCGGCGCTGGCGCGGCGCATCGCCTGGGGCGCGAGTCCACGCGGTTCGATCGCGCTGGAGCGCTGCGCGCGCGCGCGCGCGTGGCTGGCCGGCCGAGACTTCGTCACGCCCGACGACGTGCGCGCCGTGGCCGCCGACGTGCTGCGTCATCGCGTGCTGCCCAGCTACGAGGCCACGGCCGAAGGCTGGGACGGCGAGCGGCTGGTCGCGGAGCTGGTGTCGAAGGTGCCGCTGCCGTGAGTGCCGTGATTGGTGATTGGTGATTGGTGATTGGTGATTCGCCAAGGGCGGGGACGTGGACGCGCGTGTCTGGCGAGGCATCGCCCGCGGCGGCTGTTTCCAATCACCAATCACCCATCACCAATCACGGCATCGTGCCGACGCTCGCCGAACTCGTCGCCCTGCGCGGCGCGGCGCAGGCGCGGCGGCCGCCGAAGCGTGGCCGCCACGGCATCAGCGGGCCGGCGCCGTCGCCGGTGCGCGGCCGCGGGATGGAATATGCGGAATCGCGCGAGTACGCGCAGGGCGACGATGCGCGCCACATCGACTGGCGCCTGACCGCGCGCAGCGGGCGCATGCATACCAAATTGTTCCAGGCCGAGCGCGAGCGGCTGACGCTGATCGTCGCCGACACCGCGCCCGAGCTGTACTTCGGCACCCGCGTGCGCTTCAAGTCGGTGCAGGCGGCGCGCGCGGGGGCGGTGGCCGCCTGGGCCGCGATCCGCGACGGCGACCGCGTCGCGGCCCTGCGCGGCAGCACCGGCGAGCCGCTGGTGCCGCCTGCCGGCGGTCCGCGCGGCGCGCTGCGCGTGCTCGATGCACTGGTGCGCTGGTACGCGAAACCGCCGGGCGACGATGCCGGGCTGTCCGTCGCGCTCGATCGTGCCCGCCGGCTGCTGCGTCCCGGATCGCGGCTGCTGGTCCTGGCCGATGCCGGCAGCATCGCCCCGGTGCCGGCCGAAGCCTGGCCGGCGCTGGCGATGCACCACGAAGTCGTCGTGCTGCTGATCGACGATCCGCTCGAGCGCGAGCCGCCGCGCCTGCGCCTGCCCTTCGTCAGCGCGGGCCGGCGGGTGGAGCCCGATCTCGCCGCCGGCGTGCAGCGCCAGCGCTGGCAGGAGGCGTTCTCCGGCGCAGCGCAGCGTGCGGCAGGACTCCTGCGCGCGCGCGGCGTACGCGTCGAGATCCTGTCGGCCGATGCGCCGAGCCAGTCGTGGCTGCCGCTGCCCGGCAGCACGGGAGCGGCACGCGCATGAATCCGCTCGAGCTGCCGCTGCGCGACGTGCACGAGCCGGCCGCGCCGCCGTGGTGGCCGCCTGCACCGGGCTGGTGGATCGTGTTCGGCGTGCTGCTCGCGGTCGTCGCAGCGCTGGCGTGGTGGCGCTGGCGACGTGCGCGACGCCGGCGGCTCGCGGCGCGCCTGTTCGACGGGACGGTCGCCGCGGCGGACACGCCGGCGAAGAAGATTGCGGCAATCTCGGAGCTGCTGCGGCGCGCGGCGCGGCGACGCGATCCCGCCGCCGACACGCTCGATGGCGACGCCTGGCTGCGCCTGCTGGACAGCGGACTGCCGCAGCCGGTGTTCGCAAGCGGAGCGGGCGCCCTGCTGCTCGAGGGCGCGTTCCGGCCCGCAGTTGACGAGAATGCGGTCGAAGCGCTGCGCATCGCCGCGCGCGCACGCTTCCTCGACTGGATGGCGCCGGGCCGATGATCGACGCCGCCTCCGACTGGATCGCCTCGCTGTTCGCCGGCTTCGCCTGGCCGTGGATGCTGCTGGCCCTGCTGGTGCCGTGGCTGGCGCGCTGGGCGCTGCCGCCGGTGCGGCAGGACGCGCCGGCCCTGCGCGTGCCCTGGGGGCGGCGGTTGGAACACATCACCCTGCAGGGCGATGCGCGCGGCGTGCGGCGCATGCCGCTGCTGGCCTGGCTGGCGTGGACGCTGCTGTGCGTCGCCGCCGCGCGTCCGCAGCAGCTGGGCGAGGTGGTGCAGCCGCCGGCCTCCGGCCGCGACCTGATGCTGGCGGTCGACCTGTCCGGCAGCATGGGCGAGGAGGACATGCGCCTGGGCGGCCGCACGGTTGATCGCCTGACCGCCGCCAAGGCGGTGCTTGCGGACTTCCTCGACCGCCGCGCCGGCGATCGCGTCGGCCTGATCGTGTTCGGACAGCGCGCCTATGCGCTGGCGCCGCTGACGCCCGACCGCGACAGCGTGCGCGGCCAGCTGCTCGACAGCGTGGTGGGACTGGCCGGGCGCGAGACCGCGATCGGCGACGCGATCGGGCTCGCGGTCAAGCGCCTGCGCAGCCAGCAGGCCGGGCAGCGCGCGCCGGATTCGCAGGTGCTGGTGCTGCTGACCGACGGCGTCAACACCGCCGGCCAGCTCGATCCGATGAAGGCCGCGGAACTGGCGCGAGAGCACAGAGTGCGCATCCACACCGTCGCCTTCGGTGGCGATGGCGACGCGATGTCGCTGTTCGGCATCCAACTGCCCGGCAACGAGGTCGAGATCGACGAGGCCACGCTGCAGCGCATCGCCGAGACCACGGGGGGCCGTGCGTTCCGCGCGCGCGACGCCGACCAGCTCGCCGGCATCTACGCCGAGATCGACCGGCTCGAACCCGTGGCCAGGCCGGGGCGGGAGGTGCGTCCGAAGATCGAGCGCTATCCGTGGCCGCTCGCCGGCGCGCTGCTGGCCGGCCTGCTGGCGATGCTGCCGCCGCCGCGCCTGTCGGCGCTGCGCATCCCCGGTCGCGCGCGTCGCGAGGATGCGGGAGCGCAGGCATGAGCGAGGCCTTCGCGCAGCTGCATTTCCTGCGCCCGCACTGGCTGTGGGCGCTGTTCGCGCTGCCGCTGCTGGCGGCGTGGTGGCAGGTGCAGCGGCGTCGCGCCAGCGTCTGGCGCAGCCACGTCGATGCGCACCTGCTGCCGCATCTGATCGAAAGTGGCGCAACGCGTCGCGGCATCGGTGGACTGGCGGTGCGGTTGCTGGCGTGGACGCTGGCGGTGCTGGCGCTCGCCGGTCCGAGCTGGCGCCAGGGCGAGGTGCCGCTGCAGCAGGGCGGGCGCGCGCTGGTGGTCGCGCTCGATCTGTCGGACGCGATGCTCGCCGGCGACCTGCCGCCCTCGCGCCTGCTGCAGGCGCGCGCGAAGCTGGCGACCCTGCTGCGCGAGCGCGCCGGCGGCGATGTCGCCCTGGTCGCGTTCTCCGAGGACGCCTACACCGTCGCGCCGCTGACCGATGACGGCGCCAACGTCGCGATCTTCCTCGACGCGCTGGCGCCGGACGTGATGCCGGTCGACGGGCATCGCCCCGACCGCGCGATCGAGGCGGCGATGCAGCTGCTGGCGCAGGCGGGCTACGCGAAGGGCGACATCCTGCTGCTGGCGCATGGCGCGGACGAGGCGGCGATCGCAGCGGCCGCGCGCGCCGCCGTCGCGGGATTCCGGGTGTCGGTGATCGGTGTCGGCAGGCCGGGCGGCGCGACCTACCGTGCGCGCGACGGCAGCCTGCAGCCTTCGCGCCTGGACGCCGGGGCCCTGCGCCGCACCGCGGCCGCGGGCGGCGGTGTCTACACCGCGCTGTCGACCGGCGATGGCGACCTCGCCGCGCTCGGCGTGCTCGACACCGGCTCGGCAGCCGGCGAAGCGACCCAGCTGCAGTCCGGCACGCGCGCGTGGCGCGACGAGGGCTACTGGCTGCTGCTGCCGCTGATGCTGCTGGGCCTGCTCGCGTTCCGTCGCGGCGCCGCGGTTGCGGTGCTCGCCGTGTGCCTGCTGCTGCCGCTTCCGCCGCTGCAGGCCGCGGAGCCGGTGGCGGGCACGCCCTGGCGCCGCGCCGACCAGGTCGAGCATGCGCGCATGCGAGAGGGCATCGAGGCCTACCGCGCCGGCAAGTACGAGGACGCGGAGCGCGAGTGGCGCGCCTTGCCGGGTGCGGACGCGGCCTACAATCGCGGCAACGCGCTGGCGAAGGCCGGGCGCCTTGAGGAGGCACTGCAGGCCTACGACGAGGCGCTGCGGCAGCGGCCGGAGATGGAGGACGCGATCGCCAACCGTGCGGCGGTGGCGGCGGCGATGCAGCGCAAGCCGCCGCCCGGTCCGGGGCAGGATCGGCAAAAGCCGGATGCGGACGACGAGCAGTCCGGTGGCGGCAAGTCCGATGGCGATGAGGCGTCGCCCTCGCAGCAGGGGGATTCGCGGGAGGGCGACGATCGCGGCGATCCTTCCGAGACGCCGCAGGAAGAACAGGATGGCGAGACCTCGCGAGCCAACGAGCGCGGGGAAGGTTCGCCATCGCAGCCGCCGTCGCGGCAGGGCGCCGACGAGCCGTCGCAGCGCGACGCCGACGAGGCCCAGCGCCAGCGCATGCAGCAGGCGCTGCAGCAGGCCGCGCAGCCGGCGGACGATGGCGAGACCGCCGCCGGCGATCCGGACCGCGCGGAAACCGAGGCCGAGCGCGAGCGCCGGCAGGCCGGCGAAGCTTGGCTGCGGCGCGTGCCCGACGATCCGGGCGGCCTGCTGCGCGCGCGCTTCCGCCTCGAATACGAACGGCGCAACGGCATGAGGGACACACCATGAGCGGACGCGTCGTCGCCTGGCTTGCCATCGTCGCGTGCCTGCTGTGCGCCGCCTGCCTCGAGCCCGCGCAGGCGGCCACGCGCGCGTGGCTGGATCGCGACCGCATCGAGGTCGGCGAAACCGCGACGCTCAACATCGAGACCGACCAGGCCACCGCGCAGGCGCCTGACTACGATGGACTGGTGCCGGATTTCGTGCTCAGCGGGCACAGCAGCAGCCGCGGCGTCGAGGTCGTCAACGGCCAGCGCCGTGCGCGCGTGCTGTTCGCGGTCGCGCTGCAGCCGCGGCGCGAGGGCCTGATGACGATCCCGGCGCTGCGCGTGGGCAGCGAAACCACCGAGCCGCTGCCGCTGGTGGTCGTACCCGCGTCGACCGCGCCGGCGCGGGCGGGCGAGCCGGTGTTCATCGAAGCCGAGGCGGACAGCCAGGATCCCTACGTGCAGCAGTCGATCGGCTACACGCTGCGCCTGTACTACGCGATGCCGCTGGTGTCGGGACAGCTCGACCAGCCGCCGCCGGAGGGCGCCGCGATCCAGCGCGTCGGCAGCGACCTGCAGTTCAGCCGCGAAATCGGCGGTCGCCGCTACACCGTGGTCGAGCGGCGCTTCGTGATCGTGCCCGAGCGCAGCGGCACGCTGGCGATTCCCGGCGCGCGCTTCGAAGGCACGGGCGTCGGCGGTTTCTTCGACGACGTGTTCGGCAGCGGCCGCCGCGCGCTGCGCGCCAGCGGCGCGCCGCGGATCCTGCAGGTCAGGCCGGTGCCCGACGCCGCGCCGCAGCCCTGGCTGCCGCTGCACGGCCTCGAACTGCGCTACCTCGCCACGCCGCAGTCGCTGCGCGCGGGCGAGGCAGCCACGATCGACGTGGAGCTCAGCGCGGACGGCGCCGCCGCCAGCCAGCTGCCGGAACTGCAACTGCCCGCGATCGACGGCGCGCAGGTGTTTCCAGAACCGCCGCAGGTCGACGAGCGTTTCGAACGCGGTCGCCTGCGCACCAAGGTCACGCGCCGGTTCTCGATCGTGCCCGTGCGCGCCGGCGCGCTGCGCATTCCCGGCCCGAGGCAGGATTGGTGGGACGTGCGCGCCGGGACTGCGCGCACCGCGTCGCTGCCGGAGATCAATCTCGACGTGGCGGCGGGCAGCGCGGCGCCGGACGTCGCCGGCCACGAGGCGTTCGACGCCCGGCGTGATGCAGGCGCAGCATGGCGCGGCGGAAGGTGGCCGTGGATCGCGCTGGCGTTCGCGCTGCTGTGGCTTGCCACGCTGGCGTGGGCGCTGCGCGAACGGGCGTCGGGATGGCTGCCTCGAAGGCCGCGATCAGCGCCGGACGGATCTGCAGCAGGGCCCGCTGCGCCGGCCACCTCGCTGCGCGACCTGCAGCGCGTGCTGCAGGTTGGCGACGCGGGGGAAATCGAACAGGCCCTGTGCGGACTCGCATCGCCGACCGCACCGGACCTCGACACACTGTCGCAGCGGCTCGCCGAGCCGGCGCAGCGTGACGCGATCGCGCATCTGCAGCAGGCGCGCTGGGCGGACGGCGACATGGCAGGCGCGCGCACCGCCCTGCGCGAAACCTTCGCCGGCGGCCCGCGCTGGCGCGATGCGGCGCCAGCGGCAGCGGAGGGAACGTCGCTGCTGCCGCCGCTCTATCCGCGCCGGACGAGGCGGTGAATCGCCGCGACAATCACGCCTGACGGAGTTCCCGCGAAAAACTCCCTCCGGTGGGCGGTGGAAGGCGCAGGCAGCTGTTCCTGTCGTGGGGTGCCGCGAACCGCACGAAGGCAGAACTGCTCTAGCGCTCGTCCTCGGTCGCCGCATCCGGTGGCAGCAATCCATCGAACCAGTTGCGCAGGCGCTGCCAGAACACGACGACCGCCGGTGTGATGCGGACGTGGGAGTGAGGTGCGTACTGCGGCCCGGGCACTGCGCGCGTGGTGGGCGGGGCCTGCGCAGTTGCAGCGGATGCGCTCGATGCGGCTGCGGGCATCGTTGCCCGCGGTGGCGCCGATGCATTGGTCCTGGAGCCTGAAGCACGGGGCGGCGCCAGCGGCGCCGATCCGCTGCGGCGAATGGGCCTGCTGGCGGATTGGGCGAGAAGCCATGTGAGCTCCGGGTTGCGGTTCTGCCAGTTGAACGCGCGGGCGGTATGCGACGCGGCGGCGCACTGGGTGTTGAGGTACTGGCCGAGCCGCTGCGCGCGCTGCTCCAGCCTCGTGCGCCAGACCGGATCGGTCTCGAAATGGCGTGCGGCGGCGACCGCCATCAGCAGCTCGGGATTGTGCGCGTCGGAACCGCCGCCCTGATCGTTCTGGATCGCGATCACGCGCGACTGCGGTGAGATGGCCGATGAGAAATACCAGCCGATCGTGCCATTGGCGTTGCAGCCGGACAGCCAGTTGCCGGCCATTTCGTCCGGCGCGAAACCGTGCTGTTCGAGGTAGCGCCCGAAGTCGCGCAACATCGTGGGGATGCGCGCGTCGCCCGTCGCCAGCCACGCGCGCCACAGGCCGCCGACGATGTTCGCGCTCATCCAGGGCGATCCGCCGCGGACATCGGTCGCGGGGTCGTAGTTGAGGCCCTCGTGCGCCTGCCACGAATGCGTCCATGCGCCGGTGAACGGGTCGCTGCCCGGCGGCGTCTGCTGGTGCGCGTACAGCCAGCCGAGCATGTTCTGGACGTACTGGCGAGTCTCCGACGAGCCGGTCAGTTCGTAGCTCGAGACCAGATGCTCCAGCGCCAGGCCGGCGTTGCGTTCGGTCCACGACTGGTTGCCTCCCTGGTAGGGGCCCGGCGCGCCGCTCCAGCCGCCCGTGATCTGGTTGTACGCCATGTGGCGGATCGTCTGCGCGTCCAGCCGGGTGTCGTCGCCGGCCAGTGCCACCAGCAGCAGCTGAGGGGCGATGTAGCTGTACTTCGGGTCACAGGCATTGACCCCGTCGAACTCCCATCCGCCGGTGCAGTCCGGCCAGCCGCCGCCGTTGCCCGTGCGCTTGATCTTCGACAGGTAGAACGTCGCCGAGTTGTAGAACTCGAGGAACACGTCGGGCCGGCCGCTGCGCACGTACTGGTATCCGATCACGGCGGCGCGGTCGAACAGGAAGCCATGCACGCCGCTGTAAGGCGTGTCCTTCGCCCATTGCCACTGCCTGTCGACGTAGCGGTCGTAGCTGCGGTCGGCGGAGTAGGTCAGCTGCGGGCCGGCGATTTGCGAAAGCGTCAGCCAGGCCGGGTCGAGCGTGGCGACCACGCGCGGCACGGGAGCGCCCATCTTGCCCGCGCGCGTTCCGTTGTCGTAGGGCACCGCCGCGATCGAACGGGTGCGCGGCTGGCTGATGTCGAAGCGATAGGCCATGCCTGGATTGGCCTGGAACTGCACCCGCACCGCGCGGATGCTGTTGTCGGTCCAGTGCCAGCGCAGTGTCGCTGAGACGAAGGCCGGCACTTCGGCGCCGCTGGCGTCGAGGATCCGGACCTGCGTGGAACTGGTCAGCATGCCTTGTGGAAACGGAATGCCGAGGTTGACCAGCTCGACGCTGCCGACGTCGCCGTTGGGCGTCAGCGTGATGGTCGTCGGAGGGGATTGCGCGGCGACGGTACCGCATGGCATGGCCAGCACGGCCAGCAGGAACAGTGATCGTACGATTTTCATGTGGCGCTCTTCGGGGGAATTGAATGCATTCCGCGGCCCGGGGGCTGGGCAGTGTTCTCGGAAGCGCCAGCGGCGCAAGGGGGGGGCGGCGCTGGCGCAGGGGGATGTTGCGCCTGCCGGCAGTAGGGGACAAGTTGCGGCGACGCAGGGCTACGGTGGTCACGGATCCGGCGTGCCGGGATTCCCGGTCCACCCGCCCGGCACGGGCGGCGCAGGCTCCAGGGACACGGGTGAACGAGGCCGTCGCGGCGTCCGCGCGCCGCCCGGCCCGCTGCGGTCGGTTTGCTAAGCTCCGGGGTTTGCTGCGGCGGAGACAGGATCGATGAGCGAGACGAACCCGGGCGCGAAGACGCCGATGCCGCTCCACTGGAAGATCGCGATCGGCTTCTTCGTCGGCCTCTGCCTCGGGCTCGTCGTCCACTACGGCATCGGCGCCGAAACCGGCTGGGTGCAGGCGCTGACGAAGTACGCCACGCAGCCGTTCTCTCAGCTGTTCCTGAGCCTGATCTTCATGCTGATCGTGCCGCTGCTGTTCTCGGCGCTGGTGGTCGGCGTGTCGGAAATGGGCGACATCGGCTCGCTCGGCCGCATCGGCTGGCGCACGCTGGCCTACACGATCCTGCTCTCGGGCCTGGCGGTGCTGCTGGGTCTGGTGATGGTGAACCTGTTCAAGCCGGGCGCGGGCGTCGACCCGGTGCTGGCCCAACACCTGCTCGACGAGGGCGCCGAGCGCACCGCGGCGATCGTGCGCGACAGCGCCACCCAGCCCAAGGGCATGGAGATGCTGCTGTCGATCGTGCCGGACAACGTGATCGGCGCGGCCGCGAACAACGCCAACATCATCGCGCTGATGTTCTTCGCGCTGATGTTCGGCGTCGGCCTGGTGCTGACGCAGACGCCGCAGACCGCGGTGCTCAAGCGCGGTATCGAGGGCCTGTTCCAGATCTCGATGACCCTGATCGGGCTGGTGATCCGGCTGGCGCCGTACGCGGTGTTCTGCTTCATGTTCAACCTCGCCGTGCTGTTCGGCTGGGACCTGCTGATCCGGCTCGGCGCCTACGTGCTGGTGGTGGTGGCGGCGCTGGTGATCCACATGCTGGTGATCTATTCGGCGGCGCTGCGCCTGATCGGCGGCTGGTCGCCGCTGGCGTTCTTCAAGGGCGTGCAGGAGGCGATGCTGATGGCGTTCTCGACCGCGTCGAGCAACGCCACGCTGCCGACCGCGCTGAAGGTTGCCGACGAGGAGCTGAAGCTGCCGAAGAAGGTCTCGCGCTTCGTGCTGACCATCGGCGCGACCGCGAACCAGAACGGCACCGCGCTGTTCGAGGGCGTGACCGTGATCTTCCTGGCGCAGTTCTTCAACGTCGACCTGACGCTGGGGCAGCAGATCATGGTGATGCTGGTCTGCATCCTCGGCGGCATCGGCACCGCAGGCGTGCCGTCGGGCTCGCTGCCGGTGGTCGCGCTGATCTGCGCGATGGTGGGCGTGCCGCCCGAAGGCATCGGCCTGGTGCTGGGCGTCAACCACTTCCTCGACATGTGCCGCACCACGGTCAACGTGACCGGCGACCTCGGCATCGCGGCGCTGGTGTCGAAGGGCGAGGCGGACACGGATCCTGAGTCCGCGCTCGCCTGAGGAGGCGCCCGGCGCTCGCAGGGGGCCTCCAGCAACCCCGAGTCTGTCATTCCGAACGCAGTGAGGAATCTCGCGGTTCATCGGATCGACCGCGCCGGTATCCCCGGCGCCGATGGTTGCCGCAGTATCGATCCACGGCGAAAACGCCGGGAAATGTCGCGGATGTCCACCAAATGTCCTGCGTGGCATGGGACAATGCCGCAGCCCCGTTTCGCGGGCATTCCCCGACGCGCACACGCCCGCCCATGACGACGCCCAGCCGCAGAGACCTCGCCAACGCCATCCGTTTCCTCGCCGTCGACGCCGTGGAGGCCGCCAAGTCCGGCCATCCCGGCATGCCGATGGGCATGGCCGACATCGCCGAGGTGCTGTGGAACGACTACTACAGCCACAACCCGGGCAACCCGAAGTGGCTCAACCGCGACCGTTTCGTGCTGTCCAACGGCCACGGCTCGATGCTGCAGTACGCGCTGCTGCACCTGGCCGGCTACGACCTGCCGATCGGGGAGCTCAAGCGCTTCCGCCAGCTCGAATCGAAGACGCCGGGCCATCCCGAGAACTTCATGACGCCCGGCATCGAGACCACCACCGGTCCGCTCGGGCAGGGCTTCGCCAACGCGGTCGGCTTCGCGCTGGCCGAGAAGCTGCTGGCGCAGCGCTACAACCGCCCCGGCTTCGACGTCGTCGACCACCGCACCTGGGTGTTCATGGGCGACGGCTGCCTGATGGAGGGCATCTCGCACGAGGCCGCGTCGCTCGCCGGCACCTGGGGGCTGGGCAAGCTGGTCGCGTTCTGGGACGACAACGGCATCTCGATCGACGGCGAGGTCCAGGGCTGGTTCACCGACGACACGCCGGCGCGCTTCGAGGCCTACGGCTGGCGCGTGATCCGCAACGTCGACGGCCATGACCCGCAGGAGATCAAGACCGCGATCGAAACTGCGCTCAAGCACGACGACAAGCCCACGCTGATCTGCTGCCGCACCACCATCGGCTTCGGTTCGCCGGCCAAGGCGGGCAAGGAGTCCTCGCACGGCGCGCCGCTGGGCAAGGACGAAGTCGAGGCCACGCGCAAGGCGCTGGGCTGGGCGCACGGTCCGTTCGAAGTGCCGCAGGCCATTGCCGACGCCTGGCGCGCGAACGACGCCGGCGCCGAACGTGAGGCGGCGTGGGACAAGCTGTTCGCCGCCTATGCGGACGCACATCCGGAGCCGGCGGCCGAGCTGCAGCGCCGCTCGCAGGGCAGGCTGCCGGAAGGTTTCCTCGCCGCCGCCGACGCCTATATTGCGAAGCTGCAGGTCGATGGCCCGGTCGTGGCCTCGCGCAAGGCCTCGCAGATGGCGATCGAGGCGTTCGCGCCGCTGCTGCCGGAACTGATCGGCGGTTCGGCCGACCTCGCCCATTCCAACCTCACGCTGTGGAAGGGCAGCAAGCCGGTCACCAGCGGTGATGCCGGCGCGAACTACGTCAACTACGGCGTGCGCGAATTCGGCATGACCGCGATCTCCAACGCGCTCGCGCTGCACGGCGGCTTCATTCCCTACGACGCAACCTTCCTCGTGTTCAGCGACTACGCGCGCAACGCCGTGCGCATGAGCGCGCTGATGCGCGCGCATGCGATCCACGTCTACACCCACGACTCGATCGGCCTCGGCGAGGACGGCCCGACCCACCAGCCGGTCGAGCACCTGGCCTCGCTGCGCTATATCCCCAACAACGACGTCTGGCGCCCCTGCGACGCTGTGGAGTCGGCGGTGGCGTGGAAGGCGGCAATCGAGCGCACGGACGGCCCGGGCTGCCTGGTGTTCTCGCGCCAGAACCTGCAGCACCAGCCGCGCAGCGAGCAGCAGGTGCGCGACATCGCGCGCGGCGGCTACGTGCTGAAGGATTCGAACGGCACGCCGGACATCATCCTGATCGCGACCGGTTCGGAAGTGGAACTCGCGACCGCCGCCGCCGGACAGCTCGGCGACAAGGTGCGCGTGGTCTCGATGCCGTCGAGCGATGTGTTCGATCGTCAGGATGCCGCCTACCGCGAGTCGGTGCTGCCGGCGTCGGTGCGCAAGCGCGTTGCCGTTGAAGCCGGCGTCACCGATTTCTGGCGCAAGTACGTCGGTCTCGATGGTGCCGTCGTCGGCATCGACAGCTTCGGCGGCAGCGCGCCGGCCGGCGACCTGTACAGGCACTTCGGGATCACCGTCGAAGCGGTGGTCGCGGCAGCGAAGGCGCTGTAACGCACGGTCTTCGATTCGTGCCCCTCTCCAGGGGCAAGCCTGCTTCGGGTGTTTGCATCCTTATTGCCGTGGGTGCCCGCGTTTGCCCGTCATTCCGGCTTGCGCCGGAATGACGGTGTCCAAACTGTCAAGGACCGGGAAGTAGGCGCTCTAGCCCGTCGTTGCCTGGTCGTGCTTGCTGCCACCGCGGCAGCGCGGCGAATCCGGCGCGGCGCCCGCGTCTTCCCACTCGCCCGGCGTGTAGGTGTGCAGCGCCAGTGCGTGGATCTCCTGCATCAGCGGGCCGAGCGTGCGGTACACCAGCTGGTGGCGCTGCACCGCGCGTTTACCGGCGAAGGTCTCGCCGACGATGATCGCCTTGTAGTGCGTTTCCAGTCCGCGGCTGTGCATGTGGCTTTCGTCCAGCACCTCGAGGTGCGCGGGCGAGAGCGCCTGCAGTGCGTCGCGGATGCGGTCGATCTTCGTGGCCATGCCGCGATGATACGCGCGAAGGCCTGTCGGCGGCCTCAATGGCGGTGGTCGGTCGCGCACCGCAGCGTTGCATTCACGCGGAAGGATGCGCCGTTTGCCTCAGCGCCAGGCGCAGCAGCCGGGCCTGCAGCCATTCGCCGGCGCCGCGCGGGTCGGACAGGGCCATGCGCGCCAGCGCTTCGCGGTCGTCGCCGCGGCCTTCGAACAGCGCCGCCGCGATGGTCGCCAGCTTGCCGCGGCGCGAGGCGGTTCGTGCCTTGAGCCACGCCAGCGCGCGCACCAGGCGCTGTTCGACCGGGGTGAAATCGCTGCCGAGCGGATAGTCGGGCAGGGTGCCGTCGCGGCGGAACGGCGTCAGGGTTTCGCGGAGCGCGCCTGGCGTGTGTCGCGTCCATGCGTCCGGCATCGTGAAGTCGCTCCGCAGCTTCCGGTTGCGCTTCGCCGTGGCCAGCAGCCCGGATGCGAAGCGCGCGTCGGCGATGCCGGCCATGGCGACGATGCAGTCCTCGTCCGGCTGGCCGCGCAGGTCGGCGATGCCGTATTCGGTGATGTAGAGATCGCGCAGGTGGCGCGGGATGGTGGTGTGGCCGTAGTTCCAGCGGATGTTCGACTCCGCGCGGCCATCGGCATCGCGCGCCGCGCGCAGCAGCAGCACCGAGCGCCCGTCCGGCAGCGCATGCGCCATCGCCACGAAGTTGTACTGCCCGCCCACGCCGGAGACCACGCGGCCGTCGTCGAGACCGTCGGACACCGCCGCGCCCAGCGCGGTGGCCATCATGCAGGTGTTGAAGAAGCGACCGTCGCGGCGCTGCAGGCGCTCCAGTCCTTCGTCGAGCCCGTAGAGTTCGTTGACCTCGCTGACGCGCTTCATGCCGATGCCGCGCCGCGTCGGCTCGTCGAGTCCGTGCAGCCAGTCGTAGAACGCCTGCGAGCCGAGGTAGAACGCGCCGTGCAGGAATTCGCCGTCGCGTTCGACCAGTTCGCGTTCAAGCGTGCTCGCGCTGCCCTCGTTGGCGCGTCGCATCAGCGCCGGCTTGTCGACCACCTTGCGGCGGATGACGCCGGCCTCGACCAGGTGCTTGAAGCCTTCGTTGATCATCTCGCTGCAGCCGTACAGGCCCTGTGCGAAGGGCTCCAGCCCGCCGCTCGCGATCACCGCGGGATGCGCGGCGATGCCGGGGTCGAGCGCGTCCAGCACGCGGCGGTAGGCCGCGTTGTCGACATGGCGCAGCACCAGCGCGTGGCACAGCGCGTCCGACAGCGCGCCGATGCCGATCTGCAGCGTGCCGCCGTCGCGCACCAGGGTGCTGGCGTACAGGCCGATCGCGTGCTCGGCGTCGCCCACCGGCTGGCGCGGCAGCGCGAACAGCTTCGGATGCGGGCCGGGCGGCGCGACCACGATGTCGAACCAGTCCATGTCGACCGCGGCGGTGCCGCCGAGCCAGGGCAGCCGCGGATCGATCTCCGCCACCAGCAGCGGCCGGGGCAGCCCTGCGGCGACGATCGCATCGACCGCGTCGAAGGTCAGGTCGGTGTTCGACGACAGCGAGAGCCGCGTGCCGTCCTCGCTGGCGGCCACCTTCTGCACGATGCAGTTGACGCCGCGCTCGGCGAGCGCGCGCGCGACGTGGGTGTAGTTGAGGCTGGCGTAGCGCCGCTGCGTTTGCGACGAGCCGAGCATCGCGCCGGACTGCAGGTAGAACTCCTCGACCGACACATGCGCCGGCAGCGCATCGCGGCGAAGCGCGTCGACGTAGGCCAGGCGCGGGAAGTCGGCGCCGAAATGGCGTTCGGCGAACGGTTCGAGGAACCGCTGCTCCAGCCCCGGCGCCGCGCGCGGCGGATCCAGCGACAGCGCGGTGTACAGCGTCATCGGCCGCGACGGGTCCGCGGCCACGCGTTCGTACAGCGCGTTCAGCAGGCGGTGCGGCTTGCCCAGGCCGAGCGGCGCGCCGACGTGCAGCTCGGCCGGCAGCTGCTGCAGCATCCGGGCGACGGTATCGTCGAGGTCGTCGAGCAGCAGCGTCATCGAAGGCACCTGGTCATTGTTCGAGCATCTCCGGCCGGAACAGCCGCCGCCGCGACACCTCGTCGCCCGACAGCATGAAGCGCCCGTCGCCGCGATAGTGCACGGTGCGCGGCAGCTTCGGCGAGCGTGCGACGCGCGCGTGCACCACGCGCCAGACGAACAGCGGATAGTCGCGGGTGATGCGGGTCTCGTGCAGACGGCACTCGAAGCTGGCGTGGCACTGCGCGATCGACGGCGCCGCGACTTCGTGTGACCGCATCGCGGTGAGCCCGAAGCGCTCGAACTTGTCGACGTCGCGGCTGGAACAGTTGCCGATGCCGACCACGGCGTCGAGCAGGCCGGCGGTGGGCAGGTTGATCGTGCACTCGCGGCTGCTGCGGGCCAGCGCGTGGCTGCGGTTCGCGTCCCAGAGGTAGGTGCCGACCAGGTCGTAGCCGAGCATCATGTGCCAGCCGAGCGTCATGATCGCGCGTTCGTCTTTCCACGCCGTGCACAGCAGCAGCACCGGTCCCGGTTCGAGGAAGCGCCGGACCTGGTCGGGCGGGAAGCTGGCCTTGCGGACGGACGGCATGGGCATTGCCTCGCGGGAAAGCGGCAGCATGCCGCATGCCACGGCAAGGGGATGTCGTGATGATCGTCGCCGTGCCGCATCGGCCGGGAGGCGCAGGCGCTCCGACAGGCGGTACTTGACCATATAGTTAGGAATCCTAACTATATTGCCATGTCGACGACGCCGTTCCAGCGCCAGCAGGTCGCCAGCGGGATCGAACAACTCGCGGCGCTGGCGCGGGCGCAGTCCCGGCGGCCGGAAGACGGCGTCCCCGCGCTGCCGCCGGCGCACTCGGCCGTGCTGCGGATGCTGGAAGGCGCCCGGCCGGGGATGCGCGCCAAGGCCATCGCCGCGCGACTTGGCGTCACGCCCGCCAGCGTCAGCGACACGCTGGCCACGCTGGAAACCAGAGGCTGGATCGAACGCCGTCCGGACCCCGACGACGGGCGCGCGGCGCTGGTCCGCCTGACGCGCGCCGGCCGGCGCCTGGCCGAACGCCTGCGCAGCCCGCTGCACGGGATCGGCGCGCTGCTGGAAGGCCTGGACGAACCGGACCTCGCGGCGCTGCTGCGCGCCACGCAGTTGCTGGTGCACGAGGCGCAGAAGCGCGGAATGGCGACCGGCGCGCGCACCTGCCTGGGCTGCCGCCACTTCCGCCCGTTCGCCACCGGACACCGTGACAAGCCGCATTTCTGCGCCTTCATCCAGCTGCCGTTCGGCGACGCCGAACTGCGCGCCGACTGCCCGGAGCAGGCGCCTGCGCCGGACATCGAACTCGCCGGCAACGCCCTGCGTTTCCGGCAAGCGCTTCCGCCCTGAGCGGAAAAAGTGGGCGGCGCCCGACGGTCATCGGACGCCGCCCGGTACCTCCCACCCACCCTGCAAGAGCAAGCAAGAGGAGTTCCGATCATGAGCCAGAACAAGGCGATCTTCTACCACGCCGGCTGCGCGGTCTGCGTCGACGCCGAACAGCGACTCGCCCATTCACTCGACCCCGCGCGCTACGACGTGGAAGTGGTGCACCTGGGCGAGCAGCCCGGGCGGCTGCGGGAAGCCGAGCAGGCCGGCGTGAAGTCGGTCCCGGCGCTGCTGATCGACGGCCAGCCGCTGCACATCAACTTCGGCGCCGCGCTCGCCGACCTGCGCTGAGGCGGTCGTCCGGCGCATGACCCGGCCCGGCCGGGCAAGTCGATGCGCCGGGCCCGCCGTTCCGCCGGAGATCCGCGATGGCCGGGTCTCCGGCACCCCGTTTCCGTGGAGGGTCGAGATGGAACGATCGCTGCGTCCCGCGCCGCCGTGGCAGGTGTCGCAATGGTTCAACACCGATGCGCCGCTCGGCGTGGAGTCGCTGCGCGGCAGGGTGATCGTGCTCGAAGCGTTCCAGATGCTGTGCCCGGGCTGCGTCTCCCATGGACTGCCGCAGGTCGCGCGCGTGCACGCGACGTTCCCGAAGGAGCGCGTCGCCGTGGTCGGGCTGCACGCGGTGTTCGAACACCATGCCGCGATGACGCCGGTCGCGCTGGAAGCCTTCCTGCACGAGTACCGCATCGGTTTTCCGGTCGGCGTCGATGCGCCGGCGGCAGATGGCCCGATCCCGCAGACCATGCGCGCCTACGCGATGCAGGGCACGCCGACGCTGGTGCTGATCGACGTACTGGGCCGGCTGCGCGCGCAGCACTTCGGGCAGGTGGGGGATCTCGCGCTTGGTGCGCAGATCGCAGCGCTGCTGGCCGAAGCGGAAGACGGGCGCGGGCGGGCTGGCGACGGTAGCGTCCGATCCGATGCCGGTGCGTGCACCGCCGGGTGGCAGCCGATGCCGGGGGGCTGACGGCCCCGGATGCGGCATCGGGGAAACAAGGGGCTTGACAACATAGATTACAGCTGTAATCTGAATAAAAATTACAGGTGTAAACGATGCCGGTCAGCGACGCCGAATCGGTTGTGATGGAGGTCCTCTGGAACCGCAGCCCGCTTGGTTCCGACGAGGTGGTTGCCGTGCTTTCGGCGCGCAGCGACTGGGCCGAGCCGACCATCAAGACCCTGCTCAACCGGCTATTGAAGAAAGGGGCCGTGCGTGCCGATCGCGATGGTCGACGTTACCTGTACTCGCCGCAGCTGACGCGCGAGGCCTGGGTGGCGAGCCAGAGCCAAGGCGTGCTCGACCGGCTGTTCGGAGGCCGCGTGGCGCCGCTGGTGGCGCATTTCAGCGAGCGCGGCAAGCTCAGCCAGGCCGACATCGACGAATTGCGTCGTTTGATCGAGGACCTCGACGATGGCCGTCGCTGAGTCCCTGCTTCGCTGGCTGGTCGACGGCAGCCTCGCCGTCAGCGGGGCGCTGCTGCTGGTGCTGGTCCTGCGCCGTCCGCTGCGGCGCGCCTTCGGTGTCCGCGTGGCCTACGGCGCCTGGGCGCTGGTGCCACTGGCGCTGGTCGCGGCCGCGCTGCCGCGGCCACAGGCAGGCCAGGTGCTGGCGCCGGAACTGGTGGCCCTGCATCCGGGCGTGTTGGTGGTGGCAGCGGTCGAGGCCGCATCGGCTTCGGCGGCAGGGCCGGGCATCGACTGGGCCCTGGTACTGGCCGGTATGTGGCTGATCGGCATGGCGCTGGCGGCATTGCGCTTCATACGGCAGCAGCGGCACTTTCTGGCGCGGATTGGCAGGCTCGAACGCGATGCCGAGGGTCATTGGCGGGGTGCCCGTGTGGAGGGTCCGGCGGTCGTCGGCGCCCTGCGTCCGCGCATCATCCTGCCCGTCGACTTCGAATCGCGGCATGGACCCGACGAAGCGATCCTGGTGCTCGCCCACGAGCGGGCGCACCTGGCGCGCGGCGATACCCGCGCCAACCTGGTCGCGGTGGCGCTGCGCTGCCTGCAATGGTTCAACCCCCTCCTGCACTTCGCCGGGCGCAGCTTCCGCCTCGACCAGGAACTGGCCTGCGACGCCACCGTGGTCGCATCCCATCCCCAAGCCCGTCGGCGCTACGCAGACGCGATGTTGAACGTGCAGTTGGCCGTCCCTGGACTGCCGGTCGGCTGCCATTGGCAGTCCAGCCAATCGTTGAAGGAGCGCATCCTCATGCTGAAACAACCTCAACCCGGGATCGGTCGCCGTCGTTCCGGGATCCTCGCACTGGGCATCATGTTGTCTGCCTGCAGCTATGCCGCCTGGTCCGCGCGTCCGGCCGGAGCCCCCGAGCCGCCACCCGCGCCCGAATCGCCGATACGGGCGGCCGAGGGGCCCATGCCCGCGAATCGCCTGCCCCCGCCCGAGTATCCGCCGGACGCTGCGGCCAAGGGTCTGGACGGGCGGGTGATGCTGAGGGTCCTAGTGGGCGCGGATGGCAGCGTCAAGGACGTGGTGGTGGAGCACGCCCGGCCGGAAGGCGTATTCGACGCGGTGACCGTGGCGGCCGTCCGACAGTGGCAGTTCGCGCCGCGCGTCGAGAACGGCAAGGCTATCGAGGGCTGGGTGCGGGTGCCGGTGGATTTCCGGGCGTCCGATCCGGCACCTGCCGCGAATGACGGCGATGCGCCGGGTCCGGCCCCGGGCGCCTGACGGCAGGCGTCAGGCCAGTACGTGCACCGCATGCGCAATGCGGCGCACGTCGTCCTCGGTGTGGCTGACGTAGACCATCGGCAGCCGCACCTCGTCGCGCACGCGCTGCAGCCAGGGGATCAGTTCCTCGCGCCGGGCCTGGTCGAGCGAGGACAGCGGTTCGTCGAACATCAGGATCGCAGGCTGCGACAGCAGGGCGCGGCCGATCGCGACGCGCTGCGCCTCGCCGCCGGACAGGTTCGCCGGGCGCCGCTGCAGCAGGTGGCCGATGCCGAGCAGGTCGACCACCGCGTCGAGTTCGAACGAGGCGACGTCGCCGCGCGCGCCGTGGCGGCCGTAGAGCAGGTTCGCGCGCACGTCGCGATGCGGGAACAGGCGCGCGTCCTGGAACACGTAGCCGATGCGGCGGCGGTGCGTGGGCACGTCGATGCGGGCGGCGCTGTCGAACAGCGTACGGCCGTCGATCGCGATGCGGCCGGACACCGGTCGCACCAGCCCCGCGATCGCGTTCAGCACCGAGGTCTTGCCGGCGCCCGACGGCCCGGTCAGCGCCAGCACGCGTGCATCCTCGGCGATGCGCACGTGGCGCTCGAAACGGCCGCGCCGCAGCTGGACGTCGATGTCGAGCATCAATCGCGCTCCTCGCCGCGCTGGCGCCGCACGAGCCATTCCGAGGCCAGCAGGGCGAGCAGGGAGATGGCGATCGCGACCACCGCCAGCCGCCAGATGCCGGCCTCGCCGCCCGGCACCTGCATCAGTCCGTAGATCGCCGACGACAGCGTGCGCGTCTGCCCCGGGATGCTGGAGACGAAGGTGATGGTTGCGCCGAACTCGCCCAGCGCCTTGGCGAACGCCAGCACCGTGCCGGCGACGATGCCGGGCCAGGCCAGCGGCAGGGTGACGGTGAGGAACACGCGCAGCGGGTTCGCGCCCAGCGTCGAAGCGGCCTGTTCCAGTCGCCGGTCCACCGATTCGATCGCCAGCCGGATCGCGCGCACCATCAGCGGGAAGCCCATGATCGCGCTGGCGAGCGCGGCGCCGGTCCAGCGGAAGGCGAGGGTGATGCCGAACTGCTCCGACAACAAGCGCCCGACCGTGCCGTTGTGCCCCAGCGTCACCAGCAGCGCGTAGCCCACCACCACCGGCGGCAGCACCAGCGGCAGGTGCACCAGCGCGTCCAGCAGCGACTTGCCGAAGAAGCGCCGGCGTGCGAGCAGCCACGCCACCGCGATGCCCGGCGGCAGGCTGGCCAGCGATGCTGCGACCGCCACCTTCACGCTGAGCGCGATCGCGGTGGCTTCCTCGGGCGTGAACACGCAGGCGCGGCCTCAGCGCAGGATGAAACCGTACCGCTGGAAGAGCTCGCCTGCCTCGGGCGATTCCAGCCACTGCACGAACGCACCTGCCTGCGGATGCGAGCTGGCGCGCAGCTTGGCCACGGGATAGACGATCTCGGGGTGCGCGTCGGCGGGGAAGGTTGCCAGCACCTTCACCCGCGGCTCGGCCCGCGCATCGCTGCCGTAGACCACGCCCAGCGGCGCCTCGCCGCGCGCGACCAGCAGCAGCGCCGCGCGCACGTTCTCCGATTCGGCCACGCGCGGCTGCAGTGCGTTCCACAGGCCGAGCGATTCGAACGCGGCCCTGGCGTACTTGCCGGCCGGCACGCTGTCGGTAAGCGCCAGCGCGAGGCGGCCGTTGTCGCCGAGCAGCGGCAGCAGGTCGGTGCCGCTTTCGAGCGTGAGCGGCTGCGCCTCGCCGTCGGCCGGCGCCACCAGCACCAGCGTGTTGCCGAGCAGGTCGGCGCGGGTGGCGGTGTCGACCAGATCGCGCTCCTGCAGCCAGTCCATCCATTCGGTGTCGGCGGAGACGAACACGTCGGCCGGCGCGCGCTGCTCGATCTGCCGGGCGAGCGCGGAACTGCCGGCATACGAGACCTGCACCGGCTGGCCGGTCTGCTGGCGGAAGGCATCCGCCGCCGCATCCATCGATTCCTTGAGGCTCGCGGCGGCGAACACGGTCAGAGGCGTCGTCGTACCTTCATTGGCACTGGCCGGTGCGTCCTGCTTGCCGCAGGCCGTCAGCAGCAGGGCGAGCGCCATCGTCGCGAACAGTCTCCGGAACATCGCCGGTCTCCGTGCAGGCAGGGTCATGGCGCCACCACCACGGTGATCGCCTCCAGCTGGCGCACGCCGCGCGCCGCGCGGACGTCATCGGGCACCAGCAGGCGCAGCGGCCCGGTGTCGTCGCCCAGCGCCTTGCCGTCGCAGCGGTCGACCACGTACGCGGCGCGGTTGCCGGTGCCCGGATCGAGTTCGGCCAAGGAGAACAGCACGCGATAGCCGTCGCGCGCGTCGGCCAGCACGTAGCGCGCCAGGTGCGGACTGCCCAGCCGCCCCTCGGGAATGGCGCCGCTGGCGCGCAGCAGCGCGATCAGCGGCACGCCCTCGCAGCGCAGCGTCGCCTCGTGCACGCGCGCGCTGACCGACTCGCGCGGCAGGGCGGCGAGCGTGGCCTCGTCGAGCGGGACCGGGACCGGCGAGGCGATCTCCGGCGGCTCCGGCTGCGATGCGCGCAGGGACGGGTCCTGCGCATGCTCGTGCGCGGCGGCCGGCAGCAGCGCCAGCGCGACGAGGCCGGCGGCGACCCGGCGGAAGCGGGGAAGGGCGGCGCGGCGGCGCATGCGGAGTCCTCGAACGTTGGGGAGTGATCGGAACTATAGCGTCCCGCAGGCAGCGGTCCGGCCGGCGGCCGATGGCAGGGCCGGCGCCGGATCAGAGCGTGTCCAGCGGGACCTTCAGGTAGCGCACGCCATTGTCGTCCGGTTCGGGCAGGGCGCCGGCGCGGATGTTGGTCTGCACCGAGGGAATGATCAGCGCCGGCATCGCCAGCGTGCGGTCGCGCGCCTCGCGCACGGCGACGAAGCCGGCCTCGTCGACGCCGTCGCGCACGTGGATGTTGCCCTGCTTCTGCGCCGCGATCGTGGTCTCGCAGGCGACGTCGCGGCCGCCGGGGCCGTAGTCGTGGCAGACGAACACGCGCGTGTCGTCCGGCAGTTCGTACAGCCGCCGGATCGAACGGAACAGCTGCGCCGCGCTGCCGCCCGGAAAATCGCAGCGCGCGGTGCCGCCGTCGGGCATGAACAGCGAGTCGCCGGTGAACAGCGCGTCGCCGACCAGGTAGGCGTTGCTGTCGCTGGTGTGGCCCGGCACCGCGATCACGCGCGCGGCGATGTCGCCGATCGCGAATGCCTCGCCGTCTGCGAACAGATGGTCGAACTGCGACCCGTCGACCGGGAAGTGTTCGCCGAGGTTGAAGATCGGGCGGAACGTCTTCTGCACCGTGCGGATGCCTTCACCGATCGCCAGCGTTGCCGCCGGCAGCCGCGCCTTCAGCCAGTGCCCGGCGGAGAGATGGTCGGCGTGGGCGTGGGTTTCGAGGATCCAGCGCAGGTCGAGCCCTTCGCCGAGCACGTGATCGAGCAGCGCTTGCGCCGAGGGGGTGGACGTGCGCCCCGAGGCCAAGTCGAAATCGAGCACAGGATCGACGATCGCCGCCTGCCGCGTCGCCGGATCGGTGACGACATAGCTCCAGGTGCTGCTGGCCTTGTGGAAGAAAGGCGCGACGGTCGGCGTCATGGGCGGGCCCGCGGTGGCGTCTGGCGTGTGCGAAATGCTCGCACGCGCGGCATTCGGGAAGCGTAAAGCACCGGTCGGATCGTCACGCGCGGTCGGCGCTGCGCGGGCCCGCGACGGCCGATCGATCAGTGCTGCACCGCCGGTGGATTCTGGGCCGGCACGGCCTGCATCTGTCGCGTCGTTCCCTCCTGCCCCCGGCGATCGTGTTCGATCTGCTGCAGGCTGTCTTCGATCGATGGCGGGCGTTCCTGTCCCAGCCGAACGGAAATGCCGGCTTCGTGATGCGCGATGAACATGGCGCGATCGGCGTTGATGTCGATTGCCTTCAGGTCCCCTTGCCGGATGCCGCCGCCGTGGAGGACGGCAGTGAACTGCGCCAGCCGCTGCTCGCTGGTGTAGTCGGGCAATACGGCTTTCAGTTCGGCGTACAGCCCATGCTGCGGGTGCTGCGGGTCATGGAGCGGCGGCAGGTTCGTCCCGGCGGAAGATGTCGTGGCGATCCGCTGTGGCGGCACCACGTCGGCGGCGATGCCGGGCGCGGTGGGAGTGTGCATCAGGTTGTCGGCCACGTGCCGCCCGGGGGCGACGCCCGCCCCGCGCTGCCGGCTCGCGAACCGGGCTTGCGCGTCCAGCGCCTGGAGCGTGTCCCTGTCGGCGATACCGGTGGTCTCGCGGCCGGTCCACAACTGGAACTGTTCGACCGCGTCCTTGGTGCGCGAACCATAGTTGCCGTCCGCTTGCAGCTCCCGGCCGTCCCGGTCCGTCGCACCGACCAGGCGCAGGCGTTCCTGCAGGGCCAGCACGGCCGTGCCGCGGTGGCCGGGCTGCAGTTCCGCATCGGGCTGCGGTGGCGACGGGGCGGGCGCGGCGGGTTGGGGCGCGCGGGGAGCGGTGTCGCCGGTCCGCGGGGGCTGCGATGCGAGCAATGGCGCCGGTGTGGCTTCGCGTCCCCGCAGCAGATAGTCGGGCAGGCCGTTGACCAGGCGCGGTGTGGCCTTCTGCGTGCTTCCGGGGGTGTTCGCACTGAAGCGTTCGCCGAACGCGTCGATCGTGCGGTCGAGGCGACGCAGCGGTTGTCGGGTATCGAGGGCGGCTTCCGTGGCGGCCAGCAACTCGGCGGGACTCCAGTCCCTGAATCGCTCGGCGGGCAGGCTGGACTGCGTGCGGAATGCCTCGATGGCCTGGTTGGTCCGGCTGCCCGGGCCTCCGCGGATTCCGTCCACGACCAGGGGCTGTCCGCGGGTGTCGGTGAACCCAATCTCGTTGAGATTCTGTTGAATGCTGGCGATAGTCGGGTCACTGATCACGTGGATGCGGGGGCGCTGCCCGATGGCGCGCAGTGCCATCTGAATGTCCACGTCACGCGCTTCTACCGAAGGGTCGTAGTCGGGTGAACCAACCTTGGCGTGGGCACGATCCAGAGACTGTTCCGCGCCTAGGATGCCGTACCTGTTTTCATAACTCTGTGCAACAGACGCCGCCTTGGGTCCGTGGTAGTACCGTAGCCCAGCCTGAATCGCCTTGGCCTCGGCCAACAATTCATCATAGCCTGCGCCGTTGTTGAGTACATTCTCCAGCCGCCCAAGTTTGCCTGGTACCTGATTGGCGGTCTTTGCCAGAATGTTCGTTGCTTCAAAGCGACGTTCTTCCTGGACGCTGTGGTTGGTCCTGTCAAGAATCGACATCGCAATCCGAGTCATGTTCCTGACTTGCGGATAATCGATGTTGGTATGAATCCACTTCCTTCCTTCATCAGATGATGCCCATGCATTCATGCTGTCGCGTGTGTCAGTATCGATGAATGTAATCGAGGGTCGGCTTTTCCTTCCGTCACCGTGGCTGAGCAGGTCGGTGCGCAGTTTCTCCAGATCATTTGTGAAGGGCAGTTGATGCTTCTTGGCGTGGGCATGGGACTGCTCGATGATTGCGTCTACATAGGTTTTCTCCCCTTCCGTGAGTGGGCGTGCTTCGACCGTGCCGAGAGGCCATGTGCCCCTTTGCCCAAGATCAACCTGGATCGTACCCAAGCTGTAGCCGCTGTTCATCGCGACTGCGTCGACAGATCCCCATTTGCCCTCACCAACGCCCGCGACTGATAGTCGGTATGAAGAGGCGCCTCCCTCGGTTCCTCTTCCTATGGTGAAGTACATGGCCCCTGCGAGGGGTTCAAGTTCCCTGGTATTGATGTTCCGTGCCATAAGTCACCTTCCTTGTGGTTTCCAGACATCCGATCTTTCATTCAATCACGAGCGCATATTTCTCCAGTTGCTCGGCACGTGCGCAGTTTCTCTTTTTTTTGCCAGAACTCGATGAGTTTGGGGAGATTGATCTTTCAAGTTCAGCATCGGCTTCTTGGAGGTCGATCCAGGCACGCTGGGACTCCGCCAGTTTCTTCCGGAGGTCGTCGTCAACGAGACTCATCAGTTTCTCGTAGGCGTCGTCCAGCTTGGACTCCAGGTTGCCTGGTTCGTCATCAGCGCAGCTCGAAGATGGTTCTGTGCAGATTTCCGGAGTTTTCATGGTTGCAGGGTCGGGGTTTTCCGATCCTGCGTATCCGTCGATTTGCCTTGCACGTGAGCAGATCCGAAGTACTTCGTTGCTTCCGGCCTCGAAGTTTCCGATTGAACCGAGGGAGTCAAAGAGGGATGCCTCGAACATGCCATCCGCTTCCTGGGCTCGGAGCCATGCGCGTTGCGCGATCGTGGCTCGAGTTTGATTCTCGACCTCAAGCCGTTCCATCAGTTGCTGGAAGGCGCTGTTCAGGCGCGCATCCTGATAGGTGCGCTCATGGCCTATGCATTCAGCGGCATCCGGCCAGGCGCCAATTTCCGCGCAGCGCCAGAACTCCGGTCTCATTCCGGAGCCTTCATGAGGGAGATCATGTGGCGACATCGAGACGCGCTCGTTCCAATCCTTGCTCCGGGTGTCTGGAACGGCTTGGTATGTGGTGGCAGCGGTTGTGGCTGTTTCATTGTCATTGGCATCAACAGGCATTCCTGGCGTGCACGCTGAGAATGCGCCGGAAACTCCGATCGCCACCACTGTGGCGGCATATGAAAATCTCATCGCCCGATTCTCCTGTTGGGTCGGTGCCTGCAACGAAACGGTTGTCATGTTGCCGTCAGTGCTCGCATCACGTCTTCTTTTTCCCGATGCAGGGTCAGGCGGATGCCGTCGCTCGCCTTCTGCAGGTCCAGTGGTGAGATTTCCACTCTGGGTTTGATCCGCTTCATGAAGTATCCATCCTTGTAATACCGGATCTTCCTGCACAGCACCGGATGGGCCAGGCCTTCGTACAGGAGGATCTGCTTCTCCGGCCCCATCGCCTTGAGCTCCTGCGGCAGCATCAGTGCGCGCTTGTCCATGACTTCGTTGTCCGAGACGCTGCGGCCCTGCCCGTGGGAGCGGGTGCGGGCGCGGCGGCGGATGGTGGTGTAGCCGAGCATTTCGGAATAGTCGTTGGCGTCCTGCTGCTCGCGCGGGGCGTAGACGATCTGCAGGGCGTGGTTGGTGATGATGGTGCGCGAGAGTTCCTTGCCGTAGACGGCGTCGAGCTGGGCCATCGACTGGATGATCGGCAGCAGGCGCAGGTTGTAGCCGGCCATGTAGGCCACCGATCTGGAGATGATGTCCACGCGGCCGATGGCGGTGAATTCGTCCATCAGCAGCAGGCACTGGTGTTTGAGCGACTTGTCGTTCTGCGGCAGTACCCGGGTGTTGACGTTGATCAGCTGGCTGAAGAACAGGTTCACGATCAGCCGGCTCTCGGCCAGCTTGTCGGGCTGGATGCCGACGTAGATGGTCATGCGCTTGCGGCGGACGTCGTCGAGGCTGAAGTCGTCGCCGCCGGTGGCCGCATCCAGCACCGGGTTGAGCCAGGGGTTCAGCGGTTCGCGGAACGCGCCGATGATCGAGGCGAAGGTCACGTCCGCCTGCGACAGCAGGCCGGCGAAGGCGGTTCGGGCATGCGGGCTCAGCCAGGGTTTCGCGGCCAGCGCCTGCAGGTAGGGCTTGAGTTCCCCGCCGTCGCCGGAGGCGGCGCGTAGCACCGCGCCGAGGGTGGGCGGGCGCAGCAACTCGCGGGGCACGCCCTGCCGGACCTGGTCGTCATGGGTCTCGAACAGGTACAGGGCGAAGGCCAGGAACGCGTTGCGCGCTTGGCCGATCCAGAACCTGTCCTTGTCGTCGCCGTCGGGATAGAGCATCGCGGCGATGGCCTGGAGGTCCGAAATCCGGAAGGCCGGGTCGGCCGAGACGTAGGTCATCGGGTTCCAGCGATGGCTGCGGCGATCCCCGGCGAAGGGATTGAACAGGTAGATCTCGTGGCCGATGGACCTGCGCCAGCCGGAGGTGAGGTCGAAGTTCTCCTGTTTGATGTCGAGCACGACGGCCGATTCGCGGTAGTCGAGCAGGTTGGGAACCACCACGCCCACGCCCTTGCCCGAGCGGGTGGGCGCGGCGAGGATGACGAACTGCTGGCCGGACAGGCGCAGCAGCTTGCCGTGCATGCGGCCCACGACGATGCCGTCGTCCCTGCGTCCGAGGAAGCCCTTGCCGGCGAGGTCGGACAGGCCGGCGAAGCGCGCGCGCCCATGCAGGTTGCGATGGCTGCGCAGCTTGAACAGCATCACCAGCGTCGCCGTCCAGGCCAGCAGCATCAGGCCGAAGCCGATGCCGCCCGCGGCCCGGATGCGCCATGCGTAGCGCGCGACCTGCGGGTGATCCAGGTGCCTGGCGTAGTCGTACCAGGTGCCGGCCTTGAGCAGGCCGGTCTCCAGGCCAAGGAACACCAGCGCCAGGTAGCCCGACAGGTAGGCGCCGCCCAGCAGCGCGAGCACGCTTGCCAGCAGTGCGGTCAGGACACGGTAGTTCATGGAACCTCCTTGTTGGAACCACGGGCCACGATCGCCACGGGTCCTGCCGCGACGATCCGTTCGCGCGCTATCGGCCGGCCGCCTCCACGGATGCGCCGGCGTCGACCAGGACGTACTCGTCGTTCTTCGTCCAGCGCTGCAGCCCGTCCTCGAGCTTCACGCAGGGGCGGCCGTCGCAGGACGTGATCGCGACGTGCCGCAGCGCTTCCAGGACATCGGCCCGGACCTGCGCGCGCTCGGCGCGCTGGAGGTTGTGCCGGGCCGCGTAGGCGCTGCCGCCGACGAGGACGGCAGCCGCGACCGCCAGCGACGCGATCGACTTCCACTCCAGTACGCGCATGCGCAGGCCGGCCGAGGATTGCTCGATCCGCAAGCGTTCGCCCAGCTGCTGCAGGCGGTCGACGGTGTCCTCCAGCGATCGCGAAGCGTCGGCCAGTTCCCGTGCGAGCGCCTCGCGGATGGCGCCCCGGGCGTGCTGTTCGAGTTCAAGCTTGCCGGCGGCGACGCCCTCCCCGAGGGCATCCGCCGACTGCTGCAGGTCCAGCGCGGCGGCCTGCTGTTTCGCAACCGCCTTCTCGCACTGCTGGGTGAGGTGCGCCGCCAGCAGCGCGGCATTGGCCACAAAATCGTCCATCCTCGATCGATCCATCGATCACCCTCCGGGGGAGCGCTGCCGTCCTGGGCATGATTCGACATCTTGCCAGAGCGGCCGGGCGGCGTGAACCGTGCGGGCACGGCAAGGGGAGGCATGGTTTTGCCGGAGAACCCGCGACTTCAGGCTGGATGGGAGGGCGAGGTGATGGTCTTCACGGCTGGAATGTGAGCGCGTGCATGTTCATGGGGTTCCCGCGCAAGTCGCGAGACGCCTGTTCGTAGGAGCAACCGACGCTGGAGCATTTCCGGCTCGGATGCTGACGTTTCCGTCATCCCCGCGAAGGCGGGGGCCCAGTGTCTTCATCCTTGGAACCAACAGCAAAGACACTGGATCCCCGCCTTCGCGGGGATGGCGGCGGTTGTTCAGGCCTTCCCTAGCGCAGCAGGGATTGCTGCACCGGCGCAAAACTGCGGCGATGCTGCGGGCACGGCCCATGTTCGCGCAGCGCCGCCAGGTGCAGTGGCGAGGGGTAGCCCTTGTGCCGGTCGAAACCGTAGTGCGGAAACTGCCTGTGCAACTCGACCATCATCCGGTCGCGCGCCACCTTGGCCAGGATCGATGCGGCCATGATCGCCGGGTCGAGACCATCGCCGCCGACCAGTGCCTCCGCGCGGCAGGGCAGGTCCTTCGGCAGCCGATTGCCGTCGATGCGCGCGAACGTTGCCGCCGGCGACAGCCCGCACAGCGCGCGGCGCATGCCCGCCAGCGTTGCCTGCAGGATATTGAGCGCGTCGATCTCGTCGCGGTCGACGAACTCGATGCGGTGCGCAAGCGCATGTTCGACGATCAGCGGATACAGCGCCTCGCGCCGCTTCTCCGTCAGCTTCTTCGAATCGCCCAGGCCCGCGATCGGGCGCGCGGGATCGAGGATCACCGCGGCGACCACGACCGGTCCGGCAAGCGGACCGCGGCCGGCCTCGTCGACGCCGGCGACCAGCAGGCTCATCGCGCCTCCGGCACGAGCCCGGCCACCGCGTCCGCGGCGCTGGCCGAGGCGTCGCGGCGCAGCGCCAGGTGCAGGCCGCGGTAGACCGGCTCCAGCGCCGCCACCGCGGCCGGATCGGTGAACCAGGCCAGCACGGCGGCGGCGAGGTTCGCGGGCGTGCAGTCGTCCTGCATCAGCTCGGGCGCGATGGTGCTGCCGGCGAGCACGTTGGGCAGCGCATAGCGGTCGACCTTGAGCAGGCCGAGCGCCTTCACGATGCGGTAGGTGCTGGGCGCGATGCGGTAGCCGACCACCATCGGCCGCTTGGCGAGCATGGCCTCGAGCGTGGCCGTGCCCGAGGCGAGCAGCACCACGTCGGCGGCGGTCATCGCCTCGCGCGCCCGGCCGTCGAGGATCCGCAGGTGGGCAGCGGAGGGCAGGCGCGCGATGGCGTCGCGGCAGCCGGGCGTGGCGGCGGGCACCACGACCTGCAGCCCGGGCACCTGCGCGGCGACGCGCGCGGCCGCCTCGAGGAACACCGCGCCCAGCCGTTCGATCTCGCCCAGGCGCGAGCCCGGCAGCACGGCCAGTACCGGCGCGTCGTCGTCGAGGCCGAGTTCGGCCCGCGCGCGGCGGCGGTCGGGATTGAGCGGCATCGCGTCGGCCATGGGATGGCCGACGAAGCGCGCGTCGACGCCATGCCGGGCGTAGATGGCCGGCTCCATCGGGAACAGGCACAGCACGCGGTCGGCGCTGCGGCCGATCTTTGCCGCGCGCGCCTCGCGCCAGGCCCAGACCGAGGGGCTGACGTAGTGCACGGTGCGCACGCCGCGACGCTTGAGCGCGCGCTCGAGGCCGAGGTTGAAGTCGGGCGCGTCGATGCCGACGAACACGTCCGGCCGCCAGTCGAGCAGGCGCCTGCGCAGCCCGCGCCGCAGCGACAGCAGCCGCGGCAGGTGCCGCAGCACCTCGCTCAGGCCCATCACCGCGAGTTCGGAGGCATCGTGCCAGGTCTCGACCCCAGCCGCGCGCATCGCCGCGCCGCCGACGCCGGCAAATTCCGCATCGGGAAAGCGCGCGCGCAGCTGCTCCACCAGCCCGGCGCCGAGCAGGTCGCCGGAGGCTTCGCCGGCGACCAGCGCGAAGCGCTGGCGGCGGGGATTGGGGATTGGGGATTGGGGATTGGAAAAAGCGGTGACGTCCCGCGTTCCGGAGGCCTGCCCTTGCTCTTTACCAATCACGAATCACCAATCACCAATCACGGCTTCACCGCAACAGCGGCCGCTCGCCGCTCCCGATGAAGTCCAGCATCGCGCGCACGTCGTCGCTGCCGGCGCCGGCGATTTCCTCCAGCTCGGCCCTGGCCTCGTCCAGCTTGGCGTCGCCCATGTACAGCGCGCGGTAGGCGCGGCGGATCGCGGCGATGCGGCCGGCGTCGAAGCCGCGCCGCTTCAGGCCTTCGGCGTTGATGCCGCGCGGGCGCGCGTACTTGTCCTGCGCCACCATCAGGAACGGCGGCACGTCGCCGTTGACGAAGGCGCCCATGCCGATGAAGGCGTGCGCGCCGATGCGGCAGAACTGGTGCACGCCGGCGAAGCCGCTGAGGATCACGTGGTCGCCGACGGTGACGTGGCCGGCGAGGGAGGCGTTGTTGGAGAACACGCAGTGGTCGCCGACGACGCAGTCGTGCGCGACGTGGGTGTAGGCGAGGAACCAGTTGTCGTGGCCGATGCGGGTGACGCCGCCGCCGTCGCCGGTGCCGCGGTTGAGGGTCACGAATTCGCGGATCAGGTTGCGGTCGCCGATCACCAGCTCGACGCGCTCGCCGCGGTACTTCTTGTCCTGCGGCTCGCCGCCGATCGCGGCGTGGCCGAGGATGCGGTTGTCGCGGCCGATGCGGGTCGGCCCGTGCACGCTGCAGTGCGGGCCGATCGCGGTGCCGTCGCCGATCTCGACCCCGGGGCCGATGAAGGTGAACGCGCCCACCGACACCCCCTCGCCGATCCGGGCCGCCGGATCGACGACTGCGGCGGGATGGATGCCGGCGGCCGCCATGTCAGGCGCGCACCTCGGCGCAGAGGATCTCCGCGCAGGCGACCTGCTGGCCGTCCACGTGCGCGACCCCGGCGTACAGGGTCATGTTGCGGATCTCGCGCTTGAGCTCGACCTCGAGGTCGAGCCGGTCGCCCGGCACCACCATGCGCGAGAACTTCGCGTTGTCGACCTTGACCAGGTACGACAGGCGGCCCTCGAGCCCGCCGCCGTGGGTCAGCTGGCTCAGCACGCCGCCGGCCTGCGCCAGCGCCTCGATCACCAGCACCCCGGGCATCACCGGCTGCGCCGGGAAGTGGCCCTGGAAGAAGTGCTCGTTGCCGCTCACGTTCTTGTAGCAGAGCACGCGCTTGCCCGGCTCGGCCTCGACCACGCGGTCGATCAGCAGGAACGGGAAGCGGTGCGGCAACAGCTCGTGGATGCCGTTGATGTCGATCGGTAGCGAAACCGGCTGGTTCATTCTTCTCCCTTCGAAGGCGTTCCCACCCGCCTTGCCAGTGCGTCGAGCTGCTTGAAGCGGACCGCGTTCCTGCGCCAGCTCCGGCTGTCCATCAGCGGCGTCCCGGAAGAATACTCCCCGGGTTCCCGGATCGAGTGGGTCACGAGGGTCATCGCGGTGACGACCACCCGGTCGCAGATCTCCAGGTGCCCGGCGATGCCCGCCGCGCCGCCGATCATGCAGTATCGCCCGATGGTGGTGCTGCCGGCCACGGCCACGCAGCCGGCCATGGCGGTATGCGCGCCGATGCGCACGTTGTGGGCCACCTGGATCTGGTTGTCGAGGCGGACGTCGTGCTCGAGGACGGTGTCCTCCAGGGCGCCGCGGTCGATGGTGGTGTTGGCGCCGATCTCGCAGTCGTCGCCGACGCGCACGCCGCCGAGCTGGGGCACCTTGATCCAGTGCGGTTCGCCGCCGCCGCTGCGGTCGAGCGCGATGCCGAAGCCGTCGGCGCCCAGCACCGCGCCCGGGTGCACCAGCACGCGCTGGCCGAGCGTCACCCGCCTGACCAGGGTGACCCGCGCCACCAGGGTGCTGCCGGCGCCGATCTCGCAGTCCTCGCCGATCGCGCAGCCCGGTCCGATGCTGGCGCCCGCGGCGATCCGGCTGCGCGCGCCGATGCTGGCGTGCGGGCCGATGGCCGCGCCCTGTTCGACGCGGGCGTCGGGATGCACGACCGCGGTGGGATGGATGCCGGCCTCCGGCGCCTCGACCGGCTCGAACAGCGCCGCGATCCGCGCATAGGCGACGTAGGGATCGCTGGCGACCAGCGCGTCGCCGTCGTGGCCATCGGCGTCGGCGGCGCGCATCACCACCAGCCCGGCGCGCGAAGCGGCCAGCTGGCCGCGGTACTTCGGGTTGGCCAGGAACGACAGCTGGGTCGGGCCGGCGCCGGCGAGGGTGCCGACGCCGTCGATCAGGCGCGTCGCGTCGCCGCGCAGCGCAAGGCCGAAACGTTCGGCGAGTTCCCCCGCGGAGACCTGGAAGCCACTGCGCGGCATCGGCCCGGGCGCGGCGTCAGAACGCGCCGCCGAAGGTGAACTGCAGGCGCTCGAGCTCGTCGCCCTGGCGGATCAGCGCGCCATTCGAGTCGTGCAGCGCGTCCTGGCTGCGGAGCGGATAGGCGTAGCTGATCGAGATCGGCCCCACCGGCGCGCGCCACATCAGCGCGATGCCCGCGGAAGCGCGCAGTTCGCTGCTTTCGAACGCGTCGACGTTGCGGAAGACGTTGCCGAAGTCGACGAACGCGGACACGCGCGCGGCCGGCGACTTGATCAGCTGCGGGAAGAACATCTCCAGCGAGCCGACGGTCTTGAGCGAGCCGCCGATCGGCTGCAGGTAGCTGCTGTTGTAGGCCGATTCGCGCGGGCCCAGCGTGTTGTCGCGGAAGCCGCGGACCGAGCGCGCGCCGCCGGCGTAGAAGTTCTCGAAGAACGGCAGGCCGGTCGCGACCAGGGTCTTGTCGTAGACGGTGCCGTCGGCGCAGCCGTCGCTGCCGGGGACGTCGGCGGGGTCGGGCGCGGCGCTGCCGGGCGGCGGCAGCGGCTGGCCGCCGAGCGAGCGGCAGAACATGCGGTAGGTGTCGTCGCCGTAGCTGTCGCCGTAGCCGATCTCGAAGCGGGTGTTGAGGATCAGCGCGCGGTTGATCGGCCAGTACTTGGAGAACTCGTAGTTGAGCTTGTAGTACTCGACGGTCGAGCCGGGCAGGGTGGTTTCCAGCGACACGCGCTGCAGGGTGCCGCGCGTGGGCTGCAGGTAGTCGTTGCGCGAATCGCGCGCCCACGCGAACTCCGAGCGCCAGGCGTGGAAGGTGCGCGAGCCGATCGCGTCGATGTAGTCGACGATCGATTCCGGCGACGAGCCGCGCCAGGCGAAGATCTGGTTGCGGTCGATGCCGAACATCGCCGAGACCGTGTCCGACTCGGTGATCGGCAGGCCGAGGATCACCTGCATCGCGGCATTGGTGGAGGAGTACTGCGCGGTGTTGAACTCGGAGTTGTCGAACTCGCGCCACCACAGGTTGTAGCCGAGCGACATGCCCTCGTCGGTGAAGTAGGGGTTCATGAACGAGAACGAATAGCGCTGCAGGTAGACGTTGCGCTGCGCCTCGACCGACACGCGGTTGCCGCTGCCCAGGAAGTTGTTCTGCGACAGCTGGACCGACGTGGTCAGGCCGGCCAGCTGCGAATAGCCCAGGCCGAACACGAAGCTGCCCGAGGTGGTCTCGGTCACGCTGAAGACGACGTCGACCTCGTCGTTGCTGCCCGGCACCGGCTGGGTCTCGACGTTGACGCTGCCCGACTCGAAGTAGCCCAGCCGCTGTAGGCGCACCTTGGAGCGGTCGACCGCGGCCTGCGAGTACCACGCGCCCTCGAACTGGCGCATCTCGCGGCGCATCACCTCATCGGAGGTGCGGGTATTGCCCCTGAACACGATCCGGCGCACGTTCACGCGCGGGCCGGGCACGACCTGCAGTTTGATGCCGACGGTGCGGTCCTCGCGGTTCACCTCCGGGATCGGGTTGACCTGGGCGAAGGCGTAGCCGATGTTGCCGAGCGTCGCGGTGATCGCGTCCGAGGTCACCTCGAGCAGCGCGCGCGAGAACACCTGGCCTTCCCGCACCAGCACCAGC
This sequence comes from Luteimonas marina, assembly GCF_007859325.1. Taxonomy (GTDB): domain Bacteria; phylum Pseudomonadota; class Gammaproteobacteria; order Xanthomonadales; family Xanthomonadaceae; genus Luteimonas; species Luteimonas marina. The sequence goes on along the minus strand of NZ_VOHK01000004.1, from coordinate 336,405 downwards.
CGCTCGACGTCCTCCTTCGGTAGCACCGTGTCGCCGGTGACCTCGACCGACGAGATCTTGTAGACCTCGCCCTCGGTCATGCCGGCGGACAGGTACATGTCGCGCTTGTCGGGGCTGATCGAGACCTGGGTGGAGTCGATGCTGAAGTCGACGTAGCCGCGGTCGAGGTAGTAGTTGTGCAGCTTCTCCAGGTCGCCCGAGAGCTTCTCCTTCGAGTACTGGTCGTCGCGGCGGTACCAGCTGAGCCAGTTGCTCTCGCCCGATTCCCAGCTGTCGATCAGGTCTTCCTGCTCGAAGGTCTCGTTGCCGATCAGGTTGATGTGGCGGATCTTGGCCGCCTTGCCTTCCTTGACGTCGATGGTGACGTCGACGCGGTTGCGGTCGAGCGGCGAGACGGTGGGATTGATCTGGACGTTGTACTTGCCGCGGTTGTTGTACTGGCGGGTCAGTTCCTGGGTGACGCGGTCTAGCGCGAGGCGGTCGAAGGTCTCGCCCTCGGACAGGCCGATGTCGGCCAGGCCCTTGGTCAGGTCCTCGGTCTTGATGTCCTTGTTGCCGGTCAGGGTCAGCTTGTTGATCGCCGGACGCTCGCGGACCGTGACCACGAGGATGTCGCCCTGGCGGCCGACCTGGATGTCCTCGAAGAAGCCGGTGCGGTACAGCGCGCGCACCGCCTCGCCGATGCGGGTCTGGTTGATGGTGTCGCCGCGCTCGATCGGCAGGTAGGTGAACACCGTGCCGGCGCCGATGCGCTGCAGGCCGTCGACGCGGATGTCGCTGACGGTGAAGCTGCCCGCGCCCGGGACGATCTGCGGCGCGGCGGCGGGTTGCGGCACCGCGAACGCGGCCTGCGGATCGACCTGCTGCGCCCAGGCGGGTGCGATGGCGGTCGCGAGGGCGAGTGCGAGCAGGCGGCGGGCAGGGGTACGCGTCATCGATCGATCCGGATTGGGGAAGAGCTCCACTGCTGGCGCAGTGGCGGTCGGAGGGCAGGGCATCAGCGCACCAGCTGCAGGATGTCGTTGTAGAACGCCAGGCCCATCAAGCTAGCCAACAGCACCAGGCCCACATACTGCCCGGCGGCCATCGCACGTTCGCTTAACGGACTGCCTTTGACCAACTCGATAAGGTAATACAACAGGTGTCCCCCGTCCAAGAGCGGGATCGGCAGCAGGTTGAGGATGGCGATGCTCAGCGACAGCAGGGCGAGGATGGTCAGGTACCAGGCCACGCCCTGGCTGGCGTAGGCATTGGTGGCGCGGGCGATGGTCAGCGGGCCGGCGACGGTGTTCTCCAGCGCCAGCCGGCCGGCGAAGGCGCGCTGGATCATGCCCACGAGCTGGCCGGTGAGGTGGCCGACCTCGCGGGCCGCGGCCGGGACCGCCGCGACCGGGCCGTAGCGCTGCAGGGCGTCCTTGGGCGGCAGTTCGAGGCTGCGCGGGGCCTCGATGCCCAGCACCCAGCGCGGCTGGCCCTGCGCGTCGGTGATCGCGCGCGGCTGCAGCGGGAAGGCGAGCCGGTCGCCGTCGCGGGTGACCTCGACCATGGCGTCGCCGCCGCGCTCGCCCAGCGCCTGCACCAGCGGGCCGATGTCCTCGAAGCGCTCGACCCGGCGGCCGTCGATCGCGGTGATCCGGTCGCCCTCGGCCAGCGTGCCCCAGGCCGCGCCGTCGGGCACGACCCGCCCGACGTCCGCGGGAATCGTGAAATGGCGGGGCACCAGGCCGATGCTGCGGATGACCTGGCGCTGGTCGAAGTCCTCCGGCAGGGCCGACAGGCGCAGGTCCAGCCGGCGCTCATGGCCCTGCGCGTCGAGCACCCGCAGGGGCACGTCGGCGCGGTCGAGTGCGGCCGGCAGCAGCGCCATCTGCAGCTCCATCCAGGTCGGCGTCGCGCGCTCGCCGACCGCCAGCACCTCGTCGCCCGCGCGCAGGCCGGAGTCGGCGGCGATGCCGGTGGTCGACCCCAGCGCCGGGGCGTAGTCCGGGCGGCCGATCACGAACATCGCCCACAGCAGCGCGAAGCACAGCAGCAGGTTCGCACCCGGGCCGGCGGCGACGATGGCGATGCGCTTCCACACGTTCTGGCGGTTGAAGGCCTGCGCCAGCTCGGCGGCGGGCACGTCGGCCTCGCGCTCGTCGAGCATCTTCACGTAGCCGCCGAGCGGGATCGCGGCGATGCGGTACTCGGTCCCGTCCCGGGCCAAGCGCTTCCACAGCGCGCCGCCGAAACCGATCGAAAAGCGCAGCACCCGCACCCCGCAGCGGCGCGCGACCCAGAAGTGGCCGAACTCGTGGATGGTGACGAGGATGCCGAGGCTGACGATCAGCCACCAGGCGGAGCCGAGGAACTCAGTCATGGCAGCGGCTCACTGGAGGGCACCCGTGGTGATGGCGTGTTCTGCATGGCGCCGTGCGCGGGCGTCGGCTTCGCCGAGCGCCGCCAGCGACTGCGCCGGTTCGACCTGGAGCGCCGCGAGGGTGTCTTCCACCAGCGCGGCGATGGACAGGAAACCGATCCGGCCCTGAAGAAAGGCTGAAACCGCGGTTTCGTTGGCCGCGTTCAGCATCGCCGGCGCGGTGCCGCCGGCGCGCAGGGCCTCGCGGGCCAGGCGCAGGCAGGGGAAGGTGTCGAGGTCCGGCGGCTCGAAATCGAGCCGGCCGTGGGCGGCGAGGTCCAGCGCGCCGACCCCCGAGGGGATCCGCTGCGGCCAGCCCAGCCCCACCGCCAGCGAGGTGCGCATGTCCGGCAGGCCGAGCTGGGCCAGGGTGGAGCCGTCGACGAACTCGACCAGCGAGTGCACCAGGCTCTGCGGGTGCACCAGCACGTCCAGGCGCGCGTCCGCCAGGCCGAACAGGTGGTGGGCCTCGATCAGCTCCAGGCCCTTGTTCATCAGCGTCGCCGAATCGACCGAGATCTTCGGCCCCATCGACCATTTCGGGTGGGCGACGGCTTCGGCCGGGGTCACGTCCGCCAGCTGCGCGCGACTGCGGCCGCGGAAGGGGCCGCCGGAGGCGGTCAGGGTGATGCGGCGCACGTCGGCGCCGGCCTCGCGCCCGTGCAGGCACTGGAAGATCGCGTTGTGCTCGCTGTCGATCGGCACGATCGTGGCGCCGGCTTCGCGCGCGGCGCGGATCAGCAGTTCGCCGGCCAGCACCAGCGATTCCTTGTTCGCCAGCAGCAGCCGCTTGCCGGCGCGCGCGGCCGCCAGGGTGGAATCGAGCCCGGCCGCGCCGACGATGGCCGCGACCACGGTGTCGCAGGCCTCGCCCGCGACCAGCGCGCACAGTGCTTCGGCCCCGGCATGCGCCTGGGTGGCGAGCCCGGCGCTGCGCAGGCCCGACTGCAGGCGCGGCAGGCAGGCCATGTCGCCGATCACCGCGTGGTCGGGCTGGTGCGTCGCGCACAGCGCCAGCAGCGCCTCGACGTTGCCGCCCGCGGCGAGCACGCCGGCGCGCAGCGCGTCGGGGTGGCGGGCGATGACGTCGAGCGCCGAGGTCCCGATCGAGCCGGTGGCGCCGAGGACTGCGATGCTGCGCATCAGAACCCCAGCCAGATCTTCGCGACCGCGAACACGGGCAGGGCGGCGAGCACGCTGTCGAGCCGGTCGAGCACGCCGCCGTGGCCCGGGATCAGCGTGCCCGAGTCCTTGGCGCCGACGTGGCGCTTGAGCAGGCTCTCGAACAGGTCGCCGACCACCGAGGCCAGCACCGTCGCCAGCGCCGCCAGCGCCACCAGCGGCAGCTGCGCGACGGTCGCGCCGGCCAGCGGCGCCATCGCCAGCGCCACCGCCACGCCCAGCGCGATGCCGCCCAGCAGGCCCTCGATGGTCTTGTTGGGGCTGATCCGCGGCGCCATCTTCCGGCCGCCGAACCACTTGCCGCCGAAGTGGCGGCCGGCGAAGTAGGCGCCGGTGTCGGTGGCCCAGACGATCATCAGCGCGACCAGCAGCCAGACGTGGCCCTGCGCGACCAGCGGCCAGGCGGTGGGCGCCGGGTCGCCGGCGTGGAGCACCGCCAGCGCGCACCAGGCCGGCACCACCGCGAGCGTGCCCGCGGCGAGCTTGAACACGCGCGCGTGGGTGTCGTGGTCGGAGGCGAAGCCGTAGCGGCGCAGCCACAGCACCGCCAGCAGCCACCAGATCACGCCGATCATGGCGACCAGCTTGAACAGCACCAGCGAGCCGCCGCTGTCGGTGGGCGAGGCCCAGACCAGCGCCGCCATCAGCAGCAGGTTGGCCAGCAGCAGCAGGGTGCGCTGCAGGGTGTCGTCGATCTCCGAGAGCCGGAACCACTCCCACAGCGCGGCCAGGAACACGATCGCCGCCAGCGCAACCAGCCAGGGCGTCGGCAGCAGCAGCACGCCGGCGATCGCCGCCGGCGCCATCAGCAGCGCCGTGAGCACGCGGGTGCGGGTCGGGGATTTGCTCAAGGCGGTGGGCTCCCGATGGCGGTGGAGGGCGCGCGGACCTGTTCGCCGGTCAGGCCGAAGCGCCGTTCGCGCGCGCCGAAGGCGCGGATCGCCTCGTGCAGCGTCGCCGCGTCGAGCTCGGGCCACAGGGTTTCGGTGAACCAGAGTTCGGTATAGGCCAGCTGCCACAGCAGGAAATTGCTGATCCGGTAGTCGCCGCCGGTGCGGATGAACAGGTCCGGCGCCGGCAGCTCGGCCAGCGCGACGCGCGCGCCGACCGCGGCCTCGTCGATCTGCTCCGGGCGCAGGCGGCCTGCGGCGACGTCCTCGGCCAGCGCGCGGGCGGCCGCCGCGATGTCCTGGCGGCCGCCGTAGCTGGCCGCGATCGACAGCGCCAGCCGCGTGTTGCCGGCGGTCAGCGCCTCGGCCGCCTGCATGCGCGCGCGGATGTCGGCCGGGAAGCGCCCGCGCTCGCCGATGAAGCGCACGCGCACGCCGCGGCGGTGCAGTTCCTCCACCTCGCGGTCGAGCGCGGCCAGGAACAGCTTCATCAACGCGCCGACCTCGTCCTCGGGCCGGCCCCAGTTCTCGCTGGAGAAGGCGAACAGCGTCAGCGCCTCGATGCCCTGTTCGAGGCAGAAGTCGATGCAGACGTTCACCGCGCGCGCGCCGGCGCGATGGCCGATCGCGCGCGGGCGGCGGCGGCGGGCGGCCCAGCGGCCGTTGCCGTCCATGATGATCGCGACATGCCTGGGCATGTCGCGGTGATCGGTGATGGGTGATTGGTGATTCGAGAGAGCGGGGTCCCGCGAATCCGGAGTCTCAGTCAACGGGGTGGCCTCGGTCGGGCTTTGGCTTCTGACCAATCACGAATTCACGAATCACCAATCACGGCCCCTCAGACCGCCATCAGTTCCTGTTCCTTGCCCTTGACCACGTCGTCGACGTCCTTGATCGCCTTGTCGGTGATCTTCTGGATCTCGTCCTCGCTGCGGCGCACGTCGTCCTCGGTGATCGACTTGTCCTTCAGCAGCTCCTTGACCTGCTGGTTGGCGTCGCGGCGGATGTTGCGGATCGCGACCTTGGCGTCCTCGCCCTCGGCGTGCACGACCTTGGTCAGGTCGCGGCGGCGCTCCTCGGTCAGCGCGGGCAGGTTGAGGCGGATCGTGGTGCCGGCGGTGTTCGGGGTCAGGCCGAGGTCGGAGGCGAGGATCGCCTTCTCCACCGCGCCCACCATGGCCTTGTCCCAGGGCTGGATGACCAGCGAGCGGGCGTCGGACACCGACACCGCGGCCACCTGCGACAGCGGCACGTCGCTGCCGTAGGCGCTGACCTTGATGGAGTCGACCAGGCCGGTCGAGGCGCGGCCGGTGCGCACCTTCACCAGGCTGTGGCGCAGAGACTCGATGCTCTTGGCCATGCGGGTCTGGGCGTCTTTCTTGATCTCGTTGAGCATCGCCGGCTCCGGGGTCCTTTGGGCTTAGCCGTGGGATTATAGGCGGAGCGGCGAGGGGTCAGAGTCGACTTTCCCGGCGGATGCACGCGATCGGGAAGGCGTATCCGGGGGGGGGGAGCCGACTCTGAGCCCGGTTTCCCCCCAAACGCGGACGTGGTTCAGCCTCGCCCGCGCACCAGCGTCCCGATCGGCTCGCCCTTGAGGATGCGCAGCAGCACGCCCGGCTGGCCCATGTCGAAGATGCGCAGCGGCAGGTCGCTGTCGCGGCACAGCGCGAACGCGGCGGTGTCCATCACCTGCAGGTCGCGCGAAATGACCTCGTCGTAGCTCAGGCTGTCGAAGCGCACCGCATCGGCGTGCTTCTTCGGGTCCTTGTCGTACACCCCGTCGACCTTGGTCGCCTTGAGCAGCAGGTCGGCGCCGATCTCGATCGCACGCAGCGCCGCGCCCGAATCGGTGGTGAAGAAGGGATTGCCGGTGCCGGCGGCGAAGATCGCGATCCGGCCCTTCTCCAGGTGGCGGATCGCGCGCCGGCGGATGTAGTCCTCGCAGACGTCGTTGATCTTGATCGCGCTCATCACCCGCACCTTGCCGCCGAGCTTCTCCAGCGCGTCCTGCATCGCCAGCGCGTTGATCACCGTGGCCAGCATGCCCATCTGGTCGCCGGTCACCCGGTCCATGCCGCCGGCCGCGAGTCCCGCGCCGCGGAAGATGTTGCCGCCGCCGATCACCACGCCGACCTCGGCGCCGGCCTGCTGTGCCTCGATCACCTCGCGCGCCAGCCGGCCCAGCACCTTCGGGTCGATGCCGTAGTCCTCCTCGCCCATCAGCGCCTCGCCGGACAGTTTCAGCAGGACGCGGCGATAGGCGAGTGGCGACATGGGGGGCTCCGGGCGGGCAAACGCGGAGATTCTAGCCGAAGCGTGAGATGAATTGGCCCGCTGCCGCAGAGCCGGTCAACGACGGCGCAGGCTGCGGTTTGCCCGACCAGTGTCATGGCTGGAAGCGCACGACCTGCCAGCCCGATGCGGGATTCACCGTCGCGACGGCCTGCGGAAGGGCATGGTTGGCGGCGCGCCAGACGACGTTCTGTCCCGACGCAGTGTTTCGCCAGAGGATGTCGGAGCGGCCGTCGCCGTCGTAGTCGCCAATAGCCGCGATGGTCCACTGGCTGCTGCTGACCGTCGCAACGGCCTGTTGCGTGGCGTAGCTGCCGGACAGCCAGATGCTGCTGACCCGCGTGGCGGCGTTGTGCCAGAGGATGTCGGATCGGCCGTCGCCGTTGAAGTCGCCGATGCCGGCGACGGTCCACTGGAGGTTGGTGACGCCGGTGATGGCCTGCTGGGTGGCGTGGATGCCGGAGAGCCAGATCGCGTTCGCGCCGGTGGCGGTATTGCGCCAGAGGACATCCGATTCGCCGTCGCCGTTGAAGTCGCCGATGCCGGCGACGGCCCATTGCAGGTTGGTGACGGCGGCGATGGGGCGTGAAAAGGCATAGGTGCCGGACAGCCAGATGGCGTTCGCGCCGGTGGCGGTATTGCGCCAGAGGATGTCGGAGTGGCCGTCGCGGTTGAAGTCGCCGGTGCCGGCGACGGTCCATTGGAGGTTGGTGACGCCGGTCACCGCCTGTTGGGTGGCGGAATTGGCGGAAAGCCAGATGGCGTTCGCGCCGGTGGCGGTATTGCGCCAGAGGACATCGGAGGTACCGTCGCCGTTGAAGTCGCCTGCACCGGCGGGCATCCACGCGGAGTTGGTGACGGTAGTGACTGATTGTTGCGTGGCTATGTTGGCGGATCGCCAGAGCGAATTGACGCGCGTGTTTGCGTTGCGCCAGAACAGGTCCGAGCGGCCGTCGCCGTTGAAGTCATGGTAAGCGTGATGCTTGTCCTTGGCGGCCATCCGGAACGCCTTGTCCTCGTGGATGAAGTAATCGTTGTTGTAGCCGGTAGGGAAGAAGAATCTTCCATCCGGATAGGGATCCACCAAGCTTGTCCAGACGCCGATGCCGTGCGCGTTACCTGGTCCGGGCATGGACGATTCAGGCACTGTGATTTCCATCGTGTATTTCTGGCCGACGGTCAGCGCAACCGCTGAGAAATCGGCTTCAACGAAACCGAGATCGCCATCGATCGATCTTGGTCCTGCTGTGAGTACCGCGGGTGTCCTGAGAGTTCTGGTCGCAAGCGGCTGGGTCTGCGTGCTTTCGCCACTGTAGAGCCTGTAGATGATCTCCGAGCCGCTGTTCGGCAAGTCCGCGCCGGTGTCCTTGAGGCGGAATCCGAATGTCATGCGGGCATTCGTTGCGACGAAAGATTGCGCAAGCGAACGCCAGACATTGCCTTGCGAAGGATCGTTCTGGGCAATGCTCCTAGACGAGAAATTGCAGGCGTCGGTCACGATTTCGCCCGTCGCCAGTGACCGGGAAGAAAGCTTGAGAAGGAACGCGTCCATGGAGTCAACGGCGGCGATCTCCTGCTGCAGTGGCGCATGCGTTGGAAAGTCGGGTGAGCGGGTCTGGCCGACAGCCACGACGTTCCCCAGGCGATCCAGCGTCATTCCCGTGACGGAGTCAGAGGCACTTCCTCCGATGTAAGTGCTGTACTGCAGGGACATCAGGTCGGGGGAAAACTGCACGACGAACCCATCTGCGTTTCCTGCCCGCGTGGGTTGGGCAGCATCGGCGCTGATCGGGAAATCGCTGGAAGAGGTGTTGCCTACGATATGGATGCGGCACTCGCCATCGATGCCAATGCCGAACGACTGGTCGGTGCCAGATCCCCCGAGGTAGGTGGAGTACGAGATCGATTGGCCGAAGGGCGGGAGTATTGCCAGATAGGCATCGGTACCCCCACCGGCATAGTTGGCCTGCAAGCCGCCGACGATTGGGAAGTCAATCGAATTGGTCGATCCCGTGACGTAGACGGCGCCCCCTGAATCGATCATGAGGTGACTTGCAGTCTTGAAGTTTCCGGTGGCGCCGCCGAGATAGGTGCTGAATACGAGGCTGTCTCCGTTCGGCGACAGCTTCGCCACGAGTGCATCCAATGAGCCGCGCAGGGCTGGCTGGACAGCGTTGTGTACGGGCATGTCCGCTGAATAGGTGGTGCCCGCGATGTGCGCGCTGCCCGCAGCGTCGACAGCTAGCCTTCCTGTAACTTCATTGGCGCTCCCGCCGAAGAAGGTGCTGTAAACGACCTCGCTGCCGGTTGGGTCGATCTTGATGACGTATAGATCTTGCTGCCCGCCCATGGTTGTCTGGAACGCGCCGGCGGTGACCGGAAAGTCCGCGGAAGTCGTCATGCCGGAGACGTAGACTGCCCCCTGTAGATCAGTGTGGATGTCTATTCCGCGCTCCGCGCCGCTGCCTCCGAGATAGGTGCTGTAGTGGATCACGTCCAGCCCTGGTCCGAACTTGACCACGAACGCGTCGTTTGCCCCCCCTCCATTCGCGGCCTGTATGGCCGAAACGACGGGGAAGTCCGTTGATGCAGTTGATCCGGAGACCAGGATGTTCCCGGTCTTGTCCAGTGCAATGTCATCTGCGTGCGCCCCTGCATCACCGCCAAAGTATGTGGCCCTTCTCAGCCTGCTTCCGTCGGCGCTTACAATTGCAATAAAGGCTTGATAAGCCCCGCCCGTGACTGGGGTTGGCGTGCCAGGGTACGGGACGGCACCCGGAAAGTCAGGAGATGTTGTGCCGCCGGCAATGTAGACATCGCCTTCGTGGTTTATTGTGATTCCGTCGTTAACAGTATCCCAGCCGCTTCCGCCCAGGAAGGTGCTGTACTCGACGACGGGATCGATCACGAGGGGTAGCGTTGGATCGAAACTTCCGATTCCCAGCCCGATACGGTTACTCGAAAGGATCTTGTAGCCACCCTCGACCAGGGAGCGGCCGTGTTCCATGGCTTGGTAGATCACGGGCTTGTATTGCTTGAGGAGGCCTCGCCCGGTGTCGATCAGCAAGTTGCCTTCCGCATCGAGGGCCATCTCTCCATGTGCATCCATCTGCACTACGATCTGCGCGGGATCGATGCCCGGCGCGACGATGAAATCGTATTCGAGCTGCTGCGGATTGCCGTAGTACTCCAGGTCGATGCCGGGGTAGACCCCGCTGTAGCGAACCTTGCCATAGTGGGCGACGTTGCGGATCCATTTGGAGGGATCGTTGCCGAAGAAGTAGTTGCTCTTGCCTTCCTGCCGGTCGGCGCCTTCGATGGCCGGATTGGGGTTGGCCCCGACGAGCGACATGCGCACGATGCCGAGCCGGGCATCGGATTCGCGGGAGGTGGATTGCTGCTCCAGCACCGAGGATGCCGCCGGGTCCGGATCGGGTTCGCCACGCGGCGGGCTCAGGGCGAAGACGGCTTCCGTCGGGGTCAGGAAGAGCGTGTACCCGGGGCCGCGCGACAGGAACTTCACCTCCTCCGCGGATTGTCCCCGGTTGGCCTCGAAGGTCAGCGGCAGCTGGCCGTACTGGTGCTGCAGCCGGGTGACATCGGCTTGCGCCGGAGGAGGAACCTGTGAAACGGCATCTTCCGGAACCGGCTCGCTTCCGGACAGCAGCCAAAGCGACATTCCCGCGATCAGTACAACGGCCGCAAGCAGCCATGACTTCGCACGCGCGTCCATGTTCGATTCCCCGTTCGATGTGATGATCCGCAGCCCCTTGAGGCTACTTAGCACATCGTGATGATGATCACAATCTCGGGGGTCGACGGCCGGCCTGCCGGGTGCGAAGGCGTTCCAGGAAGCGATCTGGATCGGGCCACAAAAAAGCCGCGGATATCCGCGGCTTTTTTGGTTGTTCTTGAAGCAATGGATCAAGTCATGCCAAGCCGGCCTGCTTCATCACTTCGGCGGCGTAGTCTTCGACCACCTTCTCGATGCCTTCGCCGACGGCCAGGCGCTGGAAGCCGACGACTTCGGCGCCGGCGGCCTTGAGCACGGCCTCGACGGTCTTGTCGGTGTCGAGCACGTAGGGCTGGCCGTAGAGGCTGACCTCGTTGACGATCTTGGCGATCTTGCCGCCGATGATCTTCTCCAGGATCTCGGCCGGCTTGGACTTGTCCTTCTCGCTCATCTTCGCCAGTTCGATTTCCTTTTCCTTGGCGATGAAGTCGGCCGGGACGTCGGACTGCTTGTTGTGCGGCGGGTTCATCGCGGCGACGTGCATCGCCAGGCCGCGGGCGAGGTCGGCGTCGCCGCCCTTGAGCTCGACCAGCACGCCGATCTTGCCGCCATGCACGTAGGCGGCGACGTGGTTGCCGCTGTCGATGCGCGCCAGGCGGCGCACCTGCACGTTCTCGCCGACCTTGGCGATCACGGCGGCGCGGGCTTCCTCGACGGTCTCGCCGGAAGCCAGCCTGGCGCCCTTCAGCGCCTCGACGTCGTCCGCGCCCAGCGCGGCCTGCGCCACGGCTTCGGTGAAGGCGACGAAGTTGCCGTCCTTGGCGACGAAGTCGGTCTCGGAATTGATCTCGACCAGAACGGCCTTGCCGTCGGCCTGCGCCGCGGCGATGCGGCCCTCGGCGGCGACGCGGCTGGCCTTCTTGTCGGCCTTGGCCAGGCCGGACTTGCGCAGCGCCTCGGCGGCGGTGTCAATGTCGCCGTTGCTTTCGGTGAGCGCCTTCTTGCACTCCATCATGCCGGCGCCGGTGCGCTCGCGCAGTTCCTTGACCAGGGAAGCGGTGATTTCCATCGGGGTACCTCGGATTTGAAATGCAGGATGTAGGAGCGCCTTCAGGCGCGACCGGCGCTGCAGCGATGCCGTGCCGGGCACGGTCGCGCCTGAAGGCGCTCCTACAATGAGGAATGCCGCCGCGCAGGGTGCCGCGGCGGCGTTGCGGCGCGATTACTCGGCCGCGGGGGCGTCGGCCGCCGGTGCCTCGTCGGCCTTGGCGGCGGCTTCGGCATCGGCCTTGGCGGCCTTCTTCGCCGGTGCGCGGCGCGCGGGCTTGGCGTCGGCCTCGCCGAACTCCTCCTCGCGCACGGTCGCGGCGTTCGGCGCGGCGGCCTTGCCTTCCAGCACGGCGTCGGCGGCGGCGCGCGCGTACAGCTGCACGGCGCGGATCGCGTCGTCGTTGCCCGGGATCGGATAGTCGACCAGCGCCGGGTCGTAGTTGGTGTCGACCACCGCGATCACCGGGATGCCGAGCTTCTTGGCTTCCTTGACCGCGATGTCCTCGTGGCCGATGTCGATCACGAACAGCGCGTCGGGCAGGCGGTTGAGGTCCTTCAGGCCGCCCAGCGAGGCTTCGAGCTTGTCGCGCTCGCGGCGCAGGCCCAGCACTTCGTGCTTGACCAGCTTGTCGAAGGTGCCGTCGGTCTCGGCCGCTTCCAGTTCCTTCAGCCGCGAGACGGACTGCTTGACGGTGCGGAAGTTGGTCAGGGTGCCGCCCAGCCAGCGCTGGGTCATGTACGGCTGGCCGCAGCGCTCGGCCTCTTCCTTCACCGACTCGCGCGCGCTGCGCTTGGTGCCGACGAACAGGACGATGCCGCGCTTCTGGGCGATGCCCGAGATGAAGTTCATCGCGTCGTTGAACAGCGGAACCGTCTTCTCGAGGTTGATGATGTGGATCTTGCCGCGGGCGCCGAAGATGTACGGGGCCATCTTCGGGTTCCAGTAGCGGGTCTGGTGGCCGAAATGCACGCCGGCCTCCAGCATCTGGCGCATGGTGATCTGGGGCATTGTTGTAACTCCTGACAGGGAACCGGCCGCCACGGCAATGGATGGGCGGTGCGGCCCGCGGGGCGGGGCGCGTGGTTCCGGGGTTGGGCCTCCCCGCTGCCTCCGTGGCCAGATCCTTCGGTCCGGGCGGACTTCGGGACACCCCGGCACGGGTGATTGCAGCGGGTGTGTATTCGCCTGCGTCGATGGGATCGCTACGCCCGGCGTGGGCGGCCTGCAGGCATGAGGGTCCAGCAGAGCCGCGGAAGTATAGCGGTTTCAGGCAGTTGCGCGCAAACGGGTCAGAACGTCAGGGTCACCGTGACCGTGTCGGCATAGCTGCCGGCCGCGGAAACGGCCTGCGCTGGCACCCGGCCGTAGACCGTGGCCGTCTGCGAGGTGCCGCTGCCGGTGCCGTCGCTGCTGTCGGTGCCGGGGGTGTTGCCCCAGCGCTGGCTGCGGGCGCCGTCGCGGTAGAGCTCGTAGTGGATGTAGCGGCCGCTGCCGTCGGTCATGCGGCGGGTGCTGCCGCTGGCGTGGGCGCCGTTGTCCAGGCCGAGCTTCCAGGCGGTCCCGGTGGGGCAGCGCAGGGTGATCGTGGAGACCTGGTCGCGGGCGCTGGCGAGGCTGGTGACGCTGCCGAAATCGAGGTCGGTGGCGGTGCTGATGGCGCAGGTGTCGACGTAGTTGGCGTTGATGCCGCTGGAGGACGTGGTGAAGGTGCCGCCGCCCGAGCCGCCGGTCGTGCAACTGGTGGGATAGCCCGAGGTGCCATAACGGTAGTACACCGTGCCTTCCTGGTTTTCTTCCTGATAGTGGCCGGCCGCCAAAGTCTGGCCGGACGGCACGCGGCCGTATACCGTGAGCGGGGTAGTGACCTGGGTGTTGCTGCCGGACGCCACCGCGTCCAGCGTGTAGGTGGGGTATCCGCCGCCGACCGGCCCCAGCAGTTGCGTGCGGGCGGCGTCGGAATACAGGTAGTAGTCCATGCGCGTGGACGTCGGGTGGTGGATCATCCTGCGGGGGCTGATGCTGCCGCTGGACTGGTTTCCGGCACCGAGATAGAAGCACATGCGGAAATAGGTGGTGAATGCACCGCTTTGGCAGGTCGCCAACGGGCCTGACGAGCTGGCGGTCACGCCCGCGCCCGTCACGGTCCCGAAGGACAGTGAAAGCGATCCGGGCGACCAGCAACTCTGGGCCATGGCCTTCCCCGGCCAGAAGACACCCATCAACGTCAGCAGCAGCACAGTCAGGCAGATGGCGCGCTTGCGCTCGCCGCCGAACGAAGCACCGCCCACGGCGGCATGGCGCAAGCTCATCGGCATGTCTGCGTTCCCGGATCGGTGAAGCCGCCCGCGCCGGGCGCGGCGTCGGGCAATACGAGCGAGCATTGCAGCGCGCCGTTGCGGAAGTCCAGCCGTGCGCCGTCGGGCACGTCATGCAGGAAGACCTCGCCGTCCTGGCCGACGACGCTGGCGATGCCGCCCTCGTGCCATTGCACGGCGGTGCCGGCCGGCAGCGGCTTTCCGGCGGCGTCGCGCACGCTGAACTGCAGCATGCGCACGCGACGCATGCCGAAGACCGCCTTTACCCCGACGCGGCCGGCCGGCACGGCTTCGACCTCGGTGGCTTCGATGCGCAGGTCCGGCGGTAGGTCCAGCGGGTCGATCGACAACTTGTTGCGCTCCCACGCGCGCAGTGGGGTCACCAGCAGCTGGCCGTCCTCGCCGGTGCTGCCGATCAGCCGGTTCTCCAGCCGCACCGGCACGCCGGCGACGCCGTCGGTCGAGACCAGGGCGAAGGCGTTGTCGACGTTGCGCAGCGCGTGGGCGTGGCCGCCGGTCCAGAGCACACTGCCGCGGGCGCTGCCCCAGGCCAGCAGGTCGTTGCCGGAACCGCCGCGACCGCTGGCGCCCAGGGTCCACTGCCCGGCGCGGCCGAGGCGGCTGACCTGGGCCATGCCCTGCGGGTTCTCGCCCGCGGTGGCCTGCGCGCGCCAGCCCCAGCCACCTTCGTCGACCGGAAGCGATTGCGAGGCCTCCAGCGTCAGATCGTGGCCGTCGCGGTCGTGGCGGACGCTGGCCGACACCATCCGCCTCCGGTCCAGCGGCATCGACCAGTACAGGTAGGCGCTGTCCCGGTCGTGCTCGTCCAGGTTGCGGCTGAGGCTGAGGTTGAGCGTGCCGCCGCGCGGCAGCTGGCGCGACCAGCTGAGCGTGGCGTAGCGTCCGGGCGCGTCCTCGGGCAGGTCCTGGCGGACGTAGCTGAGGCCGAACTGCCCCGCCGGCAGGCTGGTGCCCAGGTAGGCCTGGTCGACGCGGCGCGCCAGCGCCGAGCCTTCCAGGCTGGCCACGTCGCGGTAGTCGCGGCTGCCGCGCGTGGTGCCGAGGTAGGCGTTGAAGCGCGGCGAACTCCACTGGTACGCCAACAGGTGCTGGTGGCCGCTGCCCGCGTCGCCACGGCTGCCCGACAGCGCCGCGCTGACCACGCCGCCGCGCGCGCCGAGCAGCCAGCTGGCGCCGACGCCGGCCAGCGTCACACCATCGCCGGCCTCGCCGTGGCCTTCGACGGTGACGGCGCTGCCCAGGCCGTGGCGCACGGTGGCGCTGGCCATGGGGGCCGAGGCGTACTCGAACGAACGCAGGCCATAGTCGCGGCGCACCGCGCCCAGCTCCAGCGACCATTCCGACAGGCCGTCGGCCAGCAGGCGCGGCGTGCCGTACAGGTCGAAGCCGATCACCCGGCTCTGGCCGTTGATGTCGGTGACCACCAGCTGCGCCTGGCCGACGCCGTTGAGCGAGGGCACGCTTTCGATCTGGAACACGCCCGGCGGCACCGGCTGGCTGGCCTGCCGGATGCCGTTGATGTACAGGTCGACGGTGGATGGCAGCGCCGCCTCGCCGACCAGGGTGGCCAGCGGCGAGGTGATGCGGTAGGGCTGCAGGCTGAAGTCGGTGCCCAGGCGCACGCCGCCGATGCGGGTGGCGCGGGTCCAGCCCAGGGCCGTGGTGGTGCTGTCGCCGATCACCAGCGACAGCATCCGGTCCGGCCAGTCCAGGCGCCAGTTCGAATCCAGCCGCACGTTGTCGCTGTGGTCGCCGGACGGCGCGCGGACGGCGCGGCTGACCATCGCCGTGCTCCACACGCCGGGGCCGATGCCGAACAGCCGCAGTTCGGTCGCCGCGCTCAGGCTGTCGCTGTCGCCCTGGTGTTGCCCGTACAGGTCGTAGTTCAGCAGCAGGCCGCTGGCGCGCATCGCGGGATCGATCGCCGGGGCACCGTCCTGCGCGGCGCCGATGCGGGTCACGGGCCGGTCCAGGGCCTGCAGCGGCACGATCAGCGACAGCCGCTGCAGCGCGGCGTCGTAACCGACGACGATGCCGGGGATGTCGTCCAGCGCCACCGGACCGGTGGCCTGCGCCTGTCCCGGCCAAGTCAGCCCGAGCTGCCGCAGCGTGCCGGCGTCGGCGAAGAAGCGGTCGCCGCGGCGCAGGAAACGCGCGATGCGGCCGGTCGGCGACTGGTTCAGCACCACGTCCAGGAACAGTTCCTCGCCCTGGCCGGGCGCAGGCTCGGACGGCACGGCCGCGCCTTCCGCCTGCGGCACCAGGATCGCCACGTCGCGATCGGCTGCCGCGTGCGCCGGAGCCGCCGCCGGCGCGCCGAGGCCGGCCGCCGCGCACAGCAGGGCGGCCAGGCGCAGCGGCGTGCTTGCTTCAGCGGTCGGACGGTGCGGGCGGGAGTGCCTGTTCCTGGCCGTCATGGTTGAACACCGCGCGCAGGCTGCCGCCGGGTCGCGCCGCGGAGGGCAGGACCAGCGGCCACTGCATGCGCTGGCCG
Organism: Luteimonas marina; assembly: GCF_007859325.1. Taxonomy (GTDB): domain Bacteria; phylum Pseudomonadota; class Gammaproteobacteria; order Xanthomonadales; family Xanthomonadaceae; genus Luteimonas; species Luteimonas marina. The sequence goes on along the minus strand of NZ_VOHK01000004.1, from coordinate 320,026 downwards.
GCCAGGACGTAGCCGACCAGGCCGTCGTTGAGGACGATCCGGCTGCCGTCGGGATTGACGTAGGCCAGCTGCATGATGCGCAGGCGCTGGTCGCCGCCGTTGGCGACGGACAGGGTGCCGTCGCCGTCGCCCAGCGTCGCCGAGACCTGCGACAGGTCGGCCAGCGGCGCCGGGCCCGCGCGCTCGATGACCGGCGTGGCGCCGGCCTTGAGCACGAAGGCGGGAATGGAGTAGCGCAGCAGCAGGGTCAGGCCGCTGCCCGCCGGGCCGTCGGTCCTGGGGAGTTCGTCCACCAGGACCCGGTAGGCCTGCTCGCGGCCGGTCGCGGCCGGCTGCAGCCGCAGCAGCCGCAGCAGCCGGACCAGTTGCTTCTGGCCCGGCGCGATCTCCACGATGGCCGGGCTGGCCACCAGGTCGCGGGTCGGCGCCAGTTGCTCGGCGCCGTCGGCCTGGGTCCACTGTTGGACCCGGACCTGGGCGTGCAGCGGCGCATCGCCGGTATTGGTGAGCCACAGCGCCTGCGCCTGCTGGTCGGGCTGGAATTCGACCAGGATCGGCGCCACCTGCAGGCTGGCCGCCTGCACGGCGCTGCCGGCCAGCAGCAGGCAGGCGCCCAGCAGCCACGCCTGCAGGCGTGGCGACCGGCGCAACGGTGCGGGGAACGCGCGCATGGTCTTCAGGATAGCCGAGCGCGCCCGCGCCACGATCAGTAGGTGATCGTCGCGGTGACGGTGTCGACGTAGTCGTTGCGTGCGACGTTGGTCGCGGCGGCGGTGACCGCGGCGTAGACGGGATGGTCCACGTCGCCGCCGGTACCGGTGCCGCTCACGTCCGAAGCCGCGTCGTTGCCCCAGACGCTGGTGCGTGCGCCGTCGCTGTACAGGCCGTACGGCACGTACACGCTGCCGTTCGCCATGCGCCGGCTGGTCGTGGTGATCGTCGAACCGTCGGGATTCGCGCCACCGTTCAGGGTGATGTCGTAGGGCGTACCCGCCGAGCAGTTGACGGTCAGGGTGCCGGACGCGGTGGCGGCCGTGCCGCGGGTGACTTCGTCGAAGTCGATGTCGGTGGCCGAGATGGTGCAGGACTCGACGATGCGGATCCGGACCTCGAAGGTGTCGGTGCGGGTGTCGGCGTGGGCGCTGCCGATCGTGCCGGCGGCCACCGCGATCGCGAGAAGGGTGGATTTGATGGTGTTCATTCCGGTGGTCTCCGGCGCTGGCGCGCCTCTGGGTTGCGGGACCGGCGCAAGTGCCGGACCGGGACAAATAAGCAATTCCCGTGCCAACTCGGAAAATGGCTTGTCCAAGCGGGTTCCGGGCGAAGTCCGGGGCGCATAGGACGACTGGAAACGTGAATTCCGTCGTACGGCGATCTGGCGCGCACAAAGAGTGACAACGCTGTCGTATGTTTGTCAGGAATGTGACGCGTGCCGTCATTTTGTTAAGCGCAAGACCTTCGCGGCAGGGTGCATGCCCGGTCCCCGCGTTCAGGAAGCCGCGCGAATCGGGGATAATGGCCGCTTATGTCCATTTCCCTGAAAACCCTCGACGAGATCGGGAAGATGCGCGTGGCCGGCCGCCTGGCGGCCGAAGTGCTGCAGGTCGTGGCCGAGCACGTGAAGCCCGGCGTCAGCACCGAGGCGCTCGACCGCATCTGCCACGAACACATCGTCAACGTGCAGAAGGCGACCCCGGCCAACCTCGGCTACAAGGGCTATCCCAAGACCACCTGTATCTCGGCCAACAACGTCATCTGCCACGGCATCCCGAACGAGGCGAAGGTGTTGAAGGACGGGGACATCATCAACATCGACGTCACCGTCATCAAGGACGGCTGGCACGGCGACACCAGTCGCATGTACTACGTCGGCACGCCGTCGGTGATGGCGAAACGGCTGGTCGAGGTCACCCGCGAGGCGCTGTTCCGCGGCATCCGCACGGTGCGGCCGGGGGCGACCCTGGGCGACGTCGGCCACGCGATCCAGCAGTACGCCGAAGGCGAGCGCTTCAGCGTGGTGCGCGAGTACTGCGGCCACGGCATCGGCAAGGTCTACCACGAGGATCCGCAGGTGCTGCACTACGGGCGGCCCGGCGAGGGGCTGGTGTTCAAGCCCGGCATGACCTTCACGATCGAACCGATGATCAACGAGGGCTCGCGCCATACCCGGCTGCTGCCGGACGGCTGGACCGTGGTCACCAAGGACCGCAAGCTGTCGGCGCAGTGGGAGCACACCGTCGTGGTGACGGACGACGGGGTCGAGATCCTGACCCGGTTGCCCGGCGACGACAACGACCTCTGACGATGGCGGCCGTCGGCGACGACGCACTCCCCGACGGCGCCGGCGAGGACGCCGCCTGGGCGGCCACCGCCGCCGAGACCCTGCGCGGCCAGGACGCGAGCTTCGCCCAGCGCTTCGACGCCGACGGCGACATCGAGCGCCTGCTGATGGCGCGCGTGATCGCGGTCGACGCGCTGGTGCGCCAGGCCTGGTCGCGCTCGATCCCGGCCGACGCCGACCTGACCCTGTTCGCGATCGGCGGCTACGGCCGCGGCGAGCTGTTCCCGCGCTCGGACGTCGACCTGCTGGTGGTGGTCGGCGAGGCCGCGCGCGAAGCCGACACCGCCGCGCTCTCGCGCCTGTTCGCGCTGCTGTGGGACGCCGGGCTGCCGGTCGGCCACGCGGTGCGCACGCTCGACGAGTGCACGCAGGCGGCGGCGGACGACCTCACCGTGATGACCTCGCTGATCGAGGCGCGGCCGCTGGTCGCCACGCCCGAGATGGCGGCGGAGCTGGCCGAGGCGGTGGCGGTCGACAGGGTCTGGCCGGCGCGCGCGTTCTTCAACGCCAAGCGCGAGGAACTGCGCCAGCGCCACGCGCGCTTCGGCGACACCGCCGACAACCTCGAGCCCAACATCAAGGAAGGCCCCGGCGGCCTGCGCGACATCCACACCCTGCGCTGGATGGCGCGGCGCGTGTTCGGCACCCGCGACATCGAATCGCTGATCCCGCTCGGCCACCTCGGCGTCGACGAGTACGCCGCGCTCGAGCGCGAATGGCGCGTGCTCTCGCGCCTGCGCTACGGCCTGCACCTGGTCGCCGGCAAGCGCGAGGAGCGCCTGCGCTTCGACTACCAGAAGGCGCTGGCCGCGCGCCTGCAGCGCATCCCCGACGCCGACAACGCCGCCGTCGAGCGGATGATGCAGGGCTTCTACCGCAGCGCCGCGATCGTGCTGCGCATCGGCGAGCGCCTGCTGCAGCGCTTCGAGGAGCAGATCGAGGGCGACGTCGAGGCGACGCCGCTCGACGCCGAGTTCGCGATGAAGCGCGGCTACCTCGTCGCCCGCGACGAATTCTGGCCCGGCGGCGACATGGCGCGCGTGCTGGCGCTGTTCGCGCTGTGGGCCGACCATCCCGAGGCCAAGGGCCTGCATTCGAAGACCGCGCGTGCGCTGGCCGAATCGCTGCACGCGCTGCCGGCCTACGACGCCGCCTCGCCGGAACTGCGCGAGGCCTTCGTCGACCTGCTGCGCGGGCCCGGCCCGGTGCGCACGCTCGAGCGCATGGCGCGGCTGGGCGTGCTCGGGCGCTGGATCCCGGCGTTCGCCATGGTTTCGGGGCGCATGCAGTTCGACCTGTTCCACGTCTACACCGTCGACCAGCACACGCTGGCGGTGCTGCGCAACCTGGCCTCGTTCTCGACCGGCATTCCCGACGAGCGCTTCTCGATGGCGCACGAGGTCTGGCCGCTCCTGCGCAAGCCCGAACTGCTGCTGGTCGCCGGCCTGTTCCACGACATCGCCAAGGGCCGCGGCGGCGACCATTCCGAACTCGGCGCGGTCGATGCGCGCGCGTTCTGCGAGGCGATGGGCTTCGCCGAGCGCGACACCGCGCTGGTCGAATGGCTGGTGCTCAAGCACCTGCTGATGTCGGTCACGGCGCAGAAGCAGGACATTTCCGACCCGGCGGTGATCCATCGTTTCGCCGTCGAGGTGGCCGACCGCGAGCGCCTCGACTATCTCTACCTGCTGACCTGCGCCGACATCGCCGGCACCTCGCCGCGGCTGTGGAACGCGTGGAAGGACCGGCTGCTGGCCGACCTGCGCACGGCCACGCGCTACGCGCTGCGGCGCGGGCTGGAGCACCGCATCGGCGCCGCCGACCGCATCGCCGAGACCCGCGACAAGGCCACCGGCCTGCTGGTCGCCGAGGGCGTGGACGGCATCGACGCGCTGTTCGCGCGCATGCCCGAGGCCAACTTCCTGCGCGCGCGCCCCGACCAGCTGGTGTGGCAGGCGCTGGCGCTGCGCGGCGCGGCGCCCGGCGCCACCGTGGTGCGCGTGCGCCGCGTGGCCGGCGCCGGCGATGCCATGGAGGTCTTCGTGCATGCGCCCGACCGCGACGGCCTGTTCGCGGCGATCGTCATCAGCCTCGACCGGCTCGGGCTCGCGATCCAGCAGGCGCGCGCGCTGGATGGCCCGGGCCACACCATCTTCGACACCTTCCAGGTGCTCTCGGCTGACCTGCGCCAGGCGCCCGACATCGCCGCGATCGAACGCAAGCTGGCGACGGTGCTGGGCGGATCGCTCGACGTGCGCCCCGCGCGCCGCGCGCAGCCGCGCCACCTGCGCCACTTCCGGGTCGTGCCGCAGGTCGACTTCGACACTACCGCCGACGGCCGGCGCACGGTGATGAGCCTGGTCTGCACCGACCGCCCCGGCCTGCTCGCCGACATCGCCCAGGTCCTGCGCCAGCAGCACGTCCGCGTGCACGACGCGCGGGTGGCGACCTTCGGCGCGCGCGCGGAGGACGTGTTCCTGGTCAGCGACCGCCAGGACCGGGCGCTCGACGACATCCAGTGCGACGCCCTGCGCGACGCGCTCCACCTCGGCATCGACGGAGAAACCACGGCATGACCCCAGCGGCACAGGCAGCGGACACGCAGCGCATCATCGAGGACGCCTGGGAGCGTCGCGCGGCGCTGGGCGCCGAGGAGATCGGCGATTCGGTGAAGCCCGCGGTCGAGCGCGCCATGCTCGGCCTCGAAAGCGGCGAGCTGCGCGTGGCCGAACCCGCGGCCGATGGCGGCTGGCAGGTCAACCAGTGGCTGAAGAAGGCGGTGCTGCTGTACTTCCGCGTCAACGACATGGCCGTGGTCGAGGCGCAGCCGGCGCCGTTCTGGGACAAGGTCGAGGCCCGCTTCGCCGGCTTCGACGCGGAGCAGTTCAAGGCCGCCGGCGTGCGTGTGGTCCCGGGCGCGGTCGCGCGCCGCGGCACCTACTTCGGCCGCGACGTGGTGCTGATGCCGAGCTTCGTCAACATCGGCGCGCACGTGGGCGAGGGCACGATGGTCGATACCTGGGCGACGGTCGGCTCCTGCGCGCAGATCGGAAAGCACGTGCACCTGTCCGGCGGCGCCGGCATCGGCGGCGTGCTGGAGCCGCTGCAGGCCGGCCCGACGATCATCGAGGACCACTGCTTCATCGGCGCGCGCTCGGAGGTGGTCGAGGGCGTGGTCGTCGGCCACCACAGCGTGATCGGCATGGGCGTGTTCATCGGCCAGTCCACCCGCATCTACAACCGCGCGACGAAGGAAGTCAGCTACGGCTACGTGCCGCCGGGCAGCGTGGTGGTGTCGGGCTCGCTGCCGGCCGCCGACGGTTCGCACGCGCTGTACTGCGCGGTGATCGTCAAGCAGGTCGACGAGAAGACGCGCGGCAAGACCAGCGTCAACGACCTGCTGCGCGGGCTGGCGGACTGACGGCAACGCCCTCTCCCACGAGGGGCCACGAACATCGATGGAGGCGGGAAAGACGATGACGACGCTGTACGGCCTGAAGAACTGCGACACCTGCAGTAAGGCGCGCAAGTGGCTCGACCGTTTCGGCGTCGCCCACGCATTCGTCGACTACCGCGACGAGCCGCAGTCGCCGGACACGCTGGCCGGATGGGCGCAGCAGGCCGGCGGCTGGGACGCGCTGGTCAACAAGTCCTCGACCACCTGGCGCAACCTGCCGCCCAACCGCAAGGCGCCGGGCTCCGAGCCGGAATGGAAGCTGCTGCTGCGCGAGCATCCGCAGCTGATCCGGCGGCCGGTGGTGGTGACCGACGATGGCGTGGTGACGCAGGGGTTCAGCGACAACGGCTTCAAGAAGCGGTTCGGAATCTGAGTGGCCCTCAAGGCGGTCATCCCGGGCGCGGCGAGGGATCTCCATGCATGGCGATTGCCGGAAGGCAGATCCCTCACTGTGTTCGGGATGACAGTTCCGCAGCCACCGTCCCGTCCACCGTGCCTCGTGATGCATTGTCATCCCGAACGCAGTGAGGGATCTTCTTTTCCAGTGCGCGGGACAAGACGCATCGACCGCCCTTCGACCGTCGAAGGGCGCTCCCGCAACGCCCCTGACCGGATCTGGAGCGGCAACCGTGAGTGATGTCCTCGACCTGGCCTGCGAACTGATCTCGCGCCCCTCGGTGACGCCGGACGACGCCGGCTGCCAGTCCCTGGTCGCGGCGCGGCTCGAGCGTGCGGGATTCAAGATCGAATCGCTGCGCCATGGCGAGGTCGACAACCTCTGGGCCACGCACGGCAGCGGCGGGCCGGTGCTGGCGCTGCTGGGCCATACCGACGTGGTGCCGCCGGGTCCGATGGACGCCTGGACCAGCGATCCGTTCACGCCGACCGTGCGCGACGGCGTGCTCCATGGCCGCGGCGCCGCCGACATGAAGGGCAGCGTCGCCGCATTCGTGGTCGCGCTGGAGCGGTTCGTGGCCGCGCATCCCGACCATCCGGGCACGATCGCGCTGCTGCTGACCTCGGACGAAGAGGGCGACGCCATCGACGGCGTGCGCCGCGTCGCCGCCACGTTCCGCGAACGCGGCACGCGCATCGACTGGTGCATCACCGGCGAACCGTCCTCGACCGAGCGCCTCGGCGACCTGCTGCGCGTCGGGCGCCGGGGCAGCCTCTCGGCCACCCTCACCGTGCGCGGGGTGCAGGGCCACGTCGCCTATCCGCACAAGGCGCGCAACCCGATCCACCTCGCCGCGCCGGCGCTGGCCGAACTGGTCGCGCGCGCCTGGGACGAGGGCTACGAAAGCTTCCCGCCGACCAGCCTGCAGGTCTCCAACATCCACGCCGGCACCGGCGCCAACAACGTCATTCCCGGCGAGCTGCACGTGCTGTTCAACCTGCGCTACAACCCGCACTGGGATGCCGCGAAGCTGGAAGCGGAGATCGCCGCGCTGCTCGGCCGGCACGGGCTGGACCACACCCTGCGCTGGCACCGCAGCGGCGAACCCTTCCACTGTCCCGAGGGCCCGCTGCGCGCGGCCGCGCGCGAGGTGCTGGCCGGCTTCACCGGCGTCGCGCCCGAGGAAAGCACCGGCGGCGGCACCTCGGACGCGCGCTTCATCGCGCCGCTGGGCGCGCAGTGCATCGAGGTCGGCCCGGTCAACGCCAGCATCCACCAGGTCGACGAGCACGTGCGCGTGGCCGACCTCGAGGCGCTGCCCGACCTGTATCTGGCCCTGATCGAGCGCCTGCTGTCGTAGGAGCGCCTTCAGGCGCGACCGCGTCTGCCCCAATCCCGTCATCCCGGCGCAAGCCGGGATCCATCCTGTCTCTTCGCGGTGGATTCCGTCGGGCGGGATCAACGGCAAAATGGATTCCAGCTTGCGCTGGAATGACGGACAGGAGGCGCGTTCGTCTGGCAGGAGGCGCAGGCGGTGGAAGTAGGCCCGTCCTAATCCGCCCCGCTGCGCTCCACCGGCCGCGCACGGCGGTCGTGCCGCATCGCGCTGACCACCAGGGTCACGCCGAGCACCGCGGCGATCACGAACATCACCACCGCCAGCGCCGGATAGCCCAGGAGTCTCGGGCCGGCCTCCATCCGCATCAGCTGGGTCGAGGACAGCAGCAGGGCCGCGATCACCACCGCCGAGGCGATGCGGTTGGCGACCTTCTGGATGTTCTCCATCAGCCGGGAGTCGTCCAGCCCGGCCAGGCGCACCTGCAGCCGGTTCGCCGCCAGCAGCGAGAGCGTGTCCGAGAGCTTGCGCGGCGCCTCGCGCACCAGCTCCTGCAGTTCCATCGCCTCGGCGGCGAGGTTGGCCGGCGACAGCGACTTGCGCAGCCGGTCGCGCAGCAGCGACTGCAGGTGCGCCTCGATCTCGGCCTTGACGTCCATGTCGGGCGAGAGCGCGTCGACCACGCGCTCGAGGTTGAGCAGGGTCTTGCCCAGCAGGCTGATCTCCGGCGGCGAGCGCAGCCCGCATTCGGTGGCGCGGCGCACCAGGTCCAGCACCATGCGGCCTTCCGACTGGCGCCGGGTCGCGCTGGCGTAGCGCGCCACCACCTGCGAGATCTCGCGGACGTAGGCGCTCTCGTCGAAGTCCTCCAACCGCGTGCCGAGCGCGACCAGCTCGCGCGCGACGTCCTCGCCGCGCCCGTCGACCGCGGCGAACACCAGCTTGAGCAGACGCTCGCGCTGCCGCGGCGGGAGGCTGGCGACCATGCCCAGGTCGATCAGCGCGATCCGCCCGTCGTCGCACAGCAGCACGTTGCCCGGATGCGGATCGGCGTGGATGTCGCCGTGCACGAACACCTGGTCGAGATAGGCGCACAGCAGCTGCGAGGTGGCCGGCGCGGTGTCGAGCTCGGTGCGGCGCAGGCCGGAGATGCGGGTGACGTTGATGCCGTGGATCCACTCCATCACCAGCAGCCGCGGCGTCACGTAGTCCCAGACCGGGCGCGGTACGCGCAGCAGCGGGTAGCCGGCCAGGTGGCGGCCGAAGCGGTCGAGGTTCTCGCCCTCGGTGCGGTAGTCGAGCTCGTCGAGCATGGTCTTGCGGAACTCGGCGATCCAGTCGGCCAGGCGCAGGCGGCGGCCGGCGTCGGTGAGCGCGTCGGCGGTGCCGGCGAGGCTGGCCAGCACGTCCAGGTCGGTGCGCACCGAACCGGCGACGTCGGGTCGCTGGATCTTCAGCGCGACCACGCGACCGTCGTGCAGCACCGCGCGATGCACCTGCGCCAGCGAGGCGGCGGCCATCGGCTCGGGATCGATCTGCGCGAACACCTTGCCCGCGCGTACGCCCAGCTCGTGTTCCAGCAGGGCCTCGATGTCGCCCACCGGCGCCGGGGTGGCGTCGTCCTGGGTGCGTTCGAGCGCGGCGATCCAGCTCGCCGGGACCAGGTCGGGACGGGTCGACAGCGCCTGGCCCAGCTTGACGAAGGCCGGACCCATGGCCTCGAGGTCGGCGACGAAGCGTTCGGCGAGCGCGTCGGTGTCCCCGTCGGCGGCGTCCTCCTCCTGCGCGTCGCCCAGGTCGAACCCGGTCAGGATGCCGGCCTTGCGGTAGCGCGCGAGCATGGCGATGACCTGGGAGGTGCGGGAGAGACGCTGCACGGTGTCGTTCACGGTTGGATCCCCTTGCTGTCCGCCGGCCTGCGGCCGATCCTGCCGCAAGTATTCGGGCTCGGCGGTGACGGTTGTGTTTGCAACCGTTGCAAACGGCGGCGCCGGCGGTTACGTTCGCCGCATGGCAGCGCAGTCCCTCAACGCGAACGGTTCGAACCGCAATTCCAATGCGGTGAATAATCGTGCGCGCGAAGCGGGCTGTCGCCAGGCGTAGATCCCCAGGGAAAAACGCCGGTCGCACAGGAGCCCGCATCGCAAGGTGCGGGCTTTTTCGTGTGTGCAGTCGATCGTTCCCTTTTCCGCAATCTTCCCCGCAATTGGAGTTTCCCCGCATGTGTTCCATCTTCGGCATCTTCGGGCTGCAGCCCGGCGACGACGTCCAGGCCCTGCGGCGACAGTCGCTGGAGCTGTCGCAGAAGCAGCGCCACCGCGGCCCGGACTGGAGCGGCGTCTACCATGACGACGGCGCCATCCTCGTCCACGAGCGCCTGGCCATCGTCGACCCGGCGGGCGGCTCGCAGCCGCTGCGCTCGGCCGACGGCGAGCTCGCGCTGGCGGTCAACGGCGAGATCTACAACCACCGCGAGCTCAAGGCCGAACTGACGCAGGACTACGCCTTCCAGACCGGCTCGGACTGCGAGGTGATCAATGCGCTCTACCGCGAGGACGAACCGGCCTCCTTCCTCAACCGCCTCAACGGCATCTTCGCCTTCGCGCTGTGGGACAAGGCCAGGGGCCGCGCCCTGATCGCGCGCGATCCGATCGGCGTGGTGCCGCTGTACTGGGGTCACGACCGCGAGGGTCGCCTGTGCGTGGCCTCGGAGATGAAGGCGCTGGCGCCGATCTGTGCGGACGTGGCGCAGTTCCCGCCCGGCCACTGGTACGACAGCGCGACGCGCACGTTGACGAAGTATTACGAACGCCCGTGGCGCGATTACGCGGCCGTCGAAGGCGTGCAGGTCTCGAAGGACGAGTTGCGCGAGGCCTTCGAGCGCGCCGTACATCGCCAGCTCATGACCGACGTGCCCTATGGCGTGCTGCTGTCGGGCGGGCTGGACTCGTCGCTGGTCGCCGCGGTCGCCGCGCGCTACGCGCGCCATCGCATCGAGGACAACGACAGGTCGGAGGCCTGGTGGCCGCGCCTGCATTCGTTCGCGATCGGGCTGGAGGGCTCGCCCGACCTCGCCGCCGCCGAAGTCGCGGCGAAGGACCTCGGCACCGTGCACCACGGCTTCACCTACACCTTCCAGGAAGGCCTGGACGCACTGCCGGAGGTGATCCGCCACGTCGAGACCTACGACGTCACCACCATCCGCGCCTCCACGCCGATGTACCTGCTGGCGCGCCGGATCAAGGCGATGGGCGTGAAGATGGTGCTCTCGGGCGAGGGCAGCGACGAGATCTTCGGCGGCTACCTCTACTTCCACAAGGCGCCGAACGCGCGCGAGTTCCACGAGGAACTGGTGCGCAAGCTCGACGCGCTCAACAACTACGACTGCCTGCGTGCCAACAAGTCGATGATGGCCTGGGGCGTGGAGCCGCGCGTGCCGTTCCTCGACCGCGAGTTCCTCGACGTGGCGATGCGCATGGACGCGCGATACAAGATGGTCGACAAGACCCGGAGCGACGCGCAGCGGATGGAGAAGGGCGTGCTGCGCGAGGCCTTCGAGGGCTACCTGCCCGAATCGATCCTGTGGCGGCAGAAGGAGCAGTTCAGCGACGGCGTCGGCTACGGCTGGATCGACGGGCTCAAGGCCCACGCCGAGGCGCAGGTCAGCGACCGCGAACTCGCCGCCACCGACCGGCGCTTCCCGGTCAACCCGCCGCAGACCAAGGAGGCGTACTACTACCGCAGTCTGTTCGAGCAGTGCTATCCCGGGCCGGCGTGCGCCGAGACCGTGCCGGGCGGCAAGTCGATCGCCTGTTCCTCGCCCGCGGCGATCGCCTGGGACGCGAGCTTCGCGGCGATGGCCGATCCTTCGGGCCGCGCGGTGGCGGGTGTGCACGAGCAGGCGGTGACCGCGATCTGAGTGCGAACGCGGCTTCGCGGCGAGCTTGAACGGTTCCGGACCCGGCGCGCATCGGCGGGCGGGCGCCCGGATGGGGCGTGCGACAATGCCCGTCTACCCGTTGATCGCGTCGATGCGCCGAATCCGATGATCCCGAAGCGAACCCTGCTGTTGTCCATCCTGTGTGCCGCCAGCCTGTCCGCCTGCGCGCAGGCGCCCGACGCCGGGGACGAGGGCAGGGACCCGGCCGCGGCACCCGCCGTCGAAGCGATCGAGACGACGCCGGGGACGCCGGAAGACCGCGCCCGCAAGGCGATCGAGTCGATCAATCCGCAGATCCGGATCGACAGCATCGCCGCGGCGCCGCTGGCCGGCTTCCGCGAGGTGATCGTGAACGGGCAGGCGCTCTACGTCAGCGACGACGGCAAGTACCTGCTGCAGGGCAGCCTGTTCGACGTTGAGGCGAAGAAGGACGTCAGCCAGGCCGGCGTCGCCGCGGTGCGGCGCAAGCTGCTGGCGGCCGTGCCCGACAGCGAGCGCATCGTGTTCGCGCCGGCGAATCCGAAGTACACCGTCACCGTGTTCACCGACGTCGAATGCGGCTACTGCCGCAAGCTGCACCAGGACATCGCCGAGTACAACAAGCGCGGCATCGCGATCGAATACCTCGCGTTCCCGCGCATGGGCCTGGACACGCCCGACTACCGCGAGATGGTGTCGGTGTGGTGCGCGCCGGACCGGCGCAAGGCGCTGACCGACGCCAAGGACGGCAAGCGCGTGCCGACCCGCAGCTGCGAGAACCCGGTGGCGAGGCATTACGAGCTCGGCCAGCGCGTCGGCCTGACCGGCACGCCGATGATCATCACCGAAGGCGGCGTGCAGATGCCGGGCTACCTGCCGCCGGACGCGCTGCTATCGGCGCTGCAGCAGGTGGACGCGTCGTCGGGCGCGGGCGCCGGCGGCTGATCAACGGGATTGGCGGCGCGCGGGTTGCCCCCACCCCAGCCCTCCCCCGCAAGCGGGGGAGGGGGCTAAAAGCAGCGGCTTCCGGACTCCCTCCTCCGCTTGCGGGGGAGGGCTGGGGTGGGGACAACCCGACAAACCCCGCCCCATCCACGAACCCGGGCGAAGGACCTTACAATAGGCGGCCCGCTCCCAGTGTTCTCCGGACATGATCGTCCTCGAGGGCCTTCCGGCCCTGTCGCCGTTCCGCCGCGAACGGCTTGAGCTCCGCCTGCAGTCGCTTTCGCCCGCCGTCCGGATCGCCGGCGCGTGGCACGTCTACTGGATCGAGCCCGAACCCGGGGCGAGCCCGGACGTCGCGACGCTGCGGCGCGTGCTGCAGGCCGGCCAGGACCGGCAGGCGCCGGAGGCCGGCGCGGTGTCGCGCTTCGTCTCGCCGCGGCTGGGCACGATCTCGCCCTGGGCGAGCAAGGCCACCGAAATCCTGCGCGGCGCCGGGCAGCCGGTGCGGCGCGTCGAACGTGGGCTGCGGCTCGACCTCGCGGGTTTCCCGGCGGACGCGGCCGCGCAGGCGGCGCTGGCGAAACGGCTGCACGATCCGATGACGCAGTCGCTGCTGTCCTCGCACGACGAGGCGGCGGGACTGTTCGCGGTGCCGGCGCGCGGCGCGCTCGAGCGCATCGCGCTGGCGGAGCTGGAAAGCGCGAATGTGCGGCTTGGCCTGGCGCTGGCCGGGGACGAGATCGACTACCTGCGCGCGCGCTACTCGGAGCTGGGCCGCGACCCCTCCGACGTCGAGCTGATGATGTTCGCGCAGGCGAACTCCGAGCACTGCCGGCACAAGATCTTCAACGCCTCGTGGACCATCGACGGCGAAGACCAGCCGCAATCGCTGTTCCGCATGATCAAGCACACCCATGCGAAGACGCCGCAGCACACGCTGTCGGCCTACAGCGACAACGCCGCGGTGGTGGAAGGCTATCCGGCCAGCCGCTTCCGGCCCGACCCGGCGACGGCGGAATACCGCAGCGAGCCCGGGACCGACAGCGCGTTCTGCATCAAGGTCGAGACCCACAACCATCCGACCGCGATCTCGCCGTTCCCGGGCGCCAGCACCGGCGCCGGTGGCGAGATCCGCGACGAGGGCGCGACCGGTCGCGGCGGCAAGCCCAAGGCCGGCCTGACCGGTTTTTCCGTCTCGCACCTGCGCATCCCGACGCTGCCGCAGCCGTGGGAGGGCGCGCGCGCGCTGAACCCGCGCATGGCGCCGGCGCTGGAGATCATGCTCGACGGCCCGCTCGGCGGCGCCGCGTTCAACAATGAGTTCGGGCGGCCGAACCTGCTCGGCTATTTCCGCAGCTTCGAACTGCAGCACGCCGGCGAGCCGGCCCGCGCCTACGACAAGCCGATCATGCTCGCCGGCGGCCTCGGCGCGATGGACCGGCCGATGGTGGCCAAGCATTCGCTGCGCCCCGGCGACGCGGTGGTGGTGCTGGGCGGGCCGGCGATGCTGATCGGCCTGGGCGGCGGCGCGGCGAGTTCGGTAGCCTCGGGCGACAGCGCCGAGGACCTCGACTTCGCCTCGGTGCAGCGCGAGAACCCGGAGATGGAGCGACGCTGCCAGGAAGTGATCGACCGCTGCGTCGCGCTGGGCGAGGACAACCCGATCGCGTCGATCCACGACGTCGGCGCCGGCGGCCTGTCCAACGCGATCCCCGAGCTGCTGCACGACTCGGGCGTGGGTGGCGTGATCGACCTCGACAAGGTGCCCAGCGACGATCCCTCGCTGTCGCCGATGCAGCTGTGGTGCAACGAATCGCAGGAGCGCTACGTGCTCGGCGTGCCGCAGGACCGCCTCGCGGAGTTCGCCGCGCTGTGCCAGCGCGAGCGCTGCCCGTTCGCGGCGGTGGGCGTGGCGACGGCGGAGGAACATCTCACGGTCGGCTACGGCGTCCTGGCCGAAGGCCTCGAATCACCAATCACCAATCACCAATCACCGCACCCGATCGACCTGCCGATGGACGTCCTCTTCGGCAAGCCGCCGAAGATGCACCGCGACACCGCCCGCCCGGCGCCGGTGCGCTGGCGCGGCCTCAACACCAACGTCATCGACCTGCACGAGGCCGGCCTGCGCGTGCTCGCGCATCCCACGGTCGCGGCCAAGCAGTTCCTGGTCACCATCGGCGACCGCGCCGTGGGCGGGCTGACCGCGCGCGACCAGCTGGTCGGCCCGTGGCAGCTGCCGGTGGCCGATTGCGCGCTGACGCTCGCCGGCTTCGACGGCGTGGCCGGCGAGGCGATGGCGATCGGCGAGCGCACGCCGCTGGCGCTGATCGACGCCGCCGCCGCCGCGCGCATGGCCGTCGGCGAGGCGATCACCAACCTGTGCGCGGCGCCGGTCGAGGCGCTCGAACGCGTCAAGCTTTCGGCGAACTGGATGGCCGCCGCCGGCCACGAAGGCGAGGACGCGAAGCTGTTCGACGCCGTCCACGCCGTGGGCATGGAACTGTGCCCGGAACTCGGCCTGAGCATCCCGGTCGGCAAGGACTCGCTGTCGATGCAGGTGCAGTGGGTTGAGGCCGGGAATCGGGAGTCGGGAATCGGGAATCGCGAAAGCGACGATACCGGCCCTCCGATTCCCGAATCCCGACTCCCGATTCCCGGTGAAACGCACAAAAGCGTCTCCCCCGTCTCCCTGATCGTCACCGCCTTCGCGCCGGTGCCCGACGTGACACAGCAGCTGACACCGCTGATCGAGGACGGCATCGACAGCGAGCTGTGGCTGATCGGCCTAGGCGCCGGCAAGCAGCGGCTGGGCGGTTCGATCCTGGCGCAGTGCTTCGACGCCTTCGGCGGCGCCTGCCCCGACGTTGACGATCCGGCGCGCCTGCGCGCCTTCTTCGAGCTGGTCCGCGATGCGCGCGAGGCCGGCCTGCTGCGCGCCTACCACGACCGCTCCGACGGCGGCACCTTCGCCACCCTGTGCGAGATGGCGTTCTGCTCGCACCGCGGGCTCGACATCGACCTCGACGGCTGGGGCGAGGACCGCGCCGAGAACGTGTTCCGCACGCTGTTCGCCGAGGAACTGGGCGCGGTGGTGCAGATCGCCGCGGAGGATCGCGCCGAGTTCGCCGACCTCGTCGCGCGCCACGGCCTGGTCGAATGCGCGCAGCGCATCGCGCGGCCGACCGGCGGCGCGCGCATCCGCGTGCTGCACGGCGACGAGACGCTGGCCGAGTGGCGGTGGGAAGAATTGTTCGACGCCTGGTGGTCGGTGACGCACGCCATGCAGCGGCTGCGCGACAACCCCGACTGCGCCGACGAGGAGCGCGAGGCCGCGCGCCGCTTCGACGCGCCCGGGCTGCAGCCGCGGCTGGTGTTCGATCCGGCCGACGACATCGGTGCACCGGACATGGACGGACAAGTGCCACAGGCGCAGGACGCGCAGGAGCGGCCACCGTACATCGGCAAGGGCGCACGGCCGAAGGTGGCGATCCTGCGCGAGCAGGGCGTCAACAGCCAGGTCGAGATGGCGGTCGGCTTCGACCGCGCCGGCTTTGCCGCGGTCGACGTGCACATGAGCGACCTCGTTGCCGGGCGCGTGTCCCTCGACGGCTTCAGCGGCCTCGTCGCCTGCGGCGGCTTCAGCTACGGCGACGTGCTCGGCGCGGGCCGCGGCTGGGCCACCTCGATCCTCGAGCGCGACGCGCTGCGCGCGCAGTTCTCCGCCTTCTTCGCGCGCACGGACACATTCTCGCTGGGCGTGTGCAACGGCTGCCAGATGCTGTCCCAGCTCAGGGACATCATCCCCGGTGCGGCGCACTGGCCGCGCTTCCTGCGCAACCGCAGCGAGCAGTTCGAGGGGCGCCTGGGCCTGCTCGAAGTGCTGGACTCGCCGTCGCTGTTCCTCGCCGGCATGGCCGGTTCGCGGATCCCGGTGGTGGTCGCGCACGGCGAGGGCCGCGCCGCGTTCGACGACGAAGCCGACCGCGGCGCGGCGCGGGTCGCGCTGCGCTACGTCGAGGGCGATGGCGCGCCGGCGACGACCTATCCGGCCAACCCCAACGGCTCGATCGACGCCATCGCCGGCCTGGCCAGCGACGACGGCCGCGCGACCATCCTGATGCCGCACCCGGAACGCACCCTGCGCAGCCTCAACTTCAGCTGGGCGCCGCGCGAATGGCCGGATGCCTCGCCGTGGATGCGCATGTTCCGCAACGCGCGCGCGCGGCTCGGCTGAGCCGCGCTTTCCGGCAGCGCGGGGCCGTGGTCAGTCCACCCGCGTGCGGGCCCATCCTCCCGAATGCAGTGGGGAGCCTGCTCCCCGGATTCGCATGGCTGCGGAGATCCATGCTGCGGCGCAATACCGTCGGCGTGGAAGCGGGCAGCCGCCGCCCTGTCCCGGAGGGCGGCAGCGCCCGGATTGCGCCCCAAACCGTCGTCGCAACGGTTCCGGCGCCCCGGGAAGCGGATTCATTTTTCCGTGAAGTCAGTTCGTTTCACGCGAAACATCGAACGAACTGCAGCGCTTCGCGGTAACTGATTGAAACTCGGATAAAACCGCCTCTACTGCGTCATTTTGTGACGCAAGGCGTCTGACTGCTTGACGAAAATTGTCAGACGCGGTGAGTATCGTCACAGTCCTACAGCAGTTTGAGGGGCGTTCAGGAAGGCGCTGCCGGCACGCACATGGAAGGCCATCAAGCCAGACCAACTGCGATCGCGACCCGTCCTGATCCCTTTCCGCTCACTACGCACCGGACTCCCCTGGCAGTCCGTGCCCGTCGTTTTCCGGTGTTTTCCGCATCACGTCAACTTCACAGAGGGCCATTCGATGAACCGCATCTATTGCAAGGTCTGGAACCAGTCCAAGGGTCAGGTCACCGTCGCGTCGGAACTGGCCAAGTCGAAGGGCAAGGGGAAGGGGGCGCGGTTGCTGCAGGCGGTCGTGGTGGGCGGCGCGATCGCGTTCGCGGGCGCCGCGGCCGCGCATGGCCCGGGCCATGCAACCAAGCCCGGCTCGAAGGGGCAGCAGGCCAGCAAGTCGCAGGCGCATGGCGGCAAGCCGCACGTGCACGAAAAGCTGCCGGCGAAGGTCGTCGACGCCTGCGGCACGGCGGTCGCCTCGGCGACCGGCGCGATGGCCTGCGGCAATGACGCGGCGGCCAGCGGCGCGGGCTCGACCGCGGTCGGCAACGCGGCCAAGGCCACGCACGCGAACGCGACCGCGCTGGGCAACAACGCGCGGGCGCAGCAGTCGAACGCGACCGCGGTCGGTTCCAACGCGCTGGCTTCCGGTTCCGCGGCGACCGCGCTCGGCGGCGCGACCCAGGCGATCGGCCTGCGCAGCACCGCGGTCGGCTACTCGGCGCAGGCCCATGCCGAAGGCGCGATCGCGCTCGGCTTCAATGCCTACGTCGGCCCTGCCGCGACCGGCAGCGTGGCGCTGGGCTACGGCGCGCGCACCACCGAAGCCAACGTGTTCTCGGTCGGCAACGGCGGCGGCGCCGGCACGGTCGGGCCGGCCACGCGCCGGATCACCAACGTCAGCGACGGCATCGCCGACAGCGATGCGGCGACGGTCGGGCAGGTGGGCGAGGTCGCCGACGCCGTGGATGCGGTCGCCGAACTGGCCGAACACACCGACCGCTACTTCAAGGCCGACGGCGCCGACGACGGCAGCGACGACGCCAGCATCAGCGGCGACGGCGCCGTTGCCGCGGGCGCGGGCGCGACCGCCGACGGCGCGGGTGCAACGGCGCTGGGCGCGGGCTCGCAGGCGACGAACGCGTACGCGACGGCGGTGGGCAACGAGGCGTCCGCCTCGGGTCTGCAGTCGACGGCGGCGGGCTTCCGCAGCGATGCCTCGGGCGATGCCTCGTCGGCGTACGGCGGCTACAGCGTGGCGAGCGGCTTCGGCACGAGCGCCTTCGGCTATGGCGCGGAAGCGGTGCTCGACGGCGCGACGGCGCTGGGCTTCGGCGCGGTGGCGGGCGGCTACGACTCGGTGGCGGTGGGCGAGTCCGCACTGGCCAGCGGCGAGAACAGCGTGGCGGTGGGCGGTGCGTTCTGGGGCCTGCTGCCGACGGAAGCGGCGGGGGACTACTCCACGGCGGTGGGCGGCGCGGCCTACGCGGGCGGGTTCAATAGCACCGCGATCGGCAACTTCAGCAGCGCCGAAGGCGACAGCAGCCTGGCGCTGGGTTCGGACAGCGTGGCGCTGGGCGAAGGCAGCGTGGCGCTGGGCCAAGGCGCGTATGCGGACCGTGACTACACGGTGTCGGTGGGTGATGTCGGCGCCGAGCGCCAGATCACGAACGTGGCGGCGGGCACGGAAGGCACGGACGCGGTGAACGTGGACCAGCTGGAGGAAGCGACGGCGAGCAACCGCTACTTCCAGGCGACGGGCAACGACGACGACCCGAGCGACGACGTGGGCGCGTACGCCGAAGGCGCGTATGCGACGGCGTCGGGCGAGGCGACGAACGCGATCGGGCAGGGCGCATCGGCCTACGGCAGCGGCGCGTACGCCGAAGGGCTGAACGCGACGGCGTCGGGCTACAACGCGACAGCGACGGCGGACGGCGCGACGGCGGTGGGCGGGAGCCTGTACTACGAGGACCCGACGACGGGCGAGGTGCTGCTGGACCAGACGACGACGGCGTCGGCGGTGGGTGCGAGCGCGTACGGCGCGGGCGCGCAGGCGAACGGCGCGTTCAGCACGGCCAGCGGCGCGGCGGCTACGGCCGACGGCCTGCAGTCGAGCGCGAGCGGCTACAGCAGCGCAGCCTCGGGCGACTACACGACGGCGACGGGCAGCTTCAGCAACGCGGCCGGCTACGGCGGCAGCGCGCTGGGCTACGGCGCGGAAGCCTCGGGCGACTACGCCACGGCCGTGGGCGTGGTGGCGACGGCCTCGGGCGTGAGCAGCGTGGCGGTGGGCGAGTTCAGCGAGGCCACGGGCGACGAGAGTGTGGCGGTGGGCGGCTCGACCTTCTTCGGGTTCATCCCGGCGCAGGCCTCGGGCACGGGCGCGACGGCGGTGGGCGCAGGCGCGTGGGCGACGGGCGACTACGGCACGGCGCTGGGCTGGAACAGCTGGGCGAATGCGGAGAGCGCGACGGCGCTGGGCGAGAGCGCGACGGCGAGCGCGGCCAACAGCGTGGCGCTGGGCGCGGGCTCGCTGGCCGACCGGGAGAACACGGTCTCGGTAGGCAGCGCGGGCGCGGAGCGCCAGGTGACGAACGTGGCGGCGGGCACGGAAGCCACCGACGCGGTGAACCTGGAGCAACTGGAGGAGGCGACGCAGCACACGCGCTACTTCGCGGCCTCGGGCGGAGCGGACAGCGACAACGGCGCCTACGTGGAAGGCGACTACGCGACGGCGGCGGGCGAGTCGGCGACGGCGGTGGGCGAAGGCGCCTCGGCGCTGGGCAGCGGCGCGTTCGCGCTGGCGGACTACGCCACGGCAGTGGGCTTCAACGCGGTAGCCGACCAGGCCAGCGCGGTGGCGGTGGGCGCGAGCAGCACGGCGCTGGGCGAGTACGCGGTAGCCGTGGGCAGCGAAAGTTTTGCCGAAGGATTCGCGTCGACGGCGACGGGCGCGGCGGCGATGGCCGTCGGCGAAGGCAGCACGGCCGCGGGCGCGCTGGCGACGGCGAGCGGGATCGAGTCGACGGCGGTGGGCGCGTTCGCCGAGGCGACGGGCGACCTGGCGACGGCGGCGGGCGCGGAGAGCGTGGCCTCGGGCAACGAGTCCTCGGCCTTCGGTGCGCTGTCGGAGGCGTCGGGGCATTACGCGACGGCGGTGGGCGCACGTGCGGATGCGTCGGGCTTCAACAGCACTTCGCTGGGCAGCTGGAGCACGGCTTCGGGGTTCAACGCGACGGCGGTGGGTGCCGACAGCGTGGCCAGCGGCGACGACAGCCTGGCCGTGGGCCAGGCGGCGATTGCCAGCGGCGCGGAGAGCGTGGCGGTGGGTGGCAGTTCGCTGTCCGGATTCTTCCCGACCGAAGCTTCCGGCGACTACGCGACGGCAGTGGGCGCAGGCGCATGGGCAGTGGGCACCAACAGCACGGCGCTGGGCAACTTCGCCACGGCCGAAGGCGAGGACAGCACCGCGCTGGGCGTCGGCAGCTACGCCAGTGCGGACAACAGCGTGGCGCTGGGCGTGGGCTCGGAGGCCGACCGCGAGGGTACGGTCTCGGTGGGCAGCGTGGGTTCGGAGCGCCAGATCACGAACGTGGCGGCGGGCACGGAAGGCACGGACGCGGTGAACCTGGAGCAGTTGGAGGAGGCGACGGCGAGCACGCGCTACTTCCAGGCGACGGGCAACGACGACGACCCGAGCGACGACGTGGGCGCGTACGCCGAAGGCACGTATGCGACGGCGTCGGGCGAGGCGACGAACGCGATCGGGCAGGGCGCGTCGGCCTACGGCAGCGGCGCGTACGCCGAAGGGCTGAACGCGACGGCGTCGGGCTACAACGCGACGGCGACGGCGGACGGTGCGACGGCGGTGGGCGGCAGCCTGTACTACGAGGACCCGACGACGGGCGAGGTGCTGCTGGACCAGACGACGACGGCGTCGGCGGTGGGCGCGAGCGCGTTCGGCGCGGGCGCGCAGGCGAACGGCGCGTTCAGCACGGCCAGCGGCGCGGCGGCCACGGCCGACGGCCTGCAGGCCACGGCGATCGGCTACAGCAGCACGTCCTCCGGACTGGCGGCGACGAGCCTGGGCGGCTTTTCCGAGGCGACGGGTGATTTCTCGACCGCGCTTGGCTACGGCGCCGCGGCGAGCAACACGCGCACGACGGCAGTGGGCATCACATCGACAGCCAGCGGCCTGAATGCCACGGCGGTGGGCAACACGTCCACGGCCAGTGGCAACGCCAGTGCGGCGCTGGGCAGCAGTTCGAACGCGACCGGGCTGAACGCGACCGCGCTGGGTGCCTCGGCGTGGGCGACGGCAGACAACGCCACCTCGGTGGGCCAACTGGCCTGGGCGACAGTGGCCGGTGGCACGGCGATCGGCCGCGACGCCTATGTCTACGGCGCGGGCGTCAACGCCACGGCAGTGGGCCTGAGCGCGTGGGCGAACGGCGCCAGCAGCGTGGCGTTGGGCGCGGGCGCGCGGGCTACCGAGGAAAACGTGGTGTCGGTGGGCAACGGCACCGGCGCCGGCGGGCATCCGGCGACGCGGCGGATCGTCAACGTCGGCGATGGCGTGGCCGCCAGCGATGCGGCGACGGTGGGCCAGCTCGAAGCGGTGACGGAGCACACGCGCTACTTCGCAGCCTCGGGCGGCGCGGACAGCGACAACGCCGCCTACGTGGAAGGCGATTACGCGACGGCGGCGGGCGAGTCGGCGACGGCGGTGGGCGAAGGCGCCTCGGCGCTGGGCAGCGGCGCGTTCGCACTGGCCGAACGTGCCACGGCCGTCGGCTTCAATGCCTCCGCCGGCGGCGTGGATGCCGTTGCGCTCGGGGCGTCGGCCAGCGCCATCGGGGACGGTTCCGTGGTCCTCGGCGCGGGCGCCGTCTCCTGGGGCTCGGGCGCGGTGGCAGTGGGGTCCGGCGGCACGGCCAATGCGGACGCCGCGACTGCGGTCGGCGGCTTCGCGAATGCCGCCGGGACCAACAGCGTCGCGGTCGGCAGTGGTGCGGTGTCGCTGGGCGACCACTCGACCGCGCTGGGCGCGGATGCGTTTGCAGAAGCCGACGGCAGCGTCGCGCTGGGCCAGGGTTCTGTTGCCGATCGCGCGAACACAGTATCGGTGGGCAGCGCAGGCAGCGAACGGCAGATCACCAATGTCGCCGCCGGCAGGATCGCACTCGGGAGCACCGACGCCGTGACCGGTGGCCAGGTGTACGACGCACTCGACAGCACTGCGCAGATCCTCGGTGGCGGCGCAGGGGTCACCGCGTTCGGCACGCTGTCCGCGCCGGCGTACATGATCCAGGGCAGGACCTACTTCAGCGTCGGTGACGCGTTCGGTGCAGTGGACGCGCAGATCAGCGTGCTCGGCAATCGCCTGAACTCGCTCGAGGCCTCGAGCATGGCATCCGAGAACTCCACTGCCTCGGCTGCTGCGAGCCGGCGCACCGGCAACGGAATCGACAACGGCGATGCCACGGACGGTGGACTGGTACACGACAGGGGGACGGACACGGTCGGCTCCGGCAGGGCGGGTGGTACCCAGGTGGTCGACACCGCGACATCCACCGCCGTCACCGTCGGCCAGGGCGCCGTGGCCACGCAGGCCACCGCCACCGCGATCGGCGATGGCGCCACCGCGACGGCCGCGGGATCGGTGGCGCTGGGCCAGGGTTCGGTGGCCGATCGCGCGAACACGGTCTCGGTGGGCAGCGCCGGCAACGAGCGGCAGATCACCAATGTCGCGGCGGGCACCCAATCCACCGATGCGGTGAACGTTGCCCAGCTCGAATCCACCGCCACCCAGGCGGTGGCCGATGCCAACGCCTACACCGACCAGAAATTCAGCGCCTGGAGCGACAGCTTCTCCGCCTACCAGACCCAGCTCGAGCAGCGTTTCACCGACCAGGACCGTCGCATCGACCGCCAGGGCGCGATGGGCGCGGCGATGCTCAACATGGCCACCAGCGCCGCGGGCATCCGCACCCAGAACCGGGTCGGCGTCGGCGTCGGCTTCCAGGGCGGCCAGAGCGCGCTGTCGCTGGGCTACCAGCGCGCGATCAGCGATCGCGCCACGCTGACACTCGGCGGCGCGTTCAGCGGCGACGAGAAGTCGGTCGGTGTCGGTGCCGGCTTCGGTTGGTAAGAGGCTGCATCCGGGCCGGCGCCGGCGCGTACGGTTTTCTTTGCGGTGCAAACAGGCACGTTGTTTCCGACAGTCAAGGAGAAACGCAATGACGTACAAGCGCGTAGTGAACATCCTGTGCGGGACGGTCCTCGTCTCGTTCGCCGCGGCGGGCGTCATTGCCGGCGAGACGCAGGTCGACGGCGCGGCCTCGCCGGATGAGGCGATGCCGGTGACCTACCACGGCGTCCAGGTGTTCGTCGATCCGGCCACCGGCAAGCTGCAGGCGCCCAGCGCCGCGCAGCGGCAGGCGCTGGGCAAGGTGATGCAGCAGGATCGTGCCGCCGCGCTCGCCAGGCGTCCGCGCGACGAGATCGCGGCCCGCTCGACGCTGCGCACCAGCCGGACCGGGCAGGTCGCCGCACTGGTGCAGGTTCCCGACAGCCACTTCAGCCACCTCGTCGCCGAACGCCAGGCCGATGGCAGCATTCGGATCAACCACGGGAACGAGCCGGAACAGCAGGCCACGGATGCCGTCGCGGAGCAGGAGGTGACGCCATGAGCCGCCGCAAGCTGCTGGTCCCCACCGTCCTCGCCGCCGCGCTGTTCCAGGCCAGCACCGCCTACGCCGGCGCCAGGATCACCATCGTCAACGCCGACGCCGGCACCGGCCAGGGCTTCGAGGACGCGACGCCCGTCGCGCCCGTCGGCGGCAATCCCGGCACCACGCGCGGCGAACAGGCGCTGATCGTGTTCCAGTTCGCGGCCGACCTGCTCGGCTCCGTGCTCGAGAGCGAGGTGGAAATCCTCAACCAGGCGAGCTTCCAGGCGCTGTCGTGCACGGCGACCGGCGGCGTGCTCGGATCGTCGGGCACCAACTACATCTTCGCCTTCAACGCGGGGCCGACCCTGCCCGAAGGCGCGGTTGCGGATACCTGGTACCACTCGGCGCTGGGCGATGCGCTGGCCGCGACCGACCTGGGCAGCGCCAACGGCCTGCCGGCGGACACGCCGGACATCATCAGCCGCTTCAACGGACGGCTGGGGCAGCCCGGCTGCCTCACCGGCTCGGGCTGGTACTTCGGCCTCGACGGCAACACCCCGTCGAACCTGATCAACTTCCTCGACGTCGTCGTGCACGAGATGGCGCACGGCCTCGGTTTCTCCGGGTTCAACACGCTGTCGACCGGCGCGCAGTTCCAGGGGCGGCCGGACATCTACTCCACCTTCGTCATCGACAACTCGACCGGCACCGCGTGGACCGCGATGACCGACGCCCAGCGCGCGGCGGCGGCCGTCAACGACTCGCACCTGGTGTTCACCGGCGCTGCGGTCAAGGACGAGGCGCCGCTGGCGCTGACGGCGGGCGTGGACGGCGACGGCAACGTCCAGCTGTATGCGCCGACGGCGCTGGCCCAGGGCTCGTCGTTCTCGCACTACGACACCCGCCTGACGCCCAACGCGGTGATGGAGCCGTTCATCAACGACGACCTGCTCGCGGCGCTGAACCTGGACCTGACCCCCGCGCTGTTCTCCGACATCGGCTGGCAGATCAACCGCGGCAACCAGTTCCTGCTCGACTGCGACACAGGCGTGCCGACCAGCGTGGCGGGCGGCCCCATCGTCGGTGCGAACATCTACGGCACCGCGCGCGCGACGGCGGGCGGCACCGGCGACATCGACGTCTACCGCGACGGCATCCGCGCCTACGTTGACGGCCTTGCCGATGATGGCCTGCTGAGCCCTGCCGAGCATGCTTCGGTGACCGCCTGCCTCAGCGATGAGCAGACCGAACTGCAGTTCGAGCAGTGGGGCGGTGAAGCCGGTCCGGAACCCGGTGACGCGATCCCGCTGGCCAACCAGGTGCCGGTGACCGGACTGTCCGGGGCCGCGGGCAGCGAGGTGCTGTACAGCATCACCGTGCCGGGCGGCACGAGCGGGCCGCTGAGCATCACCACCACCGGCGGCAGCGGCGACGTCTCCCTGCTGGTCAGCTTCGAGGCGGAGCCGACGACGGCGGCGGACCATCGCTCCGAGCGTCCGGGCAACAACGAGACGGTGCGCGTCAACGCACCGGCGGCGGGCACGTACTACGTCAAGCTCGTCGGCGTGCGCGCGTACAGCAACGTCAGGCTGCAGGCCCGCTACTGATGCCCGCCTCCGGGCGGTGATCCCGAGCCCCGGCCCTGCCGGGGCTCTTTTTTGGATGGTTCCCCGCCGCCAGCGGTGCGCAATCGCAACCGTGGGAGCGCCTTCAGGCGCGATGCTCTTGATGGCGGCGGGCGGCGGGGCAAAGAGCATCGCGCCTGAAGGCGCTCCCACGTGCATCGCGACAGGGTGCCCGTCGCGGGTGGGTCCGGCCCGATGCGCTGTGATCGCCGCACGGTTTAGCCAGCCGTCCGGCGCAAACTGCTAAAGTCGGACCCCCAACGGAATCCCCGCCGTGAACGCGATCCCCGACAGTCACGCCAGCGAATCCACGGCCGCGGATGCGCAGGACCGCATCGTCGCGGCGCTGCTCGCCAGGCAGCAGCTCAAGGACGTGGACCTCGCGCGCGCGCGCCGGCTGCAGGAGGAAACCGGCGGCGGCATCCTGCAGTTGCTCTCGCGTCTGGGGCTGGTGTCCGAGCGCGACCACGCCGAGGCCTGCGCCGAAACGCTGTCGCTGCGCCTGCTCGGCGCCAAGGACATGCCGGCCTCGCCACCGGAACTGCTGCCCGACGCGCAGCCGCTGAGCGTGCGCTTCCTCAAGCAGTTCCAGCTGTGCCCGATCGGCGAGAGCCACGGCCGGCTGGCGCTGTGGATGGCCGATCCGTACGACGACTACGCGCTCGACGCCGTGCGCCTGGCGACCGGCTGCGACGTGCAGCCCGTCGTCGGCCTGCGCTCGGAGATCGACGACCTGGTCGAGCGCTGGCACGGCCAGGGCCGCAGCGCGATGGGCGCGATCGTCGAGACCACCGACGGCGAGGGCGGCGGCGACATGGACGACGTCGAGCACCTGCGCGACCTCGCGTCCGAGGCGCCGGTCATCCGCCTGGTCAACCTGGTCATCCAGCGCGCGGTCGAACTGCGCGCCTCGGACATCCACATCGAACCGTTCGAGAACCGGCTCAAGGTGCGCTACCGCATCGACGGCGTGCTCGAGGACGGCGAGAGCCCGCCGTCGAACCTGACCGCGGCGGTGATCAGCCGCGTCAAGATCATGGCCAAACTCAACATCGCCGAGCGCCGCCTGCCGCAGGACGGCCGCATCATGCTGCGCGTGCAGGGCAAGGAGCTCGACCTGCGCGTGAGCACGGTGCCGACCGCGCACGGCGAGAGCGTGGTGATGCGCCTGCTCGACCGCGAGACGGTGGTATTCGACTTCGAGCGGCTCGGCTTCACACAGGACTTCCTGCCGCAGTTCCAGAAGGTGCTGGAGCAGCCGCACGGCATCCTGCTGGTCACCGGCCCCACCGGCTCGGGCAAGACGACGACGCTGTACACCGCGCTGAGCAAGCTCAACACGCCCGACGTCAAGATCATCACCGTCGAGGATCCGGTCGAGTACCAGATCGAGGGCATCAACCAGATCCAGGCCAAGCCGCAGATCGGGCTCGACTTCGCCCACGCGCTGCGCAGCATCGTGCGCCAGGACCCGGACATCATCATGATCGGCGAGATGCGCGACCTCGAGACGGCGCGCATCGCGATCCAGTCCGCGCTCACCGGCCACCTCGTGCTCAGCACGCTGCACACCAACAACGCCGCCGGCGGCATCACCCGCATGCTCGACATGGGCGTCGAGGACTACCTGATGACCTCCACGGTCAATGGCATCCTCGCCCAGCGCCTCGTGCGCCGGCTGGAGCCGCGGCATGCGGAGAAGTACCCGGCCTCGCCCGAGGAGATCGAGAAGTTCGGCCTGCGCCGGTTCCAGCCCGAGGGCGAGATCTTCCTGTACCGCGCACGCGGTTCGGCGATCGCGCCGACCGGCTACCTCGGCCGCACCACGATCATGGAGTTCCTGGTGATGAACGACGAGCTGCGCCGCGCGGTGATGCGTCACGCCGGCATGGGCGAACTCGAGCAGATCGCGCGCCAGAACGGCATGCGCACCATGTACGAGGACGGCATCGCCAAGGCGCTGGCGGGCGTCACCACGATCGAGGAAGTGCTGCGCGTCACGGAGGAGGGGTGAGCGCGATCTGGCGCGATCGGGCTTCCGATCGTCATTCCCGCGAAAGCGGGAATCCATGGACGCTTTACCGGGAAATGCGATGGACAAGCAGCCCTGCGTCTACATACTGGCAAGCGACCGCAACGGCATGCTGTATATCGGCGTTACCAGCGATTTGATCGGCAGAACGTGGCAACACCGGGAGCACATCGTGGACGGGTTCACAAAACGCTATGGCGTGGCCCGGCTGGTCTGGTATGAAATGCACGCCACGATGGAGTCGGCGATCTTGCACGAGAAGCGGATCAAGAAATGGAGGCGGGCGTGGAAGGCGCAGCTGATCGACGAGAAAAATCCTTCCTGGCGGGATCTGTGGCCTGACATCACTGGCCAAGTGCCTAAAGCGTAACGTCCATGGATGACCAGCGCTTCGCGCTGTTGAAAAGCACCTCCCGCTTTTTCGGGAATGACGAGCAAAGAAGAAGCGACTGATTTCGAATCATGCCCCTCTACCGCTACAAGGCATTGAACGCGCGCGGCGAAATGCTCGACGGCCAGATGGATGCGGCCAGCGACGCCGAAGTCGCGCTGCGCCTGCAGGAGCTCGGCCACCTGCCGGTCGAGGCGCGGCTGGCGAGCGAAGGCGGCGGCGAACCTGCGTGGAAAACCTTGTTCAAGCCCAGGCCCTTCGCCGGCCCGCGGCTGGTGCAGTTCACCCAGCAACTGGCCACCCTGCTCGGCGCCGGGCAGCCGCTGGATCGTGCGTTGACGATCCTGCTGGACCTGCCCGAGGAGCCCGCCGCCAAGCGCACCATCGCCGAGATCCGCGACGCGGTGCGCAGCGGCACCGCGCTGTCGGCTGCGCTGGAGCGCCAGCACGGTACCTTCTCGCGGCTCTACATCAACATGGTGCGCGCCGGCGAGGCCGGCGGCAGCCTCGAGGACACCCTGCAGCGGCTGGCCGACTACCTCGAACGCAGCCGTGCGCTGCGCGGGCGCGTGATCAACGCGCTGATCTATCCGGCGATCCTGCTGGTGATGGTCGGCCTGTCGCTGATGTTCCTGCTCGGCTACGTGGTGCCGCAGTTCGCGGCGATGTACGAAAGCCTCGATGCGCCGCTGCCGCTGTTCACGAAGCTGGTGCTCGCGCTCGGGTTGTTCGTGCGCGACTGGTGGATCGTGCTGCTGGTGGTGCCGGCGCTGGCGATCTGGTGGCTCGACCGCCGCCTGCGTGATCCGGCTTTCCGCACTCGCTTCGACGGCTGGCTGCTGCGGCAGAAGCTGGTGGGTTCGCTGGCGGCGCGGCTGGAAACCGCGCGCCTCGCGCGCACGCTCGGCACCCTGCTCAGGAACGGCGTACCGCTGATGGCGGCGCTGGGCATCGGCAAGACCGTGGTCGGGAACCGCGTGCTGTCGGCCGATGTCGAAGCCGCCGCGGAGGACGTCAAGAACGGCGCGGGCCTGTCGGCGGCGCTGGGCAAGGGCAAGCGCTTCCCGCGGCTGGCGCTGCAGATGGTGCAGGTGGGCGAGGAGTCCGGCGCGCTTGATGCGATGCTGCTCAAGACCGCCGACACCTTCGAGCAGGAAACCGGGCAGGCGCTGGACCGGATGCTCGCCGCGCTGGTGCCGGCGGTGACGATGCTGCTGGCGCTGGTGGTGATGGTGGTGATCCTGGCCGTGCTGATCCCGATCTACGACCTGACCAACGTGATCGGGTAAGCGGTTCATGGTGGGGGCGGGATCATTCGACTTGTACGAGATTGGTGAGAGGACGTGATGATGGGTAATCGACGGTTTCAGGTGCGGGTGGTTGGGCGGAAGGCGCGGGCTGAAAGCGGGTCTTACAGGCGATTCATTCGTATGAGCCGTGGCGACGGCATCATTTCGCACCCCGCGGTGCGCCAATCGCAGCGCGGCTTCAGCCTGATCGAGATCATCCTGGTGGTGGTGCTGATCGGCGGCATCGTCGCGTTCGCGGCCACGCGCATCCTCGGCGGCGGCGATCGCGCCAAGGTGCGGCTCGCCGAGGCGCAGGTGCAGACGCTGGCCGAGAAGATCAGCCAGTTCGAGATGGACACCGGCACGCTGCCGGCCTCGCTCGACCAGTTGGTGACGCAGCCTGGTGGCGCGGTCGGCTGGCTGGGGCCGTACGCGAAGGACTCGGAACTGAAGGATCCCTGGAACACACCCTACGAGTACCGCGCGCCGGGCGACGGCAGGCCTTACGACATCGTCAGCCATGGCGCGGACCGCAAGCCGGGCGGCGACAGCGTCAACGCCGACATCCGCAACGATTAGGGTGCACACCCGCGACTCTCGCCCCTCCGTCATTCCCGCGAAAGCGGGAATCCATTTTGGCGTGGCGCCGGGAAACGAAAAGCAAATGGATTCCCGCTTGACCAGACATTCGTCTGTCGAGAGCCGCGGGAATGACGGGAGGGAGAGCGAAGGTCCGTCATCGACACGTCGTCCACAGCGCGGCTTCTCCCTGCTCGAAATCCTGTTGGTCATGGCGCTGATCGCCGCGACCGGGCTGCTCGCCGCGGGCGTGCTGACCGGCGGCTTCGACCGCATGGCCCTGCGCTCCAGCGCCAAGGAGGTGACGTCGCAACTGCGCTTCGCGCGCGCGCGCGCGATCGCCACCGGCAAGCCGCAGCAGTTCCTGATCGATCCCGCCGCGCATGCCTGGCAGGGCGCGAACGGGCGCAGCGGCGACCTGCCGAAGAAGCTCGGCGTGCATTTCATCGGCGCGCGCGAACTGCAGCCGGCCGAGGGCGTCGGCGCAATCATGTTCTTCGGTGATGGCGCGTCGAGCGGCGGACGCGTGCAGCTCAGCCTGCGCGATGCGGCCTGGAACGTGGACGTAGCGTGGCTGACGGGCGAGGTAACGCTGCGTCGGGGCGAGGTGGTGCGATGAGGCGGGTGGAACCGGGGACCGGGGACCGGGGGCCGGGAAAAAGCGGGAAGCCGCGAGTGCGGGGAGGCTGCGCTCGCCGTTGCCGGGTCCCCGGTCCCCGGTCCCCGGTCCCGACTTTCCAGCGGGGGTACACCCTCCTCGAAATCATCGTCGCTTTCGCCGTGCTCGGCCTCGCGCTGACCCTGCTGCTGGGCACGCTGTCCGGTGGCGTGCGCCAGGTACGCTGGTCGGCGGACAGCGGGCGCGCGGCGCTGCATGCGCAGTCGCTGCTGGACGAAGTGGGCGTGGGCGAAGTGTTGCAGCCGGGGCGCCGAGACGGTGATTTCGATGGTGGGCGCTATCGCTGGGTGCTGGACGTCGCGCCCTACGTGGACCGCAGCCTGCCGCCCGGGCGGCCGTTCGATCCGTTCTCGCCGCAGCTGCTGCAGCTGCAGTTGACGGTGACCTGGGGCGAGGGCGGGCCGCGCGAACGGCTGCAGCTGCAGTCGCTACGGTTGGTGCAGCCGGATCCGGCGGGGGTGTCGGGATGAGGTGGTTTGCGGATCGGAACCGGAGGGCAGGTCGGCGCCTGGCGATATTGCGGCGCGTTGGCCCCCACCCCAACCCTCCCCCGCAGGCGGGGGAGGGAGCAGGAGCGGCGCTCGCTGTTGGCTCCCTCCCCCGCTTGCGGGGGAGGGCTGGGGTGGGGGCCCGCGCGCGATGCCTGCAGGAAAAAAATAATTCTCGCGGGCGATTCACTGATATCAGCCGTGGCGACGGCATCATTCCCCGCGCTGCGGGCCGCGGTCCGCAGCGCGGCTTCACCCTGCTCGAAATCCTGCTCGCCACCACCCTGCTCGCCGCCGGCCTCGCGCTCGGTTTCGCCACCCTGCGCGCGGCGACGGCAACGGTGGATCGCGGCGAGGCGCTCGCCGACCGCACCGAGCGCATGCGCGCGGTCGAAGGGTTCCTGCGCCGCCGCCTGTCGTCGGCCACGCCGATCGCGTTCGCGATCGAGGACGATACCGGGCGGATGATCCGCTTCATCGGCGAGCCCGATCGCGTGCGCTTCGTCGCCGACCTGCCGAACTACCTCGGACGCGGCGGGCCGCACCTGCACGACATCGCGGTGCTCGACGGCGACGGCGGGCAGCGGCTGGCGGTGTCGTTCGCGATGGCCATCGCCGGCGGCACGATCGAGGACCGCAACGCGCGCCCGCCCGAATCGCTGGTGCCGGACCTGACCGACGCGCGCTTCCGCTATCGCGGCATCGGCGAGGACGGCTACCTGGGTGAGTGGACCGACACCTGGGAGCAGGTCGATACGCTGCCGCTGCAGGTGTCGATCGAACTCGCCAGCCGCAGCGGCGGCACATGGCCGCCGCTGGTGGTGATGCTGCCGCAGCGGATGGGCGGGATGGTGCCGTGACCACGGTGCGCGAACGCATGCGCGGCGCGGCGCTGATCCTGGTGCTGTGGCTGACGGCCCTGCTCGCGGCGCTGATCGGCGCGTTCGCGATGAGCGCGCAGATCGAGTACCTGCAGGGCCGCACCCTGGGCAGTGGACTGGCGGCGGCGCAGGCCGCGCGCGCGGCCCTGGAGTATGCGGCGACGCGGGTGTCCGATCCCGATCCGCAGCGGCAGTGGCTGCCCGATGGCCGCGCCTACCCCTGGCGCTTCGCCGATGCCGAGGTCGAGGTCCGCATCGTCGACGAGTCCGGCAAGCTCGACCTCAACGCCGCCGATGCCGCCACGCTGGCGGCGCTGATGCGCGCGGTGGGCGCGCAGCCGGACCTGGCCGACAGCGTGTCGGCCGCGATCCTGGACTGGCGCGACGCCGACGACCTGACCCAGCCGCAGGGCGGCGCCGAGGACCCGCAGTACGCCGCCGCCGGCCTGCCGTACGGCGCCAAGGACGCGCCGTTCGAGACCGTGGCCGAGGTCGAGCAGGTGCTGGGCATGACGCCGGCGCTGTACGACGCCCTGGCCGCGCACCTGACGATCCACAGCGGCCTGCCGATCCCCGACCCGCGCTTCGCGACCGGCGCCGCGCTCACGGCGATGGGCATCGACGCCGCACCGGTGCTGGCCAATCGTGAACGCCCCCCGCTGCCCGGCGATCCCTCGTTCGTGGGCGCCGGCAGCGGCACGTATAGTATCGACAGCCATGCACGGCTCAGGGACGGCCGCGAATCCGTCCTGCGCGCCGTGGTCCGGCTGGGGCCCAGTGGCGTGCCCGGGTCGGCGTTCACCGTCATGAGATGGGAGGAAGGCGCGTCGCCGCGATGATGGCCGCCGTCGAACAACCAGGAACGGCGCCATCGGGCCTGCGCGGCGGCTTGCGCCGGGTCGAAGGCTCCCTGCGCCCGCGCCTGCGCGAGTTCCGCAGCTGGTGGACGCGCTCGCTCGCCAGCTGGCTGCCGGCTCGGGTCCGCGACCTGTTCGGCCTGTCGCCGCAGCGCCTGCTGCTGCGCCGTCACGGCAACGAGCTCCAGCTGTCGCTGTGGCGCGGCGACGCCGAGCGCGCGCTCGCCGGACTCCCCGTTCCCGAAGCAGGCGCCGCCGAAGCCGATCCGCTGGGATCGCTGCTGTCGCCGCGCATCGTCGAGGTGCCGCGCTGGCTGGTGCTGCCGGCGTCCGCGGTCCTGCGCCGGCGCCTGACCCTGCCGGCGGCGGCGGGCGAGCGCCTGCGCGAGGTGCTCGGCTTCGAGATCGACCGGCAGACGCCGTTCACCGCGGCCGAAGTCAGCTACGACGCGCGCCTGCTCGGCCATCGCGGCGACGACCAGCTCGAAGCGGAACTGGTGGTGGTGCCGAAGGCGACGCTGGAGGCCGCGCTGGCGGCGCTCGGCGCACTGGCGCCGACGCTGGCCGGCGTCGACGTGGCCGATGCCGGCGGCCGGCCGCTCGGCGTCAACCTGATGACCGGCGCGCAGCGCCGCCTGCGCGGCGATCCCTGGCGCCGGCGCAATCTCGTGCTGCTGCTGGTCGCCGCGGCGGCGCTGTTCTTAGGCATGTGGCAGATGCTGGCCAACCGCGAGGCGGCCGCCGACTACTTCGAGCAGCAGGTCGACGAGGAAGTCCGCCAGGCGCGCGGCGCATCGCTGGAGAAGCGCCAGCTGGTCGACCTGATCGAGGGCGGCGCCTTCCTGCAGGCCGCGCGCGCCGGCAAGCCGACGATGGTCGAGGTGATGGACGAACTCGCCCGGCGCCTGCCCGACGACACCTATCTCGAAAAGCTGTCGGTCGAGGGCGAGCGCATCCTGCTGATCGGGCTCAGCCGCGAGGCCTCGGCCCTGGTCGGCCGGCTGCAGGGCTCGCCGCTGTGGACCGATCCGGCGCTGGCGGGCGCGCTGCAGCCGGACCCGCGCACGCGCATGGACCGCTTCACCCTCACCGCGAAGCTCGCGACCGCACCGGCGCAGGCGCCGGGCAACGCCGCGGCCAGGGGGGCGCCGGATGCAGCCGGAGGTCACTAGGCGCGACCGCTGGCTGGCGCTGGCGATCCTCGCCGGCGTGCTCGCGCTCGCCTACCTGCTGCTGGTGCATCCGTGGTGGACGGCGCCGCTGCTGGAAACCAACGCGCGCATCGACACCCTGCGCGACCGCGACCTGCGTGCGCGCATGGAGCTGGGGCAGGCGCCGGAAGTGCGCGAGCGCCTCGCCGCCGCGCGCGCGGCGGCGGGCAGCGCGCCGGGCTTCATGGCCGAAGCCAACGTGCAGCTGGCGACCTCGGCCCTGGTGCAGCGGCTGGAGCAGGCGGTGCTGGCCGCCAGTCCCGGCAACCGCAGCTGCGCGATCACCAACCGCCAGCCGATGAACGACACGCGCCCCGAGCGCTTCCCGCGCGCCGCCGTGCAGGTGCGCCTGACCTGCGGCAACCCCGAGCTCGCGGCGGTGCTGCACTCGCTGGAAAGCGGCTCGCCGCGGCTGTTCGTCGACAACCTCAACCTGCTCGCGCAGCGCTACCAGTTCAGCGCCGGCCAGGGCAGCGGTGGCGGCGTCGACGTCAGCTTCGACCTATACGGCTACCTGCAGCCGGGAACGGGCGCGGGAGCGGCCGATGCGCGCTGAGGATGCCGGCGCCCGCACCTGGCTGTACGCCGCGCTCGCGGGCTGGGCGGTCTGCGTCTGGGGACTGGCGCTGTTCGGCATGGGCGGCAGCATCGACCGGCTCGACGACGATCCCTCGCTGCGCCAGGCGCTGCCGTCGCCGACGGCCCGCGGCGAGGAACGGCTCGGCCCGCTGGCGCAGTACGGCGACGTCGCCGCGCGCCCGCTGTTCACCGACAACCGCCGGCCGCAGCCGTTCGTGATCGACCCGATGGGCGATACGGGCGAGGCCGGCAACGATTTCGACTACATGCTGACCAGCGTCCTGCGCACCCCCGACCTGCAGATGGTGATCCTGCAGCCGAGCGGCGGCGGCGAGCCGGTGCGGGTGAAGCAGGGGGGCGCGCCGGAATCCGCGCCCGGCTGGGTGCTGCAGTCGGTCGACGCGCGCAAGGCCGTGTTCGCGGGCCCCGAGGGCGAGCGCACCCTGGAACTGCGCGTGTTCGACGGCGTCGGCGGGCAGCCGCCCACGCAGGTCGCCGCGCCGGCGGCCGATGCCGCCGGCATGTCCGGCCGCGCGCCGGCCGCGGTGGCGGACGCGGACATGGTGGTGGAGCCGCCGCGCGCGACCGGCGGTTCGCAGCCGCCGATGGACGCCACGGGTCCGGGCCAGGAGGCCGACAGCGCGCCGGACGCGGCCGTGTCGCAGCAGGCCGCGCAGGAGCAGGTCGAGATGATCCGCCGCCGCATCGAGGAGCGTCGCGCCAGGCTGCGCCAGGACGAGATGGCGCGTTCGAACCAGCGAGCCAACCAGAAGAAATAGACTGTGCCGATGACTCCACGATCCTTCTGCCGATCCGCCATCGCGGCGTTCCTGTCCATGGTGCTCGCGGCCTGCGCCTCGATGCCGCCGCCGACGCTCTCACGCGGCCAGCAGCGTCCGCCGGCGGCGGACGGCGCCGCGGCCGACGGCGTCCAGACCGAGACGCTGGAGGACACCGAGGGCCCGCGCGCGCAGATCCGCCGCGGCACCGGCCAGGTGATCAACCAGCGCGCCGCCACCGCGCCGCCGCCGAACCTGGGCGGCAGCACCGGCGAGGCCAGCTTCAACTTCGAGGGTGAGCCGCTGCATGCCGTGGTCAAGGCGATCCTCGGCGACATGCTCGGGCAGAACTACACCATCGCCCCGGGCGTGCAGGGCACGGTCACGCTGGCCACGCCGCGCACCGTCAGCCCGGCGCAGGCCTACGTGCTGCTCGAGCGTGCGCTGGCCGACAACAATGCGCGCATGGTCTACAGCGGCGGCATGTACCAGATCGTGCCGGCCGATGCGGCGCTGCCCTCGGGCACGGTCGCGCCGCGCACCGGTGGCGCGGCCGCCGCGCGCGGCTTCGAGGTGCGGGTGGTGCCGCTGCGCTACATCTCCGCGACCGAGATGGAGAAGGTGCTCAAGCCCTACGCGCGCCCCAACGCGAT
Organism: Luteimonas marina; assembly: GCF_007859325.1. Lineage (GTDB taxonomy): Bacteria > Pseudomonadota > Gammaproteobacteria > Xanthomonadales > Xanthomonadaceae > Luteimonas > Luteimonas marina. Next base: position 284,267 of record NZ_VOHK01000004.1, on the reverse strand, counting down.
CGTCGCGGTCGACAACGGGCGCAACACCATCACGGTGTCCGGCTCGCGCGTGGAGCTGGAGAACTACCTGCGCACGATCGAGATCTTCGACGTCGACTGGCTGTCGGGCATGTCGGTGGGCGTGTTCCCGCTGCAGACCGGCAAGGCGACCCAGGTCGTCGCCGACCTCGAAAAGGTGTTCGGCGAGCAGAGCAAGTCGCCGGTCGCGGGCATGTTCCGGTTCCTGCCGCTGGAAGGCGCCAACGCGGTGCTGGTGATCACGCCGCAGGCCGAGTACCTCGACGACATCGGCGACTGGCTGGAGCGCATCGACAGCTCCGGCGCCGGCGCGCGGCTGTACTCGTACGAGCTGAAGTACATCAAGGCGCGCGACCTGGCCGAGCGCCTGGCCGAAGTCTTCGGCGGCGGCAGCGGGCGCAGCGGCAACGGCGAGAGCGGCGGTTCGCTGATGCCCGGCCTGAGCGGCGTCTCGATCGGCAGCGGCGCGGGTGGCCTCGGCAGCGACGGCAAGATCGACAGCGGCAGTTCGATCGATTCGATGGGCGGCAGCTCCGGCAGTTCGGGCAGCGGCGGTGGCCTGGGCAGCGGCTCGCTGTCGCTCAGCCAGGACCGCGGCGGCAGCTCCAGCGTGACGCTGGAGGTCGACGGCGATCGCGTCGGCGTGTCCGCGCTGGACGAGACCAACGCGCTGCTGGTGCGGACGACGCCGAGCGCGTGGAAATCGATCCGGGAAGTGGTCGAACGGCTCGACGTGATGCCGCTGCAGGTGCACATCGAGGCGCAGGTGGCGCAGGTGCAGCTGTCGGGGCAGCTCGAGTACGGCGTGCAGTGGTACATCGAGAACGGCGGCGTCGGCGTGCCAGGCGTGCCCGGGCTGGATCTGGGCGCCAATCCGCTCATCCCGCGAAGCTGGAGCACCTTCGGCGGCAGCGTGACCGGCAGCGGAGCGTCGTGGACCCTGTTCAAGAGCGACGCGGCCGCGATCATCAAGGCGCTCGACAACGTGTCCGACGTGCGCCTGCTGTCCACGCCGTCGCTGTTCGTGCGCAACAACGTCGAGGCCGAGCTCAACGTCGGCGACCGCATCCCGGTGTCGACCATCTCGGTCAATCCGATCCTCGGCAGCGACAACAGCCTGACCTCGGTGCAGTACCTCGAGACGGGCACCATCCTCAAGGTGCGCCCGCGGGTGACCCAGGACGGCACCGTGTTCCTCGAGATCGTGCAGGAAATCAGCGCGCCGGCCGGACAGCCCGACAACAACGGCAACTACCGCATCACCACGCGGCGCATGAAGACGGAGGCCGCGGCCCAGGACGGCGACACGATCATGCTCGCGGGCCTGATCACCGATGGCGTCGAGCGCGGGGCGGGCGGCATCCCCGGGCTGAGCCGGATCCCGGTACTGGGCGCGCTGTTCGGCACCCAGAACTCCAGAACCGAACGCAGCGAGACCATCGTGCTGATCACCGCGCGCATCGTCCGCAACAACGCCGATGCGCGCAGCCTCACCGACGAATACAGCCGCCGCTTCCGCGCGATGGAGCCGCTGCACCGGACGAAGGACTGACGCGCGCATGCGCAGGGCGGGGCATGGCTGAGCTCCCGATCGTGCTGCTGCCGGTCGGCGTCGACGACGACGCGCTCGATGCCTGCCTCGCCGCGCTCGATGCAGGCACGCCCGCCGGCGCGCGCGTGTGGCTCGCCGACGATGCGCAGGCCGGCCCGCGCGGGCTGGCGATCATCGAACGCTGGCTGGCGCGCACGTCGCTGCAGGCCGACTACACGCGCCGGCAGCGGCGCATCGGCGAAGTGGCGCACGTGGACGAGATGCTGACGGCCTGCGGCGACGCCGACGCGATCGTGCTGGCGCCGGACGCGGTGCCTGCGCCGGGCTGGGCGACGCAGCTTGCCGCCTGCTTCGCGCGCGACGCCTCGATCGCCAGCGCCACGCCGTGGTGCAACGCCGGCGAGGCGGCGGCGTGGCCGCGCATCGGCGAGATCGCGCCGATGCCCGACGACCCCGCCCGGCTCGCGCGCGCCTGCGCGGCGATGCCGCCGATCCATCCCGAACTCCCGGCCGCGGTCGCGCACGCGGTGATCCTGCGCGGCAGCGCGCGGCGCAAGGCGGGCGGACTCGATGCCGCGAGCTATGCCTCGTGGTATGCGGCGCTGATCGACCTGTCGCTGCGCCTGTCGGGCCTGGGCTGGCGCAACGTGCTGTGCGAGACCGCCTTCGTCGCGCGCGGCGGCGAGGGCGGACCGGCCGACGGCGACATGGACGCGCTGGCCGCGCGCTGGCCGACCTGGCACGCGCGGCTGGCGACGGTGCTGATGCAGGACCCGCTGCGCGAATCGCGCGAGCGGCTGGCGCAGCTGTACGCCGAGGTCGACGGGCCGCAGCGGCAGCACGACCTGTTCCCCGGGGCGGACCGCGCCGGCGGGGACAATGATGCGGAATCCGGCGACGGCGATGCGGCCGGGCACGCGGAGGACGTCTGATGCCGCGATCGCCCGGCATCGCCGCCATCGTCGTCAGCTACCAGAGCATCGATACCATCGACGACTGCCTGATGCGGCTGCGCGCCGCGCGGGACGTGGTCCAGGTGCGGATCGTCGACAACGGCTCCGTCGACGGCACGCTCGACGTGATCCAGCGGCATGCGGCCGCGGATCCGCGCCTGCACTTCATCGGCAATCCGGACAACCCCGGGTTCTCGTTCGCCTGCAACCAGGGTGCGCATGACAGCGACGCCGAGTGGATCGCCTTCGTCAATCCCGACTGCCTGATCGAGGCGGACGCGCTGTCGCGGCTGCTGGCGCATGCCGAACGGATCGACGGCGATTGCCTGCTGGGCGCGGACCTGGTCGACGAACACGGCGTGCGCGACGCCGCCGCGCGGCGGCGTGATCCTGCCTTCGCCGCGATGCTGCGCGATTCCACCTCGCGCGATCTCGCGATCCCGCCCGACGACACCCGCGCCCTGCAGCCGGTTGATGCCGTGTCCGGCGCGCTGATGCTGCTGCCGCGCGACCTGTTCGACCGCATCGGCGGATTCGACGCCGGCTACCGCCTGCACGCCGAGGACCTCGACCTGTGCCGGCGCGCGCGCGCGACCGGCGCGCAGGTGGCGGTCGCCAACGACGTGCGCGTGCTGCACCTGCGCGGGGTGTCGAGCCGCTCGCGGCCGCTGTTCGTGGAGTGGCACAAGCATCGCGGGCTGTGGCGCTATTTCCGCAAGTTCGAGGCGAAGGCGGTTTCCCGGCCGGCGCGGGCCGCGGTCTGGGCGGCGATCTGGCTGCGCTTCCCGCTCGCCGCGCTGCGGCAGTGGGCGAAGACATGAGGGACTGAGGTTCAACCTATCCGTCATCCCTCAGCCTATCCGTCATCCCGGCGAAAGCCGGGATGACGAATCCAAAGGAACAACGATGCCCGTGATCGAATCCCTGCTCGACACCGACCTGTACAAGTTCACGATGATGCAGGCGGTGCTGCACCAGCATCCGGGCGCGGAGGCCGAATACCGCTTCCGCTGCCGCACGCCGGGCGTCGACCTGGCACGGCACATCGATGCCATCGCAGCCGAGATCGACCGGCTGTGCACGCTGCGGCTGTCGGACGAAGAGCTCGACTACCTGCGCGGCCTGCGCTTCATGAAGTCCGACTTCGTGGATTTCCTCGCCCTGTTCCGGCTGCAGCGCAAGTACGTCTCGCTGCGGCCGTCGGCGTCCGTGCCCGGCGAGATCGAGCTGGAGGTGAAGGGACCGTGGCTGCACACGATCCTGTTCGAGGTGCCGCTGCTGGCGATCGTCAACGAGGTGCATTTTCGCGCGACGCACGGTGCGCCGGACGAGGCCGAAGGCCTGCGCCGCCTGCACGACAAGCTCGAACGCATCAACGACGCGGTCGGCTTTGATGACTGCCGGATCACCGATTTCGGCACGCGCCGGCGCTGGTCGCGCGCCTGGCACGAGGCGCTGATCCCGCGGCTCGCGGCGGGGCTGGGCGAGAAGTTCGCCGGCACCAGCAACGTCGACCTCGCCCGCCGCCACGGGCTGGTCGCGCAGGGCACGATGGCGCACGAATGGCTGCAGGCCTACCAGGCGCTGGGCCCGCGCCTGCGCGATTCGCAGGTGGCCGCGTTCGAGGGCTGGGCGCGCGAGTACCGCGGCGACCTTGGCATCGCGCTGACCGACGTGATCGGACTGGACGCGTTCGTGGCCGATTTCGACATGTACTTCTGCAAGCTGTTCGACGGCATGCGCCACGATTCCGGCGACCCGGTGGCCTGGGGCGAGCGCCTGATCGCGCACCTGGTCGCGAACAAGGTCGACCCGCGTGGCAAGGTGTTCGTGTTCAGCGACGGCCTCGACATCGACGAGGTGATGCGCCTGTACGCGCACTTCCGCGGGCGCTGCCTGATGTCGTTCGGCATCGGCACCAACCTCACCAACGACCTCGGCCCGGAGCCGCTGAGCATCGTGATGAAGATGGTCCGCTGCAACGGACAGCCGGTGGCCAAGCTCAGCGATTCGCCGGGGAAGACGATGTGCGACGACCCCGGCTATCTCGCCTACCTGCGGCAGGTGTTCGGCGTGGCGGAAGTGGTCGCGGGCGGATAGGCCATACTTGTTTCAGTCGCCCACGTTGTCGTCATCCCCGCGTTCGCGGGGATGACGGAATGCGGGCATGGGCACCGAAAATGCTTCAGGCGTGCCGTATCCGGCAAGGCCTGTCGTTCCGGGCGCAAATGTGTGTCATCCCGAGCGGAGCGAGGGATCTGCTTTTGTCGGGGAATCGAAGATCCCTCGCTGCGCTCGGGATGACAGTTCGACGCACTTCCGGGGATCGCGGCTGAAGCCGCTCCTGCAGGACCTCCGGCGTAGGAGCGGCTTCAGTCGCGATCAGCGACAGCGGTTGATCGCGTCACGCAGCTCCCGGGCCGCATCCGCGGCGGCTTCAGCATAGCCCGCGCCGGAGGAGGCGTAGAGGATCCCGCGCGAGGAGTTGATCATCAGCCCGGTGCCGTCTGCGGTGGCGCCGTTGCGCACCACGGCCTCGACGTCGCCGCCCTGCGCGCCGACGCCCGGGATCAGCAGCGGCATGTCGCCGACGATGCCGCGGATGACCTTCAGTTCCTCCGGAAACGTCGCGCCGACCACCAGCGCGCAGTTGCCGGCCGCGTTCCATTCGCCGGCGATGGTGCGCGCGATGTGCTGGTACAGCGGTTCGCCGCCGACGTCGAGCTCCTGGAAGTCGCGTGCGCCGGGGTTGGAGGTGTGGCAGAGGAAGATGCAGCCGCGGTCAAAGCGCTGCAGGAACGGATCGGCCGAATCGCGACCCATGTAGGGATTGAGCGTCACCGCGTCGGCGCCGAAGCGTTCGAAGGCCTCCGTCGCGTACTGCTCAGCGGTGCTGCCGATGTCGCCGCGCTTGGCGTCGAGGATCACCGGCACGTCGGGATGGCTGCCGTTGATATGCGCGATCAGCCGCTGCAGCGCGGCTTCGCCGCCGTTGTGCGCGGCGAAATAGGCGATCTGCGGCTTGAACGCGCAGGCGTACTGCGCGGTGGCATCGACGATGTCGCGGCAGAAGGAGAACAGTGCGTCATCGTCGTCGACGAAGGCGTCGGGGAACTTCGCCGGATCCGGGTCCAGGCCCACGCAGACCAGCGTGTCGGCGGAGTTCCAGCGGTTCCTCAGCGCTTGCATGAAGCCCATGTCCAACTCTCCCGTTGCGTTCAGGTCACCACGATCGGTTCGGCGGAGGTGACCACGACCGTATGCTCGAACTGGGCGGCGAAACCGCGCCGGCAGAACAGCGACCAGCCGTCGTCGGCTTCGTCGGCGCGGTTGCAGTGGGTGGCGAGGAAGGGCTCGACCGTGATCACCATGCCTTCGTGCAGGCGGCGCGTGTCGCGCGGCTCGTAGTGGCCCGGGATGTGCCCGGGGGCTTCGTGCAGCGCGCGGCCGACGCCGTGGCTGCCGAGGTTGCGGATCACGCGCAGGCCGCGGCGCGAGGCGGTCGATTCGATGGTCCTGCCGATGCCGTTGATCCGTTCGCCCGCGCGCAGCTGCGCGATGGCGGCGTCGCGCGCCTCGTGGGTGGCGTCGAGCAGCCGCTGCTGGCCGGGCGACGGCGTGCCGACGGTGAAGCTTGCACCGGTGTCGGCGAAATAGCCGTCGAGTTCCGCGGAGACGTCGATGTTCACCAGGTCGCCGTCGCGCAGGATGGCGTCGTCCGGGATGCCGTGCGCGACGACGCGGTTGAGGCTGATGCAGGTCGCGCCCGGGAATCCGTAGGTCAGCTGCGGCGCGGAGCGGGCGCCGGCCTTGCGCATCAGCTCGGCGCCAAACGCATCGAGATCGCGCGAACGCACCCCCGCGACCGCCGAGTCGCGCATCGACGACAGGACCGAGGCCACCAGCGCCCCGGCGCGGCGCAGGCCTTCGAGTTCGGAGGCGTGTTCGATGGTCATGGTGGCCTCATCGTATGGGCGAATACCGAGGTGATAACCGGGTTTCCCTGGCGAGATCCCTCCCCCGGATCAAGTCCGGGGTCGGGATGACGCAACGGCAGCCGCGCTTTGCGCGGGCCGTTGCCGAGGCAGGCAGTGCCTGCCTCACTTCAACGCCTTGAACCGCAGCCGCTTCGGACCGGCGTCGTCGCCCATGCGCCGCTTCTTGTCTTCCTCGTACTCGCGGTAGTTGCCCTGGAAGAACTCCACGTGGCTGTCGCCCTCGAAGGCGAGGATGTGGGTGGCGATGCGGTCCAGGAACCAGCGGTCGTGCGAGATCACGAAGGTGTTGCCGGGGAACTCCAGCAGCGCGTCTTCCAGCGCGCGCAGGGTCTCGATGTCGAGGTCGTTGGACGGTTCGTCGAGCAGCAGCACGTTGCCGCCCTGCAGCAGGGTCTTGGCCATGTGCAGGCGGCCGCGTTCGCCGCCCGACAGCGAGCCCACGCGCTTCTGCTGGTCCTGGCCCTTGAAGTTGAAGCGGCCGATGTAGGCGCGCGACTGGATCTCGATGCCGTTGATGTCGAGGATGTCGAGCCCGCCGGAGACTTCCTCGAACACCGTCTTGTCGCCCTCCAGCGCGTCGCGGCTCTGGTCGACGTAGGCCAGCTGCACGGTCGGGCCCATCTCGATGCTGCCCGAGTCGGGCTTCTCCTGCCCGGTGATCATCCTGAACAGGGTCGACTTGCCGGCGCCGTTGGGGCCGATGATGCCGACGATCGCGCCGGCGGGCACCACGAAGCTCAGGTCGTCGATCAGCAGGCGGTCGCCGAACTTCTTGCTGACGTTCTTGAACTCGATGACCTTCTGCCCCAGGCGCTCGCCCGGCGGGATGAAGATCTCGTTGGTTTCGTTGCGCTTCTGGTAGTCGACCGACTGCAGTTCGTCGAGCCGCGCCAGGCGCGCCTTGCCCTTGGAGCGGCCGCCCTTGGCGTTCTGGCGCGACCATTCCAGTTCCTTCTGGATCGCCTTCTGCCGCGCCTTCTCCTGGTTCTCTTCCTGCTTCAGGCGCTCGTCCTTCTGCACCAGCCACTCGGTGTAGTTGCCCTTCCACGGGATGCCGCGGCCGCGGTCGAGCTCGAGGATCCACTCGGCGGCGTTGTCGAGGAAGTAGCGGTCATGGGTCACGGCGACCACGGTGCCGGTATAGCGGGCCAGGAACTGCTCCAGCCATTCCACCGACTCGGCGTCGAGGTGGTTGGTGGGTTCGTCGAGCAGCAGCATGTCCGGCTTCTGCAGCAGCAGGCGGCACAGCGCCACGCGGCGCTTCTCGCCGCCGGAGAGCTTGCCGATCTTCGCGTCCCACGGCGGCAGGCGCAGCGCGTCGGCGGCGACTTCCAGCTGGTTCTCCAGCGTGTGCGCGTCGCCGGCGGCGAGGATCGCCTCCAGCCGCTCCTGCTCCTTGGCCAGGGCGTCGAAATCGGCGCCTTCCTCGGCGTAGGCGGCGTACACGGCGTCGAGCGCGGCCTGCGCCTGCAGCACCTCGCCCACGCCTTCCTCGACCGCTTCGCGCACGGTCTTGTCGGGGTCGAGCTGCGGCTCCTGCGGCAGGTAGCCGACCTTGATCCCGGCCTGCGGGCGGGCCTCGCCCTCGAAGTCCTGGTCGACGCCGGCCATGATCTTGAGCACGGTCGACTTGCCGGCGCCGTTCAGGCCCAGCAGGCCGATCTTGGCGCCGGGGAAGAAGCTCAGGGAGATGTCCTTGATGATCTGCCGCTTGGGCGGGACCACCTTGGACACGCGGTTCATGGTGTAGATGTACTGCGACGACATGGGGGCTCCGGGTTGCACGCGACCGAGACCCGCGCGGAGGGCGCGGACCGGCGGGGAAGGGTGGATCGGGATCCGCTGGATTATAGCGGTTCGTGCCCGCGCGGCCTCGCTGAGCAGTCGTTAAACACGCGTGAGCGCGGCCTCCCTGCAAACGGTTGCAGGGAGTCGCGATTCAGGCTCGCGGGTGGATAGTCGATCCCACGCCATCCCGGGGAGCGGGGGCGCAGACAGGATCCATCGGAGGACGCCATGAACCTGAAGCTGAAGTGGGGAACCGCCCTTGCGCTGGCGCTGGCAACCGTCGCCGCGCCCGTATTCGCCGACAATGACCGTCGCGGCCGCCAGGGTCATGGCCATCATCGCGACCATGAGCGCCGGGATGACCGCCGCGACCATCGCGAGGCGCGCCGGGACGATCGCCGCGATTACCGCCATGACCGCCGCCATGATCGGCGCGACCATCGCGACGGCAGGCGCGACTACGCCTACGGCCGCGCCTACCGCGCGCCGGTCCGGGTGGTGCACCACCGTCCGGTCGTCCGCCACTACCATCCGGCGCCGCGCTACGTCGCACCGCCGCGCTGGGCGCGGGGCGGCTATGTCCACCACTACCAGCGCCCGATCTACGTGGTGAACGACTATCGCGGCTACGGCCTGCGCCACCCGCCGCGCGGCTACCGCTGGATGCGCGACGACTATGGCGACTACCTGCTGGTCGCGATCGCCACCGGCCTGATCGCGGACCTGATCCTGCACCGCTGACCGGCAGTTGCGGGATCGACGGAAAGGCGCGCCCCGGGGGCGCGCCTTTTTTCGTGGTGCTGCGCCGCGCGCTGGTGGCCCCCACCCCAGCCCTCCCCCGCAGGCGGGGGAGGGCTGGGGTGGGGGCCAGCCGCCGCCCGTCGCCCCCCGAGGCCAGGCGGGTACAATCCCGGGCGTCCCCCTTTCCCCGGAGTGCCGATGTTTTCCCGCGATGCCCGTATCGAAGGCTACGACCCCGAACTCGCCGCGGCGATCGCGTCCGAGGTCCGCCGCCAGGAAGACCACGTCGAGCTGATCGCGTCGGAAAACTACTGCAGCCCCCGGGTGATGGAGGCGCAGGGCAGCCAGCTGACCAACAAGTACGCCGAAGGCTACCCGGGCAAGCGCTACTACGGCGGCTGCGAGTACGTGGACGTGGCCGAGCAGTTGGCCATCGATCGCCTGAAGCAGCTGTTCGGGGCGGGCTCCACGGAAGGAATGTACGCCAACGTGCAGCCGCATTCCGGCTCGCAGGCCAACCAGGCCGTCTACTTCGCCCTGCTGCAGCCGGGCGACACCATCCTCGGCATGTCGCTGGCCCACGGCGGCCACCTGACCCACGGCGCCAAGGTCAACGCCTCGGGCAAGCTGTTCAACGCCGTGCAGTACGGCGTGAACGACGACGGCCTGATCGACTACGACGAAGTCGAGAAGCTGGCGCTGGAGCACAGGCCGAAGATGGTCGTGGCCGGCTTCAGCGCGTACTCGCAGAAGATCGACTGGGCGCGCTTCCGCGCCATCGCCGACAAGGTCGGCGCGCTGCTGTTCGTCGACATGGCGCACGTGGCCGGCCTGGTCGCCGCCGGCGTGTACCCGAACCCGGTGCCGCACGCGCATGTGGTCACCTCGACCACCCACAAGACCCTGCGCGGCCCGCGCGGCGGCATCATCGTCGCCAGCGAACAGGGCGCGGGCGAGGCCTTCGCCGACATCACCAAGAAGCTGCAGAGCATCGTCTTCCCCGGCATCCAGGGCGGCCCGCTGATGCACGTCATCGCCGCCAAGGCGGTGGCGTTCAAGGAGGCGCTGGAGCCTGAATTCAAGGCCTACCAGGCGCAGGTGGTGAAGAACGCGCAGGCGATGGCGAAGACCATCATCGCGCGCGGCTACAAGATCGTCTCCGGCGGGACCGAGAACCACCTGATGCTGGTCGACATGATCGGCAAGCCGATCACCGGCAAGGCCGCCGAGGAAGCGCTGGGCAAGGCGCACATCACCGTGAACAAGAATGCGGTGCCCAACGACCCGCAGAAACCCTTCGTCACCTCCGGCCTGCGCATCGGCACCCCCGCGGTGACCACGCGCGGCTATGGCGAGGCCGACTGCGTCGCCCTGGCGAACTGGATCTGCGACGTGCTGGATGCCCCGGAAGACGAGGGCGTGCTGGCGACGGTGCGCGAGAACGTGACGAAGCAGTGCCGGGAGTTTCCGGTGTATGGCTGAAAAGCGGTGATTGGTAATTGGTGATCGGTGATTCGGTAAGGGCGAAAAGCGCCTTATCCGGATCAAGTTCCTGCATCACCAATTTCCAACTACCAACCATCAACCACAGACCACCAATCACGAATCACGAATCACTGCTCTTCATGCACTGCCCCTTCTGCCAGCATCAGGACACCAAGGTCATCGACTCGCGCGCGTCGGAAGACGGCGCGACGATCCGGCGTCGGCGCGAGTGCGAGGCCTGCGGCGAGCGTTTCAGCACGCTCGAGACCATCGAGCTGAAGTTGCCGGTGATCATCAAGGGTGACGGCCGGCGCGAGCCGTTCGACGCGCGCAAGCTGCGCATCAGCATGGACCGCGCGCTGCACAAGCGCCCGGTGTCCGAGGAGCAGATCGAGGCGGCGGTGCGCGCGGTGGTGCACCAGTTGCGGATGACGACCGAGCGCGAGATCCAGTCGCGCCGCGTCGGCGAATTCGTGATCGCCGAACTGCGCAAGCTCGACCACGTCGGCTTCGTGCGCTTCGCCTCGGTCTACCGCTCGTTCGAGGACATCACCGACTTCCGCGAGGAACTCGACCGGCTCGAACGCGACCTGCCGGGCGAAGGCCAGCTGCCGCTGCTCGGCGGCGGCGACGTGGTGCCGTTCGGGAAGCCGGCGGGGAAGGGCAAGAAGCGCTGATGCGGGCTGGGCGCTGGCGTCAGAAACGCGGTGGTCCCGGGAGTTTCCCGGTTCAGCGACCTGAAACCAGACCCTGTCATTCCGAGCGAAGCGAGGAATCTGCTTCCCGTCGACTCAAGGGCCACAGAAGCAGATTCCTCGCTTCGCTCGGAATGACATTCTCTATGGGCTTGCTTCCTGTGCAGGCTCGTTTCAGCGATTGCCGGCAGTTCGCAGCGGGTGGTGTCGCGATTGGAACGGAAATGACATGACGGATTTCAGCCCCACCGACCACGCCATGATGGCCCGCGCCCTGCGCCTGGCCGAATGCGGGGCGTACACCACCAAGCCCAATCCCATGGTCGGCTGCGTGATCGCGCGCGGCGACGAGGTGGTCGGCGAAGGCTGGCACCAGCGCAAGGGCGGGCCGCACGCGGAGGTGTTCGCGCTGCAGGCGGCGGGCGAGCGCGCGAAGGGCGCGACCGCCTACGTCACGCTGGAACCCTGCGCGCACGTCGGCAACACCGGACCCTGCGCGGACGCGCTGGTCGCCGCCGGCGTGTCGCGCGTGGTCGCGGCGATGCGCGATCCGTTTCCGAAAGTCGACGGCCGCGGCTTCGCCAGGCTGCGCGACGCCGGCATCGACGTCGGCGTCGGGCTGATGGAAGCGCAGGCGCGCACGCTCAACAACGGCTTCCTGTCGCGGATCGAGCGCGGGCGGCCGTGGGTGCGGGTCAAGCTGGCCTGCAGCCTCGACGGCCGCACCGCGATGGCGAGTGGCGATTCGAAGTGGATCAGCGGCGAAGCCTCGCGCGCCGACGTGATGCGCTGGCGCGCGCGCGCCGGGGCGATCCTGACCGGCGCCGGCACGGTGCTGGCCGACGATCCCTCGCTGACCGTGCGCTTCGACGAGCCGCGGGAATTCGTCGCGCCGCTGCGCGTGGTGCTCGATCCCGGGCTCGCCACCGTCGCGCGCGGCAAGGTGCGCGAGGGCGATGCGCCGACGCTGTACCTGCACGCGCCCGACGCCAAGCCGCCGCGCGAACTGGCCGCGGATCGCGCGGCGGTTCCGGTCAAGGGCGGAAAGTTCGACCTGCAGGCGGTGCTGGCCCTGCTCGCGCAGCGCGAGGTCAACGACGTGCACGTCGAGACCGGCGCGACGCTGGCCGGCGCGCTGCTCATGGCGGGCCTGGTCGACGAACTGCTGCTGTACGTGGCGCCGGTGGTGCTGGGCGACACCGCGCGCCCCCTGTTCGGCGGCCTCGGCTTCACCGAGATGGCGCAGCGGCTGCAGATGCGCATGGTCGAGACCCGCCGCATCGGCGACGACCTGCGGCTGCTGCTGCATCCGCGCACTGCATAGACGCATCGGAAGGCGACCTGTGTCGCAGGCCGTCGGCCTTGCCATCGGGTAAGGTGGCGCGATGGGGCAGGCGATGTTCAAGGACCACTTCTCGGCGGTTGCGGGCGCGTACGCCGACGCGCGCCCGGAATATCCCGCGGCGCTGTTCGACTGGATCGCATCCGTCCTCCCCACACGCGGACTGGCCTGGGAAGCCGGCTGCGGCAGCGGCCAGGCCACGCGCGGACTGGCGCCGCGTTTCGCGCAGGTCCACGCCACCGATCCCAGCGCCGAACAGATCGCGCGCGCCCGCGCGCCCGCGAACGTGATCTTCGCCGTCGAACCGGCCGAGCAGTGCAGCCTGCCCGACGCCTGCGCCGATGCGGCCTGCGTCGCGCAGGCGCTGCACTGGTTCGACCGCGACCGCTACTTCGCCGAATGCGCGCGGGTGCTGCGCCCGGGCGGCGTGCTGCTGGCGTGGGGCTACCAGGACATCGAAGTGCCGGACGAACTGGGCGATGCGGTCGGTGCGTTCGCCGCCGACATCCGCCCGTACTGGCCGCCGGAACGCGCGCAGGTCGACGCGGCCTACGCCGGCTACGCATGGCCGTTCCCCGCCATCGATGCGCCGCGCTGGACCCTGCGCGCCGACTGGCCGCTGCCGCGCCTGCTGGGCTACTTCTCCAGCTATTCGGCGACGCGGCGCTTCCGCGAGGCGACCGGCATCGATCCCGTCGCGCAGCACGCGGACGCGATCGCGCGCGCGTGGGGCGATCCCGCGGCCACGCGCCACCTGCAGTGGCCGATGTTCGTGCACGCGCGGAGGAAGCCATGAGCCTGCGCTGGGGCATCGTCGGCTGCGGCGACGTCACCGAGGTCAAGAGCGGCCCCGCGCTGCAGCAGGCGCGCGGTTCGTCGCTGGCGGCGGTGATGCGTCGCGACGGCCGCAAGGCCCAGGACTATGCGCGGCGCCACGGCGTGCCGCGCTGGTACGACGATGCCGATGCGCTGATCCACGATCCCGGGGTCGATGCGGTCTACGTGGCGACGCCGCCGTCGACCCATGCGCAGTACGCGATCGCCGCGATGCGCGCCGGCAAGCCGGTCTATGTCGAGAAGCCGATGGCGCTCGACGCCGGCGAGTGCGAGGCGATGCTCGAGGCCAGCCGCGCGACCGGGATGCCGCTGTTCGTGGCCTACTACCGGCGCGCGCTGCCGCGCTTCCTGAAGGTGCGCGAGCTGCTGGCCGCGGGCGCCATCGGCACGCCGCGGCGGGTGCGCGTGGTCCTGCACCGGCCGCTCGACCCGCGCTATACCGATGGCGCCGCGCTGCCGTGGCGCGTGCGTCCGGAGGTCGCCGGCGGCGGACTGTTCGTCGACCTCGGCAGCCACGCGCTGGACCTGCTGGATTTCCTGTTCGGGCCGATCGTGGACGTGTCGGGCCGTGCGGCGTCGGTGTCCGGCGCCTATCCGGCCGAGGACACGGTGGCGATGGCGTTCGCGTTCGATGGCGGCGTGCGCGGCGAGGGCGACTGGTGCTTCTGCAGCGATGCGCGCCGCGACGAGGTCGAGATCAGCGGCGACCGCGGCCTGCTGCGCTTCGCTACCTTCGACGAGGTGCCGGTCGAACTCGAGGGCGCGGATGGCACGCAGCGTTTCGACATCGCCAATCCGCAGCACATCCAGCTGCCGCTGGTGGAGACCCTCGTCGCCGAGTTGCGCGGCGAGGGGCGGTGTCCGTCGACCGGGATGTCGGGGGCGCGCACCACGCGGATCATCGACGCGGTGCTGGAGGGCTACCGGCGGCGGGACCCGCCTGCCGGCGGCCAATGGCTGTCGAGGTCCCGGCAACCGGAAGACTGAGCCTGTCGTTCCGAGCCCTTCGGCCATGCCCCGGGGCAGGTTCCGCGAAGGATCTGCTACTGCCTGAACTTGTATTGCCTGAACTCGCCAGCCCTGAACTTGTCATCCCGAGCGCAGCGAGGGATCTTGCCTTTCGACGTCGGACAGTAGATCCCTCGCTGCGCTCGGGATGACAAGTTCAGGGATGACATTCGCGTTCGGGATGGCGTTGGCGATGGACCTTGCAGGGCCATTGGGCGGACGCGGCCTGCCCCGGGCCGCTGCGGTAGAATGCGCGCGCCGGCCGCGGCCGGCACCACACACCATGCAGATGTCTTCAGGGCGGGGCGGAATTCCCCACCGGCGGTAGGTGGATCGTCGCAAGGCGCATCCACGAGCCCGCGAGCGCCTGCGGCGGCCTGCCCGTCGCAGGGTCAGCAGATCCGGTGAGATGCCGGAGCCGACGGTCACAGTCCGGATGGAAGAAGACGACCATGCGCGGCCGCGCCGCGCGTGCATCGCGCCCTGCGGGCGTTTGCCGCCATGCGGGAAACGGACCATGTTCACGGGATTGATCGAGGGAGTCGGCGCGCTGGCGTCGCGCGAGGCGCGCGATGACGATGCGCGCGTGCGCATCGCGTTCGGCACGCTGCCGGCCGGCGACGTCGCGCTCGGCGAAAGCATCGCCGTCAACGGCGTGTGCCTGACGGTGGTGGCGTTCGACGCCACGCATTTCGAGGCCGATGTCTCGGCCGAGACGCTGTCGCTGACCACGCTGGGCACGCTGCCCATTGACCGCGCGCTCAACCTCGAACGCGCGCTGCGGCTCGGCGACCGGCTCGGCGGGCACCTGGTCAGCGGTCACGTCGACGGCGTCGGCGCGGTGACCGGCATCGAGGACGATACCGGTGCCCAGCGCTGGACGTTCTTCGCCCCGGAGCAGTTGCTGAAATACATCGCGCTGAAGGGCTCGATCTGCGTCGACGGCGTCAGCCTGACGGTCAACGCGGTGTCGCCGCACGGCTTCGAGGTGGCGCTGGTGCCGCATACGCTGGCGCACACCGGGTTCTCGCAGGCCGCGCGCGGCGACGTGGTGAACATCGAGGTGGACCTGCTGGCGCGCCACGTCGAGCGGCTGCTGTCGGCGCGCGAAGTGGAGGCCCGGGCATGAGTTTCGCGCCGGTTCCCGAACTGCTGGAGGAGATCCGCAACGGCCGCATGGTCGTGATCGTCGACGACGAGGACCGCGAGAACGAGGGCGACCTGATCATGGCCGCCGAATGCGTGCGTCCCTCGGACATCAACTTCATGGTCACCCACGCGCGCGGACTGGTGTGCCTGTCGCTGACCCGCGAACGCTGCCGCCAGCTCGGACTGCCGCCGATGGTGCAGTCCAACACCTCGCGCCACCGCACCAACTTCACCGTCAGCATCGAGGCGGCGGAGGGCGTGACCACCGGCATCTCCGCGCACGACCGCGCGCATACCATCCGCACCGCGGTGCGCCCGGACGCGACCGCGTCCGACCTGTCGCAGCCCGGCCACATCTTCCCGCTGATGGCCGATCCGGGCGGCGTGCTCGCGCGCAGCGGCCACACCGAGGCCGCCGCCGACCTCGCGCGGCTCGCCGGGCTGGAAGCGGCCGGCGTGTTGGTCGAGATCCTCAATCCCGACGGCAGCATGGCGCGCCGTCCGCAGTTGGAGGTGTTCGCACGCGAGCACGGGCTGAAGATCGGTTCGATCGAGGACCTGATCCGCCACCGGCTGGCGACCGAGCACACCGTCGAACGCGTCGACGAGCGCGACATCGAGACGCCGCACGGTGCCTTCCGCCTGGTCATCTATCGCGACCGCCTGGACTGCGCGCTGCATTTCGCCCTGGTCCGCGGCACGCCCGACGCCACGCGACCCGCGCTGGTGCGGGTGCAGTCGCTCAATCCGCTGGCCGATGCGCTGCACTGGCGGCGCGGCGACTTCGGGCCCGCCACCTTCGACGTGCTGGCGCGGCTGGCGGCGGAAGGCGAGGGCGCGCTGGTGCTGCTCGACGAACCGCACGATCCGGACGCGCTGCTCGCGCGCATCCGCGACCCGCAGGCCGTGGCGCCGCGGGTCGCCAAGGGCGGCACGGTCGGCGAATGGCGGCGCAACGGCGCCGGCGCGCAGATCCTGCATGAGCTCGGCTACGGCCGGCTGCGCGCGCTGGGCACGCCGCGCAGGCAGGTCGGGCTGGCCGGCTTCGGGTTGGAAATCGTGGAGTACGTGACGCCGTAGCGTTTCGCGGGCTTGCCCCCACCCCGGCCCCTCTCCGCGGACGGGGGGAAGGCGTCGGAAAACGCCGCTTCCGCCCCACGCGGTAGAATTCCAGCCCCCACCCCGGAAACTTCCCGGCATGAGCCACCACGAAGGCGACCTGCGCGCCCCCGAGGGCGTGCGCTTCGCGATCATCGCCAGCCGCTGGAACCCGCGCATCACCGACGCGCTGGTGGCCGGCGCGCGCCAGGCCTTCGCCGACCACGGCGTGGCCGAGGCGGCGGTCGACGTGGTGCGCGTGCCCGGCGCCTGGGAAATCCCGCTGGCGGCGCGGCGGCTGGCCGAGCGCGGCGCGCACGGCGCCATCGTCGCGCTGGGCTGCGTGGTGCGCGGCGACACCCGCCATTTCGAGCAGGTGGCCGACGGCTGCAGCGAGGGCCTGATGCGGGTGTCGCTGGACTTCGGCGTGCCGGTGGCCAACGGCGTGCTCGCGGTCGATGTCCACGAGGACGCCGAACGCCGCGCCGGCGGCAGCCACGGCAACAAGGGCGAGGAGTGCGCGCTGGTGGCGATCGAGATGGTGGACCTGCTGGAGAAGCTGTCGTGAGCCGCGGGCCGCAGCGCCGCGACGGCATCGACCCGGTCGCGCGCACGCGCTCGCGCCGGCGCGCGCTGCAGGCGGTGTACGCCATGCAGCTGTCCGGCGTGGACGCGAAGAACGCCATCGCCCAGTTCGCGCACGAGCAGGCGCACGAAGTCGCCGACCTCGAGTACTTCGAGGATCTCGTGCGCGGCGTCGGCAGCCACCGCAAGGCGCTCGATGCCTCGCTCGAACCCTTCCTCGACCGCAGCATCGACGAGGTCGACCCGATCGAGCGCGCGATGCTGCGCATCGCCGCCTACGAACTGCAGCACCGGCTGGACGTGCCCTACCGCGTGGTGATCGACGAGGCGCTGAAGACGGTCAAGCGCTTCGGCTCCGAGCACGGGCACACCTACGTCAACGGCGTGCTCGACCACGCCGCGGCGCAGTGGCGCGCGGCGGAAGTGCAGGCGCAGCGGACCTAGGGTCCTTCAAAAGGTGTCATTCCGAGCATAGCGAGGAATCTGCTTCTGCGCTGTTCGCCTTGGTTGGGAGCAGATTCTTCGCTCCGCTCGGAATGACAACCATCATTTTGGTGGGGAATGCATGGAATTCGACCTGATCGCCCGCATCCGCGACCGCGCGGCGACGCGCGATGACGTGGTGCTGGGCATCGGCGACGATGCCGCGCTGCTGCAGGTGCCGGCGGATCGCCAGCTCGTCGTCGCGATGGACACGCTCAACGCCGGCGTGCACTTCCCGCCCGACACGGCCGCCGCCGACATCGGCTGGAAGGCGCTGGCGGTGAACCTGTCCGACCTCGCCGCGATGGGCGCGCAGCCGGCGTGGTGCACGCTGTCGCTGTCGTTGCCGCAGGCGGACGCGGCGTGGCTCGACGGCTTCCTCGACGGCTTCCTGGAGCTCGCGGCGAAGCACGGCGTCGCGCTGGTCGGCGGCGACACCACGCGCGGGCCGCTATCGGTTTGCGTGACCGCACACGGTTTCGTCGAACCGGGCAGGGCGCTGCGTCGCGACGGCGCGTGCGAGGGCGACGACATCTGGGTGACCGGCACGCTCGGTGATGCCGCCGCAGCGCTGGCGGCGATGCGCGCCGGCGCCGTGTCCGATCGCGCGCTGCGTGCGCGGCTCGACCGCCCGACGCCGCGGGTCGAGGCCGGGCGCGCGCTGGCGGGCATCGCCAGCGCCTGCATCGACGTGTCCGACGGCCTGCTGGCCGACCTCGGCCACGTCTGCGCGGCCAGCGGCACCGGTGCCCGGGTCGACGTCGAGGCGCTGCCGGCGTCGCCGGCGCTGGCGCGCTTCCGGCCGGAGCAGCGCTGGCCGTGGCAGGCGACCGGCGGCGACGACTACGAGCTTTGCTTCACCGCGCCTGCCGGGCGGCGCGATGACGTGGTACAGGCGCTGGCCGATGCCGACGGGGGCGTCGCCGCGGCGCGGATCGGGTTGATCGAGCCAGGAGAGGGCGTTTGCGCGATCCGGCCGGAGGGCAGCGTCTGGCGGCCGGCTTCGGCGGGGTTCCGGCATTTTTGAAGTGTTTTTGTCGGGAGCGGGAAGCTTGCTCGCGCTTGCTCCCTCCCCGCCTGTGGGGGAGGGCTGGGGTGGGGGCCAGCCGAAGCCTTGGCGTGACCCCACCGTCACCGCCCTCACCCAGGCCGCCCGCCCGCCAATCCCTCGACTGCATCCCCCATCCGCGCCAGCGCCTCCCGCAGCACGGGCCGCGGCATCGCGAAATTCAGGCGCACGAAGCCGGTACCGGCCTCGCCGCATTCGCGGCCGTCGGTGAGCGCGACCCGCGCATGCCTGCGGAAGAACGCGGCAGGCGCAGCGTCACCGGGCAGGGGCAGACCGCGGCCGTCGATCCAGGCGAGGTAGGTGCCCTGCGGCTCGACGAACTCGGCCTGCGGCCAGTGTGCGGCCATCCACTCCGCCAGCAGCGCGCGGTTGCGCTGCAGGTAGCGCAACACGTGCTCCAGCCACGGGCCGCCGTCGCGATACGCCGCGATCGAGGCGATCATTCCCAGGCCCGCCACGCCGTGCCCGGCGAACAGCGCCATGCGCCGCCAGCGCGCGAGGTCGTCGTCGTTGCCCAGCACCAGCTGCGCACACTTGAGCCCGGCGAGGTTCCAGCCCTTCGACGCCGACACCGCGGTGACCACATGCCGGGCCGCCGCGTCGGACACGCTCGCGTAGGGCACGTGGCGATGCCCGGCGTAGACCAGCGGCGCGTGGATCTCGTCGGAGAAAACGCGCGCACCGCGGCGCTCGACCACCTCGGACAGCGCGCGCAGTTCGTCCTGCCCGAACACGCGCCCCAGCGGGTTCTGCGGATTGCACAGCAGCACCAGTCCGGCGCCGCCGGCGAGGGCGTCGTCGATCGCGTCCAGGTCCATGTGCCAGGCGCCGTCGGACAGCCGGTGCGGCACTTCGATCACGCGGTGCCCGTGCAGTTCCAGCAGCGGCTTGAACGGCATGTAGGCCGGCGTCGGCAGCACCACCGGCGTCTTCGCCGGCGCGAAGTGCTGCAGCACGATCTCCAGCGCGCCGAGCACGTCGCCGACGGCGTGGATGCGGGCGGGATCGACCCGCCAGCCGTGGCGCTGCGCCTGCCACTGCGCGCAGGCCTGCGACAGCGCGGCCGAAAGCGCCGGCGTCGGGTATCCGGTGCGTCCGCCGGCGACCGCCTCCTGCAGCGCGGCGGCGACGGGCGGCGCGATGCCGAAATCCATCTCGGCGACGAAGGCGCCGATGCAGTCGGGAAACGCGGTCCACTTCAGCCCGCCCGCGGCGCGCAGCGAGGCTTCGTCGAGCAGGTCGTAGTCGGGCAGGGTCACGGTGCGATTCTAGGTGGCGGCATCGCGCCTTGCATCGGCCGCAGTGTCCTCCTGCGGATGGGACTTGCGATTCAATGAACTTGCTGCCGCAAGCCCGGATCCCGACGCTGTCTGCAGAAGGCCGGTACCTCCAGGCGTCCTGGCCGGAAGGCCGGGGAACTGTCCGGGGTAGCGAGCTCATGCTGCCGATCTTCCAGGACAGGATTCGGGCGCGACTGTCGCTTGGAAGAATGGTCCCGAGGCCGGTCGCGGCTGAAGCCGTTCCCGCAGTCGCAAGAGAGTGGATGTTGCGGGCGCGCCACCGGGCGCGATGCATCAGTCGATCCCGAGCTTCTTGAGCTTGTAGCGCAGCGCGCGGAAGGTGATGCCCAGGGCGGCCGCGGTCTTGG
Source organism: Luteimonas marina (assembly GCF_007859325.1). Taxonomy (GTDB): domain Bacteria; phylum Pseudomonadota; class Gammaproteobacteria; order Xanthomonadales; family Xanthomonadaceae; genus Luteimonas; species Luteimonas marina. The sequence goes on along the minus strand of NZ_VOHK01000004.1, from coordinate 263,818 downwards.
TCTTGTTGTAGCGGTTTTCCTGCAGGGCCTGCTGGATGGCGGTGCGCTCGATCTCCTCGATGTACGAGGGCAGGGCGCTGCTGGCGGTGTCGAAGGGGCTGCTCGTGCGCGGGTCGGCGCCGGCGGGCGCGGCGGACCCGATCGGCGTGACGTTGGACGGGACGCCCACCGGCACATGCGGCGTGCCGTGCGCGGCCGGGAGCTGCAGGTCGTCGGCGTGGATGCTGTTGCCTTCGGCCAGCGCGAGCGCGCGCTCGAGGATGTTCTCCAGCTCGCGCACGTTGCCGGGGAAGGCGTAGTCCTCGAGCGCGGCGACGGCGTCGCTGGCGAGCACGGGCGGCTGGAGCTTCATCGCGCGCGAGAGGCGGTCGAGGATCGCGGCCGAGAGCAGCGGCAGGTCGCCGGCGCGCTCGCGCAGCGAGGGCACGTGCAGGCCGATGACGTTGATGCGGTAGAACAGGTCGTGGCGGAACTTGCCTTCGGCGACCAGCCTGGACAGGTCCTTGTGCGTGGCCGAGAGGATGCGCACGTCCACCTGCACCTCGTTGGAGGCGCCGACCGCGCGCACGCTCTTTTCCTGGATGGCGCGCAGCAGCTTGACCTGCATTGGCAGCGGCAGTTCGGCCACTTCGTCGAGGAACAGGGTGCCGCCGTCGGCGGCCTGGAACAGGCCGGGCTTGTCGCTGTTGGCGCCGGTGAAGCTGCCCTTCTTGTGGCCGAAGAACTCGCTTTCCATGAGTTCGGACGGGATCGCACCGCAGTTGACCGGCACGAACGGGCCGCCCGCGCGCGAGCCCTGGGCGTGGATGGTGCGCGCGACCAGTTCCTTGCCGGTGCCGGACTCGCCGCTGATGTGCACCGGCGCCTGGCTGCGCGCGACCTTGCCGATGGTCTGGCGCAGCGACACCATCGCCGGCGAGGTGCCGATCAGGCGGCCGGCCTCGTCGGGCTGGGCGAGGCGCTTGGTGTTGAGGTCGAGCGCCTGGCGCACGAGGCCGCGCAGGACGTTGATGTCGACCGGCTTGCTGACGAAGTCGAAGGCGCCGGCCTTGAGCGCCTCCACCGCGGCTTCGACGTTGCCGTAGGCGGTGATGACCGCGACCGGGGTGGTGGGGAAGCGGGTGGAGATCTCGCTGACCAGCTCCAGGCCGGAGCCGTCGGGCAGGCGCATGTCGGTCAGGCACAGGTCGTAGGACACGGTGCCGAGCATCTGCCGGGCGGCGTGGAGGTTGGGCGCGGTGTCGGTGCGCAGGCCCATGCGTCCGAGGGTCAGCACCAGGAGTTCGCGGATGTCGTGTTCGTCATCGACGATCAGGGCGCTGCGGTTTTCGTTCATTGGGGACGGGGGGAAGGGCGCAAGGTGACCAATATTGACAGTTTTTGACGCGGCTGACGAGGGGAGGGGGCGGGGTGCCCGGTCGGGGGGCAATGGGGGTCACACAATCCGGGCGGCGCCGCCCTGCGACGATGGCGTCATGCGGGGAGCAGGGCGTGCTGCGGGGCGAGCGCGATGCGGAAGCAGGCACCGCCGCCGGGCACGGAGACGTAGTCGAGCCGGGCCTCGTTGGCGCGGCACAGCTCGTGGGCGATGTAGAGCCCGAGACCGGTGCCGTTCTCGGACGTGGTGAAGAAGGGCCGGAACAGCTGCGAGGCGACGGCATCGGGGATGCCCGGCCCGCGGTCGAGCACGCTGACGACCGGGGCGTCGCCTTCTTCCTCCAGGTGGATGGCGATGCGTGGCTTCTCGCCGGGCACGTGGCCGTAGCGCACGGCGTTGTTGACCAGCGCGGTGAGGATCTGCTGCAGGTGGCGAGGGTCGAACATGGCCGGCAGCTGGCTCAGCTCGGTGGTCACGCGCAGCTGCGCGTTGTCCTCGGGCACGATCATCCGGTAGTCCTCGATGAAGTGCCGGGCGATCGACACCAGGTCCAGGTGCTCGGGCTTGGCGCGCTCGCGGCGGGCGAGGCCGAGCACGCTTTCGACGATGCCGTTGGTGCGCAGGCACTGCTGGTGGATGATCTGCAGCAGGCGGCGGTCGCTGGTGGTGAGGTCGTGCGATTCCTCGAGCAGCTGCGTGGCGTAGCTGATCGCGGCGAGCGGGTTGCGGATCTCGTGGGCGAGGCTCGCGGAGAAGCGGCCCATCGCCGCCAGGGTCAGCGATTCGGCGCGGCGCGAGAGCATCGAGGTGTCGTCGAGGAAGACCAGGGTGGAGTCGCTGGTGGCGAGCAGGCGCGCGAACCGCGGCAGGACTTCCGCCTGCTCCTGGCCGTACACCAGCGGCGTTTCGTTCTGCTGGCCGTCCTGCAGCCATTGCGCCAGGCGCATCGCCAGCTCCGGCGCGGCCTGTGCGAGCGTCTGTCCGTGCATACCCTGGTCGTACAGATCGTCGTCGTCGTCGCCGCGCAGGAGCAGCTGCGCGGCTTCGTTGGCCATGCGCACGCGGCCGCCGCCGTCGACCAGCATCACGCCGGTGCGCATGCGGCGGATCACCAGTTCGTTGATCTCGGCGAGGTTCGCGGCTTCGGCGCCGCGCCGGTCGGCCAGGCGCTGGGTGGCGCGCATCTGCACGCCGAGGTGGTGCATGAGCGCGGTGACGGCGAAGTAGCCGACCGAGAACATCAGCACTTCGGCGAGCGGGCGGAAGGCGTGGGCCTGTTCGATGCGGTCCCAGGCGTACTCGGCCACCAGCGCGATCGTGGCCGCGCCGGCGAATGCCATGCCCCAGCGCAGCGGCAGGAACAATGCGGCCGCGGCGAGGTTGAACACCAGCATCAGCGCGATGCCGGGACCGGCGCCGGGCATGGCGTGCGTGGCCAGCAGGACCACGAGGATGTCGATCGAGAGGCCGGCGACGACGTGCGGCGTGAATCCGCCGTGCAGGCGCCGGGCGTGCGCGAGCAGGCCGGTCGAGGCGAGCAGGTAGACGATCGCAACGGCCTGCGCCATCCGCGGCAGGTGCATCTGCCCGATCAGCGCCCCGGCAGGACTGAAGACGACCAGCGCCAGCAGCGCCGATTCGAGCACCCGATAAAGCGCGAACAGGTACAGCTCGCGACGCATCGACTGGCTGCTGGCGGGGTGGTCTGCGTCGGGTGAGGCCAAAGGAGGTGCGGCGCCGGGGGATTGGGGCGGAGTATAGGCACGGTTGCGGGCGCGGCGGCGGCTGGTCCCCGCCCCGGCCCTCCCCGCAGGCGAGGGAGGGAGCAGAAGGCCGCTGCTTTGGGCTCCCTCCTTCGCCTGCGGGGAGGGCCGGGGCGGGGGCAACGCCCCTCGATTTTGCCCGCAGCCGGCGCATCGGCGAGAATATGCGGCCGCGTCACGCCTGCGGGTCTCCGGGCCCGGGCCGCGCGCCGCGATCCTCCCCAGCACGGACCCCACATGAACTTCCACGAATACCAGGCGAAGCAGTTGTTTGCCGACTACGGCATTGCGGTGCCGGCCGGGCGCGTCGCGCGCTCGCCGGAAGAAGCGGTCGACGCCGCGAAGGCCATCCCGGGCAACCTCTGGGTGGTCAAGGCCCAGATCCACGCCGGCGGCCGCGGCAAGGCCGGCGGCGTCAAGCTGGCCAAGACGCTCGACGAGGTGCGCGAATACGCCAAGGCCATGCTCGGCACGCGGATGGAGACCTACCAGTCCGCCGGCGTCGCGCTGCCGATCGACAGCGTGCTGATCTCCGAGGGCACCGACATCGCCCAGGAGCTGTACCTGTCGGTGCTGGTCGACCGCGGCACCCAGTCGGTGACCTTCATCGCCTCCAGCGAGGGCGGCGTCGAGATCGAGAAGACCGCCGAGGAGAACCCGGACGCGATCCAGACCCTCAACGTCAACTTCGTCCAGGGCCTGCAGCCCTACCAGTGCCGCGACATGGGCTTCGCGCTGGGCCTCAATTCCAAGCAGGTCAATCAGCTGACCAGGATCATGCTGGGCCTGTACAGGCTGTTCAACGAGAAGGACCTGGCGCTGGTCGAGCTCAACCCGCTTGCGATCCTCAAGGACGGCAGCCTGGCGGTGCTCGACGGCAAGGTGAACTCCGACGACAACGCCTCGTTCCGCCACCCGGACCTGGTTGCGATGCGCGACATCCGCCAGGAGGACGAGACGGAAGTGAAGGCCAGCCAGCACGACCTCAACTACGTGACCATGGACGGCAACATCGGCTGCATGGTCAACGGCGCGGGCCTGGCGATGGCGACGATGGACGTGATCAAGCTCAACGGCGGCGAGCCGGCGAACTTCCTCGACGTCGGCGGCGGCGCCACCAAGGAGCGCGTGACCGAGGCGTTCAAGCTGATCCTGTCCAGCGACCGGGTGAAGGCGATCTTCGTCAACATCTTCGGCGGCATCGTGCGCAACGACGTGATCGCCGAGGGCATCATCGCGGCGGTGAAGGACGTCGGCGTCAAGGTGCCGGTGGTGGTGCGCCTGGAAGGCACCAACGTCGAGGAAGGCAAGAAGCTGCTGAAGGAAAGCGGCCTGGCCATCATCGCCGCCGACGACATCAACGACGGCGCGAAGAAGGCCGTCGAGGCCGTGAAGCAGGCGGCCTGATCCCACATCACCTGTAGGAGCGGCTTCAGCCGCGACCCGGGGACGAGCGGGCGTGTCGGATGGCGGTCGCGCCTGGAGGCGCTCCTACGAACAGCGAAGGATTCTCAATGAGCGTTTTGGTCAACAAGAACACCAAGGTGATCGTGCAGGGCTTCACCGGCCAGCAGGGCACCTTCCACGCCGAGCAGATGCTCGACTACGGCACCAAGGTCGTCGGCGGCGTCACCCCGGGCAAGGGCGGCAGCGAGCACCTCGGCCTGCCGGTCTTCAACACGGTGCGCGACGCGGTCGCCGAGACCGGCGCCGACGCCTCCGTCATCTACGTGCCGCCGCCGTTCGCGGCCGATGCGATCCTCGAGGCGGCCGACGCCGGCATCAAGGTGATCGTCGCGATCACCGAGGGCATCCCGGTGCTCGACATGCTGCGCGTCAAGAACACGCTCAAGGGCTATCCGGACGTGGTGCTGATCGGACCGAACTGCCCCGGCGTGATCACGCCCGGCGAGTGCAAGATCGGCATCATGCCGGGCCACATCCACAAGCCGGGCAAGGTGGGCATCGTCTCGCGCTCGGGCACGCTGACCTATGAAGCGGTGAAGCAGACCACCGACGCCGGCCTCGGCCAGTCGACCTGCATCGGCATCGGCGGCGACCCGATCAACGGCACCAACTTCATCGACGCGCTGCGCCTGTTCCAGGACGATCCGCAGACCGAGGGCATCATCCTGGTCGGCGAGATCGGCGGCAGCGCGGAAGAGGAAGCGGCCGAGTTCATCAGCGAGTACGTGACCAAGCCGGTGGTGGGCTTCATCGCCGGCGCCTCGGCGCCCAAGGGCAAGCGCATGGGCCACGCCGGCGCGATCGCCTCGGGCGGCGCGGGGACGGCGGAAGGCAAGTTCGCGGCGCTGGAGAAGGCGGGGGTGACGACGGTGAAGTCGCCGGGCGACCTGGGTGCGGCGATCGCGAAGCGGTTGAACGGCTGATTTGCTGTCAGCTTCGATGTCGTGGGAGGCCGCCTTCGGGCGGCCTTCTGCGTTCTGGCGTGCGCGGCTTCGGTGGCCCCCACCCCGGCCCTCCCCCGCAAGCGGGGGAGGGAGCAAGAGCGGCGCCTGCTTTTGGCTCCCTCCCCCGCTTGCGGGGGAGGGCCGGGGTGGGGGCAACGCGCCAAGGCACTTTCCGAAGCCCCGCAAGACATTCCCCGATACCCGCCCGCATCGCGAACCGGCACCCTGTCCCCGACATTCCCCCGACCGGAGCGCAAGGATGCGCCAGGGCCAGAAACGCGACCGCGCCCGCGAGCTGCGCCGCGACATGACCGACGCCGAACGCAGGCTCTGGCGCTGCCTGCGCCTGCGGCAACTCGACGGCTTCAGGTTCCGGCGGCAGGTTCTCGTCGGCCCCTACATCGCCGATTTCGCCTGTCTGGAAGCGGAACTGCTGGTCGAGGTGGACGGCGGGCAGCACGACGGTGCGGAGGGCGATCCGGTGCGCGATGCCTTCCTGCGCCGGCACGGCTTCCGCATCCTGCGCTTCTGGAACAACGAGGTCCTCGCGGATCTTGAAGGGGTCTGCGAGGTGATCCAGCATCGGCTTGCGGAGGGGCCTCCACCCCGCCACAAGGCCCCCTGACGCACCAGGTTTGACATGCGCGAAATCGATGCGCATCATTAATGCGCATCATCTGGAGGCATGCCATGCGCATCCGGGAAGACTACGCCGGCTACGGCAAGCGTGCGACCAACGTCAGCATCAACCAGGGCCTGCTCGAGGACGCCAGGGCGCTGGACATCAACCTGTCGGCCACGCTTGAGCGTGCGCTGGAGGCGGAAGTCCGGGCGCGCAAGCGCGAGAAGTGGCTGGAGCAAAACCGCGAGGCGATCGCCGCGTACAACGAGCGCATCGCGCGCGACGGCGTTGCGGGCGATCATGTGCGCGCGTTCAAGGCATCGCTCAAGGCATGAGCCAGTTCTCCGTCTATTCGAATGCAGATACGGCGTCGCGGCGTTTCATACCTTGCTGGTTGAACGTCCAGAGCGATTTGATCGACACTGCCGAATCCCGCGTGGTCGTCCCCTTGATCGCACCCGAGCGCGCGGGACCGTCTGTCGATAGCCTGATGCCAACCCTGACCGTCGCCGGAAAGCAGATGGTGATGGACACGGCACAGATCACCAACGTGCCGATGCAGATGCTTGGCAGGCGGGTGGCGGACCTGTCCGCCGATCGCCTGGCCATCATCGGCGCGCTGGACTTCCTGACGCACGGAATCTGACATGACCGACACCCTCCGCATCGCCATGGCCCAGTTCGACTTCCCGGTCGGCGCGGTCCGCCAGAACGCCGACCGCATCGCCGCGATGATTGCGCAGGCGCGCGACGAGTACGAAGCCGACATCGTGCTGTTCCCGGAGCTGGCGATCAGCGGCTATCCGCCGGAAGACCTGCTGATGCGGCCGTCGTTCCTCGCCGACTGCGAGGCGGCGCTGCGCGAGGTGGCGCAGGCGGCGACCGGCATCGTCGCGGTGGTGGGCTGGCCGGAGTCGGCGGGCAGCATCCTCTACAACTCGGCCAGCGTGCTGCGCGAAGGCAAGGTCGAGGCGACCTACCGCAAGCGCGAGCTGCCCAACTACAACGTGTTCGACGAGCGCCGCTATTTCCACGTCGATCCGGACGGCGGCTCCTGCGTGTTCGAGGTCAAGGGCGTGCCGGTGGGGCTGCTGGTCTGCGAGGACCTGTGGTTCGCCGAGCCGCTGGCCGACACCGTGGCGCAGGGCGCGCAGCTGGTGCTGGTGCCCAATGCCTCGCCGTTCGAGCGCGGCAAGCACGCGCAGCGCGATGCGATGCTGGCCGAGCGCACGAAGGAAAGCGGTGCGGCGCTGGCCTACCTCAACGTGGTCGGCGGACAGGACGCGCTGGTGTTCGACGGCTCGTCGGTTGTGGCGGACGCCGACGGCACGGTGCATCCGGCCGCCGCGGCGTTCACCGACCAGTGGCTGGTGGTGGACTACGACGTGGCCTCGCGCAAGTTCGCGCCGGTGCTGTGGATGGACGACGGCGACGAGAGCATGGACGCGCTGGCGTGGCGCGCGGTCGTGCGTGGCATCCGCGACTACTGCGGCAAGAACGGTTTCTCGAACGTCTGGCTGGGGCTGTCGGGCGGCATCGATTCGTCGATCGTGCTGGCGCTGGCGGTGGATGCGCTGGGTGCGGGCAACGTCACCGCGGTGCGGATGCCGTCGCGCTACACGGCAAGCCTGTCGAACGATCTCGCGCAGGAGCAGTGCGACGCGCTGGGCGTGAAGCTGGTGGCCCTGCCGATCGAGAAGCCGTTCCAGGGCTTCCTCGACGCGCTGGCGGAGGCCTTCGACGGCCGCGAACCCGACACCACCGAGGAAAACCTGCAGTCGCGCACGCGCGGCGCGCTGCTGATGGCGCTGTCGAACAAGTTCGGCGGGCTGCTGCTGACCACGGGCAACAAGAGCGAGTACGCGGTCGGCTACGCGACGATCTACGGCGACATGTGCGGGGGATACGCGCCGATCAAGGACCTGTACAAGACCGAGGTGTTCGGTCTGGCGAAGTGGCGCAACACCGTCGGCGGCGCGCCGGTGATCCCGCCGGCGGTGATCGCGCGGCCGCCTTCGGCGGAATTGCGCGAGAACCAGCTCGACCAGGATTCGCTGCCGCCGTACGACGTGCTCGACGGGATCCTGCGGCGCTACGTGGACCTGGAGCAGTCGCGCGACGAGATCGTCTCGGCCGGCTTCGACGCGGCCACGGTCGACCGGGTGCTGCGGCTGGTGCGCATCAGCGAATGGAAGCGCCACCAGGCGGCGCCGGGGCCGAAGGTGTCGCGACGCGCGTTCGGGCGTGAGCGGCGCTATCCGATCAGCAACCGCTACCAGGCGTAGCCGGGCCGGGGCAGGGGCGGCAGCACATGCCGCCCGAACCGTCGCCTGGATCGCAGCGGCATAATGCGGATCCGAACCGCATCCACGGCAAACGACGACCGCATGGCCAGGAAATCGAGGAACAGGCGACACAAACCCGCGCACGCGGGGCAGGGCGACACGGCGCAAAGGCCGGCAGCCGGCGTTGCGAAGGCAGCCGCATCGAAGCCGGATCTCGCGCTGCGCCTCCTCACCGTGGTCGGCCTGCTGCTCACCGCCTACCTCACCTGGGTCGCGTGGAACAGCGGCAGCGCGGCGTTCTGCACGGAAGGCTCCGGCTGCGACGTGGTGCAGGGCAGTCGCTGGTCGCGCTTCCTCGGCCTGCCGATCGCGGCGTGGGGGTTCTTGCTGTACGCCGCGCTGGCCTGGACGGCCTGGCGTCCGGCGCCGCGGCTTGTCCGCTGGCGGCGCCTGTGGCGGCTCTCGTTCCTGGGGCTGGCGATCAGCGCCTACCTCACCATCGCCGGGCTGGTCGCGCTGCAGGCGGCGTGCGTCTGGTGCCTGATGTCGCTGGCGGTGATGACGGCGATCTTCCTGCTCGTGCATGCGACGCGGCCCGACGCTGCCCCCGGTGGCCGCTGGCCGACATGGCTGCTGGGCAACGGGCTGCTGGCGCTGGGTCTGCTGGTCGCGCTGCAGATGTCGGCGATGGGCCTGCTGGAGCGGCGCGAGGATCCGCGGCTGCGCGCGCTGGCGGTGCACCTGGAGCAGTCGGGCGTGAAGTTCTACGGCGCGTCGTGGTGCGCGAACTGCACCGAGCAGAAGCGGCTGTTCGGCGCGGCCTCCAGGCGCCTGCCGTACGTGGAATGTTCGCCGAACGGGCGCAACGGTGGCCTGGCCTTCGAGTGCATCAGCGCGGGCATCGGCGGCTATCCGACCTGGATCATCGGCGGGCAGCCGCATGTCGAGGTCATGGCGCCGGAGCGGCTGGCGCGGATGACGGGATTCGACTGGGAGGCGGCGGTCGAATAGATCGCTCCGGATCGGCTTCGGGGGACGTGGGTGGCCGGGCTTCGGTGGCCCCCACGGGACCCCACCGGAAAGCCGGGACCCAAACGCAAACGCCGCCCGAAGGCGGCGTCTTGCGGGACTGCGCCGGACCGGCGCGCTCAGTCGTCGTTGTCGATCGCCGACTTCTCGCCCGCGAACGGATTGAGCTTGCGGATGTTCCAGGGGTAGTTGGGCCAGTCGCCCGCCAGATACGGGTGGCCCGGTTCGTTCTGCTGCAGCACGCGCCTGGCGTCCGCGGCCAGCGTCTCGTTGCCCAGTTCGGTGTAGGCGCCGGCGAGCACGGCGACCGCGTCGTTCTGGAACTCGCTCTGCGGGTAGGTCTCGAGCAGGTAGGTGGCGCGGTCCGCGGCGGCGACCCAGGCGTCGCGGCGCATGTAGTACAGCGCCACCTCGATCTCGTGGCGCGCGAACATGTTGCGCAGCGCGACCATGCGCTGGCGCGCGTCGGCGGCGTAGCGGCTGTTCGGATAGCGGTCGACGAGGGTATTGAAGTCGGCGAATGCCTGGTTGGGCGTGGCCAGGTCGCGCCGGCTGGCGTCGAGCTTCCACACGCGCTGCAGGAATACCGTGTCGCGGTTGGAGTTCACCAGCCCGCGCAGGTAGTACATGTAGGGCGTGTTCCTGTGCGTGGGATAGGTGCGCAGGAAGCGGTCGATCGTCGAGATCGCCTCCTCGTTGTTGCCCATCTTGTACTGGGCGAATGCGGATTCCATCAGCGCCTGTTCGGTGTAGGGGCCGTATGGGTACTGCGCGAGCAGGCGGCGGTAGGTGACGGCCGCGCCGCTCCAGTTGCCGCTGTGCATCTGCGACAGGCCCTTGTCGTACAGTTCCTCGACGGGCACGCCCTCGTTTTCGTCCTTGTCCTTGAAAACGCCCTTGATCCGCGCGCAGCCGGGGGTCGCCAGGACGATCACGAGCAGCAGCAGGACGGCGCGGTGGAACGGAGACAATCGGGCGGTCATGGGCACCGGGGGCAGGCAAGGCACGAAGCGCGGATAATACCAGCCCGTCCCGGCCGCCCGGGCGCGCCGCCTGAACAACAGCCGTCCATGTCCCTGCCCAGCCCCGACGACGCCATCGAACGCGAAGCCCGCGTGCCCGAATCCGCAGCCGGACGCCGTTTCGACGCGGTGCTGGCCGAGCTGTTCCCCGATTTCTCGAGGTCGCGGCTGGCCGGGTGGATCCGTAGCGGCGAGGTGCTGCTCGACGGCCGCCAGGTCCGCCCGCGCGACCCGGTCCGCGGCGGCGAGCAGGTGCGCCTGGCCGCGCGCCTGGAAGTGGAGACCGACGCGATCGCGCAGGACATCCCGCTGCAGGTGTTGCACGAGGACGCGGACGTGCTGGTGATCGACAAGCCCGCGGGGCTGGTGGTGCACCCCGGCGCGGGCAATGCCGACGGCACCCTGGTCAATGCGTTGCTGCATCGCGATCCCGCGCTGGCGGCGCTGCCGCGCGCGGGCATCGTGCACCGGCTGGACAAGGACACCTCGGGCGTCATGGTGGTCGCGCGCACGCTGCAGGCGCAGACCGCGCTGGTCGAGCAACTGTCCGCGCGCGAGGTGCATCGGCAGTACCTGGCGGTGGTGGTCGGCGCGCTGGTCTCGGGCGGGACCGCGGACGCGCCGATCGACCGCCATCCGCGCGACCGGGTGAAGATGACGGTGCGCGAGGACGGTCGCGACGCGGTGACGCACTACCGGCTGCACGAGCGCTTCCGCGCGCATACCGCGCTCGAATGCCGGCTGGAAACCGGGCGCACGCACCAGATCCGCGTGCACATGGCGCACCTGAAGCATCCGATCCTCGGCGATCCGCTGTACGGCGGGCCGCTGAGGTTGCCCAAGGGCGCGTCTGACGAACTGGTCGCGGTGCTGCGTGGCTTCAGGCGGCAGGCGCTGCATGCGCAGACGCTGGAGTTCGCGCATCCGTCGAGCGGCGAAGTGGTTCGCTGCAGCGCGCCGGTGCCCGCGGACATGCTCGCGCTGCTGGCGGCGCTGCGCGAGGACGCGCGTGCGCATGCTGAAGCGGGTGACGGATCGCGTCGCAGATGAATCCGTGCGTCGAGGCCACCGCGCCGTTTCCGGTGAACGTGCGTGCGTTCACCACGCTGCGACGCGGGGCGGGGGCTTCGGCGGCGCCGTTCGATACCTTCAATCTCGGGAATTTCCGCGGGGCGGAGGGGGACGATCCCGCAACCGTCATGCGCAATCGCGCGGAGCTGGTGGAGCGGTTCGCGCTGCCGTCGGTGCCGCGCTGGTTGAGGCAGGTGCATGGGGAGGAGGTGGTTCGGTTCGATGCGGACGGCGGAGGCGAGCCGGAGGCAGATGCCTCCGTGACCTCCACCGCCGGCATCGTCCTCGCCATCCTCACTGCCGACTGCCTGCCGGTCGTCTTCGCCGCAAAGGACGGCAGCGAGATCGCCGCCGCCCACGCCGGCTGGCCCGGCCTGTCCAGGGGCATGCTGGAAGCCGCGCTCGCGGCCATGCGCACGCCGCCGGCCGGCGTGGTCGCCTGGATCGGCCCCTGCGCCGGTCCCGCGCGCTACGAGGTGGGCAGGAACGTGTTCGACGCGTTCGTCTCGCCCGATGCCGGCGCTGCATCCGCCTTCGCGCCCACGCGCGAAGGACACTGGCTTACCGACCTGCCGGCGCTCGCGCGCAGGCGGCTGGTTGCCGCGGGCATGGCCGCGGCGGACGTCCACGGCGGCGACCTGTGCACGATGTCCGATCCCGCGCGCTTCTTCTCGCACCGCCGCGATGGCCGCAGCGGACGCATCGCGACGATCGCCTGGATCGATTCCCTGTAGCGCCTTCAGGCTTTGGTCGTCTGCCCGCGTCCGTCGAACGCCCGGCCGCGGCCGGGGCCGCTCCTGCGCATGCGGACTGGATCGACAAGTTTTCGTCCACGAACCGGGGTGGCGCATCGCGCGCCATGCGAGGTTTCCATCTACATATCGCCAAAGGTTATTTCGCGACATGGCGCCTTCGATCAAGATTTGCCGCATGCCAGCGCATCGTTCTCCATCCGTGCGCGCCGCGCTTGCCGCGACGCTCCTCCTGCTTGCCGGCTGCGCCAGCCCCGGCGCCGAACGCGCGACGGCGCCCACCGCGACGGCCGCGCTGCACGGCGATGCCGCGCGACCGGCGCAGGCATCGGGCTGGGTGCGCAGCGAGCTCTACTTCGGCGTCGGTCGCGATGGCGAGGCGGCCGATCCCGGGCGCATCGACGAGGCGCGCTGGCGCGACTTCCTCGATCGCGAGGTCACGGCCCGCTTCCCCGACGGCCTGACCGTGTTCGATGCCTACGGCCAGTGGCTGTTCCGCGGCAATGCCGAACCCGAGCGCCTGGATTCGAAGGTGCTGGTGATCCTGCACGAGGACACGCCGCAGCGCCGCGCCGACATCGAAACGATCCGGCTGGCGTGGAAGCAGGCCACCGGGCACCAGTCGGTGCTGTGGTCGCGGCAGGCGGTGGAAGTGTCGTTCTGAGGGCCTGTCCAGGGCCTTCGGTACAGGCGGACTCCACCGAGGCCGTCATCCCGGCGAAAGCCGGGATCGAACTTGCGGTTGGTCTTTGTAGCTCGCCATGCAGAACCCGTTCGGCTGCTGCGAAGCGCCGCGCCGGGATGACGTTCGATCCGGAGATCGTGAACTGGTTCCAGGGCGGGACGACGGGTTCAACAGGCGCGACAAGTGCAAACATCGCGTCGCCGGCGCAATAATCCGGCGGCGTCCCCCCAACACAGCCAGGATTCCCCGCCATGACGAAGGCCCCGCCTCGCCCCTCCCGCGCCCTGCGCGTTTCGGCGCTCGCCGCCGCGCTCGCCGCCCTGTCCACCACGGCGCTTGCGCAGGAGGTCGCGCCCGCGGCGGGCGATCCCGCAGTCACGCTCGACCGGCTCGAGGTCACGGCGCAGCGGCGCGTGGAGAACATCCAGGACGTGCCGGTCTCGATCAGCACGCTGTCGGGCGAGAAACTCGATGTGTTCGCCTCCGGCGGCGGCGACGTGCGCTTCCTGTCCGGCCGCGTGCCCAGCCTCAACATCGAATCGTCCTATGGCCGTGCGTTCCCGCGCTTCTACGTCCGCGGGCTGGGCAATACCGACTTCGACCTCAACGCCTCGCAGCCAGTTTCGCTGCTGTACGACGAGGTGGTGCAGGAAAGCCCGCTGCTGAAGGGCTTCCCGGTGTTCGACCTGGAGCGCATCGAGGTGCTGCGCGGGCCGCAGGGCACGCTGTTCGGCCGCAACACGCCCGCGGGCGTGGTCAAGTTCGAGTCGGCGAAGCCGTCGCAGGACGCGAATGGCTATGCGCGCGTCGCGGCCGGCAGCGACGGCATGTGGAACGTCGAAAGCGCCTACGGCGCGCCGCTGACAGACCGCTGGTCCGCGCGCGTGTCGGCGCTGTACCAGCGACGCGAGGATTCGGTCGACAACACCCTGGCCGGTGCACCGAACGACGGTTTCGAGGGCTACGACGAGTCCGCTGCGCGCGTGCAATTCCTGTACGAGGGCGAGGCCTTCGAGGGCCTGTTCAACCTGCACAAGCGCCACCTCAACGGCACCGCGCGGCTGTTCCGCGCGAACATCATCCAGCCGGGCAGCAACGATCCGGTGCCGGGATTCGACCGCGACCGGGTGTCGGTGGACGGCGTCAACTTCTCCGAGTTGGACACCTGGGGCGGCAGCGCGCGCCTGCGCTGGGACCTTGGTGAGCACAACCTGCATTCCATCACCGGCTACGAGACCGCCGAGTCGCTCAACCGCGGCGACATCGACGGCGGTTTCGGCGCGGCGTTCCTCGGCGAGGGCAACTATGGTCCGGGCTTCATCCCGTTCGCCTCGGAATCCGCCGACGGCCTGCCGGACCACCGCCAGGTCACGCAGGAGTTCCGCATCGAGTCCGACTACGGCGGCGCCTTCGAGTGGCAGGCCGGCGTGTTCTGGTTCGACGAGGACATCTCGATCGACAGTTTCAACTACGACTCGCTCGCGCCCGGGAACCCGCAGACCGGCCTCGCCGTGCAGACCCAGCGCAACAAGGCCTGGGCGGTGTTCGCGTCCGGCGACTACGACCTCACCGAGCGCTTCACCCTGCGCGGCGGCCTGCGATATACGAAGGACAAGAAGGACTTCTCGGCCAGCGTGGTCCAGGCGGTGCCGTTCGGCGCGCCGGTCGGCGGACCGTACCGGGTCGAGACCGACGCCAGCGACGTCAGCTGGGACCTGAGCGGCGTGTTTGCGCTGAACGACGACGTGAACCTTTATGCGCGCGTGGCCAAGGGCTTCCGCGCGCCGTCGATCCAGGGCCGCCTCGCGTTCGCCTCGCCGGACGCGCCGAACGGCGGCGTGTCCACGGCCGATTCCGAGGAGGTCGTGTCCTTCGAGGCCGGCATCAAGGCCGACCTGTGGGACCGGCGCGCGCGCATCGGCTTCAACGTGTTCCGCTACGACGTCGACGACCAGCAGATTATCGCGGTCGGCGGCGGCAGCAACATCGCCACCCTGCTCAACGCCGACAAGAGTCGGGGCCAGGGCTTCGAACTGGACCTGGAGGCCTATGTCACCGACAGCCTGCTGGTGACGCTCGGCAGCAGCTACAACGATACGCAGATCAAGGATCGCAACCTCGCGGTGCCGGGCTGCGGCGGCGGCTGCACGGTCACCGATCCGGCCGTGCTTGATCCGGAAACCGGCGATCCGACCGGGCTGTACCTGATCGACGGCAACCCGCTGCCGCAGGCGCCGGAGTGGGTGCACAACCTGACCGCGCGCTGGGGCGTGCCGGTGGGCGACGGCGGCGAGTTCTTCGTGTTCACCGACTGGGCCTACCGCAGCGAGGTCAACTTCTTCCTGTACGAATCGGTCGAGTTCCGCGGCAAATCCTCGCTGGAGGGCGGCCTGCGCGTCGGCTACAACTGGAACGGCGGAGACTACGAGGTGGCGGCGTTTGGACGCAACATCACCGACACGACCCGCATCGTCGGCGGCATCGACTTCAACAACCTGACCGGCTTCCTCAACGAGCCGCGCACGGTGGGCGTCGAGTTCACCGCGCGGTTCTGAGTCGCCGCCCGATCCAGCGCAATGCGTTCCGAGCTTCCCCCCCGTGAAGCGGGGGAGGGGTTTGCGCCGTGGCGAGCACATCTTTACCGAGGAACCCCGAGGCATGACCCAAACCCCGACCCACCGCACGCCGCGCTGGATCGTCCCCGGCGACATCAACGGCTTCTTCGGCCTGGTCGTCGACAACCTGTCGATCCTGGGCTTCATCGCGATGGCGCTGGTCGGCCTCTTCGGGGTCCCGGCCGACATCGTGTTCACGCGCATGTTCCCCGGTACGGCGCTGGGCGTGCTGCTCGGCAACCTCGCCTACACCTGGATGGCGCGCCGGCTCGCCGCGCGCAGCGGCCGCGACGACGTGACCGCGATGCCGCTCGGCCTCGACGCGCCGACCAGCATCGGCATGGCGCTGCTGGTGCTCGGCCCTGCCTTCCTCGCGTTCAAGGCCGACGGCCTCGACGAGCGTGCCGCCGCGATCGCCACCTGGCAGCTCGGCATGGCCTCGCTGGTGGTGATGGGCGTGCTGAAGACGGTGCTGTCCTTCGCCGGCGACTGGATCACGCGCACCCTGCCGCGCGCCGCGCTGCTCGGCTCGATCGGCGGCGCGGCGCTGGCGCTGCTGGGCTTCCTGCCGCTGGTGGAAACGCTGCGCAATCCGGTGGTCGGGCTGGTGACGCTGGGGCTGCTGCTGTACGTGCTGGTCGCGAAGGGGCGCCTGCCGGTGCGCGTGCCCGGCGTGCTGTTCGCGTTCGTGGTTGGCACGACGCTGTACTACGGGCTGGGGCTGGCGGGGCTGGGCACCCCGGGTTTCGCGGTGCCCGATCCGGTGCCGCTGGTGTTCGTGCCGCCGTGGCCGAACCTCGGTTTCCTCGAAGGCCTGCCGCACACGGTGCCGTACCTGCCGCTGCTGCTGCCGTTCGGCCTGCTGATGGTGGTGGGTGGGATCAACGTCAGCGAAAGCGCGCGCGCGGCCGGCGACGACTACCGCACGCGCGACGTGCTGCTGGTGGAGGCGCTGGCGACGCTGGTGGCGGGCGTGTGCGGCGGCGTCGCGCAGACCACGCCCTACATCGGCCAGCCGGCCTACAAGCAGATGGGCGCGCGCAGCGGCTACACGCTGCTGGCCGGCCTGTTCGTCGGCATCGGCGGCGTGCTCGGCCTCGTCGCCGGCCTGGTGCAGTGGCTGCCGCTGGCGGTGCTGGCGCCGATCATCGTCTACGTCGGCATCGGCATCACCGTGCAGGCGTTCCGCAGCACGTCGGAGCATCACGCGCCGGCGGTGGTGCTGGCGTTCCTGCCGTCGCTGGCCTACCTGCTGGTGATCAAGCTCGGCAACCCGGCGTGGATCGCGCCGGAGCATTTCACGGCGCTGTATGCGCAGACCGGCAGTCATGGTCTGCCGGAACTGGCCACGCTCACGACCCTGGGCAACGGCTTCATCATCACCGCGATGCTGTGGGCGACCGCGCTGGTGGCGATGATCGAAGGGCGGCTGCGCGCCGCGGCGCTGGTGCTGCTGCTGGCGGGCGCGCTGACGCTGTTCGGCGTGATCCATTCGGTCGATCCGCGCGGCGGCGTGTACCTGCCGTGGGCGCTGGAGGGATTGCGGCAGGTGATCGCATGGCAGTTCGCGGGGGCGTATGCGGCGCTGGCGGTCGTGCTCGGCGGGCTGTCGCTGCAGGCCGGGCGCAGGACGGGGGACTGACGCAGGCCCGGCCGCGCGATCATGCGCGGCGCAGGCTGCGTCGATTGGTCGGCATTCGCGCGGTCAGCCGCGGTACTCGATGCTGCAGATGTAGCCGCCGTCGCCCGATTCGAGCGCGCTGGTCAGGTACAGCGTATAGGTGCCCGGCCTGGTGAACACGGGCCGCTTCTGCGCCATGTGGCCCCAGGCGATCGCCTGCAGGTTCGCGGGGATGTTCAGGTGTGAGGCCTTCGACAACTGCTGCGGGGTGACGTGCAGGAGCCCGGGATCGTGGTCGCCCAGCGACAGCACGAAGTGCGCATTGTTGTCCGCGCCTTCGCGCCAGATCGACAGTTCGGTCAAGGGCGCGCGCGAGAAGGATTTCGCGTGCCGGCCCGCGCCGAGCTTGACCTGGAGGCTGCCGCCCGGGCGCAGCGGTGTGGCACCGCAGTCCATCACGCCGGGTTCGTGGACGTGCATGTTGTAGTCGTCGCCGGCGCCGTACTCGTCGTCGTCGTCGAAGTCGTTGCCGGCAGAAGCGGCGTGCTGTCCGTACGCGGCAAGGCCCCGAGACTCGAAGGCCACCCGCTTCGCTTCGGCCATCCGCATCGCGCGCTGGCCGAGCGTTTCCTGTCCGCGCCATTCCTGCGACAGCGGTCGCGCCAGCTGCGCGGCGCGCGCGCTGGCCTTCGCGCGCAGGTCGTCGTCGGTGGCGAAGTTCGCCGCCAGCGCCGCCCACATCAGCGCGTCCACGCGCTTGCCGTCGTCGAGGAAGGGCAGGCGCAGGCCGATGCGGCCGGCGCCGGTGTCCATCAGCCCGATCGACGCGCCGAACATGGCGTGCGGATTGCCCAGTTCGGCGGCCTTGACCATGATCTCGGCGCGGCGCTTGAAGCAGTCGTGGGGACGGTTGCGGGGCGGGAGCTTGGCCTGCTCGCAGGCCAGGGCCAGCCACATCAGCGGTTCGGCCTTGTCCAGTTGGCCGGCCTGTTCCTGCGGCAGCAGGATGTCGATGACCGCCGGGTACTCGTGCTGCTGGAAGGCACGGCGGGCCTGCTCGAGGTCGTCCTGTGCGTGCGCGGCGGTCGCGGCGGCGACGAGTGCGCAGAAGACGGTGGTCGGGACGGGATTCCGGCGGGTCATGTCGTTCTCCTTCAGTGAGTGCGCCGATGGCGGCATCGACGCAGCGGGGGACAGTGCAGGAGGGCGGCGATCGGACGCGGTGGCCGGCCGCACGGAAGCGGCGTCGACGCGATGGCAAGGCAGGATCGCCCCCCTTGTGCGATCATGAATTTTGTTAGCAACAAACATGCCAATGATCGAACCGCGAGCCGGCGGCCCCGTGTCTTCCGGGATGGCTCGCCGGACAGGCGAAAGGCATCATGCGGGCGCGACGTGCTGCAGGGCGACGAAGGCAACCACGAACATGCATTCGGGTGACGGAAAGGGAGGTTCGATGGATCCGACGCTGTTCCAGCAGGCACTCGGCGCGTCGTTCTTCCGCCTGCCCGAAAGCCTGCGCCAGCTGCACGGCGTGCGCGGGCGCGCGCGCTGGACGGGCGTGGCGGACATCGAGCGTGGCCGCAATCCGCTGGCGCGGCTGTGCGCGCGCATCGCCGGCCTGCCGAAGGCGGGACGGGACGTGTCGGTGACGGTCGACTTCGTCACCAATGCGCGCGGCGAGACCTGGCATCGCGATTTTGGCGGCATGCGGATGACGACGCGGCTGGCGCTCAGGCGGGGCCTGCTGCGCGAGCGACTGGGCCCGCTGCAGTTCCGGCACGCGCTGCACGCCAACGGCGGAGCGATCTGGTGGACGGTGGCCGGCGTGCGGCTGTTCGGCGTGCTGCCCCTGCCGGCGTCGCTGTTCCAGGGCGTGCGCTGCCGCGAGTGCGAACGTGACGGGCGCTACCGGTTCGAAGTGCAGGCCTCGCTGCCGCTGGCGGGCGAGGTGATCCGCTACGAGGGTTGGCTGGAGCCGGCCTGAGTCGGTCGGCCGGCGCGGTTTTCGGGGCAAGTCGCCGCCCGCCGCGGACTTGTATCCGCGCCCATCACCCGCATCTGGAGGGTATTGCCGGTTCGGCCGGCCACTCCCTTTTCGAGGCGATTCCGATGCGGATGGACAAGCTCACCTCGCGTTTCCAGCAGGCGCTGGCCGACGCGCAGTCGCTGGCCGTGGGCCGCGACCACAACATGATCGAACCGGCGCACCTGCTGGTGGCCCTGCTGGACCAGTCCGGCGGCGGCACCCGCCCGCTGCTGGCGCAGGCCGGGGTCAACGTGCCCGTGCTGCGCGAGCGGCTGGGCGAGGCGCTGGACAGGCTGCCGAAGGTGACCGGGCAGGCGGGGCAGCTGTCGGTGGGCAACGACCTCGGCCGCCTGCTCAACGTCACCGACAAGCTGGCGCAGCAGCGCGGCGACGGCTTCATCGCCAGCGAGCTGTTCCTGCTCGCGGCGCTGGACGACGGCGGCGAGGCCGGCAAGGCGCTCAAGGCCGCCGGCGCGACGAAGCAGAAGCTGGAAGCCGCCATCGACGCGGTCCGCGGCGGCGAGAGCGTGCAGGACGAGAATGCCGAGGAATCGCGCCAGGCGCTGGAGAAGTACACCATCGACCTGACCGCGCGCGCCGAATCCGGCAAGCTCGACCCGGTGATCGGCCGCGACGAGGAGATCCGCCGCACCGTCCAGGTCCTGCAGCGCCGGACCAAGAACAACCCGGTGCTGATCGGCGAGCCCGGCGTGGGCAAGACCGCGATCGTGGAAGGCCTCGCCCAGCGCATCGTCAACGGCGAGGTGCCCGAGGGCCTGCGCGGCAAGCGCGTGCTCAGCCTCGACATGGGCGCGCTGATCGCCGGCGCCAAGTTCCGCGGCGAGTTCGAGGAGCGATTGAAGGCCGTGCTCAATGACCTCGCCAAGAACGAAGGCCAGATCATCCTGTTCATCGACGAACTGCACACCATGGTCGGCGCCGGCAAGGCCGAAGGCGCGATGGATGCGGGCAACATGCTCAAGCCGGCGCTGGCGCGCGGCGAGCTGCACTGCATCGGCGCGACCACGCTCGACGAGTACCGCAAGTACGTGGAGAAGGATGCGGCGCTGGAGCGGCGCTTCCAGAAGGTGTTCGTGGGCGAGCCCAGCGTGGAGGACACCATCGCCATCCTGCGCGGCCTGAAGGAGAAGTACGCCGTGCACCACGGCGTCGAGATCACCGATCCGGCGATCGTCGCCGCGGCCACGCTCTCGCACCGCTACATCGCCGACCGCCAGCTGCCGGACAAGGCCATCGACCTGATGGACGAGGCCGCCTCGCGCATCCGCATGGAGATCGACTCCAAGCCGGAGGAACTCGACCGCAAGGAGCGTCGCCTGATCCAGCTCAAGATCCAGCGCGAGGCGCTGAAGAAGGAGAAGGACGAGGCTTCGAAGCAGCGCCTGGCCGACCTCGAGGCCGAGATCGCGACGCTGGAGCGCGAGTACAACGACCTCGAGGAGATCTGGAAGGCCGAGAAGGCCACGGTGCAGGGCGCGACGAAGATCAAGGAGCAGATCGAGCAGGCCAAGCAGCAGCTCGAGGCCGCGCAGCGCGCGCAGGACTACGCCGGGATGAGCGAGATCCAGTACGGCCGCCTGCCGGAGCTGGAGAAGCAGCTCAAGGCCGCGCAGGAAGTCGAGACCACCGGCTTCAGGCTGCTGCAGGACAAGGTGACCGACGAGGAGATCGCCGAGGTCGTCGCGCGCTGGACTGGCATCCCGGTCAGCAAGATGCTTGAGGGCGAGCGCGACAAGCTGCTGAAGATGGAGGAAGCGCTGCACGCGCGCGTGGTCGGGCAGGACGAGGCGATCAAGGTCGTCTCCGACGCGGTGCGTCGCTCGCGCGCGGGCCTGAGCGATCCCGACCGGCCGAGCGGCTCGTTCCTGTTCCTCGGCCCGACCGGCGTCGGCAAGACCGAGCTGTGCAAGGCGCTGGCCGAATTCCTGTTCGACAGCGCCGACGCGATGGTGCGCATCGACATGAGCGAGTTCATGGAGAAGCATGCCGTGAGCCGCCTGGTCGGCGCGCCTCCGGGCTACGTCGGCTATGAGGAGGGCGGCTACCTGACCGAGGCGGTGCGGCGGCGCCCGTACAGCGTGATCCTGCTCGACGAGGTCGAGAAGGCGCATCCGGACGTGTTCAATATCCTGCTGCAGGTTCTCGACGACGGCCGTCTGACCGACGGCCAGGGACGCACGGTCGATTTCCGCAACACCGTGATCGTGATGACGTCTAACCTGGGTTCGCAGATGATCCAGGAGATGGCGACCGACGACTCGGCCGAGGCCTACACGCAGATGAAGGCCGCGGTGATGGGCGTGGTGCAGGCGCATTTCCGCCCAGAGTTCATCAACCGCCTCGACGACATCGTCGTGTTCCATCCGCTGGACAAGGCGCAGATCAAGTCGATCGCGCGCATCCAGCTGCGCGGGCTGGAAAGGCGGCTGGCCGAACGCGGCATCCGCATCGAGGTCTCCGACAGGGCCTTCGACCTGCTCGGCAACGTCGGCTTCGATCCGGTGTACGGCGCGCGTCCGCTCAAGCGCGCGATCCAGCAGCAGCTGGAGAACCCGCTGGCGCAGAAGATCCTTGCCGGCGAGTTCGGCAATGGCGATACGGTGAAGGTCGACGCCGAGGGCGGGCGGCTGGCCTTCGCCGCGGGCTGATCAGGCGCGGCAAACTGCGCAAGATCGGAAACGCGGGTGGTGCTGGAGTGGGGCATGCTTTTTGGCATGCCCCGTTTCGTTTGGTTGATCGCGCGGGTTGCCCCCACCCCGACCCTCCCCCGCAAGCGGGGGAGGGAGCTGAAAGCAGCGGCGTCCGACTCTCTCCCCCGCTTGCGGGGGAGGGCCGGGGTGGGGGCCAGCCGAAACCGCTTGACCAGAGTCCCGTTCCCTCATCCGGAGCACCGATGAAAACCACCACCCGCAACGCCTACGCCCGCCGCATCGACGCCGTGATCGCGCACCTGCAGCACGCGCTGGACGACGGCGGACCGCTGCCCGACCTGCCCGAACTGGCAGCGGTCGCGCACCTGTCGCCGTTCCACTTCCACCGCGTCTGGCGCGCGCTGACCGGCGAGACCCTCGGCCGCACCGTGGCGCGCCTGCGCCTGCTGCGCGCGCTGCACCTGCTGGGCGATCCGGAAGTCGCGATCGGCGAGGTCGCCGGTATCGCCGGGTACGAGACGCCGCAGGCGTTCGCGCGCGCCTTCCGCGACGCGTTCGACGCAAGCCCCGGCGAATTGCGCGGCCAGCCGGATCGGATCGCCACCGCTGCCGCGGCGCTGGGCATGCCCGTATGCTCCGGTGGCGCAACACCGCTGCAGGTCGAAGTGGTCTCGGTGGACCCGTTCGAGGTCGTCGCCCTGCGCAACCGCGGCGCCTTCGCCGATCTCGATACCGCGTTCGGCGAACTGTTCGGCTGGGCGGCCGAAGCCGGTGCCGCGGAGGCGATCGTCGGCCTGCACGGCGTGCCGCTCGGCGATCATCGCGATGTGCCACCCGAGGAGTTCGAATTCGATTGTGCGATCCGCCTGTCGACGGACATCGGCCCGCCGGCACCGCTGCGCCGGATGACCCTCGGCGGCGGCGACCATGCGCGCGTGCGCCACGTCGGCGCCTACGAGGGGCTGGAGGATCTCGTCGATCGCGTGCTGGCCGAATGGTGGCCCGGGAGCGGCTACCCGCTGCGCGACGCGCCGATCCACTACGAATTCCTGGACGATCCGGAAACGGTGCCCGAAGCGCTGTTGCGCGCCGACGTCTTCGTGCCGCTGGCGGCGGAAGGAGCGAGCCGCGCCAGCGACAGCGGTCGGTAGGCATGGTGTCGATGGCGACGCGCGACGGGCATGAGGCCATGCCGGATCGACATGGTTTCCGCTGCAACGGGCCGGTCGCGCGTTTCGATCCTGGGGTATGGTCCGCGGCTCCCCATGCGAGTGCCTGCGTCATGTCCAATCCGAACTGGAAACCGGAAACCATCGCCGTCCACGGCGGCTACACGCCCGAGCCGACCACGCGTTCGGTCGCGGTACCGATCTACCAGACCGTCGCCTATGCCTTCGACAATACCCAGCACGGCGCCGACCTGTTCGACCTCAAGGTGCCGGGCAACATCTACACCCGGATCATGAACCCGACCACCGACGTACTGGAGCAGCGCGTCGCGGCGCTGGAGGGCGGCATCGCCGCGCTGGCGCTGGCCTCGGGGCAGGCCGCGGTCACCTACGCGATCCAGACGATCGCCGAGGCCGGCGACAACATCGTTTCCTCCAGCGCGCTGTACGGCGGCACCTACAACCTGTTTGCGCACACGCTGCCGCAGTTCGGCATCGAGGCGCGCCTGGCCGACTACCGCGAGCCGGACGCGTTCGCGAAGCTGATCGACGAGCGCACCAAGGCGGTATTCGTCGAATCCATCGGCAACCCGCTGGGCAACATCACCGACATCGAGGCGGTGGCGAAGGTTGCGCACGCGCACGGCGTGCCGCTGATCGTCGACAACACGGTGCCCACGCCCTACCTGCTGCGCCCGATCGACTTCGGCGCCGACATCGTGGTGCATTCGCTGACCAAGTACCTCGGTGGCCACGGCAACAGCATCGGCGGCGCGATCGTGGATTCGGGCCGCTTCCCCTGGGCCGAGCACAAGGCGCGCTTCCGCCGCCTCAACGAGCCGGACGTGAGCTACCACGGCGTGGTCTACACCGAGGCGCTGGGGCCGGCGGCCTACATCGGCCGCGCGCGCGTGGTGCCGCTGCGCAACACCGGTGCGGCGCTGTCTCCGTTCAACGCCTTCCTGATCCTGCAGGGCATCGAGACGCTGCCGCTGCGCATGGACCGGATCAACGCCAATACGCTCGCGGTCGTGCAGTACCTGCAGGCGCACCCGAAGGTGGCGTGGGTGAACTACGCCGGGTTGCCGGGGCATCCCGAGCACGCGCTGGCGCAGAAGTACCTGCGCGGCGGCGGCGCCTCGGGCCTGTTCACCTTCGGCCTGCCCGGCGGGCGGGAGGCGGGGGCGACGTTCCTCGACGCGCTGCAGCTGTTCACGCGGCTGGTGAACATCGGCGACACGCGCTCCCTGGCCACGCACCCGGCCTCGACCACGCATCGCCAGCTCTCGCCGGAGGAACTGGCGAAGGCCGGCGTCAGCGAGGACACGGTGCGGCTGTGCGTGGGGATCGAGCACGTGGACGACCTGATCGCGGACCTGGAGCAGGCGCTGGCGCAGGTGTGAGGGGTTGGCGTTCCACGCGCCCGGCGTGGTGGCTCGCGGTCGGTCGGATGGCGATGCCGCTGCCGATGACGCTGCCAATGACGCCGTGAAGGCCCGCCGGGATCAGGCCGCCAGCGGCGCCGGATTCGCCGGCGGCGACGGATCGTCCTCGCCGCCGGGCTTGCGCGCAGGCCGGTAGGGCGGCGTCGACATCACCATCTCGGCCAGCGAGAACGCGAGTTCGCGTTCGGCCAGCACCGCGCCGTCGGCGCCGTGCTCCAGCAGGTGCTTCACCTCGCGCTCGCTGTGCGCGCGCGCGAGCACGGTCAGCATCGGGTTGACCGCCTTCATCCGCTCGATGGTCTCGCCGGCCTCGAGCGCGCGCGGGATCGCGAACACCGCCAGCTTGGCGCGCTCGGGCAGGGCCTCGTGCATCACCGCCTCGGAGGCGACGTTGCCGCGCACCGCCAGCAGGCCTTCCTCGCGTGCCTTGCTCACCAGGTCGCTTTCTTCCTCGACCACCACCACCGGGACGCCGCGGTCCCTCAGCAGCAGCGCCAGCTGGCGTCCAACGCGGCCGTAGCCGACGACGATGGTGTGGTCGTCGACGTCGAGCGCCGGGCGGTCGATCACGTCCTCCACCGGCTCGGCCGGCGCCGCGGCGGCCGCGGCATCGGCGGCCGCCTTCTGCGTCGCCAGCCGGCGGTCGAGCAGCCGGAAGATCATCGGATTGAGCATGATCGAGATCAGCGCGCCGGCCAGCACCAGCGCCTGCTCGTCGCCCGACAGCATCTTCAGCGAGACACCGAGTCCGGCGATGATGAAGGCGAACTCGCCGATCTGCGCGAGGCTGGCGGAGATGGTCAGCGCGGTCGTGTTGGGATGGCCGAAGGCGCGGACGATGAAGTAGGCGGCGGCCGACTTGCCGACGATGATGATGAAGGCGGTCGCCAGCACCTCCAGCGGGCGCTGCACCAGGATCAGCGGGTCGAACAGCATGCCGACCGAGACGAAGAACAGCACCGCGAAGGCGTCGCGCAGCGGCAGCGAATCGTTGGCCGCCTTGTGGCTGAGCTCGGACTCGTTGAGCAGCATGCCGGCGAAGAACGCGCCGAGCGCGAACGACACGCCGAACAGCATCGCCGAGCCGAAGGCGATGCCGAGCGCGATCGCCAGCACCGACAGCGTGAACAGCTCGCGCGAGCCGGTGCCGGCGATGCGCTCGAGCACCCACGGGATCGCGCGCCGGCCGACCACCAGCATCACCGTCACGAAGGCTGCGACCTTGAGCATCGTCCATAGGACGGTCGTCATCACCGAGCCGAAGGTCGGCGCCTCGGTGCCCTCCGTGCCGATGAAGACATCGGCCATCACCGGCATCATCACCAGCGCGAGCACGCAGGCCAGGTCCTCGACGATCAGCCAGCCGACCGCGATCTTGCCGCGCGTGGTTTCCAGCAGCCGCCGCTCCTCCATCGCGCGCAGCAGCACCACGGTGCTGGCGGTGGCCAGCGAGAAGCCGAAGATGATGCCGTGCAGGGTCGGCCAGCCGAGCACCGCCGACAGTCCCCAGCCGAGCACGGTGGCGACGCTGATCTGCGCGACCGCGCCGGGGATCGCGATCGCCTTGACCTCCATCAGGTCCTTGAGCGAGAAGTGCAGGCCGACGCCGAACATCAGCAGCATCACGCCGAGCTCGGCGAGCTGGTTGGCCAGCTCCTGGTCGGCGACGAAGCCGGGGGTGAAGGGGCCGACGATGATGCCGGCGATCAGGTATCCGACCAGGGGAGACATGCGCAGCCGGTTGGCCAGCGCACCGAGCACGAAGGCAACGGCAAGGCCGACTGCGACGATGTTGATCAGGTCGGTGTCATGATGCATCGAGGCCGTGCAGTCCCGCGGTATGGAAAGGCAGTTTGGCGGATGCGGGCGGATCGGGCAAATTCGGCGGACACGCTGAGCCATCCCGCCCGCTGCACCCACGTGGCTGAAGTCGGCGGGAAACAGGAAACGCCCCGGCCTTCGCCGGGGCGTTCGTCCCGCCTGACCGGAAGGCCTGGCCTTCCGTCAGCGCATCACCACGCGTAGCCGACGCGCCCGTACACGAAGGCGCCGCCGAAGCCGAACGGCGACAGGTTGCTGTACGGGAACTGGCCGTTGGTCGAGTTGCCGAAGATGTTCTCGTCCGGGTACTCGTTGAGCACGTTGTCGGCGCCGAGGGTGAGCGTCCAGCGCTCGTCCGGGCGGTAGCTGGCCGACACGTCGAGCAGCCACTTGGCGCCGTAGGACTGGTCGAGCGCGGGGTTGTTCGGCGTCGTGCGCACGCTGCCGTAGCGCGTGGTGTTGGCGGCGAGCGTCCACGTCTGGCCGGTCCAGGTGCCGCCGAGCAGCAGCTTGTTGCGCGGGAAGCCGTCCTCGATGCGGCCGATCTCGACCCGGTCGATGCGCTCCAGGCTCAGCCCGCTCTGCTCCAGTTCCTCGGGATTCGGCGCGATCCGGGTGACCTCGGTCTTGGTGTGGTTGTAGCCGGCGGTGAAGTCGAGCGTGCTCGCCGCCAGGTCCAGCCGCCAGGTGCCGACGATGTCGATGCCGCGGGTGCGGGTGTCGATGGCGTTGGTGAAGTAGCGGCCGCCGTTGACGCCGAACACGCCCTGCGACTCGAGCAGCGCGCGCACCGCGTCGCCGGTCAGGTTCGACGACAGCGCGATACGGTCGTCGACGTCGATCTGGTAGGCGTCGGCGGTGATGTACAGGTTGCGGGCCGGCTGCAGCACGATGCCGAGGCTGTAGGACAGCGACTCCTCCGGCTGCAGCGGCTCGGCGCCGAAGGCCTGCGCGATCGCGCCGCTGGCCGGGAAGGTGCGGATCTCGAACGGCGTGGCGATGCCCGGCAGGAACACCGTGCTGATGGTCTGGAAGTACTGCTGCGCCAGCGACGGCGCGCGGAAGCCGCTGGACACCGTGCCGCGCAGCGCCACCGCGTCGGTGAACGCGTAGCGCGCCGAGATCTTGCCCGAGGCCTGGCTGCCGAAGTCGTCGTAGTCCTCGTAGCGCGCGGCGATGCCGCCGGAGAACTTCTCGGTGAAGTCGGCTTCCACGCCCGCGTAGGCGGCGTAGCTGTCGCGGTCGTAGGCGCCGGAGACCTCGGGCGCGAAGCCGCCGAAGCCCTGCGCGCCGCCCACGCGGCCGGTCGTCGGACCGTCGGCGTCGATGTACGAGCCCGGTTCGCCCGGCGACTGGTTCCACTTCTCGTTGCGCGCCTCGATCCCGAACGACAGCGTCGCCGGATAGGCCAGGCCCCAGTCGAACTGGCGGCTGACGTCGAGGTTGAGGATGTTCTGCGTGGTCTCCAGCGCGCCGTCGTAGAACGAGGTCGGCGAATCCGCGCCGAGGCTCGCGTTGAGCGTATTGCGGGTGTAGAACTCGAGGTGGTTGTAGCCGTAGTTGTAGCTCAGGTCCCAGTTCCAGCCGCTGCCGGCGTGGCCCTTGACGCCGGCGACGAGCGAGCGGTCCTTGGAGATGTTGTTGATTTCGGGGAGGAAGCCGTCCGGGTAGATCGAGGGGACGTTCTGGGTCGGGTTGGCGGGGGCGCGGAAGAACGCGAACGAGGTGATGTCGCGGTTGCTGGCGGTACCGAAGCCGTAGACGCTGATGGTGTCGTTGATCGCGTAGTCGGCGTTGAACCCGACCGCGCCGAAGTCGACCTCGGGCTCGCCGATCACGAAGGCCTTCTGACCGACTTCCGGCTGGGTCGGCCCCGGCGTGCCGGCGAACGGGCGGGCGCGGTTGGTCGAGTCCTGGCGACCGAGCTGCGCGGACAGGTGCAGGAAGCCGCGGTCTTCGCCGAGCGCCAGGCCGGTGTCGCCGGCGATCTGGCTCTGGGTGCCGTCACCGGCCGAATACTGGCCGACGGAGGTCGACAGGCTGCCGCCCTTGCGGGCGCCCTTGAGCACCACGTTGACCACGCCGGCGATCGCATCCGAGCCGTACTGGGCAGAGGCACCGTCGCGCAGCACCTCGACGCGGTCGATCGCCGAGATCGGGATCGTGTTCAGGTCGACCGGGGACGAGCCGCGGCCGATGGTGCCGTTGAGGTTGAGCAGGGACGAGGTGTGGCGGCGCTTGCCGTTGACCAGCACCAGCACCTGGTCGGGGGCGAGGCCGCGCAGCTGCGCGGGGCGGATCGCCGAGGTGCCATCGGTCAGGGCCGGGCGCGGGAAGTTGAGCGAGGGCAGGGCGCGGGCGAGGGCGGTGGCCAGCTCGACGGTGCCGGTGGCCTGCAGCGCCTCGGCGCTGATGATGTCGATCGGCGACTGCGATTCGGCGACCGTCCGGTCGGTGACGCGGGTGCCGGTGACGATCAGGGTGTCGAGCGTGCTGGCGCGCTCGCCGGGGGCATCCTGGGGCGTCTGGGCGTGGACCGCGGGGATGGCCAGGACGGCCAGGAGGGCGACGGCAAGGGGGTGCCGGGTCATGGGGAGCTCCTGCAGGGTGGGGGAGACCGGGATGTCGGGTCTGCCGGAAACATTAACAATGCTGTAACAAATAACGAAAGAGCATGAATGCAAATGTTTATTCCATAAGGGCATAAGCGGCCGGCAAAGGGCGCGGGAAGGCAGCTCCGGTAGAATCCGCGCCCCATGATTGCCTTCCGCAACTTCGCCCTGCGCCGGGGCGAGCGTCTGCTCCTGTCCGACGTCGACCTGGCCCTGCACGCGGGCTGGCGGGTGGGCGTGGTCGGTCGCAACGGCACCGGCAAGTCCAGCCTGTTCGCGGCGATCCGCGGCGAGGTCGAGGCCGACCGGGGCGACATCGACGTGCCGGGCCGGGTGCGCATCGCCAGCGTGGCGCAGGAAACGCCGTCGCTGTCGGACGCGGCGATCGACTTCGTGCTCGGTGGCGACGCCGAGATCGCAGCAGTCGTCCGCGCCGAGGCCGAGGCCAATGCGCGCGAGGACTGGGAGGCGGTCGCCGCCGCGCACCAGCGCCTGGCCGAGCTCAACGGCTACGACGCCGAGGCGCGCGCCGGGCGGCTGCTGCACGGCCTGGGATTCCCGGCCGAGACCCATCGCCGCGCCGTGAGTGCGTTCTCCGGCGGCTGGCGCGTGCGCCTGAACCTCGCCCGCGCGCTGATGATGCCCAGCGACCTGCTGCTGCTCGACGAGCCCACCAACCACCTCGACCTCGACGCGGTGCTGTGGCTGGAGCAGTGGCTGCTCAAGTACCCCGGCACCCTGCTGCTGATCTCGCACGACCGCGAGTTCCTCGACGGCGTGTCCACGCACACCCTGCACCTCAACGACGGCAGGGCGAAGCTGTACGCCGGCGACTACACCGCCTTCGAGCGCCAGCGTGCCGAGCACCTGCGCCAGCAGCAGATCGCGCACGAGAAGGAGCAGGCCGAACGCGCCCACCTGCAGAAGTTCATCGACCGCTTCAAGGCCAAGGCCAGCAAGGCGCGGCAGGCGCAGAGCCGCATGAAGCGGCTGGCCAAGCTCGCCGGCACCGAGGCGGTGCGCGCCGAGCGCGAGTTCCGCATCGATTTCCCGGCGCCATTGCGGCTGCCGCATGCGCTGCTGCGGATCAATGATGGCGTCTGCGGCTACGCTTCAAAGCCCTCCCCTTCAAGGGGAGGGTTGGGTGGGGATGGTGTTGTATCCGGGGCATTGATTGCCGGCCAACACCATCCCCACCCCGGCCCTCCCCTTGAAGGGGAGGGGGCAGTACGCATTCTCGAAAATGTCGGTTTCGGCCTCGAGGCGGGCGACCGCATCGGCCTGCTCGGCCCCAATGGCGCGGGCAAGTCGACGCTGGTCAAGTCGCTGGTCGGCGAGCTGCCGCTGCTCGACGGCGAGCGCTACGCCCATCCCGACCTGCGCATCGGCTATTTCGCCCAGCACACCGTGGAATCGCTGCGCGCGGGCGCTTCGCCCATCGACCACCTGCGCGACCTGTCGCCGGACACGCCGACGCAGGCGTTCCGCGACTTCCTGGGCAAGTGGTATTTCCCCGGCGACCGCGCGTTCGAGAGCATCGACGGTTTCTCCGGCGGCGAGCGCGCGCGGCTGGCGCTGGCGCTGATCGCGTGGAAGCAGCCGAACGTGCTGCTGCTCGACGAACCCACCAACCACCTCGACCTCGACATGCGCGAGGCGCTGGCCGAGGCGCTGAGCGATTTCGACGGCGCGATCGTGCTGGTCTCGCACGACCGCCATCTCATCGGCCTGGTCAGCGACAGCTTCTGGCGCGTGTCCGATGGCGTGGTGAAGCCGTTCGACGGCGACCTCGACGAATACGCGGCGTGGCTGCGCGCGCGCCCGGCGGGCGAGCAGGCGCGCGCGCCGGCGATGCCGAAGGCCGCGGCGCCGGAGCCGGCGAAGCCGCCGCCGAAGGCCAACCCGCACAAGCTCGGCAGGGCCGAGGCGCGCGTGGCCGAGCTGGAGCAGGCGCTGGCGGGGATCGAAACCGAACTGGCCGATCCGGCCACCTATTCGGACGGCAACAGGATCGCCGAACTCGGCCAACGGCAGGCGGCGCTGCGCGCGCAGCTCGACGAGGCGGAGACGGAGCTGCTCGCCCTCTACGGCTGAAGGTGCTCCTGCAGCCGTTGAGTCTTCGCGCGTCCCGCGGATTGCGGCGGTCGATCGTCAAGGGCGAGGACGCCATTCGGCGCCCATGCCTACATCTCGTCATCCCCGCGAAGGCGGGAATCCAGCGTCTTTGCTTCAGCACTGGAAAGCGCAAAGCCACCGGGTCCCCACCTGCGCGGGGACGACGATACTGTAGGCGACTGACGCGAAAATGCTCTAAGGTGCCCCGATGAAGACCACACTCCACATACTCTCGTTGACCGCGCTCTGCGTCGCCCTGTCCGCCTGCATCCGCATCAACGACAGCGACGGCGCGGGCAACAACGCCGCCGCGCAGGCCGACGCCGCGGCCGAGGGCTTCGAGCCCGCCGCCGAGGCCGATGCGCCCGCCGACGCCTTCCTCGCCGCGCTCGCCCGCCACTGCGGGCAGGCGTTCGCCGGCCGCATCACCGCCAACGCGCCGAAGTCGCCCGAGCCCGACGCCTTCGAGGGCAAGCCCCTGGTCATGCACGTGCGCGGCTGCGACGACCCGGAGAAGGAACTGCAGGTGCCGTTCCACGTCGGCGACGACCATTCGCGCACCTGGGTCATCACCCGCACGGCGACCGGCCTGCGCCTGAAGCACGACCATCGCCACGAGGACGGCAGCGACGACGCGGTCACCATGTACGGCGGCGACACCGCCGGCGCCGGCACCGCCGTGCGCCAGGAATTCCCGGTCGACGCCGAATCGATCGCGATGTTCGAGCGCGAAGGGCTCAACGCCTCGGTGACCAACACCTGGGCGATGGAGGTCGAGCCGGGCCAGCGCTTCCTGTACGAACTCACGCGCCCGGGCGGCCGCGAGTTCAAGGTCGAGTTCGACCTCACCGCGCCGGTCGAGCTGCCGCCGACGCCCTGGGGCCACTGAGGCCCGCCGCCCGCCGGGGGCGGCATCGATCCCTTGAATCCGCGGAGCCGGGCCCCACACTGGAGCCGCCTTTCCGCCCAGACGTTTCTTCTCTTACGCGCCCATGCCGATCTACGCCTTCGAATGCACCGCCTGCGGCCACCGTTTCGACAAGCTGCAGAAGCTGTCGGATCCCGATCCGGAGACCTGCCCGTCCTGCGCCGCCGCCTCGGTGAAGCGCCAGCTGACGGCGCCCGCGTTCCGGCTTGCCGGCGGTGGCTGGTACGAGACCGACTTCAAGAAGGACGGCGACAGGAAGCGCAACCTCGCCGAAGGCGGGGAGGGCGCTTCGAAGGGCGGCGAGTCGAAGGGCGGCGAGGGATCGTCCGCGGAAGCGGCCAAGCCCGCCGCCAAGCCGGCCGAAACCCCAGCGCCGACGAAGGCGGCCGACGCCTGAACTGACGGCCTGTCCTTCAACCAACAGCCTGTCTTCAACTAACGGCCTGTCCTTCGCCTAACAGCCTGTCATTCCGAGCGCAGCGAGGAATCTGCTTCCGGCCGAGGCGAACAACGGCGAAAGCAGATTCCTCGCTGCGCTCGGAATGACAGGTTTCCGGTTTTTCGCGGGCGCTTACCGCCCGAGCGCCGGCAGATGCGGACAAGCCCCCGTCAACGAAAGACCGGCCGTTCCCGCCTCAGGACCGCGACGGCACCCGCGTGCGCACCATCGCCACGCTGTCGAGCTCCATGTATTCGGCCCAGTCCAGCCAGGCGCGGATCTGCAGGTCGTCGACTTCTGCGTCCAGACCCACCGGCAGGCGGATCGACCGCCCCTGCATGCTGTCCCCGGGGCGGATCCACTGGCGCGCATGCACCACGCGCCCGTCCGACGACACCGCCTCCAGCCAGAACCCGTGGCTGGGCAGGGCGCGCGGGCGCAGCCGCAGCTGGTACTGGCCGGCGACCAGGGTGCCCGATTCGTTGAGCGTGATCGCGCGCCGCGGCCGCGGCCGCGGGCCGGTCGCGGCGTCGAGCGGGGTGTCCACGCGCACGCCCTGCTGCAGGTCGGCGTCGGCGAACAGCTTCATGTTGCCGCGACCATCGACCAGCAGCGCGCACCATTCGCCGCGCAGGTCGTCCTCGTCGAAGGCGGGGCAGCGGTCAACGTAGGCGCGCACGTTGGCCGGATCGTCGATGCCGAACTGGCGCGGGGCGTCCTCCATCGTGATCGAGCCCAGCCCCCACTCCTCGTCGTATTCGATCATCACCGGCGGCTTGACGTGCTGCAGGCCGATCCTGAGCTGGTCGCCGTCGATGCGCAGGGTGCGCACGTCGCCGCCGGTCCACAGGTTGCGGGCGTAGGCGAGGTAGGGCGCGAAGCCGGCGCCGTCGTCATGCAGCGCTGCGCGGGTGGCGCTGGCCGCGGCCTCCGGGGCCAGCAGCGAGCGGCCGAAGCCGAGTGCGACCTGGGCCGGGTCGAGCAGCGACAGCAGGGTCGCGCCCGAGTCGAGCGTGGAGCCGGGGACGGTCAGCTGCCGCGGTTCGAGGCCGGGGGCGAGGAACAGCAGCAGGTTCTCCCGGCGCATGCCTTCGAGCACGTGGCTGAGGTGGTTGGGCATCGCCAGGTGGTCAGAGGCGAGCACGATCAGGGTGTCGTCGGCGTAGGGGCTGCTGCGGATGCGATCGACCAGCCGCGAGACCAGCACGTCGGTGCACTTGAGCGCGTGCAGCAGGCCGATGTCGCCGAGCGCGCTGTCGTAGCGCGTGTCGCGGCAGGCGACCGGCAGGTGCCCGGCCGGGTGGTGGGTGTCCATCGTCAGCGCGTTGAGCATGAACGGCGCGCCGGCCGCGGAGAGCGTCATGAAGGTGTCGAAGGCGTCGTCGAGCAGAACGTCGTCGTGCAGGCCCCAGTTGGAGAAGTGCCGCGCGGCGATGCCCGCGCCGCGGTAGTGGGCGAAGTCGCGGACCTCGTCGAAGCCGTGGCGCTCCAGGAAGCGGCCCTTGGCGGCGAATCCGGCATCGGCGCCGCCCAGGAACACGTTGCGGTAGCCCTGCGCCTGCAGGTAGTCGCCGAGGCAATGGGCGCCGGGCAGGAATTCGCGCATCCGGCCCAGGCTGTTCTCGTCGCCGCGCGCGGTGGTGAGCGGCACGCCGCACTGCGAGGCGACCAGTCCGGCGATCGTCCAGCTGGCGCCCTCGGTCGAGCCGATGTCGCGGAAGTCGATCCCTTCCCGTGCGAGCCGCGCGATGTTGGGCATCAGCCCGGGGAAGACGGTTTCGTCGAGATAGGTGCGCTCCAGGCTCTCGGCGTAGATCCAGACGATGTTCCGGCGCCGCACCAGTTCACCCGCCGGGGGCCGGTATTCGGCGGCCACGCCCTCGGCGTCGGCCGGGGCCAGTTGCCGGTGCAGGCGCTTGGCGTCGGCGTAGAGCGGACTGGCGAGGATCGCGGCCACGAAGGCGGCGGCGAAGGTGGCGCTGACCGCCGGCGCGGGGTGGCGCCCGCGGAAGCCCCGCAGGCGCCCGCGCAGGACCGGCACCAGCGCCAGCGGCAGCAGCGACAGCAGCGCCAGGCCGGTGAACTGCGCGATGTAGCCGCTGAAGTCGCCGATCCCCGCGCCCGGCATGCCGGCCTGCAGGTGGTACAGCGTGGCCGCGTCGATGCCGTTGCCGCTGAGGCGGTCCACCAGCCACCAGGCGCTGAGCGCCAGCAGCAGCAGCGACAGCAGCGCGGCCTTGGCCCAGGCCAGTTTCTCGGAGGCCACCAGCAGGTAGGCCAGCAGGATCAGCGACAGCAACAGGATCGTCGGCATGCGGCGCGGGTCTCGGATGGCGGGAACGGGCGCGATGCCCGGACGGGCTGGATCGGGCCAGGCTGACACAGTGCTGTCATCTTGCTGAATGTGGCGTCGACGTCCCTGAAACGCCGGGGTTGCTGGCCCCCACCCCAATCCTTGCCCGCAGGCGGGGGAGGGTTGGGGTGGGGGCCGTCCCCGCCAGTCCCGCCTCCATCCCCTCCGCACCCGCCCCCAAGCGCCTTAAACTTGCACGTTTGCCGGCCCGCCGGCCCGCTTCCCCGGAGTCCCCGTTCCATGCGTACCCATTTCTGCGGCCTGATCGACGAGACGTTGATCGGGCAGACCGTGACCCTGTGCGGCTGGGCCGACGTCGCCCGCAACCTCGGCGGGGTTTGCTTCATCGACCTGCGCGACCACGAGGGCATCGTCCAGGTGGTCGCCGAGCCTTCGGAGGCCGCCGGCAACGCCGGGGTCGTGGCCGCGGCGGAGAAGGTGGGCTACGAGGACTGCCTGCGCATCACCGGCACCGTGCGTCGCCGGCAGTCGGTCAACGCGAAGATCCGTACCGGCCAGGTGGAAGTGGTGGCCGAGTCCATCGAAGTGCTGAACAAGGCCGAGCCGCTGCCGTTCCACCACCACGAGAACCCCGGCGAGGACACGCGGCTCAGGTACCGCTACCTCGACCTGCGCCACCCGGAGATGCAGCGGCGCATGCGCACGCGCACGAAGCTGGTGAGCGCGCTGCGCCACTGGCTCGACGCGCGCGGCTTCCAGGACATCGAGACGCCGATCCTGACCAAGGCCACGCCCGAGGGCGCGCGCGACTTCCTGGTGCCGGCGCGCATGCACCCGGGCGAGTTCTACGCGCTGCCGCAGAGCCCGCAGCTGTTCAAGCAGATCCTGATGATGGCGGGCTTCGACCGCTACTACCAGATCGCGCGCTGCTTCCGCGACGAGGCGCTGCGCGCCGACCGCCAGCTGGAGTTCACCCAGCTCGACATGGAGTTCGCATGGGTGTCCGAGCGCGACGTGCAGGACACGGTCGAGGCGATGGTGCGCGACGTGTTCCGCGAGGTCGTCGGCGTCGAGCTGGCCGCCGAATTCCCGCGCATGACGTATGCGGAAGCGATGCGCCGCTACGGCTCGGACAAGCCGGACCTGCGCATCGCGCTGGAGCTGGTGGACGTGGCCGAACTGGTGAAGGACAGCGGCTTCAAGGTGTTCGCCGATGCCGCGAACGCCGAGGGCAACCGCGTGGCCGCGCTGCGCATTCCCGGCGGCGCGTCGCTGTCGCGCAAGCAGATCGACGAGTACGGCGCGCACGCGGCCAAGTACGGCGCGAAGGGACTCGCGTACGTCAAGATCTCGGAAACCGGCGAAATCGCCTCGCCGATCCAGAAGTTCTTCGACGAAGCCGCGTTCTCGGCGCTGCTGGCCCACGTCGGCGCCGGCAACGGCGACCTCGTGTTCTTCGGCGCCGGCAGGTATTCGACCGTCAGCGACTTCATGGGCGCGGTGCGGCTGAAGGCGGGCAAGGACTTCAACCTGGTGGAAGCCGGCTGGCGGCCGCTGTGGGTTACCGACTTCCCGATGTTCGAGTGGGACGAGGAGGCGCAGCGCTTCGTCGCCCTGCACCACCCGTTCACCGCGCCGGCGGTCGACGACGAGGCCGACCTGCGCGCGAACGCGGCCACCGCGGTCTCGCGCGGCTACGACATGGTGCTCAACGGCAACGAGATCGGCGGCGGTTCGATCCGCATCCATCGCTCCTCGATGCAGAGCGCGGTGTTCGACCTGCTGGGCATCGGCAAGGACGAGGCCGAACTGAAGTTCGGCTTCCTGCTCGACGCGCTGAAGTACGGCGCACCGCCGCACGGCGGCATCGCCTTCGGCATCGACCGCATCGCGGCGCTGATGGCGGGCACCGATTCGATCCGCGACGTGATCGCCTTCCCGAAGACCACCGGCGCGCAGTGCCTGATGACCGGCGCGCCGTCGCCGATCCCGGATGCGCAGTTGGCGGAAGTGCACGTGCAAGTGCGGGCGAGCGAGTAGGGCGGTTCAGGCGTGTGTCGGCTTGCCCCCACCCCAACCCTCCCCCGCAGGCGGGGGAGGGGGCTAAAAGCAGTGGCTTCTGACTCCCTCCCCCGCCTGCGGGGGAGGGCTGGGGTGGGGGCCACCGAATGACGCCAACCATCCGCCGCGCGACCATCAAAGACGCCGACACCCTCTCGACCCTCGCCGCCCGCACCTTCACCGAAACCTTCGGACATCTGTACCCGCCGCAGGACCTCGCCGCCTTCCTGCGCGACGCCTACGCGGTGGAGAAGCAGCGCGTCATCCTGTCGCATCCGGACTACGCGGTCTGGCTGCTGGAGCGCGGGAGTGTCGCGATCGGCCACGCCGCGGCCGGCCCCTGCGGCCTGCCGCACCCGGACGTCGCGCCGGGCGACGGCGAACTCAAGCGCCTGTACCTCGTGCGCGGCGAGCAGGGCGGTGGCCACGGCGCGCGGATGATGGCGGCGGCGATGGACTGGCTGCTGCAGGGCGGCCCGCGCACGCTGTGGATCGGCGTGTGGTCGGAGAACCACGGCGCGCAGCGCTTCTACGCGCGCCACGGGTTCGAGCGCGTCGGCGAATACCTGTTCCCGGTCGGCGAAACGCGCGACCTCGAGTTCATCCTGCGTCGACCGGCGGCGTAGCGGTACGCCACGTCGACGGGAATGCCGCGGCGAATGACGCGCCGGACTTGCGCATCGCAGTCGCGACACGGCCAAATCGGCGCATGCCTTCCCCGCGGAACACATCGATGCCATCGCCGCCGGACGCCCGCCCGGTCCTGCTCCTGCACGGCATCTGGAACGCGAAGCTGTGGCTGGCGCCGCTGGCCGCGCGCCTGCGCGCGGAAGGCTTCGCGCCCGAAATCTGGGGCTATCCCAGCGTGGTCGGCGGGCCGGAGCGCGCGCTGCCGGCGCTGATCGAGCGGCTGCGGCGCGGACCGGAGGTCGATATCGTCGGCCACAGCCTCGGTGGCCTGATGGCGTTGGAAGCGCTGCGGCGCGCGCCCGACCTGGCGGTGCGGCGCGTGGTCTGCCTCGGTTCGCCGCTGCGCGGCAGCGGCACGGCGCGCGTGCTCGGCGCGCATCGCTGGTCGGCGCCGGTGCTGGGCCGCAGCGCCGGGCTGCTGCTGCGCGGCTTCGAGCAGTGGGACGGATCGGCGCAGGTCGGGATGGTGGCCGGCAACGTGCCGCGCGGGGTGGGGCGGCTGCTGGCCGCGGTGGACGCGGCCTCGGACGGCACCGTGGGCCTCGAGGAAACCCGGCTGCCCGGCCTGTGCGACCACTGCCTGGTGGCCTCGAGCCACAGCGGGCTGGTGCTCTCGCCCGAGGCGGCGCGGCAGGCGGCGGCGTTCCTGCGCGACGGCCACTTCGAGCATCCGCCGCCGCGCCCGACCGTATAATTCGCGCTTTCCCGTACGC
This sequence comes from Luteimonas marina, assembly GCF_007859325.1. Taxonomy (GTDB): domain Bacteria; phylum Pseudomonadota; class Gammaproteobacteria; order Xanthomonadales; family Xanthomonadaceae; genus Luteimonas; species Luteimonas marina. Next base: position 225,556 of record NZ_VOHK01000004.1, on the reverse strand, counting down.
AACTGGCCAATCCATGGGACGCGGTCCTTCCATCGAAGCACGCAAGAACGCCGTCGACGCGCAGCGCGGCAAGATCTTCACCAAGATCATCCGCGAGATCGGCGTCGCCGCCCGCGCCGGCGGCGGCGACCCCGGCGGCAACCCGCGCCTGCGCGCGGCGATCGACAAGGGCCTGGCGGTCAACATGACCAAGGACGTGATCGAGCGCGCGATCAAGAAGGCCACCGGCGAGCTGGAAGGCGTCGAGTACGAGGAGATCCGCTACGAGGGCTATGCGCCCGGCGGCGTCGCGGTGATCGTCGACTGCCTGACCGACAACCGCGTGCGCACCGTGGCCGACGTGCGCCACGCCTTCGGCAAGTTCGGCGGCAACCTCGGCACCGAAGGCTCGGTGGCCTTCATGTTCAGGAAGCTGGGGGTGCTGTCCTACGGCCCGGGCGCGGACGAAGAGAAGATCACCGACGCCGCGATCGAGGGCGGCGCCGACGACGTCATCGTCTACCCCGAGGACGGCGCGATCGACGTGCTGACCTCGCCCGAGTCGTTCGCCGAAGTGAAGCAGGCGATGGAAGCCGCCGGCTTCGCGCCGGAACTGGCCGAGGTGACCCTGCGCGCCGACAACGACATCGCGGTCGACGGCGACACCGCGCAGCAGGTGGTGAAGCTGCTGCGCTGGCTGGAGGACATGGACGACGTGCAGAACGTCTACTCGAATGCCGAGCTGGGCGCGGATGCATATGCCTGACGGCCGGGACCGCGGACCGGGGACCGGGGACCCGGAAAGGCCTGGTCTTCCCCGTGCGCCTGTCCCGGCTTTTCCCGGTCCCCGGTCCCCGGTCCGCGGTCCCGGCCAATGACCCGCATCCTCGGCATCGATCCCGGCTCCCGGCACACCGGCATCGGCATCATCGACGTCGACGACGCGGGGCGGGCGACGCACGTGTTCAATACCGCGCTGGTGCTGCTGGGCGATGGCGATTTCTCCGTGCGGCTCAAGCGGCTGCTGCTGGGCCTGTCGGAAGTGATCGAGCAGTGGCGGCCGCAGGAAGTGGCGATCGAGCGCGTGTTCCTGGCGCGCAACCCGGATTCGGCGCTCAAGCTCGGGCAGGCGCGCGGCGCCGCGATCAGCGCGGTGGTGCTGCGCGACCTGCCGGTGCACGAGTACGCGGCGAAGGAAGTGAAGCTGGCCCTGGTCGGCCGCGGCGGCGCCGAGAAGGCGCAGATCCAGCACATGGTCGGGATCATGCTCAACCTGCACGGCAAGCTGCAGGCCGACGCCGCCGACGCGCTGGCGATCGCCATCACCCATGCGCACGTGCGCGCGACGGCGCGGCGGTTGGGCGTCAGCACGCAGCAGGCCTGGAGCCGGAAATGAATCGCCCAATCCCGTCATTCCTGCGAAAGCAGGAATCCATTTTGATTTTTCTTCCCGTCGCGATCGCGCGCCCGGAAAGGAAAAGGGATTCCTGCTTTCGCAGGAATGACGGAAGGAAAAAGGACGGGGGAGATAGCGAATGATCGGACGTTTGAAAGGCCTCCTCATCCACAAGCAGCCCCCCTGGCTGGTCGTCGACGTCCACGGCGTCGGCTACGAGCTCGAGGCGCCGATGAGCACCTTCTACGACCTGCCGGACGTCGGCCGCGAGGTGGCCCTGTTCACCCACTACGCGCAGAAGGAGGACAGCGTCTCGCTGTACGGCTTCCTCACCGAGGCCGAGCGCCGCCTGTTCCGCGACGTGCAGAAGGTCAGCGGCATTGGCGCGAAGATCGCGCTGGCGGTGCTCTCGGGCGCCTCGGTCGGCCAGTTCGCGCTGCTGGTGCAGTCCGGCGACGTCGCGGCGCTGACCCGGATCCCCGGCATCGGCAAGAAGACCGCCGAGCGCATCGTGGTGGAACTGCGCGACCGCGCCGCGGACTTCACGGGCGGTGCGGCGGTGGCCGGTGCGGGCCAGGCGCCGGCCGACCCGCTGTCCGAGGCGACGGTCGCCCTGCAGCAGCTCGGCTACAAGCCGGCCGAGGCGCAGAAGATGGCCAGGGCCGCCGCGGCCGACGGCGACCGCGCTGAAACCATCATCCGAAAAGCGCTACAGTCCGCGCTTCGCTGACAGCCCCCACTGTCGCCGGCCGACCCTCGACATGTCGCAAGCTGCAGGCAAGCCCGCCACGGGACACGGCGCCCATCCGCACGGCCACGGCAGGATCGGCCTGTTCGGGCTCGTCGTCGGCGCCATCGGCGTCGTCTTCGGCGACATCGGCACCAGCCCGCTGTACACCATCCGCCAGGCGTTCTCGCCGCACTACGGGCTGGTCGCCAACCACGACACCGTGCTCGGCGTGCTGTCGATGATCTTCTGGTCGCTGACGATCGTGGTCACGCTCAAGTACGTGACCATCATCATGCGCGCCGACAACGACGGCGAGGGCGGCATCATGGCGCTGATGGCGCTGGCCCAGCGCTGCTTCCCGAAGGATTCGCGCACCGCGTACGGGGTCGGCATCCTCGGCATCCTCGGTGCGGCGCTGTTCTTCGGCGACGGCGTGATCACGCCGGCGATCTCGGTGCTGTCGGCGGTCGAGGGCCTGGAGGTCGTGGCGCCGGGCCTGCACCACTGGATCGTGCCGATCACGGTGCTGGTGCTGGTCGCGCTGTTCGCCACCCAGCGCTTCGGCACGGCGAAGGTCGGCAAGGTGTTCGGGCCGATCACGGTGCTGTGGTTCATCACGCTCGCGGTGCTGGGGGTGATGAACATCCTGCACGAGCCCGAGGTGCTGCACGCCATCAACCCGTGGTGGGCGGCACGGTTCTTCGTCGAGCACAGCTGGGGCGGCATCTTCATCCTCGGCGCGGTGGTGCTGGCGGTCACCGGCGGCGAGGCGATCTACACCGACATGGGCCATTTCGGCGCCAGGCCGATCCGCTACGCCTGGTACTTCTTCGTGCTGCCGTCGCTGATGCTCAACTACCTCGGCCAGGGCGCGCTGGTGCTGGAAGACCCGGCCGCGATCCGCAACCCGTTCTACGTCGGCGTGCCGGACTGGGCGCGCTGGCCGATGATCGTGCTGGCGACGATGGCGACCGTGATCGCCTCGCAGGCGGTGATCACCGGTGGCTATTCGATCGCGCGCCAGGCGATGCAGCTGGGCTACATCCCGCGGATGCGCATCCGGCACACCTCGCGCGACACCATCGGCCAGATCTACATCCCCGGGATCAACTGGACGATGATGGTCATCGTCATCGGACTGGTGCTGAGCTTCCGCACCTCGTCGGCGCTGGCCGCGGCCTACGGCATCTCGGTGTCGGCGACGATGCTGATCGACACCCTGCTGCTGGCGGTCGTCGCGCGCGCGCTGTGGCCGAACTGGCGGCGCTGGGTGCTGCCGCTGTGCGGGCTGTTCCTGGTGATCGACGTGGCGTTCCTCGTCGCCAACGGCGCCAAGGTGCTGCAGGGCGCATGGTTCCCTGTGGTGCTGGGGATCGTGCTGTTCGTCCTGCTGCGCACCTGGCGGCGCGGCCGCCAGATCCTGCACGAGGAGGTGCAGAAGGAAGGCATCCGCCTGGACGCGTTCATCCCCGGCCTGATGCTGGCGCCGCCGGTGCGGGTGCCGGGCACGGCGGTGTTCCTGACCAGCGACAAGGGCGTGGTGCCGCACGCGCTGATGCACAACCTCAAGCACAACAAGGTGCTGCACGAGCGCAACGTGTTCCTGACCGCGGAAACCCTGAGCGTGCCGTACGCGGCGGCGGACAAGCGGCTGAAGATCGAGTCGATCGGCGACGATTTCCATCGCGTGATCGTGCGTTTCGGCTTCATGGAAACCCCGGACGTGCCGCTGGCGCTGATGCGCTCCTGCGACCAGGGCGACCTCAGCTTCGACCCGATGGAAACGACCTACTTCGTCAGCCGCGAGACCATCGTCGCCAGCGCCAAGCGCGGCATGCCGGTGTGGCGCGACAAGCTGTTCGCGCTGATGCATCGCAACGCCGCCCCGGCGAACCAGTTCTTCCGGATCCCGGGCAACCGGCTGGTCGAACTCGGGGCGCAGGTCGAGATCTGAATCCCGCAACCGCTCCTGCAGGGCCTGGTTGGGGCCAAGGCCGGAACGCTGAGGGCCACGCCGACCACATGGAATCGTCCCGTCTCGTCCCCATGTCGCGCGAATGCCATCTTCCGCCGCCCCGATGATCCCGTATTCCCTCCTCGACCTCGCCCCCGTCTGCGAAGGCAGCACGCCGGCGCAGGCCTTCGCGAACTCGCTCGACCTCGCACGCCATGCCGAGGCGCTCGGCTACACGCGCTACTGGCTGGCCGAGCACCACAACATGCCGGGCATCGCCAGCGCGGCGACCGCGGTGCTGATCGGGCACATCGCCGGCGGCACCTCGACCATCCGCGTCGGCGCGGGCGGGGTGATGCTGCCCAACCACGCACCACTGCAGGTGGCCGAACAGTTCGGCACGCTGGCCTCGCTGCATCCGGGCCGCATCGACCTTGGCCTCGGCCGGGCGCCGGGGACCGACCAGCCGACGGTGCAGGCGCTGCGCCGCTACTACGCCGGCGCCGACGCCTTCCCTTCGGACGTCATGGAACTGCTGCGCTATTTCGAACCGGCGCAGCCCGGGCAGCCGGTGCAGGCAGTGCCGGGGGCGGGGATCGACGTGCCGGTCTGGATCCTCGGCTCCAGCCTGTTCGGCGCGCAGCTGGCCGCGGCGCTGGGACTGCCGTACGCGTTCGCCTCGCACTTCGCGCCGGCGGCGATGACCGAGGCGCTGGCGCTGTACCACCGCGACTTCAAGCCGTCGAAGCGCCTGCGCGCACCGCACGCGATGCTGGCGCTCAATGTCGTTGCAGCGGACACGCGGGCCGAGGCGCAGCGGCTGTTCACCACCCAGCAGCAGAGCTTCGTGCGCCTGCGCCGCGGCGCGCCGGGACTGATCCCGCCGCCGATCGACGACATCGAGGCGTTCTGGACGCCGCAGGAGAAGGCGATGGTGGAGCAGTCGCTGGCCTGCGCCGTGATCGGCGATGCGGACGACGTGCGCGAGGGCATCGCGGCGTTCGTCGCGCGGCATCGTCCGGATGAGCTGATGCTGACCGCCAACATCTTCGATCATGATGCGCGCCGCCATTCGTTCGAACTGGCGGCGGGGGGGGCCGGTCGCAGGCCTGAGCCGGTCCGGGTCGCGCCTGAAGGCGCTCCTACGAACGCGGATCTCCCGTAGGAGCGCCTTCAGGCGTGACCGAAGATCGCGGAAAACCCTCGATCGAGCCATCGTGACCGGCGGGAAGCGCTCTCGGGACCGGTGCGCTGGACAGGCGGCATGCACCACACAATAGGCGCGGGGCCTACGCGAAAAGCTAAGGCCCCGCTTGGACTTGTCACCGCGCTGGCGTAGGCTAGGCCGCAGCAAGCCGGATTCCCTCGCGGGAGCAATGCCTTGGAGACAAGGGTGGGCCAGCCAAGCAGACGTCGGGAACTGCTGCTGTTCCTTTTCATTACCGTGGTCCTGTTCCCGCTGCTGTCGGTGATGATTGTCGGCGGCTACGGATTCGCCGTCTGGATCTGGCAGATGTTCGCCGGACCGCCCGGGCCGCCGGGCGGCTGAGGCGTCGCACCATGCCCGCCCCGGCGACAGTTCATGCTGATCGAAGCCGCGGAACTCCGTGGCACGGTCGCCTGCGGGCAGCGTCGAAGCTGCGTCCGCGCCGGGCGCCGGACGAATCCCGATTCGAGGTTGCCTGCGCCGGCTGCGGCGCCCGCGTGCCTGCGTCTCCTGTCGGCGCCATCGCGCCTGCGCCGGCGCCGCGGGGGGAGGCGGCCCATGCCTGATGCCGCACGCGAATGGCACGTCGCCAGCCTGGTGGTGCGCCACCGGCGCGAAGCGCTGTCCGCGCTCGCCGCCGCGATCGGCGGGGCCGACGGCCTCGAACTCGCGATGCAGGACGACACCCGCAGCGTGCTGCTGCAGGAAAGCGACGGCACCGCCGGCCTGATGGCGAGCATCGACCTGCTGCAGGCGGTGCCGGGCGTGCTCTCGGTCAACCTCGTCTACCACCATGTCGAGCCGCAGGCGCGGCCCGGCGACGAACCGGAAAACGGAACACAGGAGCTGCCGCGATGAGCACCAGCCGCCGCGAATTCATCCGCAACAGCGCCATCGCCAGCGCCGCCATCGCCGCGGGACTGCCGCTGCCCGCGCAGGTCGCGGACGTGGTGATGGAGGGCGACAAGGGCCTGAAGTGGAGCAAGGCGCCCTGCCGCTACTGCGGCACCGGCTGCGGCATCAACGTCGCGGTGCGCAGCGGCCGCGTGGTCGCCACCCACGGCGACGTGCATGCCGAGGTCAACCGCGGCCTGAACTGCGTCAAGGGCTACTTCCTGTCGAAGGTGATGTACGGCGCCGACCGCCTGACCACGCCGCTGCTGCGCAAGAAGGACGGCGTCTACGCGAAGGACGGCGACTTCACCCCGGTGAGCTGGGACGAGGCCTTCGACGTGATGGCGGAGAAGTTTCGCGCGGTGCTCAAGGCCAAGGGCGGCGACGGCATCGGCATGTTCGGCTCCGGCCAGTGGACGGTGTGGGAAGGGTATGCGGCCAACAAGCTGATGAAGGCCGGCTTCCGCAGCAACCACATCGACCCCAACGCGCGGCACTGCATGGCGTCCGCGGTCACCGGCTTCATGCGCACCTTCGGCATGGACGAGCCGATGGGCTGCTACGACGACATCGAGGCCGCCGATGCCTTCGTGCTCTGGGGCTCGAACATGGCCGAGATGCACCCGATCCTGTGGACCCGGGTCACCGACCGCCGGCTGTCGAATCCGCACGTCAGGGTTGCGGTGCTGTCGACCTTCGAGCACCGCAGCTTCGACCTGGCCGACATCCCGATGGTGTTCAAGCCGCAGACGGACCTGGTGATCCTGAACTACATCGCCAACCACATCATCAGGTCGGGCAAGGTCAACCGCGACTTCGTCGACAGGTACACGACGTTCAAGCGCGGCAACGACGACATCGGCTACGGCCTGCGCCCCGAGCACCCGCTGCAGGTGGCCGCGAAGAACGCCGACGACGCCAACGGCGGCACGCCGATCGACTTCGACGAGTTCGCGCGCTTCGTCGCGCCGTACACGCTGGACAAGGCGGTGGAGATGACGGGGGTCGAGCGCGGCTGGCTGCAGAAGCTGGCCGAGCTGTACGCCGACCCCAAGGTCAAGGTGATGTCGTTCTGGACGATGGGCTTCAACCAGCACACGCGCGGCACCTGGGCCAACAACATGGTCTACAACATCCACCTGCTGACCGGGAAGATCGCCACGCCGGGCAACAGCCCGTTCTCGCTGACCGGGCAGCCATCCGCCTGCGGCACCGCGCGCGAGGTCGGCACCTTCAGCCATCGCCTGCCGGCGGACATGGTGGTGACCAATCCCGAGCACCGTCACCACGCCGAGGAGATCTGGAAGATCCCGCACGGGATCATCAAGGACAAGATCGGCTACCACGCGGTCGAGCAGAACCGCGCGCTCAAGGACGGCAAGCTCAACGCCTACTGGGTGCAGGTCAACAACAACATGCAGGCGGGCGCGAACCTCCTGGAGGAGGGCTATCCGGGCTACCGCAACCCCGACAACTTCATCGTCGTCTCCGACGCCTATCCCACCGTCACCTGCCAGGCCGCCGACCTGATCCTGCCCTCGGCGATGTGGGTGGAGAAGGAGGGCGCCTACGGCAACGCTGAGCGCCGCACCCATTTCTGGCACCAGCTGGTGGATGCGCCGGGCGAGGCGCGCTCGGACCTGTGGCAGCTGATGGAGTTCTCCAAGCGCTTCACCACCGACGAATGCTGGCCGGCGGAGATCCTCGCCGAACACCCGGAGTTCAAGGGCAAGACCCTGTTCGAGGTGCTCTACCGCAACGGCAAGGTCGACGCCTTCGGCGTGGACGAGATCGAGGAAGGCTACGCCAATCGCGAGGCGGAGGCCTTCGGCTTCTACGTGCAGAAGGGGCTGTTCGAGGAATACGCCGAGTTCGGCCGCGGCCACGCCCACGACCTCGCGCCCTTCGACCGCTATCACCAGGAGCGCGGCCTGCGCTGGCCGGTGGTGGACGGCAAGGAGACGCGCTGGCGCTACCGTGAGGGCAGCGATCCCTACGTCAAGCCCGGCAAGGGCTTCGAGTTCTACGGCAACCCCGACGGCAGGGCGGTGATCTGGGCGCTGCCCTACGAGCCGCCGGCCGAATCGCCGGACGAGGAATACGACCTGTGGCTGGTCACCGGCCGCGTGCTTGAACACTGGCATTCGGGCTCGATGACCATGCGCGTGCCCGAGCTGTACCGCAGCTTCCCGTCGGCGGTGGTGTTCATGCATCCCGACGATGCGCGCGCGCGCGGGCTCAAGCGCGGCGACGAGGTGTCGGTGGCCTCGCGGCGTGGCGCGATGCGCACGCGGGTGGAGACGCGCGGGCGCAACCGGATGCCGCGCGGCGTGATCTTCGTGCCCTGGTTCGACGCCGCGCAGCTGATCAACAAGGTCACGCTCGACGCGACCGATCCGATCTCCAAGCAGACCGACTTCAAGAAATGCGCGGCCAGGGTCGTCGCGGTGGGAGCCTGACATGCGCCGGATCCTCGAGAGCTTCGCCATCGCGCTGATCTTGGTGCTGTCGGCCTGCGGCGGGGGCGAGCCGCCGCCGCAGGTGGTCGCGCCGGCGCCGGAGGTCGGCGCACGCGGCAATCCGGCGCAGGACATCGACAACCTGCGCCGCAACGTGCCGATCACCACCGAGATCACGCCGCTGCCGATGGCCACGGCGGAGAACTTCGACCGCCGCCGCGGCCGCGCCTACCCGATGCAGCCGCCGACCATCCCGCACAGCATCGACGGCTACCAGGTCGACCTGAACTCCAACCGCTGCATGCTCTGCCACGCGCGCAGCAACGCCGCGCAGTTCCAGGCGCCGGAGATCAGCGTCACCCATTACATGGACCGCGACGACCAGTTCCTGGCCGAAGTCTCGCCGCGGCGCTACTTCTGCGTGCAGTGCCACGTGGTGCAGACCGATGCGCAGCCGCTGGTGGCCAACGGCTTCCGGGACATCGACGAGGTGCTGCGCTCGGAGCGCGCGCAGTGAAGCCGGTGCGCCGGGCGGTCGACGTGCTGGGCACGTTCTGGCGGCAGTTCAACACGCCGGCGAAGACGCTGAGCCTGGGCTTCCTGACCCTGGGCGGGTTCATCGCCGGCATCGTGTTCTGGGGCGGCTTCAACACCGCGCTGGAGGCGACCAATACCGAGACCTTCTGCACCAGCTGCCACGAGATGCGCGACAACGTGTTCGAGGAGCTCAAGACCACGATCCACTACAGCAACCGCTCCGGCGTGCGTGCCACCTGCCCGGACTGCCACGTGCCGCACGACTGGACCGACAAGATCGCGCGCAAGATGCAGGCCTCCAAGGAGGTCTGGGGCAAGATCTTCGGCACCATCAACACCCGCGAGAAGTTCCTCGACGAGCGCCTGGTGCTGGCCACGCACGAGTGGACGCGGCTCAAGGCCAACGATTCGCTGGAGTGCCGCAATTGCCACGACTACGACTCGATGGACATCACCCGCCAGGGCGGCCGCGCCGCGCTGGTCCACCGCACCTACCTCGGCACCGGGCAGGCCACCTGCATCGACTGCCACAAGGGCATCGCGCACCGGCTGCCGAACATGGACGGGGTGCCGCAGGGGGTGCAGGCGTTGCCGGCGGGCGCGGCTGGCGAATAGGGCAGGTTTGACAAGTAATGAGATCGTCATCCCGGCGAAAGCCGGGATCCAGCTTTTTCAGCAACTTGTCGGAGAAATGGATTCCGGCTTTCGCCGGGATGACGAGTTGTTCAGAGGTTCTTCGGCGGGGGGAGGCCCGGGGTGGGGGCCTGCCAGCCGATGCACCCACCCAACCGCCATGCGACCATAGCGCGATGGAAGAACACCGCATCATCGCCGCCGGCGCCACCCGCGAGGACGACGCCATCGAGGCCAGCATCCGCCCGAAGCGGCTCGACGAATACCTCGGCCAGCAGCCCGTGCGCGAGCAGATGTCGATCTACATCGAGGCCGCGAAACACCGCTCCGAGGCGCTCGACCACGTCCTGATCTTCGGCCCGCCGGGCCTGGGCAAGACCACGCTCAGCCACGTCATCGCCAACGAGCTCGGCGTGAACCTGCGGACGACCTCCGGCCCGGTGATCGAGAAGGCCGGCGACCTCGCCGCGCTGCTGACCAACCTGCAGCCGCACGACGTGCTGTTCATCGACGAGATCCACCGCCTCTCGCCCGTGGTCGAGGAGGTGCTGTACCCGGCGATGGAGGATTTCCAGCTCGACATCATGATCGGCGAGGGCCCGGCCGCGCGCTCGATCAAGATCGACCTGCCGCCGTTCACCCTGATCGGCGCCACCACCCGCGCCGGCCTGCTGACCGCGCCGCTGCGCGACCGTTTCGGCATCGTGCAGCGGCTGGAGTTCTACAGCGCCGAGGAGCTGGGCCGCATCGTGCGCCGCGCCGCGCGCATCCTCGACATCGACTGCGCCGACGAGGGCGCGATCGAGATCGCGCGCCGCGCGCGCGGCACCCCGCGCATCGCCAACCGCCTGCTGCGCCGGGTGCGCGACTACGCCCAGGTGCGCGCCGGCGGCCGCATCGACCGCGAGGTCGCCGACGCCGCCATGAAGATGCTCAAGGTCGACCCGGAGGGCTTCGACGACCTCGACCGCCGCCTGCTCAACCTGATCATCGAGAACTTCGACGGCGGCCCGGTCGGCGTGGACTCGCTGGCCGCAGCGCTGAGCGAGGAGCGCGGCACGCTCGAGGACGTGATCGAGCCCTACCTGATCCAGCAGGGTTTCCTGGTGCGCACCGCGCGCGGGCGCATGGCGACGGTGAAGGCGTGGCGGCATCTTGGGCTGGCGCCCAAGCGGGATTCGGGATTGGGGATTGGGGATTCGGAGGAGCTGTTCTGATGCCTTCCCGAACCTCGTTTTGTGTCGCAGTGGCCCGGAGGCGGGGCTCTTGACCATCGAATCCCGTCTCCCGAATCCCCAATCCCCTGCGTTCAGCATCCCGACAAGGGTCTACTGGGAAGATACCGATGCCGGTGGCGTGGTCTACCACGCGCAGTACCTGGCGTTCCTTGAGCGCGCGCGCACCGAATGGATGCGTGCGCTGGGGCACGGGCAGGAGGTGCTGCGCACGGAGCACGACCTGGTGTTCGTGGTGCGGGACATGCGGATCGATTTCCGCAGGCCCGCGCGGCTGGACGACGCGCTGCAGGTCACCGTCGCGCTGCGCCAGTGCCGTCGGGCCAGCTTCGTCCTCGCCCAGGAGGTCCTGCGCGACGGTGAGCTGCTGCTCGACGCGCAGGTGCGGTGCGCGGCGCTGGCGGCGTCCACGTTCCGCCCGCGCGCGATCCCCGATGTGCTGTACCAGGACCTGACCCGACTCGTCGAACCCGGAGCCGAAGACGAATGATCCCCCTCGCGATGCTGCTGCAGGCCACCGAAATCGAGCCGCTGCCGGAAGAGGCCGCCGCGACCACGACGACGCTGGCGGACACGGCCAACGCCGCCGCCGCGACCGCCCACGAGGGCATCAACTACATCGACCTGATGCTCAAGGCCAGCCTGCCCGTGCAGCTGATCGTGCTGCTGCTGCTGGCCGGGTCGCTGATCAGCTGGGTGATCATTTTCCGCAAGGCGCGGATCTTCAAGCTCGCCAACCGCGAGGCCGACGAGTTCGAGAACCGGTTCTGGTCCGGCGCCGACCTGGGCAAGCTGTATTCGGCCGCGACCGACCGCAACCGTCGCGTCAGCGGACTGGAGGCGATCTTCGAGGCGGGCTTCCGCGAATACGCCCGGCTGCGCGACAAGCGCGGCTTCGACGGCCGCGCGCAGCTCGAAGGCGCGCAACGCGCGATGCGGGTGAGCTACACGCGCGAGGTCGACCAGCTCGAACGCAACCTCGAACTGCTGGCCAACATCGGCTCCACCGCGCCCTACGTGGGCCTGGTCGGCACCGTGTTCGGCATCATGGTCACGATGCACGACATGCTCAACAGCGGCGAGCAGACCGGCATCGCCGCGGTCGCGCCGGGCATTTCCGAAGCGCTGTTCGCCACCGCCATCGGCCTGTTCGTCGCGATCCCGGCGGTATGGGCGTACAACCGCTTCACCACCCGCGTCGAGCGGCTGTCGGTGCGCTTCGAAAGCTTCTCCGAGGAGTTCAGCACCATCCTGCAGCGCCAGAGCTCGGTCGAGTAGGCGGGGGATTCCGATGGCCGGAGGCATCATCCACCGCAAGCGGCGCAAGCTGAAGTCCGAGATCAACGTCGTGCCCTACATCGACGTGATGCTGGTGCTGCTGATCATCTTCATGGTGACCGCGCCGCTGCTGACGCTGAGCGTGGACGTCAAGCTGCCCTCGTCGCAGGCGCGCGCCACCCAGGATCGCCAGGACCCGGTGATCGTCATCGCCTATCCGGATGGGCGGCTGGGGCTGAAGCTGCCCGGCGACGAGCGGCCGCGCGTGATCGACACCGCGCAGATGGAAACGCTGCTGGCGCCGATCCGCGCGCAGCAGGGCAACGATTTCCGCGTGATGGTCGCCGCGCAGGGCGACGCGCCCTACCAGAACGTGCTCGACGCGATGGACGTCCTGCGCGCCGCGAACGTCAGCAACGTCAGCCTCCTGACGGATTCGGGGAGCAATGCACGCTGAAGCCTTCCAGCGTCCTGCCGCGCCGCAGGACGAAGGCCTGGGCCGCGCGCTGGCCTGGGCCGTCGGCGTGCACCTGCTGGTGGTGGCGATCCTGCTGCTGTCGCCGCTGCTGAGCTGGGACCCGGACCGCATCAGCGTGGCCGGCGCGCCGTCGATGGAAGCGGTGCTGGACGTGTCCAGCAGCGACCAGCGTGCGGTCGAGCGCGCGCTGGCGATCGAACCCGAGCCCTTGCCCGAGCCGATCGTGCCGCCGCTGCCCGAACCCGTGGTGGAGGACGTCGCGCCACCGCCGCAGCCGATCCCCGAGCCGGTGCCGCAGGAGGCGCCGGTCGAACAGCAGCCGACGCCGCAGGAGCGCGTGCCCGAACCTGCCCCGGTCGACCAGGAGGAAGTGCGCCGCGACGCCGAGGCCGAGCGCGCGCGCGTGGAGCGCGAGCAGGAGGAGAAGCGCCGGCAGGAGCAGATCGACCTGACCGAACGTAAGAAGCAGGAAGAGGCCGAGCAGAAGCGCCGGCTGCAGCAACAGCAGCTCGAGAAGATCCGCGCCGAGCGCGAGAAGCTCGAGAGCGAGCAGCGCCGGGCGCAGGAGCGGCTGCAGCAGATCGCCGACCGCGAGGCGCGGCAGGCATCGCAGCAGGCGGCCGCGTCGGCGCCGCCGCCGCCGGGCAACCAGGGCGTCGATACCGGACTCGCGGCGCGCTACGCCGCGGCGCTGCAGGAAGCGATCCTGCGCAACTGGACGCGGCCGGAAACCGTGCCGATCGGCCAGCGTTGCCGGATCGTCATCCGCCAGATCCCGGGCGGCGAGGTGGTGTCGGCCGAGGTCGATCCTTCCTGTCCCTACGACGAACTCGGCCGGCGTTCGGTCGAGGCGGCGGTGCTCAAGGCGCAGCCGCTGCCGTACGCCGGCTTCGAATCGGTGTTCCAGCGGACGCTGATCCTCAACTTCACCGCGCAGGACCGCTAACCGGATCCCGGACCGCGATCCCTCGCATCCCCCGTCATCCCCGCGAAGGCGGGGACCCAGCGTCTTTAAGAAGGTTCTTCTCCGGGGTGAGGGAGCAGCCCGAAAAAAACCTGTCATTTCGACCGCAGGGAGAAATCCTCCTTTCACCTGCAGCGGAGACCGGATTTCTCCCTGCGGTCGAAATGACAGGGAGCCAAGCCCGTCAGAGGCCCGAAGACGCTGGATCCCCGCCTTCGCGGGGATGACGGGTGTTGAGGTGTTGACTTGACCTTCACTCGTGCCCGGCGCCCGCCAAGTCCGCCGCCGTTCATCTTCCCGCGACGATTCGACGCCAAGCTGTCGCCGCCCCAATCCAACCCGTTCCAGGAACCTCCGATGACTTTCGCCAAACGCTGGATGCTCGCCGTGCTCGCGCTGCTGCTGCCGTTCGCCGCGGCCGCGCAGCAGCAGGGACTGGAGATCGATATCATCGGCGGCAACGCTTCGGCGCTGCCGATCGCGGTCGTACCGATGCCCTACCAGGGCTCCGCCGCTGCGCCGCAGACCGACGTCGCATCGGTGGTGCGCGCCGACCTCGAACGCTCCGGCCAGTTCCGCACCCTGCCCGAGCGCGACATGGTCAGCCGCCCGACCACCGGCGCCGAGGTCGACTACCCGGCATGGCGCGCGCTGCGCCAGGACTTCCTCGTCATTGGCCGCGTGGTCGATGCGGCCGAGGGCAGCTACCGGGTCGAGTACGAACTGTTCGACGTCGCCAAGCAGCAGCGCCTGCTCGGGCTGGCGATGACCGCGCGCGCCAACGCCATGCGCGACGTCGCCCACCAGATGGCCGACGCGATCTACGAGAAGATCCTGGGCGTGCGCGGCGCCTTCTGGACCCGCATCGCCTACGTCACCGCGACCGGCACCGGTTCCGGCAGCCGCTACGCGCTGATGGTCGCCGACGCCGACGGCTACAACCCGCAGACGGTGGTGCGCTCGAACGAGCCGCTGCTGTCCCCGGCCTGGAGCCCGGACGGCCGCAAGCTGGCCTATGTCAGCTTCGAGCGTGGCAATTCCTCGATCTACGTCCAGGACATCACCACCGGCGGCCGCGAACTGGTCTCCAGCTTCCGCGGCATCAACAGCGGCCCGGCGTTTTCGCCCGACGGCAGCCGGCTGGCGCTGACGCTCTCGCGCAGCGGCAATCCCGAGATCTACGTGATGAACCTCGGCAGCAAGGCGCTGACCCAGATCACCAACCAGTTCGGCATCGACACCTCCCCGGTATGGAGCCCGGACGGCAACAGCCTCTACTTCACCTCCGACCGCGGCGGCCGCCCGCAGGTCTACCAGGCGCCGGCCTCGGGCGGCGGCGCCACCCGGGTCACGTTCGAGGGCAGCTACAACGCCGACCCGAGCATTTCCTGGGACGGCCAGAAGATCGCCGTGGCCCAGGGCTCGGGCAACACCTACCGGATCGCGGTGATGGACCGCAGCATGGGCTCGCCCCGCTGGTCGACGATTTCCCCCGGTTCTCTGGACGAATCGCCGAGCTTCGCCCCCAATGCCAGCATGATCCTGTATGCGGCGCGTGAAGGACGCAGGGGCGTCCTGTATGCTGTTTCGGCCGATGGTCGCGTCCGTCAGCGCCTCGTCCTCGCGGACGGCGACGTGCGCGAACCGGCCTGGGGTCCTTACCGTTCCCAGCGCTGACATGATCTGCACAGCCAGTCCATCAACCTGAACGTCCGTTTCAACGCCCGAGGATCGACGAGATGAATACCAACAAGACCGCCGTGGTTGGCAAGGTGCTGCTGATCGCGCTGATGTGCGTGGCTGCCGCCGCCTGTTCGAAGAAGGTCAAGGAAACCCCGCCCGAGACCGGCCCGTCCACCGGTGGCGTGACCGACCCCGGTCCGACCACGCCGGGCGCGTATGGCCCGTCCGACCTCGACACCGACGCCTGCCTGCGCCAGCGCGTGGTGTACTTCGACCTCGACCAGGACGCGCTGCGTCCCGAGTTCCAGGCCGCGATGTCCTGCCACGCCAAGTACCTGCGCGACCGCCCGTCGTCCCGCATCACGCTCGAAGGCAACGCCGACGAGCGCGGCAGCCGCGAGTACAACCTCGGCCTGGGTGAGCGCCGCGGCAATGCCGTGTCGTCGGCCCTGCAGGCCAACGGTGGTTCCGGCGCCCAGTTGACCGTGGTCAGCTACGGCGAGGAGCGCCCGACCTGCACCGAGTCCAGCGAGGACTGCTGGGCCCGCAACCGCCGCGTCGAGATCGTCTACACGGCGAAGTAAGCGGCAAGGCGAGTGGGTAGTTGGTGGTTCGCAGTCCGGCCACCAACTACCCGCCACCCACCACCCACCCAAGAATCAAGATGCGCCCGTATCGTCCGTTCCTGCTGCCGCTCGCCGTCGCCACGTGCCTCTTCGCCGCCGTGCCGGCGCAGGCGCAGCGCGCCAGTCTGGCCGATCGCGTGGCCGTGCTCGAACAGCGCGCCGCGGACAACCAGGGCAACGTCGACCTGCTCAACCAGCTGACCCAGCTGCGTTCGGAAGTGCAGGCGCTGCGTTCGCAGATCGAGGAACTGCAGCAGCAGAACGAGCAGCTCAAGTCGACCAGCCGCAGCCAGTACCTCGACCTCGACGGCCGCCTGAACCGGATCGAGGGCGGCGGCACGCTGCCGCCGGCGATCGGAGAAGTCCCGGCCACGTCCTCGACGGCGCCTGCCGCGACGACGCCCGCGCCCCGCGACACGCAGCCGTCGGTCCATGGTGATCCCGGCCTGCTGGCCAACAGCGCCGACGAGCGCGGCGCCTATGAAACCGCCTTCGACGCGCTCAAGGGCGGCCGCTACGCGGAGTCGGCGCAGTTGTTCCAAGGCTTCCTGCAGGCGCATCCCGAAGGCGTCTACGCGCCGAACGCGCGCTACTGGCTGGGCGAGAGCTACTACGTCACCCAGAACTACGAACTCGCGCGCGAGCAGTTCCAGGCGCTGATCGAGCGCTACCCTACCCACGACAAGACCCCGGGCGCCCTGCTCAAGGTCGGCCTGTCGCAGTACGGCCTGCGCGACCTCGACGGCGCCGAGGCGACCCTGTCGAAGGTCGCATCGCAGTTCCCCGGCACCGACGCGGCGCGCACCGCCGAGGATCGCCTGCATGCGATCCAGCTTGCGCGCGTGACGCGCTAGGCATCCACGTGCACGCCGTCGCGCCCGATGCGACCGCCGCATCGACGGCGGATCGGCTCAGGATCACCGAAATCTTCCTCTCGCTGCAGGGCGAAGCCCGCGACGCGGGCTGGCCGACCGTGTTCGTGCGCCTGACCGGCTGCCCGCTGCGCTGCGGCTACTGCGACACCACCTACGCCTTCCACGGTGGCGAATGGTGGAGCATCGACGGCATCCTCGCCGAAGTGGCCAGGCACGGCGTGCGCCACGTCTGCGTGACCGGCGGCGAACCGCTGGCGCAGAAGCGCTGCCTCGGCCTGCTCTCGCGCCTGTGCGATGCCGGCCATGTCGTCTCGCTGGAAACCTCCGGGGCGATCGACATCGCAGGAGTCGATGCGCGCGTCTCGCGCGTGCTCGACGTCAAGACCCCGGCCTCCGGCGAGGTCGCGCGCAACCGCTGGGAGAACATCCCGCTGCTGACCCCGCACGACCAGGTCAAGTTCGTCGTCTGCAGCCGCGCCGACTACGAATGGGCGCGCGAGGTGGTGCACGCGCGCGCGCTGCACGCGCGCTGCGACGTGCTGTTCTCGCCGAGCAAGTCGGAGCTGTCGCCGACCGACCTGGCCGACTGGATCGTCGCCGACCGCCTGCCGGTCAAGTTCCAGATGCAGCTGCACAAGCTGCTGTGGAACGACGAGCCCGGGCGCTAGGGAAGCCGTAATTGGTGATTGGTGATTGGTGGTTCGGAAAGGCAGGAGTCGTTGCTTTCCCGAATCACCAATCACGAATCACGAATCACCAATCACGAATCACGAATCACGAATCACGAATCCCATGAAAAAAGCAGTCGTCCTCGTCTCCGGCGGCATGGATTCCGCTGTCGTCCTCGCGATCGCGCGCGAGCAGGGCTTTGCGGTACATGCGCTGAGCGTGAGCTACGGCCAGCGCCACACCTCCGAGCTGGAGGCCGCCGACCGCGTCTCGCGGACGCTGGGCGCGCTCGAGCACAAGACCGTGCAGGTCGACCTGCGCGCGTTCGGCGGCTCCGCGCTCACCGACGACATCGACGTGCCCGAGGCCGGCGGCCCCGGCATCCCCGTGACCTACGTGCCCGCGCGCAACAGCATCATGCTGTCGCTCGCGCTCGGCTGGGCCGAGGTGCTGGGCGCGAACGACCTGTTCTGCGGCGTCAACGCCGTCGACTATTCCGGCTACCCCGACTGTCGCCCCGAGTTCATCGAAGCATTCGAACGCCTCGCCAACCTCGCGACCAGGGCCGGCGTGGAAGGCGCGGGCATCCGCGTGCACGCGCCCCTGCTGCGCATGGGCAAGGCGGACATCGTGCGCGAAGGGCAGCGCCTGGGCGTCGATTTCGCCGCGACCGTCTCGTGCTACCGCGCCGATGCCGACGGACGCGCCTGCGGCCATTGCGACGCCTGCAGGCTCCGCGCCGATGGCTTCGTCGCGGCCGGAATCGCCGACCCGACGCGCTACGTGGCCTGATGGCGATGCGATAGAATGCGCATCCGGCTTTCCCCGGTGCAAGGCCGGGGGACCTCGGGCCGTTAGCTCAGTCGGTAGAGCATCGGACTTTTAATCCGCTGGTCGATGGTTCGAATCCATCACGGCCCACCAGTTCTGCGGGACACCCGGCTTCGGCCGGGTGTTTTCGTTTCCGGGTCTTTCGTCGCAGCGCGTTCCGGAACCACGTGGACGGGAAAGTCCGATGCGTGCGGTTCGAATCCATCACGGTTTCCGGCGATGCGGTCATGCGAAGACGTGCTCGTAGACGATCAGCGCGCCGACGAGGATCAGGATCACGCCGCCGGCGATCTCCGCGCGCTTTCCGATCAGCTGGCCCAGTGCGCGGCCCGCCATCACGCCCGCGGTCACCATGGTGAAGGTGCACAGGCCGATCACCGCGGCAACCAGGAGGATGTTCACGTCCACGAAGGCCAGGCCCACGCCGACCGCCAACGCGTCGATGCTGGTGGCCAGGCCCGCCACCGCGATCGACCAGAGCCCGTTCCCGGGCGCGGCTTCGGTGGCCTCCTCGCCCTGGCGCAGCGCCTTGAAGATCATGTGCAGCCCGAGCAGGGCCAGCAGCGCGAATGCGATCCAGTGGTCCCAGTCCTCGATCGCGCGCGAGGCCACCGAACCGAGCAGCCAGCCGATGACCGGCGTGATCGCCTCGACGCTGCCGAAGACCAGCCCGGTGCGCAGTGCATCCGGCCAGCGTGGACGCGACATCGCCGCCCCCTTGCCGATCGCCGCGGCGAAGGCGTCGGTGGACATGGCGAGACCGAGGAAGAGGATCGACAGGAAGGGCATGGGGGGCTGACTGGCTGGCCGGTATCGGGACGCGACAGGCCCATGCGCGCGCCCGGCGGGAAGCGCGTGCATGGCCCATGGTCTCGCCAACCGTCAGGTCGCTTCCGCCACGGCCGGTTCAGGCCAGGTCTGTTGGCGGAAGGGCATCCGGAGATCCGGATGCAGGCTACTCCCCAGAGGGGTATCGGGCGCGGTGGATGCGGCCCGTGTCGTGATTGTACCGGTGAGCCCGGAAGGCTGCTTGCGTCGGGCGCGGGGAAGGGAAGGGACCCCTGCCAGCGGCATCCGTGTTCCAGCTACGGGGATTCCGGCAGCAGAAGGGTTGCCCGGGTGCCCGGAAGGAGCGGACCGCTCGCCCGCAGGTGGGGTGTTTCCGAAGGCGTGGCCTCGGCTCCGGTCGACGGTTTCAGCCAGGCCGGATGGTCAACACTCGCCCAAAGTTGGGGGGTGTTTCCCAAGAAGAGGGGCGGGATATGTCAGAATGTGACGGAGATCGGCGTAAAACGTGATTCTGTTCATGAGTCGGCCGTGCTCGACTGGACCGCCCAGAGTTTCATAGACACTCACCGGCCGCTTTGCGCGTAGCGCCTTTCGAACTCTACCGGTGAGACGTCGCCGGCGGACCCGCGGGCGCGTGCCCGGGTTCCGGGCTTACCGTGGGTGCGCTGACGTCCGCAGGTGGCCTTGTCCTGGGAACGCTGCAACCGGGCGCTTCGCTGACGCTGCAGTTCACCTGCAACGTGCTGTAGCCGCGGGGATATTCCAGCGGTGTGGCGTCCTGTCCTGCAGCGGGCCGGCCGCGGCTACGGCGCGGTGACCTCCGTCTCGTCAGCATTCCGCAGGACCTCGAGCACCACGTCGGCATAGCGCTCGAGCTTGGCGGCGCCGATGCCCTCGACGCGGGCCAGTGCGTCGCGATCGTCCGGGCGATCGCGTGCGATCGCGCGCAGCGTGCTGTCGTGGAAGACCACGTAGGCGGGCACGTTCTGCTCGCGCGCCAGGCGCGCGCGCATCTCGCGCAGGGCTTCGAACAGGGGCAGGTCGGCGGGCGCGAGTTCGATCGCCGGGGCCGTGGCGCGGCCTGAGGCGCTGCGTTCGCGCTCGCGTTTGCCGGCCACCCTGCGCAGCATCACCGTCTGCTCGCCCTTGAGCACGGCGCGGCTGGCCTCGGCCAGGCGCAGGCCACCGTAGCCCTCGGTGTCCACGTCCAGCAGGCCATGGGCGACCAGCTGGCGGAAGACGCCGCGCCAGGTGCGCGCGTCGAGGTCGGCGCCGACGCCGTGCACGCCGAGACGGTCGTGGCCGAACTGGTGGATGCGCTCGCTTTCGCCGCCGCGCAGGACGTCGATCAGGTGCGCGGCGCCGAAGCGCTGGCCGGTGCGGTAGACGCAGCTCAGCGCCTTGCGCGCGGCCTCGGTGGCGTCCCAGGCCTCGGGCGGCTGCAGGCAGTTGTCGCAGTTGCCGCAGGATTGCGGGTAGTCCTCGCCGAAGTTCGCCAGCAGCACCTGCCGGCGGCAGCGCATCGATTCGCAGTAGCCGACCAGCGCGTCGAGCTTGCGATGCTCCAGGCGCTTGCGCTCGGGACCGGAGTCGGACTGTTCGATCATCTGCCGCAGCAGCACCAGGTCGCCGAGGCCGTAGCACATCCAGGCTTCCGACGGCTCGCCGTCGCGCCCGGCGCGGCCGGTTTCCTGGTAGTAGCCTTCGATCGACTTGGGCAGGTCCATGTGTGCGACGAAGCGCACGTCGGGCTTGTCGATGCCCATGCCGAAGGCGATGGTGGCGACGATCACCACGCCGTCGTCGCGCAGGAAGCGCCGCTGGTTGGACGCGCGCGCGTCCGCGGCCATGCCGGCGTGGTAGGGCAGGGCGTCGATGCCGTGGCCGGCGAGGAATTCGGCGGTCTCCTCGACCTTGCGCCGCGACAGGCAGTACACGATCCCGGCCTGCCCGCGGTGCGCCTGCAGGAAGTCGAGCAGCTGGCGCCTGGCGTTCTCCTTCTGCACCACGGTGTAGCGGATGTTGGGGCGGTCGAAGGAATTGACGAAGCGCTGCGCGTCCTGCAGCTGCAGGCGCTCGGCGATCTCGCGCTGGGTAGGCGGGTCGGCGGTCGCGGTCAGGGCGATGCGCGGCACGCCGGGCCAGCGCTCGTGCAGGATCGTCAGCTCGCGGTATTCGGGGCGGAAGTCGTGGCCCCACTGCGAGACGCAGTGGGCTTCGTCGATCGCGAACAGGGCGACCGGCGCGCGGTCGAGCAGGGACAGGAAGCGCGGCGTGAGCAGGCGCTCCGGGGCGACGTAGAGCAGGTCGAGTTCGCCGGCGAGCAGCTGCTGTTCCACCGTCCGCGCCGCGTCCGCGTCGAGGGTGGAGTTCAGGCAGGCGGCGCGCACGTCGAGCTGGCGCAGGGCGTCGACCTGGTCCTGCATCAGCGCGATCAGGGGCGAGACCACGATCGCGACGCCGTCGCGCAGCAGCGCCGGCAGCTGGTAGCACAGCGACTTGCCGCCGCCGGTGGGCATCAGCACCAGCGCGTCGTTGCCTTCGGCGACGTGGTGGACGATGGCGGCCTGCTCGCCGCGGAACGCGGCGTGGCCGAACACCTGCTGGAGCAGCGCTTCGGGGGTTGCCTTCATGTGCTCAGGATACCGTCGCGGGCGAGGGCGGCTGTAGGGAAACCGCCTTGCGCGGGATCGGCGGATACCGGCAGCTGCCGGTTCGGGGCGGTCCGATGTGCCGGGTTCCTCGCGATTCGTCATCCCGGCGAAAGCCGGGATCCATTGGCGGTTGCCTTCACCGTCGCGGGCAGGGACAGGATCAAAATGGATCCCGGCTTTCGCCGGGATGACGATGCCGGGGGGAGGTTTTCCCGGCCCCGGCCCTCGGTCCCGAGTCCTACTGCAGCAGCGAGCGCAGCATCCAGGCGTACTTCTCGTGGGTCTGCAGGCGCTGCGTGGCGAGGTCCTCGGTGGGCGCGTCGTCGGCGTCGTCGGCCACGTCCAGCACCTTGCGCGCGGTGCGGCAAACCGCTTCGTTGCCGACGACCAGCTGGCGCACCATCTCGCGCCAGTCGGGCGCTTCGGTGGCGCCGGGCTCTTCCTTGATCGAGGACAGCTTGACGAACTCCGCGTACGACCCGGGCGCGTTGTAGCCCAGCGCGCGGATGCGTTCGGCGATCTCGTCGAGCGCAGTCCACTGCTCGGTGTACTGCGCCTCGAACATGTTGTGCAGGGCGTTGAACATCGAGCCGGTGACGTTCCAGTGGAAGTTGTGGGTCTTCAGGTACAGGGTGTAGCTGTCGGCCAGGAACTTCGACAGCTCCTTCGCGATCTGCTTGCGATCCTTGTCGGAGATGCCGATGTCGATCGCGGGACCGCCGTCGCGGGCCGCGGGCGAGGCGACGGGGGTGATGGTCAGGGCGGGCTTGGCGTCCTTCGACGGCTTGGCCGCCCTGGCGGTTTTCGCGGGCTTGGTCTTGGTCTTCGACATGGGGGACCTCGGGTCGGTTGGTTTTGGCGACAATAGGCCGATGCAGAACGAATATGCGACCTGCGCGCGCCTTTGCAAGGTTGCGCATGGATTCTAGGCGCGGCCCCGCGACGGCGGCGTTAAAGCAGGCCCGCCGGGCGATCGACGGCGCCCTGTCGCGCGATCGGGGCAGGCTGGCGGGGCTGTGGGCGCGCTGGAACGCCGATCCGGCGCGGTCCGCCGCGCAGGAGGCCTTCGCGACCGCGCTGCAGGCGTCGGTGGCCGCGCGCGAGGCCCGCGCCGCGCGGCTGCCGGCCGCGCAGGTCGCGCCGGAGCTGCCGATCGCCGCGCACGCGGAGCGCATCGTCGAGCTGCTGCGCGCGCACCAGGTGGTGGTGGTCGCCGGCGAGACCGGCTCGGGCAAGACCACCCAGTTGCCGAAGCTGTGCCTGGCCGCCGGGCGCGGCGCGGCGGGGATGATCGGCTGCACCCAGCCGAGGCGGATCGCCGCGCGCGCGGTCGCGCGGCGCGTGGCCGAGGAACTGCAGGTGCCGGTGGGCGGGCTGGTCGGCTTCCAGGTGCGCTTCAACGACAGCGTCGGCGAGGACACCGCGGTCAAGTTCATGACCGACGGCATCCTGCTGGCCGAGATCGCCTCGGACCGCTGGCTCTCGCGCTACGACACGATCATCGTCGACGAGGCGCACGAGCGCAGCCTCAACATCGACTTCCTGCTGGGCTACCTCAAGCAGCTGCTGCGCAGGCGTCGCGACCTGAAACTGATCGTCACCTCCGCGACCATCGACACCGAGCGTTTCTCGAAGCACTTCGACGATGCGCCGGTGGTGGACGTGGAGGGGCGCGGCTATCCGGTGGAGGTGCGCTGGCGCCCGCTCGAGGGCGAAGGGGAGGACGAGGGCGAACGCAGCGCCCTCGACGGCATCGTCGCCGCCTGCGACGAGATCATGCGCGAGCGCGGCACCGGCGACACCCTGGTGTTCCTGCCCGGCGAGCGCGAGATCCGCGACGCCCACCAGGCGCTGGAGCGGCGCAAGTACCGGCATACCGAAGTGGTGCCGCTGTACGCGCGGCTGTCGGCGCGCGACCAGGACCGCGTGTTCAACCCCGGCCCGCAGCGGCGCATCGTGCTGGCGACCAACGTCGCCGAGACCTCGCTGACGGTGCCGCGCATCCACTACGTGGTCGATCCCGGGCTGGCGCGGGTCAAGCGCTACAGCCCGCGGCAGAAGCTCGACCGGCTGCACGTCGAACCGGTGTCGCAGGCCAGCGCCGACCAGCGCAAGGGCCGCTGCGGGCGCATCGCGCCGGGCACCTGCCTGCGGCTGTATTCGGAAGCGGACTTCCTGTCGCGCCCGCCCTACACCGATCCGGAAATCCGCCGCGCCGCGCTGGCGGGGGTGATCCTGCGGATGCTGTCGCTGGGGCTGGGCGACATCGACGCCTTCCCCTTCGTCGAACCGCCCGACCCGCGCGCGGTGGCCGACGGCTGGCAGCAGCTGTCCGAACTCGGCGCGGTCGACGCGCAGCGCAGGCTCACCGACATCGGCCGCACCATGGCGAAGCTGCCGGTCGACGTGAAGCTGGCGCGGATGCTGATCGCCGCGCAGCGCCACGGCTGCCTGCACGAGATGCTGGCGATCGCGTCCTTCCTCGGCATCCAGGACCCGCGCGAGCGCCCCGCCGACCAGCGCGCCGCGGCCGACAACGCGCACGCGCTGTTCGCCGACCCGAAGTCGGAGTTCGTCGGCATCCTCAAGCTCTGGGAGGCCTACCGCGAGGTGCACGAGGCGTTGACCCAGTCGCAGCTGCGCAAGTGGTGCGAGAAGCATTTCCTCGGTTTCCTGCGCATGCGCGAGTGGCGCGAGCTGCATCGGCAGCTGAAGCTGCAGTGCGGGGAGCTATGGCCGGGACTGACGGGCCATCCTCACCCCCCGCAAGCGGGGGAGGGCGCAAGGCAATACGCGTTGCTGCACCGCGCGCTCGTCGCCGGCCTGCCGACCCAGCTTGGCCATCTCACCGAACGCGGCCTCTACGAAGGCCCGCGCGGACGCCGCTTCCAGCTGTTCCCGGGCTCGGCGCTGGCGCGCAAGCCGCCGCCGTGGGTGCTGTCGGCGACCCTGCTCGACACCGAGAAGGTCTGGGCGATCACCAACGCCGCGATCGAGCCGGACTGGGTCATCGCCGAACTGCCGCACCTGCTCGCACGCCGCCACCACGACCCGCGCTGGTCGCGTTCGCAGGGACGCGTGCTCGGCAGCGAGCAGGTCAGCCTGTTCGGGCTGGTGCTGGCGCCGAAGAAGCCGGTCGACTACGGCCGGCTGTATCCGCTGGAGGCGCGCGAGCTGTTCCTGCGCGACGCACTCGTCGCCGGCGAGGTCAACCTGCGCAGCCCGTTCGTCGCGCGCAACCTGAAGACGCTCGAGGCCGCGCGCGAGGAGGAGGCCAAGCAGCGCAGGGCGGGGCTGGTTGTCGACGAGGACTGGATGCGGCAGTGGTATGCCGATCGCATTCCCGCCGAACTCGTCGACGCGCGCTCGCTGGACGCCTGGTACGGCAAGCTGCCCGCGGAGGCGAAGCAGGCGCTGGAATGGTCGCGCGACGAACTGCTGACGGGCGAGGGCGCCGACGCGTTCCGCTTCCCGGCCTTCATCGCCCTGGGCGACACGCGCCTCGCGGTGCGCTACCGCTTCGAGCCGGGCGCGCCGGACGACGGCATGACGGTCTCGGTGCCGCTGCACCTGCTCAATGCGCTGGATCCCGTGCGCCTGTCATGGCTGGCCCCGGGCTTCGTCGCCGACAAGGCCGCGGCCATGATCCGCGCCCTGCCCAAGACGCTGCGCCGCAATTTCGTGCCGGCGCCCGATTTTGCGCGCACGTTCGCCGAAGCGCACGGCGCCGACGAGCCGGATGCCTTCGCCGGCACGCTGGCGCGCTTCCTCAAGCGCATGACCGGCGTGGATGTCGTCGCCACCGATTTCGACGAATCCGTGCTGGAGCCGCACCTGCGCGCGAACCTGCGCCTGGTCGACGTGCCCGGTCGCGGCGACGGCCACGTGCTCGCCGAATCGCGCGACCTCGATGCCTTGCGCGAACGCTTCGGCACGCGCGCCGCCGAGGCCTTTTCCGCGCGCGCCGCCGAGGGACTGGCGCAGGCGGGCCTGCGCGAATTCCCGGCGGCGCCGATCCCCGAATCGGTTCCGGGCGCCGGCGGCGTGCCGGCGTATCCGGCGCTGGAGGATGCCGGCGACAGCGCCTCGCTGGCCGTCCACGCCGACCGCGGCAAGGCCCGCCGCCTGCACCCGCAGGGCGTGCGCCGCCTGCTCGTGATCGCGTTGCAGGACCGCGCGAAGCAGGCGCGCAAGCAACTGCCGGTGCAGCCCAAGACCGCACTGCTGTACGCGGCGATCGAATCGACGGGCGATGCCGGGCGCGACGCGCGCGGCCGCGGCGACCGGTTGCGCGAGGACCTCGTCGACGGCGCGCTGGCCGCGCTGCTGGCCGAAGGTCTCGGCGACATCCGCGATGCCGAGGCCTTTGCCGCGCGCCGCGACGCCGCCGGCCGCGCCCTGTTCGGCGAGGCGATGCAGCGCCTGCGCCAGGCCGAGGCGATTCTCGACCTGGTCGCCGAAGTGCGCGGGCGGCTGGACTCGAAGCTGGTCGGCTGGGCCAGGGCCAACCTCGACGACATGCACGCGCAGCTCGCCGCGCTGGCGCCGCCGGGGTTCCTGCGCGACGTCCCGGCCGAGGCGTTGAAGGACTACCCGCGCTACCTGAAGGCCCTGTCGCTGCGCGCCGAGCGCGCGTTGCGCGACCCGCTGCGCGACCAGCAGCGGATGCTGGACGTCAAGCCGTTCATGGATGCATTGAACGAGGCAGCCGCGGCCGGGCGCGCGCAGGATCCGGCGTGGCAGGCGCTGCGCTGGGACCTGGAGGAACTGCGCGTGTCGCTGTTCGCGCAGGAGCTCGGCGCGAAGGGCGGCGTGTCGCCGAAGAAGCTGGCGACGCGGTTGGCGGCGCTGCGGGAAGGCTGACCCGGTCCCTGCGCTCGCACCCGCGCCGGGCGTTGACTCGAGATGTGGAACGATCGTCATCCCCGCGAAGGCGGGGACCCAGTGTCTTTGGCGTCAGCGCAAAAATGGATCCCCGCGTTCGCGGGGATGACGACAAGAACACCTGCAGGCCCGACCTGTTCCGTCTGCCGCGATCGATCGTGCCACCCGCGCGTCTGTTCGCCGGCGCGCGCCGCCGCTACTGTAGGACGCTCTTCCCCCGGATGACGCGCGTGTCGGCAGCAGGATCCACCGGCCTCGATTCATGGCTGGCATCACCCGCGGCATCGGCGATCGCGCCGGCGCTGCGCGAGGTGCTGCGCCAGGCGGCCGCGGACCTGCCCGAAGCGCAGGCGACGCCGCCATCGCCCGCGGTGCTGGACGACACGCTCGCGGCGCTGGCGCTGCTGGAGGCCGATGGCGACTCGATTGCCGCCGCGATCCTGTTCGAACTGCCGGCGCTGGCCGAGCGCGTCGAGGCCGCGCTTCCGCCCCGGCACGCCGCCGTTGCCGCCCTGCTCGACGGCCAGCGCGCCGCCAACCAGGTCTGGACCCTGCACGCCGAGCGCCCGCGGCAGGGCAACACCGAGGGCCTGCGCCGGCTGCTGCTGGCGATCGTGCGCGACCTGCGCGTGGTGCCGATCCTGCTCGCACGCCAGCTGGCGCGGATGCGGCACGCCGGCGCGCTGCCGGAGGACGAGCGCCGCGCGCTGGCGCAGCTCACCCGCGACATCCATGCGCCGCTGGCGAACCGGCTCGGCATCTGGCAGTTGAAATGGGAGCTGGAGGACCTCGCCTTCCGCCATCTCGAACCCGACACCTACCGCCGCATCGCCGCGCTGCTCGACGACAACCGTGCCGGCCGCGAGCGCTACATCGAGCAGGTCAAGGGCCTGCTCGGCGAGGCGCTGCGCACGCAGGGCATCGCCGCCGACATCGCCGGCCGGCCCAAGCACATCTACAGCATCTGGAAGAAGATGCGGAAGAAGGACGTACCGATCGGCGAGCTGTACGACCTGCGCGCGGTGCGCGTGCTGGTCGACGACATCCCGGCCTGCTACGCCGCGCTGGGCGCGGTGCACGCGCTGTGGGCGCCGGTGCCGGGCGAGTTCGACGACTACATCGCGCGGCCGAAGAACAACGACTACCGCTCGCTGCACACCGCGGTGGTCGGGCCGGAAGGCAAGACCCTGGAGGTGCAGATCCGCACCCGCGAGATGCACGAGCAGGCCGAACTCGGCGTCGCCGCGCACTGGCGCTACAAGGAGACGGGCGGCTCGCAGCGCTCGGCCGCCGGCAACGCCGCGCTCGAGCGCAAGATCGAGTGGATGCGCCGCCTGCTCGAATCGCACGGCGAGGGCGACGACGAGGTCGCGCTGGCGCGCGGCTTCGACACCGAACTGGTCGAGGACCGCATCTACGTGCTCACGCCGGCGGGAGAGGTGGTCGACCTGCCGCGCGGCGCGACGCCGCTGGATTTCGCCTACCACGTGCACACGATGGTCGGGCACCGCTGCCGCGGCGCCAAGGTCGACGGCCGCATCGTGCCGCTCGACCACAGGCTGCGCAGCGGCGACCGGGTCGAGATCCTGACCGCGAAGGAACCCGAGCCGCGGCGCGACTGGCTGGTCGCGGCCAACGGCTTCCTCGCCAGCCCGCGCGCGCGGGAGAAGGTGCGCAGCTGGTTCCACAAGCTCGATCGCGAGCGCAACCTGCAGGCCGGCCGCGAGATGCTCGAGCGCGAGCTGCGGCGCATGGGCCTGCTGGGCGCGGACCTGCAGCCGGTGCTGGCGAAGTTCAACGTCGCCGCCGCCGACGAACTGCTGGTGCTGGTCGCGCTCGGCGACGTCGGCCCGCACCAGGTCGGGCGCGCGCTGCAGGACCACGAACGTGCGCAGGCGCGTCCGGACGAGGTCGCGCCGGCCGTGCCCGCGCCGCAGCGGCGGGTGCCCAAGCCGTCGAAGTCGGTGTTCACCGTGGTCGGCGTCGGCAACCTGCTGGTGCAGATCGCGCGCTGCTGCCAGCCGCTGCCGGGCGAGGCGATCGCCGGCTATCTCACGCGCACGCGCGGGGTCAGCGTGCATCGGGCGGACTGCGCGGCCTTCGCGCGGCTGGCGGCGAAGGAGCCGCAGCGCGTGCTGCCGGTCGACTGGGGCCGCGAGGGCGGCGTGCACGAGGCGACCGCGGTGGTCGATGCAGTCGACCGCAAGCACCTGCTCAAGGACGTGAGCAACCTGATCGCGCAGGAGGATGCGCACGTGGTCGCGATCCGCAGCGACGCCGGACGCCACGGCCGCGTCCGCCTGCGGCTGCGCCTGCGGGTGGAAGGCTACGAACAGCTGTCGCGTCTGCTGGCCAGGCTCGACAGCCTGCCCGGCGTGGAGCAGGCGCGCCGGGAGTAGGGCGGGTCCCGATCCAGGGTGGCGATGCCCCGTGGGAGCGCCCTTGGGCGCGAATGGGGGATGTTCGGCGGCTGAGGGCTGAAAAGCAGAAGCGTCGCACTTCCCGCTTTCCGGCCCTTAGAGCTTGTTCAACGTCCCGAACCTCGCTCGTCATCCCGGCGAACGCCGGGATCCAGCCTTCCGTTCGGCGGCAGTCCTGTCTCTGCAGGCGAAAACTGGATCCCGGCGTTCGCCGGGACGACGATCCGGCACAGACCGCCATAGAGACTTTGAACAGGCTCTTAGCCCTCAGCCCTCCGAAAAAGCATCGCGACCAAGGTCGCTCCCACAAGCTGGCGCTTGTCGACGCGATTCCTGGCCCAGTGGTTTCACGCGTGCGTTCAGCCGCCGTCCGTAAGCTGCGCGGGTGGGCCGGGAACACACTTCGACGGGAGACGGCGCGGCGCGGGACGGCCGGCGTGAGCCCGTGGTCGGCGACCTGCGGGGGCTGCGCTTCGAGGCGCGTGCCCCGCGCGCGCGGCGAGCGCCGACGCCGCCTGCACGCGGCTGGTGGATCGGCGGTCTGGCCCTGCTGTCGGCGCTGGTGCTTGCGGCCGCGCTGTGGCGCGAACCGCTGGCGGAGCGGCTGTGGCCGCAGGCGCGGGTGCACCAGCTGACCGCGGAAGCGGCGCAGGCGCTGGCGCGCGGCCACCTCAGCGCCGTCGACGGCAGCGGCGCACGCGAACTCTATGAAGCGGCGATGGCGATCGACCCGGACCGCAGCGAGCCCCGCGCCGGCCTCGCCCGGGTGGCCGAGGCGGCGCTGGCGCAGGCGCGTGAGGCGACCGCGCAGGACCGCTTCGCCGACGCCCACGCGCAGTTGCGCCTGGCGCGCGAGCTCTCGGTCCCGCGCGAACAGGCCGATGCCGTGGCCGTGCAACTGCGCACGCGCGAGGCGGCGCATGCGGGACTGGAAGGCCTCGTGGCGCGGGCGGAGTCGGCGCGCATCGCCGGGCGCCTGCAGGGCGATGACGAGGCGGCGCTGCCGCTGTATGCGCGCGTGCTTGAACTGCAGCCCGGGCGCGCGGACGCCCTGCGCGGGCGCGAGGACGCCCTGAGCGCGCTGCTCGAACAGGCGCGCAACGACCTGCGCGGCGGCGACATCCCCGCGGCCGCCGCGGCCATCGCCGCCGCGCGCCGCTACGACGCGGGCCACGTCGACCTGCCCGACACGCAGGCGCGCTTCACCGAGGAACTCGACGCGCTGCGCCGCCGCGCCGACGCCGACCTGCGCCGCGGCCGCGTCGACGCCGCGGTCGCGACCTGGCAGCGCCTGCTGCAGTACGACCCGGAAGATGCCGGCGCCCGCGACGGCCTGCGCCGCGCCGCCGACGCGCTCGCGCAGCAGGCGCAGCGGCTGGCCGCGGACTTCCGCTTCGCCGATGCCGACGCGGCGCTGACCCGGGCCCGCGCGCTGGCGCCCGACGCCGCCGCGGTGGCGGCCGCACGCACCGCGGTCGAACGCGCGCAGCGCCGGCACGCACAGCTGGAGGCGGCCGGCTCGGGCCGCGACCGCGCAGGCCGCGTTCCCGAACTGCTGCGCCAGGCGGCCGCGGCACAGGCGCGCGGCGACCTGCTGACGCCCCCCGGCGAGAGCGCCTACGACAAGCTGCGCGCCGCGCAGGCCGCGGCGCCGCGCGATCCCGAGGTGCAGCGCGCGGTGGCGCGCCTGCTGCCCTCGGCCCGCGCCTGCTTCGAGCGCGGCCTCAGCGCCAACGACCTCGCCCGCGCCCGCAGCTGCCTCGACGCGCGCGAATCGCTGGGCGAGGACGCCGCCGCGCTCACCCAGGCAAGGCGGCGGCTGGCGCAGCGCTGGCTGGCGATCGGCGACGAACGCCTCGCAGGCGGGCAGTTGTCGACGGCGCAAGAGGCGCTGGCTACTGCGGGCGCGCTGGACCCGTCGACGCCGGGGCTGGCCGAGTTTGGTCGCCGGCTGCGCAGGGCGTCCGGGTCTGCCGACTGAGCCGTCGGCGCGCCTCCCGCAGCGGCTGCCCCATGCTCACGGTTGTCGGTGTCGCGATGTCGTCATCCCCGCGAAGCCTGCCCTCGCGAAGGCGGGGGGCGGGGACCCAGCGTCTTTCGACTGTGCCGTGGGATACCTGCTGCCGGGTGCCTGCAAAAGCAGATCCCTCACTGCGTTCGGGATGACAACTCCAGGCGTTCATTCGCAACGGTCTCGATGTTCCAGGCCTCGCGGACCACCATGTCAGGCATCCGGTCGTTCTGCCGATTACGCGTCCTGGAAAAAAATCCGCCGCACCGCGCCGCGCGCCGCATCCGGCGAGAAATGCCGCGCGATGTTCCCGTGGCCGTTGAGGCTCAGTTCCATCCACAGCGTCGCATCGCCGTGCAGGCGCACGATCGCGTCGGCGAACGCATCGGCATCGTCGGCGATCAGCACGTCGATGCCGTCGCGCAGGTGCATGCCTTCGGCGGCGATCGAGGTCGCCACCACCGGCTGTCCGTGCGCCATGCTCAGGTTGATCTTGCCCTTGACCCCGGCGCCGACCCGCAGCGGCGCCACCGCGATCCGGCAGCCGTCCATGTAGGGCGCGAGGTCGGGCACGTAGCCGTGGACCAGCACGCCGTCCTGTTGCGCCAGCGCCCGGATCTCGGGCGTCGGCCCGTCGCCGATGCAGTGGAAGCGCACCTCGGGCAGGCGCGCGCGCACTTTCGGAAAGACCGTTTCGCAGAACCAGCGCACGCCGTCCGCGTTTGGCGGATGGCGGAAGCCGCCGACGAACACCAGATCGCGGCGCTGCGCGAACGGCAGCCCAGCGCCGGCGACCTCGTGCACGTTCGACAGCACTTCCACGCGCGCGCCCGGCGCTTCGCGCGCGAGCACGGCGCCTTCGTCCGCGCTGACCACGGTGGTGACATCGCTGCGCGCCACGATGTCGAGCTCCAGCGTCCGCGTGCGCGCCGCGTTGCGCGCCATGGTGGCGTCGCCGGCCAGCTGTGCCGAGCGCGCTTCGCGCACGAAGTGCAGGTCGACGCTGTCGAACACCAGCCGTGCCTGCGGCGCCGACACGCGCAGCAGCGGCAGCAGCTCGCGCAGCACGTAGTGGCGGCTGACCATGGCCGCGTCGAACCGCGGGCCGTGTTCGCGCAGCCATGCCGGCAGGCGCCTGGCGTAGGGCGCGTGCCAGGTTTCGATGCCGAGTGACTGCAGCGCTTCGGTATACGGGCCGGCATGGGCGAGGTCGGCGGGCAGGAACACCACGTGCGCGCCTTCCTCGCGCAGCAGGCGCATCAGGTTGACCAGCCGCAGCGAGGCCGAATCGCGATCCGGCCTGGGCGTGGTCGCGTCGACCACCAGCACCTGCCGCCGGTCGCGATGCAGCAGCGCCGGCGACGGCACGCTGCCGGCGGGCAGGTGCGAGGCCAGCGCGGCGGCGCGCTGCGCGGCGAAGATCGCCCGGTTGCGGGCCTGGTAGGCCTTGACGCCGTTCGCCGGATCGGTGCCCGCGGTGGTGCCCTCGTCGTGCACCACGCGCGCCGCGGGCTGGTAGCGCACGCGCAGGCCGGCCTCGCGCACGGCGAAGGCGAGGTCGGTGTCCTCGTAGTACGCGGGCGCATAGCGCGGATCGAAGCTGCCGATCCGCTCGAACAATGCGCGCGGGATCGCGATCGCTGCGCCCGACAGGTAGTCCGCGTCGCGCACGTAGGCGAAGCGCGGGTCCTGCGGTGATTCGAAACGGCCGTAGTTCCATGCGCCGCCGTCGGCGAACACCACGCCGCCGGCTTCCTGCAGGCGGCCGTCGGGATACAGCAGTTGCGCGCCGGCCAGACCGGTGTCCGGGTGCGCGTCGAAGGTGTCCAGCAGCGCATCGAGCCAGCCGGGTTGCGGCACGGTGTCGTTGTTGACGAACACGAGGAAGTCGCCGCGCGCGGCCGCCGCGCCGTCGTTGCAGGCGGCGATGAAGCCGCCGTTCTCCGCGCGTGATACCACCCGCAGGCCATCGATCCGCGGCAGCAGGGTCGCGGTTTCGTCCGGCGAGGCGTCGTCGACCACGATCACCTCCACCGCGCGCGCCGGCGGATGCGCGGCGATCGCGCGCAGGCAGGCGAGGGTGTGCGGCCAGTGCCCGTGCACCGGGATCACGACACTGGCGACGGGGGCGTCGCTGCGCGGGACCGCGAACGGTGCGAACGGGCCGCGATCGGCGGCGACGAGCGCGCCGCGCGCCGGCATGGCCGCGCGCGCGAACTGCAGCTTCACCCGTTCCCAGCTGTGCCGCCAGCCGCGCGTGCGCAGGCTCGCCAGCCCGCGACGGACGAGGCCGGTCGTCCGCACCAGCAGCAGCCTGGCATCGGCCAGGGAGAACGTCATGTCCCTGCAACTCCAGCTGACCACGGGGTTGCGGTGGCCGGTCCGGGGCCGTGGGGGTGGGCTAGACTGCGCATCGCGCCGATTGTCGCATTCCGCGGCTGACTGCCGGTGCAGGTTCCGGAGTGCATGGCCCGCATCGAGTACGACGAAGACGACCACGACGACGATGCCCACGGCGCCTCCGGCAGCGACTGGCGCCGCCGGCTGGTGACCTGGGCGCTGGCGGCGATCGGCCTCGGCATCGGTTTCCTGGTCCCCTACACGCTGTACCTGAACCACCAGATCAGCGAGCGCTTCGGCGAACTGCGCTGGCAACTGCCGACCCGCGTCTACGCGCGCCCGCTGCGGCTGGCGCCGGGGCTGGCGATGGACGCGCAGACGCTCAAGACCGAGCTCGATGCGGCTTCGTACCGCGAGGGCGACGGCGTGCGCGCCGGCACCTACCAGCGCGACGGCGGCCGCTGGACGATCTCCAGCCGTGGCTTCCGCGACCTCGACGGCGCGGTCGGCCCCAGCCGCATCGAGGCCACGCTCTCGGGCGGGCGGGTGGGCGCGCTGAAGGACCTCGCCGGCGACAAGGCGATCAAGGCCGCGCGCCTGGACGCTGCGCGCATCGCGACGCTGTACGGGCAGAGGCAGGAGGAGCGCCGGCTGGTGCGGGTCGAGGACGTGCCGCCGCTGGTCACCGACACGCTGCAGGCGGTCGAGGACCGCGACTTCGCCCACCACATCGGCATCGACTTCAGCGGCATGGCGCGCGCGGCCTTCGTCAACCTCAAGGCCGGCGACAAGAAGCAGGGCGCGAGCACCCTGACCCAGCAGCTCGCGCGCAGCGGCCTGCTCGGCATCGGCCGCGAGCAGACCTGGAGCCGCAAGTTCAACGAGATCCTGTACGCGCTGCTGATGGAGGCGCGCTACGACAAGGGCACGATCCTCGAGGCCTACCTCAACCAGGTCTACCTCGGCCAGCGCGGCGCGCAGGCGATCCACGGCATCGCGGCGGGCGCGGAGTTCTGGTTCGGGCGCCGGCTGGAGGACCTCGAGGTCGAACACGTGGCGCTGCTGGTCGGCATGGTCCGCGGACCCTCGTACTACGACCCGCGGCGGAACCCGGAGCGCGCGCAGGAACGCCGCGACTTCGTGCTGGCGAACATGCTCCAGACCGGGCTGATCGACCAGGCCGCGCACGACCGCGCGGTCAAGGCGCCGCTGGGCGTGACCAGCGTGCCCGGCAGCATCGCCGCGAACCGCTTCCCCGCCTACGTCGACCTCGTGCGCCGGCAGCTGGCGCGCGACTATCCGGCCGACGCGCTGCAGGGCGCTGGGCTGAGCGTGATGACCGGCATGTCGCCGTCCGCGCAGGCCTATGCCGAAGCCTCGGTGGTGCGCACGCTCAAGTCGCTGCAGACCGGCAAGCGCCCGCCGCTGGAGACCGGACTGGTGGTGACCGACGTGCACGACGGCGAAGTGATCGCCGTGGTCGGCAGCCGCGAGCCCACGCGCCACGGCTTCAACCGCGCGGTCGAGGCGCAGCGCCCGGTCGGTTCGCTGCTCAAGCCCTTCGTCTACCTGCTGGCGCTGGCCAGCCCGCGCAACTGGTCGCTGGCGACCTGGGTCGACGATTCGCCGGTGACGGTGACGCTCGACAACGGGCGCAAGTGGTCGCCGGGCAACTCCGACGGCCGCAGCCACGGCACCGTGCGCGCGATCGACGCGCTGGCGCAGTCGTACAACCAGGCCACGGTGCGCATCGGCATGCAGGTCGAGCCGGAGCGGCTGGCGGACCTGGTGCGCACGCTGGCGGGCATCCAGGCCAGCGCCAATCCCGCGCTGATCCTCGGCGCGATGGACCAGAGCCCGTACGCGATGGCGCAGCTCTACCAGTTCCTCGCCTCCGGCGGCGAGATCCAGCCGCTGCACGCGGTGCGCGGCGTGCTCGATCCGGAAGGCCGCGTGGTCAAGCGCTACGACAAGGATCCCGCGCCCGCGACCGAGGGCGACGCGATCGCCGCGCGCCTGGTGACGCTGGCGCTGCAGCACGCGGTGACCTCGGGCACCGGCCGCCAGCTGGTCAACGACGGCCTCGGCCGGCTCGGCGCCGCCGGCAAGACCGGCACCAGCAACGACGGCCGCGACAGCTGGTTCGCCGGCTGGACCGGCGACCACCTCGCCGTGGCCTGGGTCGGCAACGACCAGAACGAGCAGACCGGCCTGTACGGCGCCACCGGCGCGATGCGGGTGTGGTCGGGGCTGTTCTCGCACCTGCCGAGCGCGCCACTCAAGGTCGGCAACCAGGGCCTGGACTGGCAGTGGGTGCTGCAGTCCAACGCCACCGATGCCGAATGCCCGGGCGCGCGCCGCTTCGCCTTCGTCGCCGGCTTCGCGCCGCCGCACCAGCCTTGCGTCTACGCGCAGCCCGATGCATTCGGCGAACCGGAGGACGCGCCGTCGCGCGGCTGGCGCGAGTGGTTCGGGTTCGGTCGTCGCGAGGCGCCGGCCGAG
Source organism: Luteimonas marina (assembly GCF_007859325.1). Taxonomy (GTDB): domain Bacteria; phylum Pseudomonadota; class Gammaproteobacteria; order Xanthomonadales; family Xanthomonadaceae; genus Luteimonas; species Luteimonas marina. Next base: position 189,528 of record NZ_VOHK01000004.1, on the reverse strand, counting down.
CCAGCGCCGTCGCAACCCAGCCCCCCACCCAGCGAGTAGCAAGCCATGAAGTCGATTCCCGCCATCGCGGTGCTGGCCGCCGTCGTGCTCGTCGCCGGTTGCGCCAGCGCGCCGCCGCAGCCCGCCGCGCCCGCACCGCTGACCGCAGCCACGCCCGAACAGATGGTCGCCGCGATCGATGCCGCCGCCGGCGACGGCGAAGGCGAACTCGCGGTACAGCCGCTGCGCGATCCGATGGTCGAGGACGTGCGCGAACAGGCGCAGCAGGCGCGCGCGCAGGGCCGCCACGACGATGCGGCCGCGGCGCTGGAGCGGGCGCTGGCGATCGTGGCCGACGACCCGGCGCTGCTGCAGGAGCGTGCGGAAACGGCGCTGCTGCAGCGCGACTTCGAGCGCGCCGGCCAGCTGGCCGAACGCGCGTTCGCGCTCGGCGCGCAGGTCGGACCGCTGTGCCGACGCCATTGGGCGACGATCGAACAGGTGCGCCTGGTCGCCGGCGATGCCGAAGGCGCGGCCTCGGCGAAACGGCAGGTCGACGGCTGCAAGGTCGCGGGACCGAACCGTTTCTGAGATGTCCGACCAGGGGGGCGCGATCGACGGGGAGACGCTGGCCGCGCGCAGCATCGCCGCGCTCGCCGACGGCGGCCTGCTGGCGCAGCGCATCCCCGCCTTCGTCGTGCGCGACGCGCAGCAGCGCCTGGCCGGCGCGGTGGCCGGGGCGCTGGACGCGCGCGGCACCCTGCTGGCCGAGGCCGGCACCGGCACCGGCAAGACCTTCGCCTACCTCGTGCCGCTGCTGCTGTCCGGGCAGAAGGCGATCGTCTCCACCGGCACCCGCGCGCTGCAGGACCAGCTCTACCACCGCGACCTGCCGCGCGTGCGCGACGCGCTCGGCACCGGGCTCAGGACCGCGCTGCTCAAGGGCCGCGCCAACTACCTGTGCCGCTACCGGCTCGAACGCGCGAAGGGCGAGCCGCGCTTCAGCTCGCGCGAGCAGATCGCGCAGTTCCAGCGCATCGTCGCCTGGAGCGGACGCACGAAGATGGGCGACCTCGCCGAGATCGAGGCGCTGCCCGAGGATTCGCCGCTGCTGCCGATGGTGACCTCGACCGCCGAGAACTGCCTCGGCAGCGAATGCCCGATGTGGACCGACTGCTTCGTCGTGCAGGCGCGCCAGCGGGCGCAGTCGGCCGACCTGGTCGTGGTCAACCACCATCTCCTGCTGGCCGACCTGGCGCTCAAGCAGGAAGGCTTCGGCGAGATCCTGCCCGGCGCGCAGGCGTTCGTCGTCGACGAGGCGCACCAGCTGCCGGAGCTTGCCGCGCAGTTCTTCGGCGAAGGCCTGTCGGCGCGGCCCCTGGTCGAACTCGGGCGCGACGCGCTGGGCGAGTGCAAGGACGTGCAGGGTTCGCTGGCGCTCGTGCAGCAGCCCGCGCGCGACCTGGAGCAGGCCGCGCGCGCGCTGCGCGCGGCGATGGAGGGCCTGCCGGCGCGCGGCACCCAGGCACGGGCGCTGCAGTGGCCCGCGTTCGACGCCGCCTTGCGTGCGCTCGCCGAGTCCGTCGCGGCCTTGCGCGACGCGCTGGCGCCGCTGCGCGAAGCGTCCCCCGGCTTCGACGCCTGCCATGCGCGCGCGCAGGACATGATGTCGCGGCTGGCGCGCTGGCACGTCGAGCGCGGCCTCGACGCCGGCCTCGACGATGCGCACGGCGGCGGCCCGGACGACGACGTGCGCTGGTACGAACTCTCCCCGCGCGGCTTCCGCCTGCAGCGCACGCCGCTGGACGTGTCCGGTCCGCTGCGCGCGCACCGCGAGCACTCGCGCGCGGCCTGGGTGTTCACCTCGGCCACGCTTGCGGTCGACGAGGCCTTCGGCCACATCGCCACGCGCCTGGGCCTGGACGCGCCCGAAACGCTGCTCGTGCCCAGCCCGTTCGACTGGCCTCGGCAGGCGCTTTGCTACCTGCCGCCGCGGCTGCCGCAGCCCTCGGACCGCGACTACACCTGGGCCGTGGTCGAAGCCGTCCGCCCGGTGCTGCAGGCTTCCGGCGGCCGCGCCTTCGTGCTGTTCGCCTCGCACCGCGCGCTGCGCGAGGCCGCCGAACTGCTGCGCGAGGCCGGCGACTGGCCGCTGTTCGTGCAGGGCGAGGCGCCGCGCCACGTGCTGCTGCAGCGCTTCCGCGAGTCGGGCAACGGCGTGCTGCTCGGCGCGGCGAGTTTCCGCGAAGGCGTCGACGTCGCCGGCGAGGCGCTGAGCGTGGTGGTGATCGACAAGCTGCCGTTCGCCGCGCCGGACGATCCGGTGTTCGAGGCGCGGCTGCAGGCGATCCGCCGCGCCGGCGGCAATCCCTTCCGCGACGAACAGCTGCCGCAGGCCGTGATCGCGCTCAAGCAGGGCGTCGGCCGCCTGATCCGGACCGAGACCGACCGCGGCGTGCTGGTGCTGTGCGATCCGCGGCTCACGCAGAAGTCCTACGGCGGCGTGTTCCTCGACTCGCTGCCGCCGTTCGCGACCACGCGCGACGTGGGCGACGTGGAAGCCTTCTTCGCCGCGGATGCGGCGCCGGCCAAGGGTCTGCCCTAGCTTTCCACGGCCTCGCGCCTCGCGCAGGCTTCCGGCATCGCCAGCATGCCCGCCGGAGCGCCGCATGAGCCCGACCATCGGACCGGTATCCACGCAGCTCGACCTGCCCCAGCCCAACGCCTGTCCCGCGGGCGCACCGCCGTCGGGCAGCGCGCAGGAGCAGGCGCAGTGGTGGAACGGCCTGTCGGCGCAGGAACAGTCCAACTACCTCGCCAGCTACGGCCCGCAGATCGGCGGCATGGACGGCCTGCCGGCGGAAGTGCGGCACGAGGCCAACCTGGCCATGTTGCGCCACGATGCCGAACACGGCGAGGATCGCCAGGCCTCGCAGGCCTTGCTGGATCGTATCGAGTCCTCGCAGTCCGGTCCCGCCAGCGACCGCCTCCTGCTGCTCGGCTTCCAGCCCAAGGCCGGCGGCAGCGATGCGCAGGCCATCGTCGCCATCAGCAATCCCGACACCGCCGACAACGTCGCGATCTTCGTGCCCGGCACCGGCACCGACGTCGGCAGCCTCGGCGGCAACATCGACCGCATGGCCGACCTGCAGGCGCAGGCCGAAACCGTGCCCGGTTCGGGCGAGACCTCCACCATCGTCTGGCTGGGCTACGACGCGCCCGACGACATCTTCCCCGATGCCCTCGGCGCCGGCTACGCGAAGGACGGCGCGCCGGCGCTGCGCGATTTCACCTTCGGCCTGCGCGAGGCGCACCAGGGTCCCGACGCGCGCGTGACCGTGATCGGCCACTCCTACGGTTCGACCGTGGTCGGCACCGCCGACGCGATGGCGGGCGAGGGCCTGGCCGTCGACGACATCATCGCCATGGGCAGCCCGGGCATGGGCTACGAGGCCGACGAGCGCCGTCCCGGCTGGGGACCGTTCCGCATCGACAGCCCGCTGGTCGACGACATCAGCGACATGCACATCGGCGCCGACCACTTCTGGGCCGGCGCGGCGAGCAACGATCCGGTCAGCTACACCGAGGTGCACGGCAACAGCCCGGTCGACTGGAGCTTCGGCGGCCAGCGCATCACCACCGACGGCGCCTCCGGGCACAGCGAATACTGGGATCCGGGCACCGAGGCGCTGCGCAACCAGGCCTACATCGTGACCGGCAACTACGACCAGGTCGACACCGTGGGCCGCCGGTTCGGCTGAGCGGCGGTCGGCGCTATGCTGGCGCGCATGGAGACCGGTCTGCATCGCGTGGCACGACGTCTCCCCATCGCGGGCGCCCTGGCGTGCCTGCTCTTCGCCGGATGCGCCGGCGCCGAGGACACCGACACCATGGACCACAAGACGCCGCAACAGGCCGCCGCCGAGTTCCTGCCGCAGGTGGAGGCGGTCGTGGCCGGCCTGTCGATCGAGCGCGAATCGATCGAGGTGCGCGCCAACCGCTGCGAGGGCGCGCAGGGCGAGACCCGCGACGACCTGTTCTACGTCTGGGTGGGCCTGCGCGGGCGCGCGCCGGGCAACGACATCGCGCAGCAGATCGAGGCCGCGCACGCGCGCTGGCAGCAGCAGGGCTGGGACATCGGCCGCTTCCGCACGCTCGACAACGGCGGCATCAACCTCACCGCCACCGATCCCGCGACCGGCAACACCTACACCCTGGATTCCGGCTTCAAGCCGGCGCCCGATGCCTACCTCGCCGCGTTCTTCAACACCCCGTGCTTCCGCTCGCCCGAGGGCAAGGTGGCGTTCGGGGAACTGCATTTGCCGGCGGCCTGACGCCCGTGGCCGTCACCTCCCCCGCGTCGCGGGGGAGGTCGAGCGCGCAGCGCGAGGGTGGGGGCCCGGCTTCCTGTGGCGAGAGGCGATCGCAGGCTCGCCGCGCCCGCTACCATGGCGGGATGAAACTCCTCGCCTTCGAAACCGCCACCGAAGCCTGCTCCGTCGCCGTCTTCGTCGACGGCGAGGTCCGCGAACGCTTCGAGCTCGCGCCGCGCCGCCACGCCGAACTGGCGCTGCCGTGGGCCGACGCGCTGCTGGCCGAGGCCGGGGTGGCGAAGTCGCAGCTTGACGCGATCGCGGTCGGCCGCGGACCCGGCGCCTTCACCGGTGTGCGCCTCGCGGTGGCGCTGGCCCAGGGCATCGCGCTGGCGCTGGACCGGCCGGTGCTTCCGGTGTCGACCCTGGCGGCGCTGGCCGCGCGCGCGGCAGGCGGGAATGTCGTTGCCGCGATCGACGCGCGCATGGGCGAGGTCTACCTGGGCAGGTTCCGGCAGGCGGACGGCGACGTGCAGGCGCTCGACGCGGAAACCGTGGTGCGGCCTGACCTCGCGCAAGCCCCGCCGGGAGATGGCTGGCACGGCGTCGGCACCGGTTTCGCGGCCGCCGAAGGCGCGCTGGTCGCGCGGTTCGAGGGCGCACTGTCGGCCGTGGACGCGACCGCGCTGCCGCACGCGGCCGACGTCGCCCGCCTCGGCGCGCTGGCCTTCGCGCGCGGCGAGGCGACCGCGCCCGAGCGGCTGGAGCCGGCCTACCTGCGCGACAACGTCGCGCTGACGCTCGAACAGCAGCAGGCCCTGCGCGCCTCCCGCGGCTGAAGCGGGAACCAACGGCCGCATCCCCGGGTCAAGCGGAGACCAACGCGGGGAGACGGACATGGCGACGCAGGCGAAACCGGGCGGGGACGGCACCAGGGCACGCGGCTGGCTGCGGCGCGAACTGCCGCCGCTGCTGTTGACCATCGCGCTGCTGGTGGTCGCGCGCTCCTCGTTCGCCAACCACTACGTCGTGCCGAGCGGCTCGATGGAGCCGACCCTGGTGCCGGGCGACCGCGTCGCCGTCGACATGAGCGCCTACGGCCTGCGCGTGCCGTTCACCGAGCTCGAACTGCTGGCGCGCGACCGGCCGGCGCCGGGCGACGTGGTCGTGTTCAAGTCGCCGGCGGACGGCACCCGCCTGATCAAGCGCGTGGTTGCGGTCGGCGGGCAGACGGTGGAACTGGTCGACGGCCGCCTGCGCATTGACGGCCGCGCACTGCAGCCGGATCCGGGCGACGCCTCCAGCGAGCGCTTCGGCGACCGCATCGTGCAACTCGACCTCGCCGACGGCGGCGGCCCGGACATCGCACCGTTCACGCTCCCCGAAGGTATGGTGCTGGTGCTCGGCGACCACCGCGGCCGCAGCGCCGACGGCCGCTGGTTCGGGCTGGTGCCGCAGCGGGCGTTCTACGGCAGGGCGCTGGGCGTGTACTGGCGCAGCGGCGAAGGTCCGGTCTGGAAGAAGCTGTAGCGCGGCCGGCGCCGTTGGCGGACTTCGCGCTTAAGAAGTCTGTGGAAAGCCCGCACAGTCTCCAGACCCGGAGGGCGCCGCACATGGATGTGCGGCGTTTTCCGCCACGGCATGGATGCCGTGTCGGAAAATCCCCTCACATTTCCCGTTCACGAATTTGCCTTGTCGGGGAAAGCGTTTTTCTTTGGTTCGTTTCTTTTGACGCTTATCAAAAGAAATGAACCCGCCGAAGGCGGAAGCTTTTTGCTTCTCCTGAATCAATCAAGACCTCAAGACGAAACCTCGAAAGCCGGGCGCGCTTCAATTCCGTTTCGACATCCGAACAATCCGCGTCCCGCTGGCCCGGTCATGCCAGGTCAACCGCTCGCGGTCGATCCAGGCCCACCAGAATCCAACCCCTGCAACCAGCAGGGAGACCATCCCGACCGCATACCGCCGCCACAGCGCCCCGTGCGTCGGCGCGCCGCCATCGTCCGCAACTACGCGGAGCCGCCACGGCCGCATCCCCAGTGTCTGCCCGCCGCGCCGCCAGCTGACCGTCGCGTACAGCCCGGTGACGATCCAGCACGCCAGCCACAGCAGCCACTGCAGCAGGCTGAAGGGGCCGATGTTGTGGCGCACGTCGCCGCTGACGGCGACGTCGAGCAGGACGAAGGGCACCGCGGCCAGGAACCACAGCGCCACCACCGGCAGCAGGTCGTACAGCAGCGACAGCAGGCGACGACCGATGAAGGCGGCGGGCTTGCGCGTGCTGGCGTCGGCGGTGGCGTCCATCCGCACAGGATAGCGGCTCGGGCCGTCGGCTAAGCTGTGCCGATGCCGAGCACCACGCCCGCCCAACGCCGCCAGCGCGCGCAGCAGCTGCCGCCGCTGCGCGAGGCCGATGCCGACGCGATCAACGGCTTCCTCGACGCGCTGTGGGCGGAAACCGGTGCCGCGCGGCAGACCCTGGACGGCTATCGCCGCGACCTGGAAGGCCTTGCGCGCTGGCGCGACGGCCACGCCGGCGGACTCGCGGCGGTCGATCGCGCGGCCCTGTTCGACTATCTCGCGCGGCGCACGCAGGACGGCTATTCGGCGCGCAGCAACGCGCGCCTGCTCACCGCGCTGCGCGCGTTCTTCGCCCACCTGCGCCGGCGCGGCGTGCGCGAGGACGATCCGGTCGCGCTGATCGATCCGCCGCGGATGCCGCGCTCGCTCCCCAAGGCGATCGCGGAGATGCAGGTCGACGCGCTACTGGCCGCCCCGGACGTCTCCACGCCCGCGGGCCTGCGCGACCGCGCCATGCTGGAGCTGATGTACGCCTGCGGCCTGCGCGTGAGTGAGCTGGTCGGCCTGCCGGTCAACGGCGTCAACCTGCGCCAGGGCGTGCTGCGGGTGATGGGCAAGGGCAGCAAGGAGCGGCTGGTGCCGCTGGGCGAGGAAGCGCAGCACTGGCTCGAGCGCTATCTGCGCGAGGCGCGCCCCGTGCTGTCCGGCGGCAAGCCGGTGCCGCGCGACGAAGCGATCGACGACGCGCCGCTGTTCATCACGCCCGGGCGCACCAGGCCCAGCCGGCAGCAGTTCTGGGCGACGGTGAAGAAGTCCGCCGCCGCCGCCGGCATCGACCCGGAGAAGATCAGCCCCCACGGCCTGCGCCACAGCTTCGCCACCCACCTGCTCAACCACGGCGCCGACCTGCGCGCGCTGCAGATGCTGCTCGGCCACAGTTCGCTGTCGACCACGCAGATCTACACCCTCGTCGCACGCGAGAAGCTCAAGCAACTGCACGCGAAGCACCATCCGCGCGGCTGAGGCGTTGGCTGCAAGCACCGTGGTCCCGGCGACCCACGCCCGACAGGCACGGCGCAGCCGTCACTTCAAATTGTCATCCCGAGCGTCGCGAGGGATCCCGCATCCGATTGCCGCACCGTCAGGAGCGAGATCCCTCGCGGCGCTCGGGATGACACCCCCGGCATGCCGCCTCATGAAATACGGTTGCTGCATTGCGGCAGGTATCGCAGCGACAGGAATGTTAGCGTTAACATTCCATCCCCGGGGAACGCCACGCCATGACGCATCCGTCCCGTCGCCGTCCTGCCTGCGGCCAGCGCCGCCTGCTCGCTTCCGTACTCGCCCTCGCCATTGCCTGGCCTGCCGCTGCGGCGGCCGAGGCGCCGGTGCTCAACGAACTGGAGTACTTCAGCAAGCGCGGCCTCGACGTGCTGGTGTTCAACAACTACTACGACGGCCTGTTCAGCGACTCAAAGATCGCGGGCGTGGAACTGATCCACCACGGCGTGCGCACCGCCACCAACGGCGACGTGCGCCTGAGCGCCACGCCGGAACAGTGGGATCCGGTGGCGCTGATGGTCGACCGCAAGGTCGATGCGCGCACCGGCACCATCACCACCCGGCTGGGCTATCCCGACGAGAAGTTCGAGTACGACATCCGGGTGTCGCCGGCGGGCGAGGGCGTGCGGGTGCAGGTGGTGTTCGACAGGCCGCTGCCGAAGGCGCTGGAAGGGCGCGCCGGCTTCAACCTCGAATTCCTGCCGTCGGCGTACTGGGGCAAGACCTGGCTGACGGAGCGGGGCAGCGGCCAGCTGCCGCTGTATCCGGCTGGGCCCAGCGGGCGTGATGCCGCCGGCGCGACGGTCCGCCTGCCGATGGCGACCGGCCGCACCCTGACGCTGGCGCCCGAGGATCCGCAGCGCCGCGTCACCATCGCCTCCAGCGGCGGCGAACTGGGCGTGTACGACGGCCGCAACCAGGCGCAGAACGGCTGGTACGTGGTGCGCGGCCTGCTGCCGGCGAACAAGACCGGCACCGTGCTGGAGTGGACCGTCGAGGGCAGCACCGTGCCGGGCTGGACGCGCGAGACCGTCATCGGCCATTCGCAGGTCGGCTACCACCCGGCGCAGCGCAAGGTCGCGGTGCTGGAGAACGACCGCAACGCCGCCGCGCCCGGCCGCGCGCGCCTGCTGCGCATCGACGCCGACGGCCGCGAGCACGAGGCGCATGCCGGGGACGCGCGGCACTGGGGCCCGTACCTGCGCTACGAGTACTACACCTACGATTTCTCCGACGTCCGCGAGCCGGGCATCTACGTGATCGAGGCCGCGGGCCAGCGCACCAGCGCCTTCCGCATCGCCGCCGATGCCTATGCCGGCGCCTGGCACCCCACGCTCGACGTGTTCTTCCCGGTGCAGATGGACCACATGTTCGTCAACGAGGCCTACCGCATCTGGCACGGCCGTTCGCACATGGACGACGCGCGCCAGGTGCCGCCGAACAAGGCGCACTTCGACCTGTTCGGGCAGGGGCCGGATCTCGATTCCCCGTTCCAGCCGGGCGAACACATCCCCGGGCTGAACTACGGCGGCTGGTACGACGCCGGCGATTTCGACATCCGCACGCAGACGCACTACGCCACGGTGATGTCCCTGGTCGACACCTGGGAGCAGTTTCGCCCCGAGCGCGACGAAACCAGCATCGACCAGAAAAAACAGCACGTCGAGATCCACCGGCCCGACGGCGTGCCGGACCTGCTGCAGCAGATCGAGCACGGCACCCTGGCGCTGATCGCGCAGCACCGGGTGTTCGGCCACGCCATTCCCGGCATCGTCGAACCCGACCTCGGCCAGTACACCCACCTCGGCGACGCGGTGACCAAGACCGACGGCAAGGTCGACGACCCCAACGATCCGGATTCGCCCAACGACGACCGGCTGGCCTTCACCACCAACACCACCGCGCTCAACTACGGCTCGGCCGCCGCGCTCGCCGCCGCCAGCCGTGCGCTGCGCGGCCATGACGACGCGCTGGCCGAGGAGTGCCTGGCCACGGCGCAGAAGGTGTGGGCGTTCGAGCATGCGCGCGAGCCGAACCTGTTCCGGGTCGGCAACACCACCGGCGGCGATCCCGAGGACGAGGAGCTGCGCGCGGCGGTGCAGCTGCTGCTGACCACGGGCGAGGCGAAGTACGCCGCGCGCATTGCCGAACTGTGGCCGGCGATCGACACGCGCTTCCCGACCAACGCCGCCCATGCGCTCGCGGCGCTGCCGAAGATGGACGAGGCCTTCCGCGCGAAGCTGCGCACGCGCGCCGAGGCGTTCAGGGCCGAGCGCGAGGCGATGGTGGCCGAGAACCCCTACGGCGTCCTGATCACCCGCGGCGGCTGGGCCGGCAACGGCGCCGTGATCGGCATGGCCAGCACCAACTACCGCCTGCACAAGGCCTTCCCGGACCTGTTCGACATCGAGCCGACCCTGCAGGGCCTGAACTACCTCTACGGCACCCACCCGGACTCGAACCTCTCGTTCGTCTCCGCGGTCGGCGCGAAGTCCAAGCAGGTCGCCTACGGCATGAACCGTGCCGACTTCTCCTTCATCGCCGGCGGCATCGTCCCCGGCGTGCTGGTGCTCAAGCCGGACTTCCCCGAGAACAAGGAGGACTGGCCGTTCCTGTGGGGCCAGAACGAGTACGTGATCAACATGGGCGCCAGCTACATCTACCTGGTGCACGCGGCGCAGGACCTGTTGCGCGGGCGGTAATGAGGTGCCGTGGAGACAGTGCCCCTATCCGGCAGTCCGTAGGTCGGGGCTACGCCCCCGACGCATGGCTCAGCCCGGCATCGAATTCGCCAGCGCGAAGATCACCGCCAGCACCAGCGCCGCGCGTAGCAGCACGATGCCGGCCTGCTCGCCGAGCTTGCGGAAATGGAAATCGGGTACGCGCATGGTCGTGTCGCCGGAACCGCCCCGCCGGGTCCCCACGGGGTCGTCTGAAGAGATGAAGCAGGAACCATGCCTGCGAGAATCGGGACCAGGTGCGCGGTTTTCCGGCGGAAAAGTGACAATTCCCGGCGGTTTCGTCGCGGCTGGCGCGTCAGGTGTGGACCCTGTCCCTGCGGCGCATGGCGTGGGCGGGTCGGGAGACGACGGCGTCCGCGGCTTCGGTTCCGCCGCTTCCGCCTTCGTCCGCCGGATACGCAGAAGCCCCCTTCCGGGGGCTTCGCGATATCTGGCGGGGAGGGGGGGATTCGAACCCCCGAGGCGCTATAAACGCCTGCCTGATTTCGAGTCAGGTACATTCAACCGCTCTGCCACCTCCCCGGAATGCGGGTGTCGCGCGGCCCGGCGCTGAACGCCGGGGGCGCAATGATACGGGGCGGGGTGCCGGGGGACAAGGCGCGGCGGGTAGACTAACCGGCCCGTTTGCCGCTGGAACAGCGCCCATGTCCGAGATTTCCGTGCCCGTGTCGTTCGGCGAACTGCTGGACAAGATCGCGATCCTGCAGATCAAGTCCGAGCGCATGTCCGACCCGGCCAAGCTGGCCAACGTCCGCAACGAACTGGGCGCGCTGGAGCAGACCTGGATGGCGCATCCGGCGGCGGGCCACGACATCGCCCGGCTGCGGGCCGACCTCAAGGCGGTCAACGAGCGGCTGTGGGTGATCGAGGACGACATCCGCCTGAAGGAGAAGGCACAGGCCTTCGACGAGGAATTCATCCGGCTGGCGCGCAGCGTCTACTTCGAGAACGACGTCCGCGCGAGGATCAAGAAGGACATCAACCTCGCGCTGGGCTCGGCCTATGTCGAGGAGAAGTCGTACGAGGATTACGGGAGCCAGGGCAAGCCGGTCTGAGGTTGTCGTCCGGACCTGTTGTTCGTCCACGACTCTGACGCCCACACTTGTCATCCCGAGCGTAGCGAGGGATCTGCTTCCAACGCGCGCGTGCGGCGACGAGCAGATCCCTCGCTACGCTCGGGATGACAAGTCCGAGCGTCAGGTCGCCGGAGTGACGCCGGCTCCACCGGCGTCCGCGCGATAGCGTTCGAACGCCGCGACCGCATCCTCCACCGTCACCAGCTCCATCACCCCGTCGAACTCGATCTTGGTGCCCCACCTGAGTTCGGCGGCCGGCTTGCGCAGGTACCTGCGCGCCGCGTTGTCGTAGCGGTCGACGCAGTAGCGGCGATCCGAATACGGCCCGCTGCGCGCGGGATTGCTGGCGGCGTGCAGGCCCAGCACCTTCGTGCCCATGGCGTTGGCGATGTGCATCGGGCCGGAGTCGGGCGTCATCACCAGGTCGGCGCGTTCGAGCAGGGCGGGCAGCTGCTTCAGGGTGTCCTTGCCGACCAGGTCGAGCGCGGGCGCGCGCATCGCGGCGAGGATCGTGTCGGTGGTGTCGCGTTCGAGCCGGCTGCGGCCGCCGCACAGCACGATGCGCCAGCCCTGCGCGGCGGCGTGGTCGGCAACGGCGGCGTAGCGATCGGGGAACCAGTTGCGGCGGGCGTGGCTGGAGCAGGGCGAGATCATCAGCACGGGCGCGTCGTCGCCGGGCCATTGCGCGCGGGCCCAGGCGCGGGCGTCGTCGGGAACGGGCAGGTTCCAGCGCACGTCGTCCTGGCGCAGGCCCAGCGGTTCGCAGAAGCTGCCGATGGCGTCGAGGACGTGGATGCCGGGGCGGTCGGGGATGCGCTCGTTGATGAACAGGCCGTGCAGGTCCTTCGAGCGGGAGCGGTCGTAGCCGATCCGGCGCGTCGCGGGAATGAACGCCGACAGCAGGTTCGCCCGCGCCGCGACCTGCATCTGCAGCAGCGCGTCGAACCGGCGCCCCCGCAGTTCGCGCCGCAGCGCGCGCATGCCGCCGAGGCCGGTCTTCTTGTCGTAGACCAGGAATTCGACGCCGGGCAGGCCGTCGAGCAGCCGGTGTTCGCCCTTGCCGATCACCCAGGCGAGCGCCGCCTCCGGCCATGCCGCGCGCAGGGTGTTCACCAGCGGCAGCACGTGGGTCACGTCGCCGAGCGCCGACAGGCGCAGCAGGCAGATCGAGCGGGGGGCAACGGGGGGTTTCGCCACGGCTTGGTAGACTCGCTGGATGGTCGCGTTCGACGCCACTGAGAGCCTGACGCCCTTCCACGACGATCGCAGCGGGGAGTATGGCGCGATTCTGTTCGACGCGACGCAGCTGCGGCAAGTCGACCCGCGCTGGTTCGATCCGCAGCAGTGGGGGGCGCGCGCGCAGCAGGTCGACGGCAGCGGCCGTGGCGGCGCCTGGTTCATCGACGCCAGCCATGGCCCCTGCGTGCTGCGCCAGTACCTGCGCGGCGGCTTCGCGGCGAAGTTCAGCCGCGACCGCTACCTGTGGCGCGGCGCCAACCGGACGCGCAGCTTCGCCGAGTTCCGGCTGCTGCGCGAACTGGTGCGGCGCAAGTGCCCGGTGCCGCAGCCGGTCGCGGCGTGCTACCTGCGCGACCGGTTGTCCTACCGCGCCTGGATCATCGTCGAGCGGCTGGTCGGCGTGCGCTCGCTGGCCGACCTCGTGCTCGAATCTCCCGCGGACGCGCCCTGGGAGGCGACCGGCCGGCTGGTCGCGCGCTTCCATCGCGAGGGCCTGGAGCATGCCGACCTCAACGCCCACAACCTGCTCTACGACGCCGCCGGCAAGGGCTGGATGATCGATTTCGACCGCAGCCGGATGCACATCCCCGCGACCGCCTGGCGCGAGCGCAACCTGGCCCGCCTGCTGCGTTCGCTGCACAAGGTCGGCGGCGAGTCGCGCCGCGAGGCGGTCGACGCCGGCTTCGCGCGCCTGCGCGAGGCCTACGATGCGCGCTGGGCCAAGGGGAATTGACATGGCGTGGTCGCTGCGCTTCCACGGCGTCGGCAACGCTTCGGCGACGGAACTCGGTTCGCCGATGGCGACGATCGAGCGCGATGGCGCGCCCTGGCTGACCATCGACTGCGGCGGCGAAGGATTGACTGCCTACCTCGCGCACTACGGCGAGCCGCCGCGCGCGCTGTTCGTGACGCATACGCACCTGGATCACGTCGGCGGCTTCGAGCGGCTGTTCGTCTCCGAATACTTCGACGCCGCCCGCCGCGGCCGCATGCCGCTGTACGTGCCGGCCGCCGTGGTGCCGCTGCTGCACCAGCGCGTCGGCGCCCATCCGAACGTGCTGGCCGAGGGCGGCGCGAACCTCTGGGACGCGTTCCGCGTGATCCCGGTGGGCGATGCGTTCTGGCACGACGGGTTGCGGCTGGAGGCGTTCCCGGTGCGCCATCACTGGCCGGACACCGCCTTCGGCCTGCGCCTGCGCGGCAGCGTGGTGTGGACCGGGGACACGCGGCCGATCCCGGAGATGCTGCGGCGGCACGCCGACGCCGGCGAACTGATCGCGCACGACTGCGGGCTGCACGGCAATCCCTCGCACAGCGGCATCGACGATCTCGAGCGCGAGTACGACCGGGACGTGCTGTCGCGCTGCGTGCTCTACCACTACGCCTCCGCGGCCGACGGCGAGGCGCTGGCCGCGCGCGGCTACCGCGTGGCGCAACCCGGCGAGGTGTTCGCATTGAACGAGCCGTCCGCGCCGCGGGTCGAAGCGGCATGAGCGCGCAGCCGCAACCCGCGACCGCACCGCTGGACCGCCTGGGCCGGCCGCTGCGCGACCTGCGGCTGTCGGTGATCGAGGCCTGCAACTTCCGCTGCGGCTACTGCATGCCGGCCGACAAGGTGCCGGATGACTACGGCTTCGACGCCGCCGGGCGACTGTCGTTCGACGAGATCGAGATCCTCGTGCGCGGCGCCGCGCGCCTGGGCGTGTCGAAGCTGCGCATCACCGGCGGCGAGCCGCTGCTGCGCAAGGGGCTGCCGGACCTGGTGTCGCGGCTGGCGCGCGTCGACGGCATCGACGACCTGGCGATGACCACCAACGGCGCCTTGCTGGCGCGCCATGCGCGCGCGCTGCGCGAGGCGGGGCTGCGCCGGATCACGGTGAGCCTGGATGCGCTCGACCCGGGTCTGTTCCGCGCACTCTCCGGCGGGCGCGGCGACGTGTCCGACGTGTTGGCCGGCATCGCGGCGGCGGAAGCGGTGGGCTTCCGCAAGCTGAAGATCAACTGCGTCGTCCAGCGTGGCGTCAACGACCACGAGGCGCTGGCGCTGGCCGGTCATTTCCGCGGCAGCGGCCACGTCGTGCGCTTCATCGAGTACATGGACGTGGGCACCTGCAACGGCTGGCAGCGCGGGCGCGTGGTGCCGTCGGCGGAACTGCGCGACCGCATCCACGCGCGCTGGCCGCTGCACGCGCTCGACGCCAACTACCGCGGCGAAGTGGCGCAGCGCCACGCCTTCGACGACGGCGGCGGCGAGATCGGCTTCGTCAGCTCGGTCACCGCGCCGTTCTGCGGCGACTGCCACCGCGCCCGCGTCTCGGCGGACGGCCGCCTCTACACCTGCCTGTTCTCGGCGGAAGGCACCGACCTGCGGCCGGTGCTGGCGCAGGGCGACCTCGCCCTGGCCTCGCGGCTTGCCGGACTGTGGACGGCCCGCGCGGACCGCTACAGCGAACTGCGCGGCGACCCGCGCGCGCCGGGCAAGCACGTCGAGATGTTCCTGGTGGGCGGCTGAGGCCGCACGCGACGCCGGAGACCGGCCCCGCTACCATGGCCGCATGAAGCGGAAGCAGACCCTGACGCACCTCGACGCCGCCGGCCATCCCGCCATGGTCGACGTCTCCGGCAAGGCGGTCACCGCGCGCCAGGCGCTGGCCGAATGCCGCGTGCGCTTCCCCGCGGACGTGGCCGCGCAGCTGCGCAAGTCCGGCCTGCGCAGCGCCAAGGGCGGCATCGTCGACACCGCGATCATCGCCGGCACCCTGGCGGTCAAGCGCACGCACGAGCTGATCCCGTTCTGCCATCCGCTGCTGATCGACGGCGTGCGCATCGCCATCGACTGGCGCGGCGAGCGCGAGCTGCGGATCGAATGCGCGGTCAAGACCAGCCACCGCACCGGCGTGGAGATGGAGGCGCTGACCGGCGCCACGGTCGCCGCGCTCACCGTCTACGACATGTGCAAGGCGCTGTCGCACGCGATCGTGCTGGGCCCGGCGAAGCTGGCCGGCAAGCGCGGCGGCAAGCGCGATTTCGGGAGCGCGGGCTGATGGCGAAGGTGACCCTGCTGTACTTCGCCAGCCTGCGCGACGCCGCAGGCGCGTCGTCGGAAACCCTGGAGACCGCCGCGCCGGACCTGTCCGCGCTGTACGGGGAAGCGCGCTCGCGCCACGGCTTCGCCCTGCCGGTCGAACGCCTGCGCGTCGCCGTCGACGGTGCCTTCGCCCGGTGGGAGGATGCGGTGCGCGATGGCGCGGAGATCGCCTTCATTCCGCCGGTGTCAGGAGGTTGAGCGTGTCCGGCATTCCTTCCGCCGTCATCCCGGCGAAAGCCCGGATTCATGTCGCCGTTCCGCCACGCGAGCCGGAGCGACCGGCATGAGCCGCTTCCGCATCGCCGACCAGCCCTTCGACATCGCGCCCCTGCGCGCGCGACTTCTGCACGAACGCGCCGGCGCCTTCGCCGCCTTCGAAGGCTGGGTCCGCGACCACAACGAGGGTCGCCCGGTGCACGGGCTGCGCTACGAGGCCTATGTCGAACTGGCCGAGGCCGAGGGCGAGCGCATCCTCGGCGAAGCGCTGGAGAAGTTCGGGATCCTCGACGCCTGCGCCGTGCACCGCGTCGGCGACCTCGCCATCGGCGACCTCGCGGTCTGGGTGGGCGCCAGCGCCGCACACCGCGACGCGGCCTTCGATGCCTGCCGCTGGATCATCGACGAGGTGAAGGCGCGGGTGCCGATCTGGAAGCACGAGCGCTATGCCGACGGGCACGCGGGCTGGCTGCATCCGCGCCAGACGACTCCCTCCGACGCGGGATAGCGGCACCGTCGCCACGGGTCCGGGCAATGCACCGCCGGCTGTTCACGGCAAGGCACTGAAGCGCCGGCAGGGCCAAGGCAAACAAAGGTGGCGGCCCTGCCGACGATCCTCGGCACCCGCATCGATCGATACCGTTGCTGCCTTCCGGCCCTGGCGGGGTTTTCGATCTAGCGTCGCGAGGGGCCGACAGAGCCACCATAGGAACGGGGCCGCGTCGCACGGCCCTGGAATCTTGAATCTGGCGGAGAGAGGGGGATTCGAACCCCCGAAGCGCGGTTTAGACGCTTACACACTTTCCAGGCGTGCTCCTTCAACCACTCGGACACCTCTCCGGGAGTCCCCGGAGTGCGGCTTCCCGCCACGCTCAGGGGCGCAAATTCTAGCGGTGGCCGGGCTTTACCACAACCGAACGCCGGTACGGGCCCGATCCGGGCGCGCCGGCGGCGCAGCGCCCGCCTGGGCGGGCAATCTTCGCCGCGGCGCGGCACAATGGGCGCATGTCCTACCTCGTCCTCGCCCGCAAGTGGCGTCCCAAGCGGTTCGCCGAGCTGGTGGGCCAGGAACACGTGGTCCGCGCGCTCAGCAACGCGCTGGATTCGGGCCGGGTGCACCATGCCTACCTGTTCACCGGCACCCGCGGCGTCGGCAAGACCACGATCGCGCGCATCTTCGCCAAGAGCCTGAACTGCGAGAAGGGCGCCGGCGCCGATCCCTGCGGCGAGTGCGAGACCTGCCTGGCGATCGACGCCGGCCGCTACATCGACCTGCTGGAGATCGACGCCGCCTCCAACACCGGCGTCGACAACGTCCGCGACCTGATCGACAACGCGCAGTACATGCCCTCGCGCGGCCGCTACAAGGTCTACCTGATCGACGAAGTCCACATGCTGTCCAAGCCGGCGTTCAACGCGCTGCTCAAGACGCTGGAGGAGCCGCCGGAGCACGTGAAGTTCCTGTTCGCGACCACCGACCCGGAGAAGTTGCTGGTCACGGTGCTGTCGCGCTGCCTGCAGTTCAACCTCAAGCGGCTGGACGAGGAGCAGATCCGCGGGCAGATCGCGAAGATCCTCGAGGCCGAGGGCATCGGCGCGGACGCCGGCGCCATCCGCCAGCTGGCGAAGGCCGCCGACGGCAGCCTGCGCGACGGCCTGTCGCTGCTCGACCAGGCGATCGCCTACACCGGCGGCACGCTGTCGGATGCGGACGTGGCGAAGATGCTGGGCACGGTCGACCGCACCCGCGTCGGCGCGCTGCTCGAGGCGCTGTCGTCCGGCGACGGCGCGCGGCTGATGGCGGAAGTGGCGACGCTGGCGGATTTCTCGCCCGACTGGGCCGGCGTGCTCGACGCGCTGTCCGCGGCGCTGCACCGCATCCAGGTGAAGCAGCTGGTGCCCGACGTCGGGATCGAGGCCGACGGCATCGACGTCGACGCGCTGGCCGCCGCGCTGCGGCCCGAACTGGTGCAGCTGTGGTACCAGATGGCGCTCAACGGTCGCCGCGACCTGCCGCTGGCCCCGGGTCCGCGCGCCGGCTTCGAGATGAGCCTGCTGCGGATGCTGGCGTTCCGGCCGGCCGAGGGCGGGACGCAGGGCGTCGCGGCGTCGACTGCGCCGGCGGTGCGGGCCGGTGGTGGCGCGGCGGCCGCGCGCGCCGCGCTGGAGGCAGATGCCGCGACGCCGGCGCCGAAACCTGCGCCGAGGGCGGCAGCGCCCGCGGTCCAGGCGCCGCCGCTCGAGCCACCCGCACCTCCCGCGCCGCGGCCCAGCGTCGAAGAACCGCGTTCGCCGGCGCCGCCTGCCGCTGCACCCGCCGCGCCGCGTGCACCGGCTACTGCGGCCGCGGCGCTCGATGCCGACGGATGGCTCGACCTCATCGCCAACCTCGCGCTGCGTGGGCCGGTGCGCGAGCTCGCCGCGCATGCGTCGTTCGTCGACTGGCGCGACGGCGTGCTGCGGCTGTCGCTGCCCGAGAGCGACGACCACCTCAAGGCGCCGTTCCTCGTCTCGCAGTTGGGCAACGCCCTGGCGCCGGCGCTCGGGGCCGAGCCGCAGATCCGATTCGAGGCTGGCGCGCAGGCCTCGGGCGAAACCCTGCACGCGCGCAACGAGCGCCAGCGCGACCAGCGCCAGGCCGCCGCCGAGAGCGCGTTCCTGTCCGACCCGCAGGTGCAGCGGCTGATGCAGCAGCAGGGTGCGAAGCTCGTCCCCGATTCCATAAGACCGTATGACGAGGGTTGAGGGCTGAAGAAGCAGAAGCTCCGCCCAGCCCTCAGCCCCCAGCCCTGGAGAACAACCAATGCGTGGAAACATCGCCCAGCTGATGCAGCAGGCGCAGAAGATGCAGGAGAACATGCAGCGCGTGCAGCAGGAAATCGCCGCGCTGGAAGTCACCGGCAGCGCCGGCGGCGGCATGGTCAGCGTGACCCTGTCGGGCACCAAGGAGTGCCGCAAGGTGCGCATCGACCCGAGCGTGCTGTCCGATCCGG
Organism: Luteimonas marina; assembly: GCF_007859325.1. Classification (GTDB taxonomy): domain Bacteria; phylum Pseudomonadota; class Gammaproteobacteria; order Xanthomonadales; family Xanthomonadaceae; genus Luteimonas; species Luteimonas marina. The sequence continues at coordinate 170,520 of NZ_VOHK01000004.1, read as the reverse complement.
AGATGGCCGAGGACCTGGTCGCCGCCGCGTTCAACGACGCCTCGAACAAGATCGACGCCGCCTCGAAGGAGAAGATGGCCGGCGCCACCGCCGGCATGCCGCTGCCGCCGGGGATGAAGCTGCCGTTCTGAGGGGCCGTGATTGGTGATTCGTGATGGGTGATTGGCAGGAGCGGATTCGTCGCCGGCCTTTGCTTTTTCGAATCACCAATCACCCATCACGAATCACCAACCGATGTCCTCCCTCCTCGAACAACTGATCGAAGCCTTCCGTGTGCTGCCCGGCGTGGGCCAGAAGACCGCGCAGCGGATGGCCTACCACGTGCTCGAACGCGAGCGCGACGGCGGGCGGCGGCTGGCCTCGGCGCTGTCCGAGGCGGTGGAGCGCGTCGGGCACTGCACGCGCTGCCGCGACTTCAGCGAGACCGAGGTCTGCGCCACCTGCGCCAGCGCCGCGCGCGATGCGCACCAGCTGTGCGCGGTCGAATCGCCCGCAGACCGGTTGGCGATCGAGCAGGCCACCGGCTACCGCGGCCTGTATTTCGTGCTGCAGGGGCGCCTGAGCCCGCTGGACGGCATCGGCCCGCGCGAGATCGGCCTCGATCGCCTGGCAGAACGACTGCAGGAAGGCGAGGTGCAGGAGCTAATCATCGCCACCAATCCCACGGTCGAAGGCGAGGCCACCGCGCACTACCTCGCCCAGCTCGCGCGCCAGCACGGCGTGAAGCCGAGCCGCCTCGCGCACGGCGTGCCGCTGGGCGGCGAACTGGAGTACGTCGACCGCGGCACGCTGTCGCATGCGTTCGGGTCGCGCAGCGAGATGGCATAGGGGCCGGTGGGCGGGAGTCGGAGAATGAAGCGTCGTTGCCAGGCTGTCATCCCGAGCGGAGCGAGGGATCTGCCTTTCGTTCCGGAAAGAAGATCCCTCGCTCCGCTCGGGATGACAATCCGCTAGGCTTTGTCCAACCCCGAATCCCCGATTCCGAACCCCGGCCCATGTCCACCATCTTCCACAAGATCATCCGCCGCGAGATCCCCGCCGACATCGTGTTCGAGGACGAGCACGTGATCGCGTTCCGCGACATCGCGCCACAGGCGCCGGTGCACGTGCTGTTCGTGCCGAAGGAAACCTTCGCGACCTTGAACGACGTGCCGGTCGAGTGCCCCGAGGTCATCGGCCGGCTTGCGGTCGCGGCGGCGCACTATGCGAAGGCGCAGGGCTTCGACGAGGACGGCTACCGCATCGTCATGAACTGCAACGGCGACGGCGGGCAGACCGTGTTCCAGATCCACCTGCATCTGCTCGCGGGTGCGCCGTTGGGGCGCTTCGGGACTTGAGCGTAGGGCCGTGATTCGTGATTGGCGATTCGTGATTAGGAAAAGCGAGGTCTGCGGTGCCACCTGCTTTTACCAATCACGAATCGCCAATCACGAATCACCGCCCCGATCACCACCAGCCCCACCACGGCCACGGCTCCGGCCGGGTGACGACCCTGGCCGTGTCGCGCCTGGACCACAGGTAGACCACGTCGGCAGCGACCTTCGGGAAGCGGTAGTCGTATTCGCCGATGCGACGGTTCTCGTAACCCTCGATGCGACCGATGAAGGTCACCTCGCGGCCACGTTCGAAGATGGCCGGGTCGTAGAAGCCGGTACGGCAGGCGATGAAGCGGCCGTTGCTGTCGTCGGTCGCCCAGTACGGACGGCCGGTCTCGGTCAGCCGCGTCGACATCATTTCGAAGCAGGTGGCGTTGGCCTTGGGCTCGACCTGCACGATGATCCCGCCCCAGCGCACCTGCGCGCCCGTCATGTCGGTTTCCATGGTCGCGTGGGGCGTCGTTTCGGCGAACGTGCCCTGCAGCGGCCTGGGGTGGTGCGAGGCGCATGCGGCCAGCAACAGCGCCGCAGCGGGAACGAGGAGGCGGGAGGTCATGGTGGCGGCTCCGGGCAATTGGGTCATGCGGGGCGGTGTCTTCGCAGGTTGCGGATCAATGGCCGGGGATCGTTGTCGGCGTCCGTACGCGAAGCGTAGCGCCATTCCACGAAACGTGCGCTGAGCGCGATCAGTTCGTCGGCGCCGCGTGGATGGGCGATCGCGACACGGGCCGCCCACTCGGCTGCCGGTTCGTGCGATTCGCGCGCCAGGCCGATTCGCGCATAGCGGGCGCCCAGCCGGTGCCAGGCGCGCAGTACCGGATCGCCGTCGCGTTCGCTGCGCGCGGTCAGCCACAGCATCCAGGCCAGCGCCAGCCCGGCGCAGGCGGCGAACAGGCCGACCAGTCCGCGCGAACCGGTCGATTCCAGGCCCAGCGGGCGCAGCATCGCGGTCTGGCGCGCGGCGTCGAAGCCGAGCACGAGGTCGTTCCAGCCGCGCCGCAGCCAGTCGCCCAGATCGAGCATCGGCGCCACGCCCGGTAGGGCGCCGAAACCGCCGCCGCCGGCGCGGTCGTCGAGGGTGTCGTAGATGCGCTCCGGCGCGACCGCCGCGGTCGGGTCGACGCGCACCCAGCCGCGGTCCTCCAGCCAGACTTCCGCCCAGGCGTGCGCATCCTGCCGGCGCACGATCCAGTAGCCGCCGATCGGGTTGCGGTAGCCGCCGACGTAGCCGGTCACCACCCGCGCCGGGATGCCCGCCGCGCGCATCAGGATCACGAAGGCCGAGCTGAAGTGTTCGCAGAAACCCTGCTTCCAGTCGAACAGGAATTCGTCGGCGGCGTGGCGGCCGGGCAGGGGCGTGTCGAGCGTGTAGCCGAAGTCGGCGCGGACCATCGCCAGCGCGCGTTCGACGATGGCGTCGTCGTTGCCCGGGCCGTTGTCCTGGCGCCATTGCCGCGCCAGCGCGACGGTGCGCGGGTTGTAGCCGTCGGGCAGGCGCAGCGCGTTCTGGCGCAGCATCAGCGGCAGCGTCGCCTCGAACGCGCGCGGCGGCGAGGCGCGCATGCGCCAGCGGCTCACCGCGCTCATCGGCGCGGGCGTTTCCAGTCCGTAGTCCCAGGACAGGCGCGCGCCGGCGGGCGCGGCGTCGGGCAGCTCCAGCGCGACCAGGGTGCGGCGGTCGGTGGGCTCGACCGCCATCTCGTAGTCCCAGACCGCATCGCTGCGCGTGATGTCGGGTGCGGGGATGTTGCGCAGCCAGCGCGAACGGGTCCAACTGCGTCCGTCGTAGTCCATCAGCACCGGGCCGCGCCAGTACATCTGCGAGGCCTGCGGCGCTGCGCCGGAGAAGGTCACCCGCAGGGCCGGGCGATCGTCGGTCATGAACTCGATCCATTCGCCCGGCGTCATCTCGTCGGACAGGCCGGGGCGGGCGAGGACGCGTTCGGGCACGCCCCACAGCGGCGAGCCGATGCGCGGGAACAACCAGAACGCGGCCAGCGCCAGCGGCAGGCCGATCGCGATCAGGCGGCCGACGCTGGCGAGGCGTCGCCACGGCGGCACGGATGCGGCATCGCCCGATTCCTCTTCCGACAGCTGCAGCAGCGCCACCAGCGCCAGCGTCGTGCCCGCCAGCCCGAGCAGCAGCGACAGCGGTCCCTGGTCGAGCAGGAAGGTCGAGAACGGCGCGAACAGCGCGAAGCCGACCAGGCTGCGCGCATCGCGCAGCGTGACCAGTTCGCCGGGCTTGATCGCGAGCATCGCCGCGAGCAGCGCGCAGGCGGTGTCGCGCCCCAGCGCGAAGCGCGACATCGCCAGCACCGTGCCGACCAGCGCCAGCGCCAGCAGCATGCGCAGCCAGCCCGGCAGCGGGCGCCGCCACGACAGCGCGGCGATCGCCAGGCCGATCGCGACGCTGCCGACCGCGATCGTCGGCGGCAGCTGCGGCAGCAGCGGCAGCAGGCAGGCCGCCGCCGCCGCGAGCGACCAGGCGCGCCCGGCCGTCGACAGCGCGGGCGACTCAGCGCGGCGCGCCATCGGCGATGTCCTTCGGCAGCAAGGCCAGCGCGCGCAGGCAGGCGTGGCGATGCGCGGCGCCGCTGCCGGGACCGAGCGGCGGCTGGCCCGGCAGCAGCAGGCGGTAGCGGCGCGATTCGCGCTCGGCCTCGTCGACCCAGCGCGCCAGACGGCGGATGCGGTCCTCGTGGCGCAGCGCGGCCAGCGCGCGCCAGTCGAGCACGATGTCGGCGCCGAGCGGCTGTTCGAACTCGCGCACGAGCAGGGCGTCGCGCCGGGCCGAGGCCTTCCACGCCACGGCCCGGCGACTGTCCCCGCGCCGCCAGTCGCGCAGGTGATGGACGTCGTCGCCGGCCGGCTGCAGGCGCGAGTGCAGGGAGTCGCCGGCGCCCGACGGCAGCGGCGGGCCGCCGGCCTCGGGCGCGGGGTAGACCAGCAGCGGCGCATCGCTCCAGGCATAGGCCCAGGCGCGGGCGAGGCCGAGCGGGCGCGTCGTGGAGATCCGCAGCCGGCCCGGATCCAGCCAGCCGCGGGTGGCGGTGGGCAGCGACAGCACGGCCTCGCCGGCGCCATCGTCCAGCGAGAGGACGGCGGCCTGCCCGCCGCATTCGACACGCAGGCCACGCCGCGCGCGCCCGACCGGCGCGCGCGCATGGACGCGCATCAGCAGGGCCGTGCCCGCGGGCACCGGCTCGGCGCCGATGGCGTGGATTTCCAGTCCGCCCAACTGCAGCTGCGCCTGCAGCAGGCTGGCGATCCCAGCCCCGGCCAGCAGCAGGCACAACAGCAGCGCCGGGTTGTTGTTGTAGTTCAGTGCACCGACGCCCATCACCAGCAGCAGGACGGTGAAGAACGCCCCGAACCGGGTCGGCAGGATGTAGATGCGATGACGGTCGAAGCGCACCGGCAGCGCAGCCGGCGTCCGCCTGCGCGCCCACGCATCGAAGCGCGCATGCGCGCGTTGCAGCAGTGGCGACCGCCTCGGACTTATGAGACTGGCCATGCCAGCTCCGATGCGGGTTTGCGCATTCGCAGTTCTGCTTTTCGACGGAGTGCCGACATCCTGTCCAGACCCGGAGGGCGGCGGGCATGGATGCCCGCCGTTTTTCGCCACGGCATGGATGCCGTGTCGAAAAATCCCGTCGAACTTGCCGATGGCAGGTTTGTAGTGTCGAGGAAGGCCCTTTTCTTTGGTTCGTTTCTTTTGGGCCAGCAAAAGAAATGAACCCGGCCGCGACAGCGGACGGAAGCTCTTGACTTTGAAATGCAAAACGAAGGACAAGAGCTTCCGCTCGCCACGAGCGAGCGGGTAACTTTTCTTTGCTGGCCCAAAGAAAAGTCACCAAAAGAAACGGCCTTCCCCGCAAGGTCACAAGCCTTCCGCTGGAACATTCCTGCGGATTTTCCGACACGGCATCCTGCCGTGGCGGAAAACGCCGCACATCCGTGTGCGGCGCCCTTCGGGTCTGGACAGATCGGCGGCATGCGGGCGAAAAAACAGCCTCAGTCCACCGGCACGCCATGCAGGATCGACTTCGCCAGCGTGGCCCCATCCCCGGCTTCGCTCTCCGGCACCAGCCGATGAGCCGCGACCGCGCCAAACAGCGCCTGCACGTCCTCCGGCACGACATGGTTGCGGCCGAGCAGCATCGCGTAGGCGCGCGCCGCGCGCAGCAGGGCGATGCCCGCGCGCGGCGACAGGCCCACGCGCACCCCGGCCGCATGCCGGCTGCGCGCCAGCAGCGCCTGCACGTAGCCGACCAGCGCTTGGCTTGCGTGCACGCCGGCGACGGCCCCGCGCAGTCGCAGCACGTCGTCGCCGCCGAGCACCGGCGTCGCCTGCGCGATCATGCCGCGGCGGTCGTCGCCGGCCAGCAACGCGCGCTCGGCGTCCTCGTTCGGATAGCCGAGCGTGAGCCGCAGCAGGAAGCGGTCGAGCTGCGAATCGGGCAGGGGATAGGTACCCGACAGGTCGACCGGGTTCTGCGTGGCGATCACGAAAAACGGCTCCGGCAGCCGGTGGGTGGTGCCGTCCACCGTGACCTGGTGCTCGGCCATCGCCTCCAGCAGCGCGCTCTGCGTGCGCGGCGGCGCGCGGTTGATCTCGTCGGCGAGCAGCACGTTGGCGAACACCGGCCCGGGGTGGAACTCGAAGCGCCGCGCCTGCGCGTCGAAGATCGACACGCCGACGATGTCCGAGGGCAGCAGGTCGGAGGTGAACTGCACGCGCTGGAACCCGAGTCCGAGCGTCGCCGCCAGCGCATGCGCCAGCGTGGTCTTGCCCAGCCCGGGCAGGTCCTCGATCAGCAGGTGGCCGTCGGATAGCAGCGCGACGAAGGCGAGCCGCACCTCGTGCGCCTTGCCCAGCACGAAACGGTTGACCTGCGCCTGCGCCGCCTTCAGCGCATCTTGATCTCGGTCAGTTAGCATGACCGGTTCGTGGGTGGCGGCGGACACGGCGCTACTCCTTGGTGGACGATTTCGAGTGTAGCGGGGTTGCGGCGGATGCGGGAACGGAACGGAATGCGCGCGGCCTACCTCACGCTCTGGTCGGCGATCGTGCTGGCCAAGCTGGTCGTGGCCGCGCGCCTGCCGCTGTTCGTCGACGAGGCGTTCTACTGGCAGGAAGGGCAGCACATGGCCTGGGCCTATTCCGACCTGCCCGGGCTCACCGCGTGGACGATTCGCCTCGGGGGCGAACTGTTCGGCGACGGTGTGCTGGCAGCGCGCGCGTTGTTTCTCGCGGTCTCGGCGCTGCTGCCGTGGCTGGTGGTGCGCATCGCCCGGCGCGAGTTCGATCCTCGGCAGGCGTGGACCGCCGGCTGCGCGGCGCTGCTGCTACCGCTGTTCGGCTCGCTCGGGGTGATGGCGCTGCCGGACGTGCTGATGGCGCTCGCCACCCTGCTGTGCCTGGACGCGCTGACCAGGATGCTCCGCGGCGTCGACCACGGCGATGCCGTGCAACTCGCGCTCGGGCTCGCGATCGGCGCGCTGAGCCACTACCGATTCATCGCCGCGATCGGCGCCGGTTTCCTCGCCCTGCTGCTGATCGCGCAGGGGCGCGCCCTGCTGCGCGACCCGCGGGTCATCGTCGCGATCGCGTTCGGCGCGGCGGCGTGGATCCCGCTGCTGGCCTGGAACATCGAGAACGCCGAAGCCGGCCTGCGCTTCCAGCTCGTCGACCGCCATCCCTGGGCCCTGCACCTGGACGGCATCACCTTCCTCGGCATCCAGGCCGCGCTGGTGACGCCGCTGCTGTTCGCCGGGCTGCTTTGGGCGGCGTGGAGGTTCCGCCGCGCGGACGATCCCGCGGTACGCCTGCTGGCCTGGTCGGGCGCGATCGTGATCCTGGGCTTCTTCGCGCTCGGCTTCTTCGCCGACACCGAGCGCGTCAGCTTCCACTGGCCGCTGCCCGGTTACGTCGCGCTGCTGCCGCTGCTGCCGGCCGCGATCGCCGGATGGCCGCGGGCGCTGCGCATCGCGACCTGGGCGCTGGCCGCGGCCGGGCTGCTGGCCGTGCTGGGCTACTACGTGGCGGTGTCGACGCCCGACGTCCGCGCCCGCACGGCCGCGCTGAAGTGGTATCCGTCGAACTTCGCCGGCTGGGACGAGCTGGCCGACGCCGTGCGCAGCGCCCGCGCGCAGATGCCCGCCGGCACGCGGCTGGTCGCGGACAACTTCAAGATCGGCGCCGAGCTGGGCTTCGCGCTCGGCGAAACCGGCATCGCGGTGCTCGACCATCCGCTCAACCGCGCGCACGGGCGCGCGCCGCAGCTGCGGCTGTGGGGGCTGGAGGTCGCGCAACGCAGCGAGCTCGGCGGATCGCCGCTGCTGCTCGTGGTCGGCGCCAGCGACGTCCAGTACCGCGACCTGCTGCAGCGCTACCATGACCTGTGCGCGCTGTTCGGCCCGCTGCCGGCGCCGCGCGTGCTCAACGTCGACCACGGCGCGCAGCGTTTCGTGCTGCTGGCGTGGCCGCAAGGTCTGCCGGAAACGAAGGACGACGAGGACTGCACGACGCCGGCGATGGCATGGGTTGACCAGCCGACGGTGGAGGCGACCGTCGCCGGGGCGTTCGAGGTGTCGGGATGGGCGTTCAAGGATGGCGTCGGCCTGGACAAGGTCGAGGTGCTGGTCGATGGCCGTCCGGCCGCCACTGCGGAATACGGCCAGCCGCTCCCGGGCCTGGCGAACTTCTGGAAGATTTCCAACGATCCACGGCATCCACGGGTCGGCTTCCGCGCGAAGGTCGAGGCCGGCATGGTGCCGCCCGGCCGGCACTGGCTGGGGCTGCGCCTGCACGGCGCCGACGGCAGTGTCGAGGACTGGCGCGAATTCCCCATCGAGATCCGCGCCGCGAAATGACCGTTCGCCCGTAGGAGCGGCTTCAGCCGCGACCGGCCACCGGTGTCGCCTGACGGCGGTCGCGGCTGAAGCCGCTCCTGCAACTTGAGCGCGAGTGGGGGCGTCAGGGCAGGGCGAACCCGCGCGCGCGCAGCAGGCGCGCCGTGGCGATCAGGGGCAGGCCGACCAGCGCCGTCGGGTCGCGGCTGTCGATGGCCTCGAACAGGGCGATGCCGAGCCCTTCGCACTTGAAGCTGCCGGCGCAGTCGAGCGGCGTCTCGGCGTCGACGTAGCGCGCGATCGTGTCGTCGGCCAGCGGCCGGAACCGCACCGTCGTCGTGTCCAGTGCGTGTTCGATGGCCGCGCCCGGGCCGGCAACCGCCACCGCGGTCAGGAACACGACGTCGCTCCCCGACATCGCCTGCAGCTGTGCGATCGCGGCCTCGCGCGCGCCGGGCTTGCCCAGCACGCGGCCGTCGCAGCTGGCGACCTGGTCGGAGCCGATCACCACCGCCTCGGGATGCTCCGCCGCCACTGCGGCGGCCTTGGCCGCGGCCAGGCGCAGCGCCAGCGATGCCGGTGGTTCGCCGGGAAGCGGTGTTTCCGCCACCTCCGGCCTCGCGGTGTCGAACGGCAGGCGCAGGCGTGCCAGCAGCTCGGCCCGGTAGCGTGAAGTGGAGGCGAGGATCAGCCGAGGCATGGTCGTCCCGCTCCTGCAGGTTTCGGGCCGGATCATGAGGCCTATTGATCCGCCCCCCATAGTGTCTGGATCCGTAGGTCGGCCCTACGCGGCCGACGCTGGATGTTGAATGCGTCGGGGCCGTAGCCCCGACCTACGGCGGGATCTAATGCAGCGCTGCGCGGGCGCGTTCGATCTGCAGCAGCTGCGTTTCGATGTTGTCGCGCGCGGCGTCGATCGAGGCGCGGACCGTGTCGAGCTGCTCCAGCGAGGCGTCGTGGCCGTGCTGCTGCAGCCACAGCCGCTGGCGCAGCATTTCCTGCATCGCCTCGCGTACCGGGTTCTCCTCGTCGCCGGCGATGGCCTCGATTTCGGACCGGGCCACGCGCAGCCGGTCCTCGAGGGCGTCGGCCGAATCCAGCAGCTGCGCCATGGCGCGATGGCGGCGTCCGCCGCGGCGGCGGAACCAGAACGACAGCGCGAACGCGACCGCGGCCAGCAGCAGGGAAAGGGCAAGCAGGGTCACAATGGCGCTCCCGGAACCGGGCGCCAGTCTGACCCGCGCGGCGGCCCGGAATCAAATTTCCCTGCAGCGGCAATGGCTTGGCGATCCATCTGGGGTTTGACAGCCGGGCCCGCGATCCTTAAAATTCAGCGGCTTATGTCCGCGGAAATGCCCGAAACCCTGGACGCCTGGCGGATGGTCGCCTCGCGGCGGGAGTTCGAAGGGCGGATCGCGTTGTCCGCGCTACCGAGGCTGCGCGACGCGCTGGTCGACGCCGAGGGCGACGTGGCGTTCGCGCTCGGCTTCGATCGCGACGCCATGCGGGTCCCGTACCTGGAACTGAAGCTCGATGCGGAGCTGCCGCTGCAATGCCAGCGCACCCTGCAGCGGTTCCTGTTCCCGGTGCGGCTGGTGCAGCGGCTGGGGCTGGTCCGCGAGGAGTCGGAGGAAGCCGGGCTGCCGGAGGGGTACGAGCCGCTGCTGGTCGCCGAGGACGGCGCGCTGCGGCCGCTGGAGCTGGTGGAGGACGAACTGATCCTCGCCATCCCGGTGGTGCCGGTGAAGCCGGGCTCGGAAACGGTCGAGCGCGACTGGCCGGTATCGGCGGAAGAGGAAGTGCGCGCCAACCCGTTCGCGGGGCTGGCGGCGCTGAAGAAGCAGCATTGAAGTGAAGTGTCCCGCGCCGTCATGGCGTATTTGAGCAACCGCAACAACCGAATCGTTCCCGGAGCAATCCCATGGCTGTGCAGAAGTCCCGTGTCACCCCGTCCCGTCGCGGCCAGCGCCGTTCCCACGACGCGCTGACGGCCAAGCAGCTGTCCACCGACCCGACCTCGGGCGAGACCCACCTGCGCCACCACGTCACCGCCGACGGCTACTACCGCGGCAAGCAGGTGATCCAGCCCAAGGTCAAGGTCGTCGACGAAGACTGACCCGTCGCGGGCCCGCGCCTGCGGGCCCGTTGATCATCGGTACGCCGACGGCGCCCGCGCTGGCGGCGTCTTTGCGGCACGGAGGCCGCCCGCATCGACACGAGGGCCGTCCACGCGATGAGCAGCGAGCGCATCTATTCCCGCATTGCCGGTACCGGCAGCTACCTGCCTTCCAAGGTGCTGACCAACGACGACCTGTCGAAGATCGTCGACACCAGCGACGAATGGATCGCCTCGCGCACCGGCATCCGCGAGCGCCACATCGCCGCCGAGGGCGAGACCACGGTGGACCTCGCCTACCACGCCGCCGTGCGCGCGCTGGAGTCCGCGGGCACCACTGCCGACGAGATCGACCTGATCGTCGTCGGCACCACCACGCCCGACCTGATCTTCCCGTCCAGCGCCTGCCTGCTGCAGCATCGCCTGGGCATCAGCGGCTGCGGCGCGTTCGACGTCAACGCCGCCTGCTCGGGCTTCCTGTTCGCACTGTCGGTGGCCGACAAGTTCATCAAGTCCGGCGACGCGAAGACCGTGCTGGTCGTGGGTTCCGAAACGCTCACGCGCATGGTCGACTGGACCGAGCGCACCACCTGCGTGCTGTTCGGCGACGGCGCCGGTGCGGTGGTGCTCAAGGCCGACAGCGAGACCGGCATCCTCAGCACCCACCTGCACGCCGACGGCGGCAAGAAGGAGCTGCTGTGGAACCCGGTGGGCGTGTCGGTCGGGTTCAAGGAAAACGAGAAGAACGCCGGCGTCGCCATCCAGATGTCCGGCAGCGACGTGTTCAAGTACGCGGTCAAGGCGCTCGATTCGGTGGTCGAGGAAACGCTCGAAGCCAACGGCCTCGACCGCCACGACATCGACTGGCTGATCCCGCACCAGGCCAACCTGCGCATCATCGAGGCCACCGCGAAGCGGCTGGACATGCCGATGGAGCGCGTGGTCGTGACCGTCGACAGGCACGGCAACACCTCGTCGGGCTCGGTGCCGCTGGCGCTGGACGAGGCGGTGCGCTCGGGCAAGGTGCAGCGCGGCCAGCTGGTGCTGCTGGAAGCCTTCGGCGGCGGCTTCACCTGGGGCTCGGCGCTGCTGCGCTACTGAGCCTGCGGTGGCGGATGCGCCACGGGCGCATCCGTGGCCGGGGCGTCGCCACCTGCCGTTTCGATACGACTTCCACTGCCGTTTCGACAGGAATCCCGGCTGTCATTTCGACCGCAGGGAGAAATCCGCCTTTCCCCTTCCGTCGCCGTCGCGATCCGGATGGCTGTCCGGAGATTTCTCCCTGCGGTCGAAATGACAGCCGGGATGGATGGCGGCGCAGGAGGAGACAAGCGCGCCGCTGCCGGCATCTGCGCCCCGAGCCGCCCGGAGGGAAGCGCCAGGGCTTCGACGACGGCCCCAGGCACCGCCGGTGTCCACCGATCACACCCGCGCGGCATACGCCTCGGTACAGACGAGGCTCCGCGTTTGCCCGTATCATCGCGCCCTGTTTTTCTCCCCGGATGTTGGCGTGACCGATCCGCAACTCGCGTTCGTGTTTCCCGGGCAGGGCTCGCAATCGGTGGGCATGCTTGCGGAACTGTCGGAACTGCATCCCGTCGTGCGCGCGACGTTCGACGAGGCGTCGGAAGGCGCGGGCGTCGACCTGTGGGCGCTGTCGCAGGGCGGCCCCGAGGAACAGCTCAACCGCACCGAATACACCCAGCCGGCGCTGCTCGCGGCCGGCGTCGCGGTGTGGCGCGCGTGGCAGGAGCAGGGCGGCGCGCAGCCGGCGCTGCTGGCCGGCCACAGCCTGGGCGAATACGCGGCGCTGGTCGCGGCCGGCGCGCTGTCGCTCAAGGACGGCGCGCACCTGGTGCGCATCCGCGGCCAGCTGATGCAGGACGCCGCGCCCGCGGGCACCGGTGCGATGGCGGCGGTGCTCGGCGCCGACGACGCGCTGGTCGAGGACGTGTGCAAGGCCGCTTCGCACAGCGACGTGGTGGTGCCGGCCAACTACAACTCGCCGGGGCAGATCGTCATCGGCGGCGACGCCGCGGCGGTCGACCGCGCGCTCGCGCTGCTGTCGGAGAAGGGCGTGCGCAAGGCGGTGAAGCTCGCCGTCAGCGTGCCCTCGCACACGCCGCTGATGCGCGAGGCCGCCAACCGCCTGTCCGAGACGATGGCCGGCCTGGCCTGGCGCGAGCCGCAGCTGCCGGTGGTGCAGAACGTCGACGCCGAAGTGCACGCGGGCGTGCAGGCGATCCGCGACGCGCTGGTGCGCCAGCTGTACCTGCCGGTGCAGTGGACCGGCTGCGTGCAGGCGCTCGCCGCCAGGGGCGTGACGCGCATCGCCGAATGCGGCCCGGGCAAGGTGCTGGCCGGACTGGTCAAGCGCATCGACAAGGGGCTGGAGGCGCGCGCGATCGGGCAGGTCGGCGAGTTCGAGGGCGCGCTGGCTGAATGGACGTGATTGGTGATTCGACAAGAACGCAAGTTCGCCGTTGACCCGTTTTTTCCAATCACCAATCACGAATCACGTATCAGCAGCAAACGAAACAACGGGACCCCAGACATGACCGACATCCTCAAGGGCGAGATCGCCCTCGTCACCGGCGCCAGCCGCGGCATCGGCGCCGCGATCGCCGATACGCTGGCGGCGCAGGGCGCGACCGTCATCGGCACCGCGACCTCGGAGGCGGGCGCGCAGGCGATCGCCGAACGGCTCAAGGCGCACGGCGGCGGCCACGGCCGCGTGCTCGACGTGTCGAAGGCCGGCCAGGTCGAGGCGCTGGTCGAGGCGATCGGCAAAGAGATCGGCCCGCTCTCGATCCTCGTCAACAACGCCGGCATCACCCGCGACGGCCTGCTGATGCGCATGGGCGAGGAGGACTGGCAGGCGATCCTCGACACCAACCTCACCAGCGTCTACCGCGCCTGCAAGGCCGTTATGCGCGGCATGATGAAGGCGCGCAAGGGCCGCATCATCAACATCGCCTCGGTGATCGGCGTCACCGGCAACGCCGGCCAGACCAACTACGCCGCGGCCAAGGCCGGCATCATCGCCTTCAGCAAGTCGCTGGCCAAGGAGATCGGTTCGCGCGGCGTGACCGTGAACGTGGTCGCGCCCGGCTTCATCGAGACCGACATGACCGCCGCGCTGCCGGAGGATGCGAAGAGCGCGCTGGTCGGCCAGATCGCGCTCGGGCGCCTCGGCCAGGCGGCCGACATCGCCAGTGCGGTCGCCTTCCTCGCCGGCCCAGGCGCCGGCTACATCACCGGCGAAACCATCCACGTCAACGGCGGCATGTACATGCCCTGAGGGCCCCCGATCCGGGCGCTCGCGGCATCGTCGTGACACGCCCTAAGTTGCCGATTCCTAAGGAAATGCGTGACCGGCTCCCCGGTCCGCGTCCGAGCACCGGGGTGGCGCTGCGGCAACGCGCTATCCTCGCCCCGGTCGAGCCTTTACACTAACCACCGTAACAGCCTCCGCGGAGCCTATAGCCAATGAGCAGCATCGAAGAACGCGTCAAGAAGATCGTGGTCGAACAACTGGGCGTCAAGGAAGAGGAAGTCAGCGCCAGCGCTTCCTTCGTCGACGACCTCGGCGCGGACTCGCTCGACACCGTCGAACTGGTGATGGCGCTCGAAGAAGAGTTCGAGTGCGAGATCCCCGACGAGGAAGCCGAGAAGATCACCTCGGTGCAGCAGGCGATCGACTACATCAAGGCCCACGTCAAGGCGTGACGCCCGGCGGCCGTGCGCCTGGCCGACCGTGGCCGGGCGTGGCCGCGCAGTCGATCCGACCGTCGATCCGTTGACCGGTTCGACCTGAAACAACCCGGGGCCGCATTGCGGCCTCGCGCGTTTTGCGGTGGCCGCGCGGGTGCGCGCGGCGCCATGAATGCATCGAGGAGAAAGCCGACCATGTCCAAGCGTCGCGTCGTCATCACCGGCATCGGCATCCTGTCGCCACTCGGCAACGACCTGGCGTCGAGCTGGGACGGCATCGTCAACGGGCGCTCCGGGATCGGCCCGATCACGCATTTCGATGCGTCCGCCTTCGCCACCCGCATTGCCGGCGAGGTCAAGGGCTTCGATGCCGCGCAGTGGGTGCCGGCGAAGGACGTCAAGAAGATGGACCCCTTCGTCCACTACGGCGTCGCCGCGGCGCTGATGTCGATTGCCGATGCCGGGCTGGAGATTTCCGGCGAGGCCGCCGAGCGCATCGGCGTGGCGATCGGCGCCGGCATCGGCGGCCTCAAGGGCATCGAGGACACCGCGATCAAGTACCACGAGGGCGGCCCGCGCAAGATCTCGCCGTTCTACGTGCCGAGCACGATCATCAACATGATCTCCGGCCAGGTCTCGATCATGACCGGCGCCAAGGGCCCGAACATCGCCGCGGTCACCGCCTGCACCACGGCCACGCACAACCTCGGCCTGGCCGCGCGCATGATCCAGTACGGCGACGCCGACGCGATGATCGCCGGCGGCGCCGAGTTCGCGACCACGCCGACCTCGGTCGGCGGCTTCTGCTCGATGAAGGCGCTGTCCACGCGCAACGACGCGCCGGAGCAGGCCTCGCGGCCGTGGGACAGGGACCGCGACGGTTTCGTCATGGGCGATGGCGCCGGCGTGCTGGTGCTGGAGGAATACGAGCGCGCGAAGGCGCGCGGCGCGCGCATCTACGCCGAACTCGCCGGCTTCGGCATGAGCGGCGACGCCCACCACATGACCGCGCCGAGCGAGAACGGCGAGGGCGGCGCGCGCTGCATGGTCGCCGCGATCCGTGACGCCGGCATCGACCTGTCGCAGGTCGGCTACATCAACGCCCACGGCACCTCGACGCCGCAGGGCGACCTGGCCGAGACCATGGGCATCAAGAGCGTGTTCGGCGCGCATGCGTCGAAGCTGATGGTCAGTTCGACCAAGTCCATGACCGGCCACCTGCTGGGTGCGGCGGGCGGCGTCGAGGCGGTGTTCTCGGCGATGGTGATCCATGCCGGGGTGATTCCGCCGACGATCAACCTCGACAATCCTTCGGAGGGTTGCGATCTCGACTACGTGCCGCATACGGCGCGCGAGGCGAGGGTGGATGTGGCGCTGTCGAATTCGTTCGGGTTCGGGGGGACGAACGGGACGCTCGTGTTCAGGCGAGTCTGAACGCTTCCCGGCCTGCGATCGTGCTTCGGTCTGCTCCCTCCTCCGCTTGCGGGGGAGGGTTGGGGTGGGGGCGCTTTTGATCGTCGCTTTTTCCGGGATCCAAGAGCAAAAGCGTTCCGTCCGCCTGCGGCGGCCGGGTTCATTTCTTTTGCTGGCCCAAAAGAAACGAACCAAAGAAAAGGGCCTTCCTCGACAAGGCAAACCTGCCGTCGGCAAGTTCGACGGGATTTTTCGACACGGCATCCCTGCCGTGGCGAAAAACGGCGGGCATCTATGCCCGCCGCCCTCAGGGTCTCCATGCATCGTGGCTGCCGAACCAGTACGGCCGTTTGCAGAAGCGCCTTCAGGCGCGACTGTTTCCGGCGCCGTGGAACTCCCGGTCGCGGCTGAAGCCGCTCCCACAACAGCCAAGTACTGTCATTTCGAGCGTAGCGAGAAATCCAGGCTTGGTCGCGCGAGATTCCTCACTGCGTTCGGAATGACAGCCTGCGTTTCCCTTGGAAGCCGCACAGTCTCCAGACCCGTAGGGCGCCGCACATGGATGTGCGGCGTTTTCCGCCACGGCAGGGATGCCGTGTCGGAAAATCCCCTCACACTCCCCGCTCGCGGATTCGCCCTGTCGGGGAAAGCGTTTTTCTTTGGTTCGTTTCTTTTGACGCTCATCAAAAGAAATGAACCCGCCGAAGGCGGAAGCTTTTGCTTTTGGCCGATGCACGAATCCAGACCCACCACACCGAAAGGCGGGAAAGCCAAGTGCTGATCACCCGCCAACTCTCCCCCGACACCGACCTCCTCTCACTGCACCGGGTAGCCCCCACCCGCTACCCCCTCCTGCTGCAGTCGGTCGCCCACGGCACCGCGCACGCCCGCTGGGACCTGCTGCTCGCCAGCAACGGCGAAGCGCTCGAACTCGGCCGTGACGGCGCCACGCGCAACGCCGCCGGCGAAGTCCTCGAAGGCGGCTTCCTCGACGCACTCGACGCGGCATGGCGCGACATCCGCCTGCCGCGCGAGGAACCGCGCTGGCCGTTCCGCGGCGGCTGGGCCCTGCTGCTCGGCTACGAACTGGCCGCGCAGGTCGAACCGGTGCTGCGGCTCCCGCAGGCGGAAGGACGCCTCCCGGTCGCGCGCGCCCGGCGCTGTCCCGCCGCGGTCCTGCGCGACCATGCGAGCGGTGAATGCATCGCCGTCGCCGAGACCGGCTTTGACGCCCTGCTCGACGCGATCGCATCCGACCTCGCCGCGGCGCAGCGCCTGCCTGGCTTCGCCTCCTGGCAGCCGCCGCAGGCGCTGGACGAGGACCCGCCGCAGGCGTTCACGGACGGCGTCGCACGCATCCTCGACTACCTCGTCGCCGGCGACGTGTTCCAGGCGAACCTGTCACGAGGCTGGCGCGCGCGCTTCGATCGCGCGCCCGATCCCGCGGCCCTGTATGCGCGCCTGCGCGAGGCCAATCCCGCGCCGTTCGCGGGACTGTTCGCGGGCGAGGGCTGGGCCGTGGTCAGCGCCTCGCCGGAGCGGCTGGTGTCGGTGCGCGGCGAGGTGGTCGAGACGCGTCCGATCGCCGGCACCCGGCCGCGCTTCCCCGGCGACGACGATGCCGCGCGCATGCGCGAGCTGATCGGCCATCCCAAGGAGCGCGCCGAACACGTGATGCTGGTCGACCTCGAACGCAACGACCTCGGCCGCGTCTGCACGCCGGGCAGCGTCGAGGTCGACGAACTGATGACGATCGAGAGCTACGCCCACGTGCACCACATCGTCAGCAACGTGCGCGGACGCCTGCGCGCGGACGCGATGCCGGGCGAGGTGATCGCGGCGGTGTTCCCCGGCGGCACCATCACCGGCTGCCCGAAGGTGCGCTGCATGCAGATCATCGCCGAGCTCGAGCGCAGCGGCCGCGGCGCCTATACCGGCGCGATGGGCTGGCTGAACCGCGATGGCGATCTCGACCTCAACATCCTGATCCGCAGCGCCGAGCTCGAGGGCGCGCAGGCGCGCTTCCGCACCGGCGCCGGCATCGTCGCCGACTCCGACCCGCAGCGCGAACTCGACGAGACCCGGGCCAAGGCGCGCGGCATGCTCCAGGCGTTGTATCCGGCGGGCGAGAGCGGGGAAAGAGGCGCCGAACAGGCGTCGTCATCCCCGCGAAGGCGGGGACCCAGTGTCGTTGGCTTTCAAGAACCTGAAGACACTGGATCCCCGCCTTCGCGGGAATGACGGGCAACAAACGGGCTTGCCGATGGCGTTCCCAAGGTATCCTGAGCCGATGACGATCCATTCCCCTTCGATGGAGCCGCGGCATGGCCGCTAGCGGCTGGCGCTGGCGCGGCCTCGGCCTGTTCTTCGTGCTGTCGGCGCTGCTGGCCGGCGGTGCCGCGTACTGGCTGTACGACCGCTACACGGGCTTCGCCGACGCGCCGCTGCCAGGCCTGGAGGCCGGTGATACGCTACTGGTCGAGCGCGGCGATTCGTTCAAGCGCGTGCTGTCGAAGCTGCGCGAGGCCGGCGCGCGCGAGGGTCATGAGCTGGAGTGGCAGGCGCTGGCGAAACAACTGGGCGCCATCGGCCGCGTCCAGGTCGGCGAGTACGCGCTCGACCCCGGGCTGACGCCGCGCATCCTGCTCGAACGCCTGCGCGACGGCCGCATCGTCAGCTACCGATTCACCCTCGTCGAGGGCTGGAACATCCGCGAGCTGCGCGCGGCGCTGGCGAAGGCGACGCCGCTGGTGCAGACCCTCGGCGAACTCGACGATGCCGCGCTGATGGCCGAGCTCGGCCACGCCGGCGTGCATCCTGAAGGCCGCTTCCTGCCGGAAACCTACGTCTACACGCGCGGCGACAGCGACCTCGACCTGCTGCGCCGCGCCAACGAGTCGCTGGAGCGCGCGCTGCAGGCGGCCTGGGAATCGCGCGTCGCCGACCTGCCGCTGGAGAACGCGGAGGAAGCGCTGGTGCTGGCCTCGATCATCGAGAAGGAGACGGGCATCGCCGAGGAGCGCCCGCAGATCGGCGGCGTGTTCGTGCGCCGGCTGAAGCTGGGCATGCGCCTGCAGACCGACCCGACCGTGATCTACGGCATGGGCAGCAACTATGCCGGCAACATCCGCCGCGCCGACCTGCTGGCCGATACGCCCTACAACACCTACACCCGCGACGGCCTGCCGCCGACGCCGATCGCGATGGTCGGCGTCGATGCGATCCGCGCCGCGACCAACCCGGCCGACGGCGACGCGCTGTATTTCGTCGCGGTCGGGGACGGCAGCGGCCGCCACGTGTTCTCGCGCACGCTCGACGAGCACAACGCCGCGGTGCGCGAGTACGTGCGCCGCTACCGCGAACGGTTCGGGCCCAGATGAGCGGCACGACGAACGCGCTGCCGTCCCATCCGCGCTTCGTTTCGCTGGAAGGCGGCGAGGGCGCCGGCAAGACCACGGTGCTCGACGCCCTGCGCGCGGCGCTGCGCGAGGGCGGCGACGAGGTCGTCAGCACCCGCGAGCCGGGCGGCACGCCGCTGGCGGAGATGATCCGCGGCCTGCTGCTCGATCCTTCGCACGAACCGCCCTCGGCCGATGCCGAGTTGCTGCTGATGTTCGCCGCCCGCGCCCAGCACGTGCGCGAGACGATCCTGCCTGCGCTCGAACGCGGCGCCTGGGTGCTGTGCGATCGCTTCACCGATTCCAGCTATGCCTACCAGGGCGGCGGCCGCGGGCTCGACGTGGCCTGGATCGCCGAACTGGAGCGCCGGGTGGTGGGCCTGCAGCCGGGGTTGACCCTGCTGCTCGATGTCGACGTCGCCCGCGGCCGCGAGCGCGTGCGCGGCCGCGACCTCGCGCCCGACCGCATCGAATCCGAGCGCGACGAATTCTTCGAGCGCGTGCGCGCGACGTATCGCGCGCGCGCCGCCGCGCAGCCGCAGCGTTTCCGCGTCATCGATGCCTCTCGGCCGGCCGCCGAGGTCGCGGCCGAAGCGGTGCGCCAGCTGCAGGCCTGGCGGGCAGGCGCATGAGCGACAGCCTCGCCCCCTGGCAGCAGCGCGCGTACGAGCATGCGGCCGCGACCCTCGCTGAAGGCCGCCTCGGCCACGCGCTGCTGATCTGCGGCCCAGCGCAACTGGGCAAGCGCAAGGTGGCCGAGCGGCTCGCCGCGCACCTGCTCTCCGCGCACGAACCGCGCGCCGCGCACCTGCTCGAGGCCGGCACCCATCCCGACTTCCACGTGGTCACGCGGCAGCTCAACAAGGAAGGCACGAAGCTGCGCAGCGAGATCGTGATCGAGCAGATCCGCGAACTGTCGGAGAAGCTGTCGCTGACGCCGCAGTACGGCGGCGCCCAGGTCGCGATCGTCGACCCCGCCGACGCGATCAACCACGCCGCCTGCAACGCGCTGCTCAAGACGCTGGAGGAACCGCAGCCGGGCCGCTACCTGTGGCTGCTCGCGTCGAACCCGTCGCGATTGCCCGCGACGATCCGCAGTCGCTGCCAGCGGCTCGAATTCCGGCTGCCGCCGCGCGACGAAGCGCTGGCGTGGCTGCGCGCGCAGGGCCATGCGGACAAGGTCGCGCTCGAAGCGCTCGACGCCGCGCGCGGCCATCCCGGCCTGGCCGACGCCTGGCTGCGCGACGGCGGCATGGCGCTGCGCAGGGACGTGGCCGGCGACCTCGCGAAACTCGCGCGCGGCGAGGCCGCGCCGATCGAAACCGCGCAGCGCTGGGTCGCCGACGACGACGCGGCGCTGCGCCTGCGCCACGCCGCCGACCTCGCGCTCGCCGAGGCCGCGGGCTTGACCGATCCCGCGCGAATCCGGAAGCTGGCGGCATGGTTCGACGCGGCCAACCGCACCCGCGACCTGTTGCGGACGACGGTGCGCGCCGACCTCGCGGTGGCGGAGCTGCTGCTGGCATGGCGCGGACGGGACGCACAGGGCGCCGGGACAGGATCGAGGGGTTACCGATGAGCAGCACCGCGGGCGGCGCACGACAGGGCATCCTGTCGCTGGCGCTGAAGGACAAGTCGGCGCTCTACAGCGCCTACATGCCGTATCTCAAGCACGGCGGCATCTTCGTGCCCACGCCCAAGCGCTATTTCCTCGGCGACGAGGTCTTCCTGCTGCTGACCCTGCCCGAATCCGGCGACCGCCTGCCGGTCGCGGGCAAGGTGGTCTGGGTCACGCCCACCGGCGCGCAGGGCGCGCGCACCGCCGGCGTCGGTGTGCAGTTCGCCGACACGCCGGAAGGCGAAACGGTGAAGAACCGGATCGAGACCCTGCTCGCGGGCACGCTGTCCGCGGAGAAGCCCACCAACACCATGTGATGGCGACGGGCCGGCGCAAGCGGACGCGTTCCCTGCCGGCCATCGCCTGGTCGCTTGCCGCGGGGCTGTCGCTGGCGGCGTCCGCGGCACCTTCCACCGAGCGCCTGCGGCTGGACGACGGCCACCTGCAGGTCGAGGTCGCGCCCGCGCTGGGCGGGCGCATCGTCCACGTCTCGCTGCCGGGCCGCGCCAACCTGCTCAAGGTGGGCGAGGCCGTGGCCACCCAGCCCGATCCGGTGCCCGAGGCGGACGGCGACAACATTCCGTACTTCGGCCATGAGCTGTGGACCGGCCCGCAGTCGCGCTGGTGGCTCGACCAGGGCGTGAACCCGGCGCGCCGCGCCGCCGCCGCGCAGTGGCCGCCGGACCCCTGGCTGGCGCATGCGCGCAACCGCGTGCTCGAACAGGCGCCGGACCTCCTGGCGCTGGAAGGCGTGACGAGTCCGGTCAGCGGACTGCAGGTGCGGCAGTCGTTCCGCCTGCGGCCCGATGCGCCGGGCACGCTGGAGCTGACGGCAGAAGCGGTGAACATGCGCGATCGCGAGGTGCGCCGTGACCTCTGGTTCAACACGCGCCTGCCGGCCGGTAGCCGGGTGTTCGTTCCGGTCGCCGAACCGGGGCAGGCGCGCCTGCGCGCCGATGTCGACCACACTTACGCCGGCCCCATTGCATGGTGGCGGGACGGCCTGTATTCGCTCCAGCTCGATCCGCCGCCGGCCGGGAAGACGGGGCGGCGCGGCAAGATCTTCATCGCGCCGTCCGCGGGCTGGATCGCCGGATTCAGCGCCGGACAGCTGCTGCTGATCCGCTTCGAGCGGCAGGCCGACGAGACCATCGACCCCGAACACGGCCAGGTCGAGCTCTACCTCGACTGGCACCACGCCGATCCCGCGGCCGGCGTGCTGGAGCTGGAAGTGCACGCGCCGATGCGCACGCTGGCGCCGGGCGAGGCGATGCAGGCGCGCGAGACCTGGACCGTGCTGCCCTACGACGGGCCGGACGAGCTGGAGGCGCAGCGCGCCGCGCTGGAGTCCGCGCTGCGCGATTCCGGCCAATCGCAGGATCCGGCCCGCCCACTGTAGGAGCGCCTTCAGGCGCGCCACCCGACGATCCGGTGACTCCGCAGGTCGCGGCTGAAGCCGCTCCTACACGGCACGGGACGGGTCAACGGGCGTCATGGCCCGGCCAGCCGGGCGCATACTCGGCCGATGGCCCACGAGCGCCCGATTCGGCGTCTTGCAGTGTGTACGGGGTCCGACGGCCGGGAGTCGTCGCGGGCGTGCCGGCTCGCCCGCCGCCGCAACCCCCTCCAGCGAATCCAACGGAGGTCATGCCCATGAAGACCCGCTCCCTGATGCTGGCAAGCCTGGTCGCGTCGCTGGCGCTGAGCGCATGCGATCGTTCCGCTGCACCTGCCGCCGGCGCTGCGGCCCCGGAGGTTTCGCCGCCGGAAATGGCGATGGTCGGCGCGCACCTGCTCGAAGGCCTCGGCGACTACCGCTTCGAGGTGACGACGCAGCATCCCGAGGTGCAACGCTGGTTCGACCAGGGGCTGATGCTGACCTACGGCTTCAACCACGACGCCGCGGAACGTTCGTTCCTCAAGGCCGCCGAACTCGATCCGGAATGCGCGATGTGCTGGTGGGGCGCGTCGCTGGTGCTGGGACCGCACGTGAATGCGGCGATGGATCCGGCCGACAACGCCGACGCCTGGCAGCGGCTGCAGCGCGCGCGCGAACTCGCGCCGAACGCCAGCGAGCGCGAGCAGGCCTTCATCACGGCGCTGTCGGCGCGCTACGCCGAGGATCCGCCGGAAGACCGCAGCGCCCTCGACGCCGCCTACGCCGAGGCCGCCCGCGAGTTGGCGCGCGCGCGGCCCGACGACCCCGACGCCGCGGTCTTCCTCGCCGAGGCCCTGATGGACCTGCAGCCTTGGGACTACTACGACGAGCAGCTGCGCCCGAAGGGCCACACCGCGGAAGTGGTGCGGACGCTGGAATCGGTGATCGCGCGCGATCCCGACCACGCCGGCGCGCTGCACCTGTACGTGCACGCGGTCGAAGCCTCTGCCGATCCGCAGCGCGGCGTCGCCGCCGCCGACCGCCTGCGCACGCTGGTGCCCGGCTCAGGTCACCTCGTGCACATGCCCGCGCACATCTACGCGCGCGTCGGCCGCTGGCACGACGCGGTGGTCGCCAACCAGCGCGCGATCGAGGCCGACGACGCCTACCTCGCGCTGTGCCGCGGCAACTCGGGCGGCGTCTATCCGCTGGGCTACGTGCCGCACAACCATCACTTCCTGTGGTTCGCCGCGAGCATGGAGGGCAACGCCGAACTGGCGAAGGCCTCGGCCGAGGCCACCGCCGAGCGCACCGACCTGCAGGAGCTGATTCGCGAACCAGGCTTCGCCGGCCTGCAGCACTACTGGCTGACGCCGTGGTTCGACCGCGTGCGCTTCGGTCGCTGGAACGAGATCGCCGGCGTGGCGAATCCCGGGCCCGACCTGCCCTACGTCACCGCGATCTGGCACTACGCGCAGGCGATGGCGGCCGTCCGCCAGCAGCGGCTGGATGCCGCCGAGCAACACCTGGCCGCGCTGCGCCCGCTCGCCGCGGATCCGGCGATGGACGAGCTGATGGTCTGGGACCGCTATCCGCTGGCCCATGCCGCGCGCATCGCCGAACGCACGGTGACGGCGGAACTGGCCGCGGCGCGCGGGCAGTTCGACGACGCGGTGGCGGCGCTGCGCGAGGGCGTGGCGATCGAGGACGTCATTCCCTACGACGAACCGCCCGGCTGGCACGCGCCGGTGCGGCAGACGCTGGGTGCGGTGCTGCTCGAGGCCGGGCGCGCCGCCGACGCCGAAGCGGTCTATCGCGAGGAACTGCGGCGCAATCCCGGCAACGGCTGGTCGCTGTTCGGGCTGGCCAAGAGCCTGGAGGCACAGGGCAAGCCGGAGGCGGCGGATGCGTCACGGGAGTTCGCTGCGATGTGGCAGGGGAGCGATGTCGAGCTGGGCTCGTCGCGGCTGTAGTGCCGCAGCGTGGCGGCAGCCGGTTTTATTCGCCGTGCCACGTGAATGTTCAAGGTCGTCATCCCCGCGAAAGCGGGGATCCAGTGTCTCTGAAGTCAAAGCAAAATGGATGACCAGCCTTCGGCTGTTGAAAAACGCTTCCCGCTTTCGCGGGGATGACGATTGAGGGATACGGAGACCTTACGCACGCACGCCGCAAGATTCCTCGCGGTGCTCGGAATGACAATTCCGTACCGCACGGAAATCAATCAGTTCACGGTGTTTGACGATTGCCGCAGAGCCGGGTTGTCCCAACCCGGCCGCGGCGCAAACCGCTCACCGTATTTCGCCTGCAGCGCCTTGAGCTTGCCGAGCAGCACATCGACCCCGGTTTCACGGATGGTCTGGATCGGGCCGCCGCGGAACGGCGCGTAGCCGGTGCCGAAGATCACGCCCGCGTCGAGCAGGTCGCCGTCCTCGACCACGCCCTCGTGCAGCGCGGCCACCGCCTCGTTGAGCAGCGGCAGGATCAACCGGTCCTCCAGGTCGTCCGGCGCCCGGTAGTCCTTCGCCACCTCGGGCTTCTTCGGCTTGCCGTTCTCCCAGGCGTACAGGCCCTGGCCGTCCTTCTTGCCGCGCTTGCCCGGTTCCGGCGGATTCGCCAGCGCGGGCGGGATCTGCAGGCCGAGGAAGGGCGCGAGTTCCTGTCCGACGCCGTAGGCGACGTCGAGGCCGACGGTGTCGATCAGTTCGATCGGCCCCATCGGCATGCCGTATTTCACCGCGGCCCTGTCGATGACCGGGCCGGGCACGCCCTCCGAATAGGCCAGCGCCGCTTCGAGCATGTACGGGAACAGCAGGCGGTTGACCAGGAAGCCCGGCGTGCCGGCAACCGGCACCGGCAGCTTGTCGATCGCCTTGCAGAACGCGGCCAGGCGCTGCTCGGTCGATTCCGCCATCGCGTCGTGGCGCACGATCTCGACCAGCGGCATCAGCGCCACCGGATTGAAGTAGTGCAGGCCGGCGAACTGCGCCGGGCGCGCGATATGCCCGCGCAGTTCGGTCAGCGGGATCGACGAGGTGTTGGTGGTCAGCAGTGCGTCGGGCTTGAGCCGTGGCTCGACGCTGCCGTACAGCTCGCGCTTGGCGTCGGCGTTCTCGATGATCGCCTCGATCACCAGGTCGGCGTCAGCCACGCCGTCGCCGGCGAGATCGGACCTGAGCCGCGCCGCGACCGCCGGCCGCTTCGCCTCGTCCTTGACCTTCTTCGCGAACAGCTCCTGCGCCCGCGACAGCGCGCCGTCGATGTATTGCTGCTCGCGGTCCTGCAGCGTCACCTCGAAGCCCTTGTAGGCCGACCAGGCGGCGACGTCGCCGCCCATCACGCCGGCGCCGACCACGTGCACGCGGGTGATGCCGTGCGGATCCCGGCCGCCCAAGCCCTTGAGCCGCTCCTGCAGGAAGAACACGCGCGTCAGGTTGCGCGCGGTCGGGGTGCCGGCCAGCTTCACCACCGACTTCTGCTCGGCCTTGAGCAGCGCCTGGATGCCGCCGCCGCTGCGCCGCCAGGTCTCGATCAGCGCGTACGGCGCCGGGTAGTGGTCCTTGCGCGCCTTGCGCGCGACCTGCTTGACCAGCATCGGCGCCAGCAGCTGCCGTGCCGGCCAGGTGTTGGTGAACCAGCCGAGGAAGCGCTGCCTGAACGGGCGCTGCGCGCCCTTGAGCGCGAGGTCGGCTGCGGCATCGATCAGCAGCGCCGGTTCGACCACTTTGTCGACCACGCCCATCGCCTTCGCCGACGCCGCCGACAGCGTGCGCCCGGTCAGCATCACGTCCATCGCCGCCGGCGCGCCGACCAGCCGCGGCAGGCGCACGCTGCCGCCCCAGCCGGGGTAGATGCCCAGCTTCACTTCCGGCAGGCCGATGCGCGTGGACGGGTCGCTGCTGGCGACGCGGTAGTCGCAGGCCAGCGAGATCTCGGTGCCGCCGCCCATGCAGAAGCCGTGGATCGCCGAGACCGTGGGGCAGGGCAGCTCGGCCAGCCGTTGGAAGACCTGCTGGCCGCGGCGGATCGAATCGGCGATCGTGCCCTTGCGGTCGAACTCGGCGAACTCGCGGATGTCGGCGCCGGCGATGAAGCCCTTGTCCTTCGCCGAGCGCAGCACCAGGCCCTTGGGCGGGTCCAGCGCCAGCCGCTCGAGCAGCGCCTCCAGCTCCAGCAGCACGTCCTGGGCGAAGGTGTTGACCGATTCGCCGGCGCGGTCGAACGACAGCACCAGCACGCCGTCCGGGCGCTGCTCGACCTGCCAGTGGCTGAAGCGCAGTCCATCGAGGCCAGCGATCATGCGGGACCATCCGTTAGGGTATGGGGAGCCCTTTATGATCCCGGGGTTGTTTCGTCGCCGTCAAATCGGCCCCCTGAACGTGACCGCGGCCCGGCGCCGCGCGGCATGGCTTGCGGCAGGGGCCGGGCGCCCCCAGATGGAACAGACTCGGGGACGGAACTTTCACCCCTGCCGAAGGTCACAGGTCCCGGTCACAAGGCCGGGCGAGAAGGAGCGCCAGGCCCGATGGCCGAGATCGACACCCAACAACTGGACCTGGAGCTGGTCAAGCGCGTGCAGCGCGGCGACAGCGCGGCCTTCGACCTGCTGGTGCGCAAGTACCAGCACCGGATCGCGGCGCTGATCGGGCGCTACGTGTCCGACTGGAGCGAGGTCCAGGACGTCGCCCAGGAGACCTTCATCCGCGCCTATCGCGCGATGGGCAACTTCCGCGGCGACGCCCAGTTCTACACCTGGCTGCACCGGATCGCAGTGAACACCGCCAAGAACCACCTCGTCGCCGGCAACCGCCGCCCGCCGGGCGCCGACATCGACGTCGAGGACGCCGAGCAGTTCGACGCCGGCATCCGCCTGCGCGACGGCGACACGCCCGAACGTGAACTGATGCGGCAGCAGCTGGAACAAACGGTGATGCGCGCGGTCGAAGCACTGCCCGAGGAGCTCAGACTCGCGATCACGCTGCGCGAGGTCGACGGCCTGAGCTACGAGGAGATCGCCGAGCGCATGGGCTGCCCCATCGGCACGGTGCGGTCGCGCATCTTCCGGGCGCGCGAGGCGATCGACCACGAGATGAGGCCCCTGTTGGACAGCGATACCAGAGCGGAGCGTGCGGCACGATGACCCCCGTCGAAGACAACGAAGCGATGCAGATCGGCCCGGACCCGGACAAGCTGTTCGTGTACCACCGGCAGCAGCTGTCGGCGATGCTCGACGGCGAACTGTCGCCGGACGAGGCGAAGTTCATGCTGCGCCGGCTGCAGCACGACGGCGAACTGGCGGCGTGCTGGGAGCGCTGGCAGGTCTGCGGCGACATGCTGCGCGGCCAGCGCAACACCCTGCTGCCCGGCGACTTCGCGCAGCGCGTGGCGCTGGCGGTGACCGGTGGCGGCGACGCATCCGGGCAGGCCGCGGCGCCGGAGCGGGTCGCCCGCCCGCGCTTCGCGCGCTGGGGCGGCGGCGCGGCGATCGCCGCCTCGGTCGCACTGCTGGCCGTATTCGCAAGCCGGCCGCTGCCGGAACCGGGCGCGCTGCCGGACGAGGCCGCGCCGGCGCCGCTGGTGGCCGCGTCCTCCACGCCCGCCGTGTCGCCCGCCATCGAACAGATCGCCGTGGCGCAGCCTGCCGTCGCCGATGCGATGGCCGACGCCGGCGAGCCTGCGCCGGCCGCGCCGTCGCCTGATGCCGCATCCGCGCTTGCCGCCGCGGTGGCCGTGGCCGAAGTGCCGCGGCGCGCGTCGGAGCGGCGCGCACGCGCGCAGTCGCAGCGTGCGGCCAGCAACCGCAGGCAGCAGGCGATCAGCGAGGTCCCGGCGACCGTGACCGTCGCCGCCAACGATGCCGCCGTCCCGGTGATCCGCCTGCCGGAAGACGCCGCTGCCGGCGATCCCTTCGCCATGCCGCAGTCGGCGACCGCGCGCCCCTGGCCGCGCGCGCTGCTGTCCGCGGGCAGCAGCTTCTCCGTCGCCGACGGCCGCCTGCAGCCGCGGGAAGCCGAGTTCGCGCCGTTCCGGCCCGACGCCGGCCTCCTGCCCTGGCGGCAGGCGATGCCCGCCGCGGAACCCGCGCAGGCCGGGGCGGCCCAGCCCTGAGCGTCGTCGCCCGCGAAGGGGGATGGGGCGGCCGCGATGCCATCGTCCCGCCTCCGAGTTTGATGTCCCCATTTCCACGCCACGCTTTGTCGAGGGTCCGGTCCCGATGAAAACCCCGCTGCATGTCTTCGCCCTGATCCTGCTCACCTCCGCCGCGACCACCGCGGTGGTGCTGCCGATCGCCACCGCCCAGCCCTCGTCGGACCCGCAGTCCGCGGCCGTGCCGCTGGCCGGGCAGGCGACCGCCGTGCCGGCCACGCCACTGGTCAGCGGCCTGCCCGATTTCACGCGGCTGGTCGAACAGGTCGGCCCGGCGGTGGTGAAGATCGACACCACGGTGGGCGGGCGCGCGGGCGCGCGTCGCGGCACGCAGTCGCCGGACGAGGAACTCGGCGAGGACCAGATCCCGGAGATCTTCCGCCGCTTCTTCGGCCCGGGCTTCCAGATGCCGGGGCCAGGCGGGCAGGGTACCGTGCCGCGTGGCCGCGCGATGGGCACCGGCTTCCTGATTTCAGACGATGGCTATGTGCTGACCAACCACCACGTCATCGACCGGGCCGACGAGGTCAAGGTTACCCTCAGTGATCGTCGCGAATTCACCGCCAAGGTGGTCGGCAGCGACGAGCGTTCCGACGTCGCCCTGCTCAAGATCGAGGGCAAGGGCCTGCCGGTGCTGCGCACCGCCAACGGCTCGGCGGTGAAGCCGGGGCAGTGGGCGGTGGCGATCGGTTCGCCGTTCGGCCTCGAACAGTCGGTGACCGCCGGCATCGTCAGCGCGGTCGGGCGCAGCAATCCGTACGCGAACCAGCAGTACGTGCCCTTCATCCAGACCGACGTCGCGATCAACCAGGGCAACTCCGGTGGCCCGCTGCTCAACACCAGCGGCGAGGTGATCGGCATCAACTCGCAGATCTTCAGCAACTCCGGCGGCTACATGGGCGTGAGCTTCGCGATCCCGATCGACGTGGCGATGAACGTGGTGGACCAGCTGAAGAAGACCGGGCGGGTGCAGCGCGGACAGCTGGGCGTGATGTTCTCGCGCGACTCCATCACTACGGAGGAGGCGCGGGGCTTCGGCCTGCCCGATACGCTCGGCGCGCTGGTGACCGAAGTCGTGCCGGGCAGCCCGGCGGAGAAGGTCGGCATCGAACCGGGCGACGTGATCCGCAGCGCCGACGGCGTGGTGATCCGCCAGCCGGGCGACCTGCCGCCGATCGTCGGCAACAAGGTGCCGGGCACCAAGGTGAAGATCGTGGTGTTCCGCGAGGGCCGCGAGCGCACCTATGACGTGACCCTGAGCGAACTCGACGACAGCGCGGTGGCGGGCGGCGCCGCGCCGCGCCCGGGCGCGCCTTCGAACGCGCCCGCCTCGGGCGCCAACGCGCTCGGTCTGGCGACGCAGGACCTCACCGACGCCCAGCGCCGGCAACTCGGCCTCGATGCGAAGGAAGGCGTGGGCATTGCGCGGGTCGAAGGCGCGGCCGCACGCGAGGCGGGACTGTCGCCGGGCGACGTGGTGCTGCGCGTCGGCCGTACGCCGGTCGGCAGCGTTGCGGCGCTCGACCGTGAACTGCGCGGCGTGAAGCCTGGGCAGACGGTGATGCTGCTGGTCCGCAGCAGCGGCGGCGGCAGCCGCTTCGTGGCGATCACGCCGGAATAGGGCGGGTCCCGACCCGCCGCTTCCTCGTCCTCGCCTGCCGCGCCGATGCGGAGGGGCGGTCCCGGCGCACGATGCCGGGCCGCAGGGCGGGTTTGGGCATTGCCGGGGGCGGGCCCGGGCCCGCCCTATGCGATAATCTCCGGCTGTCCTGACGACGGTACGGCCGCCGCCACTCCATGTCCGATCCGATGCGGCTGATCCGCAACTTCTCCATCATCGCTCACGTCGACCACGGCAAGTCGACGCTGGCCGACCGCATCATCCAGATCTGCGGCGGGCTCGAGGCCCGCGAGATGGAGGCGCAGGTGCTCGACTCGAATCCGATCGAGCGCGAGCGCGGCATCACCATCAAGGCGCAGTCGGTATCGCTGCCGTACAGGGCGGCCGACGGCAACACCTACCAGCTCAACTTCATCGACACGCCCGGCCACGTCGACTTCAGCTACGAGGTCAGCCGCTCGCTGGCCGCGTGCGAAGGCGCGCTGCTGGTGGTCGACGCGGCGCAGGGCGTGGAGGCGCAGTCGGTCGCCAACTGCTACACCGCGGTCGAGCAGGGCCTGGAAGTGGTGCCGGTGCTCAACAAGATCGACCTGCCGACCGCGGACATCGACCGCGCCAAGGGCGAGATCGAGGCGGTGATCGGCATCGACGCCTCCGACGCGGTCGCGGTCAGCGCCAAGACCGGTCTCAACGTCGAACAGGTGCTGGAGGCGATCGTCCAGCGCATCCCGCCGCCGCAGCCGCGCGACACCGACAAGCTGCAGGCGCTGATCATCGATTCTTGGTTCGACAACTACCTTGGCGTGGTCTCGCTGGTGCGGGTGATGCAGGGCGAGATCGTGCCGGGCCAGAAGATGCTGGTGATGTCGACCGGGCGCACCCACCAGATCGACAACGTCGGCGTGTTCACGCCCAAGCGCAAGGTCACCGCGAAGCTCGGGGCCGGCGAAGTGGGCTGGATCACCGCCAGCATCAAGGACGTGCACGGCGCGCCGGTCGGCGACACGCTGACCCTCGCCGCCGATCCCGCGCCGAAGCCGCTGCCCGGTTTCCAGGAAATGCAGCCGCGCGTGTTCGCCGGCCTGTTCCCGGTCGACGCCGAGGACTATCCGGACCTGCGCGAGGCCCTGGACAAGCTGCGCCTCAACGACGCCGCGCTGCGCTTCGAGCCGGAAAGCTCCGAGGCGATGGGCTTCGGCTTCCGCTGCGGCTTCCTCGGCATGCTGCACATGGAGATCGTGCAGGAGCGCCTGGAGCGCGAGTACGACCTCAACCTGATCACCACCGCGCCGACCGTGGTCTACGAGGTGCTGCTGACCGACGGCGCCGTGGTGCCGCTCGACAACCCGGCCAAGCTGCCGCCGGTGAACAAGGTCGAGGAGATCCGCGAGCCGATCATCCGCGCCAACATCCTCACCCCGCCGGACTACGTCGGCAACGTGATCACGCTGTGCGAAGAGAAGCGCGGCAACCAGATCGGCCTGCAGTACCTGGGCAGCCAGGTGCAGATCAGCTACGAACTGCCGATGGCCGAGGTGGTGCTGGACTTCTTCGACCGGCTCAAGTCGGTGAGTCGCGGCTACGCCTCGCTCGACTACCACTTCCTGCGCTTCGACGCCGGCCCGTTCGTGCGCGTGGACACGCTGATCAACGGCGACAAGGTCGACGCGCTGTCGATCATCGTCCACCGCAGCCACGCCGACCGCCGCGGCCGCGAGCTGACCGAGCGGATGAAGGAGCTGATCCCGCGCCAGCAGTTCGACGTCGCGATCCAGGCCGCGATCGGCTCCCAGGTCATCGCCCGCACCACGGTCAAGGCGCTGCGCAAGAACGTGCTGGCCAAGTGCTACGGTGGCGACATCAGCCGCAAGAAGAAGCTCCTCGAGAAGCAGAAGGAGGGCAAGAAGCGGATGAAGCAGGTCGGCCGGGTCGAGATCCCGCAGGAGGCGTTCCTCGCCGTGCTGCAGGTGGACAACAAGTAGGGGCCCCAACAGAATGTCGTTCCGGCGCAGCGAGGAATCCCGGTAAATCAACAGCGTGGATTTCTCGCTACGCTCGAAATGACAGGTGTTGAGGTTCCTTGAAGGCGTTTTGAAGAGGACTGGCGTGACATGATGAAATGGTTCGAAGTCGCGCTGGTCGTGCTGACCTTCGCCACCGGCATCACCTGGCTGCTGGATCGGCTGTTCTTCGCGAAACGGCGCGCGCAGCGGGCCGGGCTGCTGGAAGAGAAGGAGCCGGTGCTCGTCGACTACGCGCGGGCGTTCTTCCCGGTGCTGTTCGTGGTGCTGATCCTGCGCAGCTTCATCGCCGAGCCGTTCCGGATCCCGTCGAGTTCGATGATGCCGACCCTGCTGATCGGCGACTTCATCCTCGTCAACAAGTTCAGCTACGGCATCCGCCTGCCGATCACCAACAAGAAGGTGATCGCGCTGGGCGAGCCGCAGCGCGGCGACGTGGTGGTGTTCCGCCCGCCGCACCATCCCGACCAGGACTGGATCAAGCGCGTGATCGGCCTGCCGGGCGACGTGGTCGCCTACCGCGACAACACGGTCTACGTGAACGGCGAGCCGTTCGCCTACGGCCCGGCGCAGCCCTACGAGGGCGTCGGCCGCGGGCGCGAGATGAGCGGCGCCGGCCTGATTGACGAGAGCATGCCCGGGCGCACCCACCAGGTCCTGGAGACCGAACGCTACGGCGGCTTCGACCCCGGGGACGGCGAATGGCGGGTGCCGGCGGGCGAGTATTTCGTGATGGGCGACAACCGCGACCGCAGCGACGACAGCCGGTTTTGGGGTACGCTGCCCGAGAGCCAGCTGCGCGGCAAGGCGTTCCTGGTCTGGATGAACCTCGACTCCAGCGCGCCGGGCTGGGTCGACTGGGGCCGGATCGGCGGCAGCATTCCGTAGGGCCGGGACGGACGGCTGTCAGGGCGAACCGGCGACCACTGCATCACTGGGGGATCGAGGCATGAATACGCGTCGCAAGCAGGGCGGCATCACGCTGCTGGGGTTCGTCATCGTCGCGGCGGTGGTGGGCTTCTTCATCTACATCGCCATCAAGCTGTTCCCGATGTATTCCGAGTACTACGGCGTGAAGTCGGCGCTGAAGGGGCTGGCCGCCGAGCCGGGCGTCGGCAACTACGAGCCCCGCCGGATCAACGACCTGTTCTTCCGGCGCCTGTACGTGAGCTATTCGAAGAACGTCAAGCAGGAGCACGTCAAGCTCACGCGCATCGACGGCGGGTGGCAGATGGACGTGCAGTACGAAGTGCGTACGCCGCTGGTCGCCAACCTCGACGTGGTCGGCAAGTTCCACGCGACGCAGAACCTGATCCGAAGCGGTGAGGGCAACTGATTCCACCGGCGATGGGTTCGCCGGCCATGTCTTTGCCGACCCGGGCCTGCTCGAACAGGCCCTGACCCACCGCAGCGCCGGTGCGCCGCACAACGAACGCCTGGAATTCCTCGGCGACGCCGTGCTCGGCCTGGTCGTGGCCGAAGCGCTGTACGCGCGCTGGCCGAAGGCGGACGAAGGCTCGCTGACGCGCGCGCGCGCCGAGCTGGTGCGCGAATCGGCGCTGGCGGCGGTGGCGCGCCGGCTCGAGGTCGGCGAGCGGCTGGTCCTGGGGCCGGGCGAGATGAAGTCCGGCGGCCACCGGCGCGACTCGATCCTGTCCGACGCGCTGGAAGCGGTCATCGGCGCGATCTACCTCGACGCGGGGTTCGAGGCCTGCCGCCGCGTCGTGCTGTCACTGTTCGAGGATGCGGTGTCCGCGGTGCCGGCCAGCAAGGTCGGCAAGGACGCCAAGACCCGCCTGCAGGAATGGCTGCAGGCCCGGCAGAAGCCGCTGCCGCAGTACGAGCTGCAGGCGGAGGCCGGCGAGGAGCACGCCCGCGTGTTCGTGGTGCGCTGCGTGCTGTCCGATCCCGAGGCGGCGGCCGAGGGCGAGGGCGGCTCGCGTCGCGCGGCGGAGCAGGCGGCGGCAGCGGGGGTGCTGGAGTTGCTGGGGGCGGCGGAGTGAGGGCGGGCTGGTAGTTGATCGTTGGTGGTTCGCGGTGGGTACGCCGCCGCTGTTTTCTTGCCACCAGCCACGAACCGGCAACCGCCAACTGTCCTAGAATCGCGTCATGTCGCAACCCCCTCCCGCCGCGCACCACGCCGGCCATGTCGCCGTCATCGGACGGCCCAACGTCGGCAAGTCCACCCTGGTCAACGCGCTGGTGGGCGCGAACGTCAGCATCGTGTCGAACCGACCGCAGACCACGCGCCACCGGCTGCTCGGTATCGCCAGCGTGCCCGGTGGGCAACTCGTGCTGGTCGACACGCCCGGCCTGCACCGCGAGGGCGGCAGGCTGGCCTCGTCGGCGCTCAACCGGGTGCTGAACCGGGCGGCGCGCGGCGCGCTCGAAGGCGTCGACGCGGCCGCGCTGGTGGTCGAGGCCGGACGCTGGGACGAGGAGGACGCGCTGGCCTACGACACCCTGCGCGCCAGCGGGCTGCCGGTGGTGCTGGTGGTCAACCAGGTCGACCGCGTCGCCGACAAGGCGAGCCTGCTGCCGTACCTGCAGCGGATCAACGAGGGCCGCGAGTTCGCCGCGTTGCATCCGGTGTCGGCCCTGAAGCGCACCGGCCTCGACGCGCTGGTCGCCTCGCTGCTGGCGCAGTTGCCCGAACAGCCGCCGCTGTACGGCGAGGACGAGATCACCGACCGCAGCCAGCGCTTCCTCGCCGGCGAACTGGTGCGCGAGCAGCTGATGCGCCAGCTCGGCGCCGAACTGCCGTATGCCACGACGGTGGAGATCGAATCGTTCACCGAGGAACCGTCGCCGAAGGCGGGCGTGATGTACCGCATCGGCGCGGTGATCTGGGTCGAGCGCGAGGGCCAGAAGGCGATCGTGATCGGCAAGGGCGGCACGCGCCTGCGCGACATCGGCAAGCGCGCGCGCGAACGCATGGAGCAGTTGTTCGACGCCAAGGTGTTCCTGCAGACCTGGGTGCGCGTGCGCGAAGGCTGGTCCGACGATGAGTCGGCGCTGCGCAGCCTCGGCTACGGGGATTCGTGAGCGGGGCGTTTCCCGTGTCGAGCCGGCACATCGCCTGTAGGAGCGGCTTCAGCCGCGACCGGGCGTTCGACGTGGCCGATTGCGATCGCGCCTGAAGGCGCTCCTAAGGTTTGCGGGCCGGAGCAACGGACGTTTCCCGAACATGCGCTACACCGCCGAACCTG
Source organism: Luteimonas marina (assembly GCF_007859325.1). Classification (GTDB taxonomy): domain Bacteria; phylum Pseudomonadota; class Gammaproteobacteria; order Xanthomonadales; family Xanthomonadaceae; genus Luteimonas; species Luteimonas marina. The sequence continues at coordinate 135,654 of NZ_VOHK01000004.1, read as the reverse complement.
CCTACGTCCTGCATGCCCGCCCATGGCGCGAAACCAGCCTGCTGGTCGACGTGCTCAGCCAGGCGCACGGTTGCTTCGGCGTGATCGCGCGCGGCGTGCGCGGGCCGCGCAAGCAGGCGCAGTTCGCGGCGCTGCAGCCGCTGCAGCATGTCCGCCTCGAAGCCGTGCAGCGCGGCGAGCTGGCGTACCTGTCCTCAGTCGAGGCGCTGGATGCGCCGCCGCTGCTCGCCGGCCACGCATCGCTTGCCGCGTTCTACGCCAACGAACTGCTGTTGCGCCTCGCGCCGCGGCAGGACCCGCATCCGGAGCTCTACGCGCTGTACGGGCAGATGCGCGCGCGCCTGCGCGACGCGAACGACCTGGCGTGGACGCTGCGGCGCTTCGAACGCGACCTGCTCGGGGTGCTCGGCGTCGGCTTCGATCTCGCCTGCGACGGCGACGGTGAGGCGATCGATCCTGCCGCGCGCTACCGTCTGGACGCGGAACACGGGCCGCGCCGCGTGTTCGGCGAACGCGTGGGCGAATCGCGGGGCCGCTACGCCACCGGCCGCGCGCTGCTCGCGCTCGGACTGGACCGCAAGCCGGAGGCCGGCGATCTCGACAGCCTGCGCCACGCGATGCGCGAGGTGCTCTCCCAGCACCTGGGCGCCCGCGGGCTGAAATCGTGGCAGCTCGCGGCCGACCTGGGCCGGCTGTCGGCGTCGCGCAAGGCCGATGCCGGTCCGTGATCAGGAAACCGGGATGATGCAGGAGCGGCTTCAGCCGCGACCTTCCACGTTCGACGGGTCGCGGCTGAAGCCGCTCCTGTATTGGCGTCAGGACGGCGGCAGCGTGTCCTGGACAACTGCAAGGAAGGCCTGCAGCGCAGCATCGGACGACGGCGCATCGCGCAGCTTCGCCGCGGCGGCCTCCAGCCTCGCCGCGCCGACGAAACCGCAGCCCGCGCGCAGTCGATGCAGCGAGGCGCGGATGGCGTCGGCGTCGCCGTCACCCGCGGCCGCGGCGACGGCATCGCGCACGCCGGGCAGTTCCGCGAGGAACAGTGTGCGCAGCGCGGCGACGTTGCCGGCATTGCCGGCGAGCGCGGCGAGCGCCCGGTCGTCGTCCCACGTCGGAATGCCGTACAGGTCGACGGTCGCTTCTCCCGCGATGGCGCTGCGGGCAGGCGAAGCCCACGGAGTTCCGTCCAGTGCGAGCCGGATCGCAGCCATCCACGCCTCCGCCGACAGCGGCTTGGCGACGGTGGCGACGAAGCCAGCGGCCATCAGCGCATCGTGTTCCCCGCGTTCGTGGGAAGCGGTGTGCGCGATCGCCGGCGTGGTCAGCCTGCGTGCGCGCAGGCGGGCCAGCAGCGCGGCGCCGGTGCCGTCGGGCAGGTTGGCGTCGATCAGCCACAGCGCGTGCGCGTGGCGGGCGGCGAGCGTGGTCGCCTCGGCCATGCTGCCGGCGACATCGACTTCGGCCGGCAGGGCCTCGGTCGCGGCCTGCAGGAATGCCCGGCTCGTGGGGTCGTCCTCGACCAGCAGGATCCTCGGATTCACCGTCGCCTCCCTGCGCAGGGGATATGCTCGCTCGATGCCTGGGCGCATCTTAACGCTGTTGCTGCTGGCGCTGGCCGCATGCCCGGCGCAGGCGCGGACGGCGAGCGCCGGCATCGCGCGGATCCAGGCCGCCGGGGTCGAACTGCGCGAGGTGAAGGTGCAGCTGCGGTGGCCCGCGGGGGCGGAGCAGGGGGAACTGCACGTCGCGGCGGCGCGCATCGATGCGGATGTCGCCGGGTACCGCTTCCGGAATGTCGACTGGCGCTGTCCCGTTTCGCGGCGCCCGCAGGGGGCGTGGCAGTGCGAAGGCCCGCTGCGCGCGGACGGCGCGCCGTCGATGCGGCTGGCGTTGGACCTGTCCGCCGCGACCACCGACGCGCTGCTGTCGAGCGGCGACGCAAGGGCATCGCTGCATCGCAATGCCGCTGCGCCCGATGCCACCGAACTCGAACTCACGCGGGTCCCGATCGCCTGGGCGCAGGCGTTGCTGGCCCGGGCATGGGAAGCCGGACGGATCACCGGCGGCCGCGCGAGCGGTCCGGTCGTCGTCGAAACGCCGGCGGGCCGTCCGCTGCGCGCGGATGTGCGGCTGGCGATCGACGCGCTGTCGCTGGAATCGACGGACGGCGCCGTCGCGATCGGCGATCTCGATGCGCAGGTGCACATCGACTTCCGCCAGCCCGCCCGGGCCGGCGCGCTGGCGGCGATCGACGGCAGCCTGCGCGGCGGCGAACTGCTGTATGGCAACACCTATGTCGCCCTGGGGGGAGCGCCCGTGTGGTTGCGCGTCGATGCGATGCAGCGCGCCGGCGGTGGCTGGGACGTGCCGCGCCTGGCGTGGGACGACGGCGATGTCCTCTCGATCGAAGGCGCCGGGGCGCTGGCGGGCGACGGCAGCGTGCAGGCGCTCGATGTCATCGCGCGCAGCCGCGATGCCGCACAGTTGCCCGATCGCTACCTGTCGGGCTGGCTCGGCCTGGCCGGCCTGTCGGGACTCGGCCTGGACGGGGCATTCGAAGTCGCGGCGCGTATCGACCGCGGCAACCTCTCCGCCGTCGACGCCAGGATCGATGCGCTGACGATCACCGATCCGCGCCAGCGTTTCCATATCGACCGGCTCGCCGGCACGCTGCGCCATGCGACCGGCGCGGCCGTCGACAGCGAACTGCGCTGGCAGGGCGGGGCCCTGTACGAACTTGCCTTCGGCCCGGTGCGGCTGCCGATGCGCAGCGAAGCCGGCAGCCTGCGCCTGCGCGAGGTGGCGGAGCTGTCGATGCTCGGCGGCACGGTCCGCCTCGACGGATTCAGCCTGCGCCCGCCCGATGCGGAGGGTGGCCTGCGCATCGGCTTCGGCCTCGAGCTCGATGCGCTCGACGTCGGCGCGCTCGCGCAGGCGCTGGGCTGGCCTGCGTTCCGCGGCACGCTCAGCGGACGCATCCCGAGTGCGCGCTATGCCGATGAACGGCTCGACTTCGACGGCGGGCTGTCGATGCAGGTGTTCGACGGCCGCGTCGACGTCGGCGCGCTGTCGATGGAGCGGCCGTTCGGCGTTGCGCCAACCCTGTCGGCGGACCTGGCGCTGCACGACCTCGACCTGCTCGGCTTCACCGAGGTGTTCGACTTCGGCAGCATCACCGGCCGCCTGCATGGCCGCGTCGACGGCCTGCGCCTGGTCGACTGGACCGCGACCGCGTTCGACGCCGAATTCCACACGCAGCCGCGCCCCGGCGTGCGCCAGCGCATCAGCCAGCGCGCGGTGCAGGACATCTCCAGCGTCGGCGACGCCTCGTTCGTGACCAGCCTGCAGGGCCGGCTGATCGGCCTGTTCGACGACTTCGGCTACCGTCGCATCGGCATCGCCTGCCGGCTGGAGAACGAGGTCTGCCGCATGTCGGGCCTGCATTCAGCGGGCGCCGGATTTACTATCGTCGAAGGCGCGGGCGTGCCGAAGCTGCAGGTGGTCGGGTTCAATCGCGACGTCGATTGGCCGACGCTGCTCGAACGCCTCGCCGCGGTGGCCGCCGGCGATATCGCGCCGGTGGTGGATTGACCGGACCGCCCGGGGGCGGCCATCAACGCAACGGGAGCCGTCACATGCGTCGCCTCGTGGGAATGCCGATCCTCTTCGCGCTGGCGCTGTGCGCCTGCGTCACCATCAACGTCTATTTCCCCGCCGCCGAGGCGCGCGAGGCCGCGCGCGAGTTCGTCGAGAAGGTGATCGGCGACGAGGCCCAGCCCTCGCAGCCGGCGCCGGAGGCCGCGCCACCGGGCGATGGCGGCATGGCCCTGCTGCAGCGGCTGCGGTTCGATCCGCTGGTGCTGCTGGGCATCGGCAGCGCGCATGCGCAATCGCAGCCCGACATCAGCATCCGCACCCCGGCCATCCAGGCGATCCAGTCGCGGATGGAATCGCGCTTCAATTCGACGCTGCGGCCGCATTTCGACTCCGGCGCGCTCGGCTTCGGTGGCGACGGCACGATCGTGGTGCGCGATGCCTCGAAGCTGGCGATCAAGGACCGGGTGGCGGTGAACGCTGCGGTTGCCGACGACAATCGCGACCGCAAGGCGGTGTATCGCGAGATCGCTGTGGCCAATGGTCATCCGGAGTGGGAGTCGCAGATCCGCGACGTGTTCGCGAAGCAGTGGGTCGCCAGTGCGCGCAGTGGGTGGTGGTATCAGCAGGGCGGGGCCTGGAAGCAGAAGTGACGGTCGTTGTGGCGCATGCCGCGGCAGGCGTTTTCGGTTCCTGTGGAGTGGGCAACCGTCGACGCCGGACGGAACGTTCCCACTCCGGCCGCATGGAACCGCAACCAGTTCTGCGACAATGCAGCCCCCGCACGCAGCCTGACGCCACGTGGCCCGCATCGATCAGACCCCGTTCCCCGCCGACATCCTCGACCTGAGCCACGACGGCCGCGGCGTCGCCCGTCGCGCTGCGGGACATCCGAACGCCGGCAAGACCATCTTTGTGGCGGGTGCGCTGCCGGGCGAGCGGGTGATGGCGAAGCAGACCGCGCGCTCGCGCCATTTCGACGAGGCCGATACCGTCGAAGTGCTGCAGGCCTCGCCCGACCGCGTCGAGCCGCGCTGCGCGCATTTCGGCGTGTGCGGCGGCTGCGCGCTGCAGCACCTGGAGGAATCGAAGCAGATCCTCGCCAAGCAGCGGGTGCTGCTGGAGAACTTCGAGCGGATCGGCCACGTCACGCCGGAGGCGGTGCTGACGCCGCTGACCGGCGGCGCCTGGCACTACCGGCGCAAGGGGCGGTTCTCGGTGCGGCGCGTGGAGAAGAAGGACAAGACCCTGGTCGGCTTCCGCGAGCGCGATCCGCGCTTCGTCGCCGACCTGCACGAGTGCCATACCGTGGTGCCGGCGGTCGGTGCGATGATCCCGGCGCTGTCGGCGCTGGTCGACGGACTGCAGGCGCGGCGCGGGATTCCCCAGATCGAATTCATCGTCGGCGATCCGACGCCCGACTTCGACGGCGTCGCGCTGGTGTTCCGCCACCTGGAGCCGCTGGGCGAGGCGGATGTCGCGGCGCTGCTCGCGTTTGCCGAACAGCACCGCGTCGCCATGTTCCTGCAGCCCGGTGGCATCGATTCGGTGCATCCGCTGTGGCCGGCGCAGCCGTCGCTGGCGTTCCGCCTCGAACCGTGGGACGTCACGCTTGCGTTCCGGCCGCTCGATTTCATCCAGGTCAACGCGCCGCTCAACGAGGCGATGATCGCGCACGCGCTCGGGCTGCTCGACGTGCAGTCGACGGATCGCGTGCTGGACCTGTTCTGCGGCCTGGGCAACTTCACCCTGCCGCTGGCGCGGCTCGCCGCGGAAGTGGTGGGGGTGGAGGGCGAGGCGGGGTTGGTGGCGCGCGCAAGGGAGAACGCCGCGCTGAACGGGCTCGGCAACGCCACCTTCCATGCCGCCGACCTCACCCGGGACCAGCGCGGCACCGCGTGGATGCGCCAGGGCTTCGACAGGCTGCTGCTCGACCCGCCGCGCTCGGGCGCGATCGACGTGCTGCGCCAGCTGCCGCTGGAGCGCTTCGGCCGCATCGTCTACGTCAGCTGCCACCCGGCCTCGCTCGCGCGCGACGCCGGCCACCTCGTCAACGAACGCGGCTGGACGCTGCGCAGCGCGGGCGTGATGGACATGTTCCCGCAGACGGCGCACGTGGAGTCGATTGCGGTGTTCGAGAAGCGGTGATTGGTGATTCGTGATTGGTGATTCGTAAGAGCACAATGTTGTCATCCCGACCCCGGATCAAGTCCGGGGTCGGGATGACAGCGGTATGCTCCGCCGAATCACGAATCACGAATCACCCATGCCCCTCGAAATCGAACGCAAGTTCCTGGTCACCGGCGATGGCTGGCGCGCCGCCGCGCACGCCGTGCTGCCGATGGCGCAGGGCTACATCAACGACCTCGGCGCGATGGACCGCGGCGAGCAGAAGGCCTCGGTGCGCGTGCGCATCCAGGGCGACGCCGCGTTCCTCAATCTCAAGTCGCGCGAACTCGGGCATACGCGGCAGGAGTTCGACTATCCGATCCCGGTCGACGACGCCCGCGCGCTGCTGGCGCTGTGCATGGGTGGCGTGATCGACAAGCGCCGGCACCTTGTCCGGCATGCGGGGCACCTGTGGGAAGTTGACGAGTTCGGCGGCGACAACACCGGGCTGGTGGTGGCCGAGATCGAACTGGCGCATGCCGACGAGGCCTTCGAGCGTCCCGGCTGGCTGGGCCGGGAAGTCACCGACCAGGCGCGCTACTACAACCTGGCGCTGGCCTCGCGGCCGTACGTGGGCTGGAACGCTGAAGAGCGCGGCTGAGGCTTGGCGGCTGCGGCACCGGCGCCCATGATCGGTCCATGAGAATCGACATCTGGTCCGACGTCGTCTGCCCCTGGTGCTGGATCGGCAAGCGCCGCCTGCAGCGCGGCCTCGAACTGCTGGGCGACGACGCGCCCGAGGTCGAGGTCCACTGGCATCCGTTCCTGCTCGATCCCGACGCCGGACCCGAGCCGGTCCCCCTGCGCGAGGCCTACGCCGCGAAGTTCGGCGGCACCGAACGCACCGAGCAGATCCTCGCCAGCACCCAGGCCACCGCGCGCGCCGAGGGCCTGCCGTTCGACTTCGACCGCGGCCAGGTCCGCGTGACCACGCTGCCCGCGCACCGCCTGCTTTGGCTGGCGGCACGCGAGGGCGACGCCGGTGCAGTCGGCGAGGCGCTGTTCCATGCGCATTTCGCGGAAGGCCGCAACCTTGCCGACCCGGAAGTGCTGGTCGCCGCCGGCCGCGCCGGGAGGTTGCCGGAAGCGCGCGTCCGCGCCCTGCTCGACGGCACGGAAGGCGAGGCCGAGGTCCGCGCCCATGTCGCGCAGGCGCAGGCCATGGGCATCCGCTCGGTGCCGACCTTCGTCATCGACGGCCGCCTCGCGGTCCAGGGCGCGCAGCCGCCGGAACTGTTCGCGCAGGCGCTGCGGCAGGCCGGAGGCGACGCGCCCGGCGGGGCGCCGTCGCCGGACGCGGCCTGCGGCCCGGACGGCTGCCGGGTCTGAACCGGGGCGCACGCCGTTCGCGCCCGCCCGGCGGCCATCTGCGACAATGCCGCCCGTGCGCAGCCGCGCACGCGAAGGAGACCCGCGGATGCTCGTGATCGGCGTTGCCGGCATGGAACTCACTGCGCGCGAGCGCGACTGGCTCAAGCACGACGCCTGCGCGGGCGTGATCCTGTTCAAGCGCAACTTCACGTCGAGGGCGCAGGTGATCGAACTGTGCGCCGCGATCCGCGAGGCCGCGCCGCGTCCGCTGCTGATCTGCGTCGACCAGGAAGGCGGCCGCGTGCAGCGCTTCCGCGACGGCTACAGCGAGCTGCCGGCGCTGGAAGGCTTCGACCGGCTGTACGCCCAGGACCCGGCGGCGGCGCTGAAGCTCGCCGAGGAACACGCCTGGCTGATGGCCAGCGAGATCCGCGCCAGCGGCGTCGACCTGAGCTTCGCGCCGGTGGTGGACGTGGGCCACGGCAACCTCGCCATCGGCGACCGATCGTTCTCCGAAGACCCGCGGGTCGTCGCCGAGTTCACCCGCGCCTACGTGCGCGGCATGCATTCGGTCGGCATGGCCGCCACGCTCAAGCATTTCCCCGGCCACGGCACGGTGCGCGAGGACACCCACTTCGACAACGCGGTCGACAACCGTCCGCTCGACGAGATCCGCGCGCACGACCTGGTGCCCTTCGTCGCCGGCATCGACGCCGGCGCCGACGCGGTGATGCTGGCGCACGTGGTCTATCCGCAGGTCGCGCCGGAGCCGGCGGGCTACTCGCCGGTGTGGATCAACGACATCCTGCGTAAGGAGATGGGTTTCCGCGGCGTGGTGTTCTCCGACGACATCGGCATGGCCGCGGCGTTCTCCGCCGGCGGCATCCGCGCGCGCGTCGACGCGCACCTGGACGCCGGCTGCGACGTGGTGCTGGTGTGCCATCCCGAACTGGCGGAGGAATCGCTGGCCGCGGTGCAGCATCGCAAGCTCAACACGATGGCGCTGGTGGGCCTGATCGGACGCGGCGGGCTGGGCTGGGACGGCCTGCTCGCCGACGCGCGCTACGGCGGCGCGCAGGCGCAGCTCGGCGCGCAGCTGGGGCAGACCGCATGAACGTGCCCAGGCTGTCCGAAGTACTCGACACGGCCGAACTGATCTTCGACCGCGACGCGCTCGACGACGCGATCGAAGAGATGGCCGATGCGATCGCCGTCGACTACGCCGACGACGAGACGCCGCCGCTGTTCATCACCGTGATGCACGGCGGCCTGCCGTTCGCCGCCGGACTCGCCTTCGCCCTCGGCGAGCGCGGGCTCGACCTCGAGTTCGACTACCTGCACGCCACCCGCTACCGCGGCAACACCACGGGTTCGGGCCTGGCCTGGCTGCACCGCCCGGCGACCCCGATGCGCGGCCGCCGCGTGCTGCTGGCCGACGACATCCTCGACGAGGGCCACACGCTCAAGGCGGTGAAGTACTGGTGCGAGGACCAGGGCGCGGTCGACGTGCGCGTGGCGGTGCTGGCGACCAAGGCCCACGACCGCTGCGTGGATGGCATCTGCGCCGACTACGTGGGCGTGGAAGTGCCGGATCGCTATGTGTTCGGGTTCGGGATGGACTTCCACGAGCAGGGGAGGAACCTGCCGGGGATCTACGCGCTGGGGGATTGATCCCGTGCCGCGGGACGGCGGTTGCGCCCTCAGGCGCGGCCGCCATCCGGTCGCGACCTCAGCCCGCGGCCTCGAACCGGTTCGCGTCGACGTTCTTGCGCACCTTGGCCGGATCCCAGATGCGGCCGTTCATGGCGATGTAGACGCCGGCCGGCAGCGACTGCACGGCGCCGACGGCAGTGCCGATGTTGAACTCGGCGTCCGAGCCGCGGAAGCGCGCCGGGCTCAGCGCGCCGGTCAGCACGATGGTCTTGCCCTCGATCGTGGACAGCACCTTGGCCGTCTCCACCATCGAATCGGTGCCGTGGGTCACCAGCACGTGCCGCGCCGGCTGCGCGGCGATGGTCGCGCGCACCAGTTCGCGGTCGGCGTCGCCCAGGTGCAGCGAGTCCTTGCGCAGGATCGGGATCACGCTGAAGCGGAACGCCACGCCCAGTTCCTCGAGCATGCGCCCGATCTGCGGGTCGCCGATCTGGTAGTCGGACTTGTCGTCGAAGTAGATCTTGTCGATCGTGCCGCCGGTGGTGACGATCAGCAGTTCTTCCATTTCAGTACTCCTGCCGGCGCGTGGTCGCGCCGAGCGTGGTGTTCGTGGCTTCGGTCCGGGAAATTCCGCTCTGGTCGCTTGCACCCGGTGTCGACGGACGCACATTCTTTCCCGTCATCCCGGCGAAAGCCGGGATCCATCTTGATTTTCCTACAGTCTGCTTCCAGAAGGGCCGCAACATCAAAATGGATCCCGGCTTTCGCCGGGACGACGGGATTCAAGCTGCAAGGGATTGGCACGAGACTGCGCTTGCAGTCCTTTCCGCCCCGCCGGCATCGGCGGCTGCGACCCGCTCACCGCTTCCTGCCGAACCGCGCGCGCAGCCCGTCCCAGCTCGAGGCGAACACCGCCAGCACCGACAGCGCGATCGCGGCGAGTGCGAACAGCCGTTCACCGGGCTCCGACCACGCGATCATCACCGCGTGGCAGAACAGGAAAAGCCCCAGCACGCCGGCCCAGAACGCCGCCTTCGCGCTGCCGGCGAGGGTGCCGGCGAGCAGCAGCACCAGCGGCAGCACGAACACCAGCATCGCCGCGACGACGTGCCGGTCGCCGAGGAACCACGCCACGTAGAGTGCGACCTGGGCGAGCAGCACCGCCGACAGCGGCAGGTGCGGGCGGCGCGCTCCCCGCGCCATCAGGCGAGCTTCCCGGCCAGCGCGGCGATGCGGCGTCCGAGCGCGCGCGCCAGCGTGGCTTCCTCGTCGCTGGGCTGCGGATCGTCGGACGGCCCGGCCACGTGGCTGGCGCCGTAGGGCGTGCCGCCGCTGCGGGTGCTGTTGAGCAGCGGCTCGGTGAAGGGAATGCCCGCGATCACGCAGCCGTGGTGCAGCAGCGGCAGCAGCATCGACAGCAGGGTCGATTCCTGTCCGCCGTGCAGGGTCGCGGTCGAGGTGAACACGGCCGCCGGCTTGCCGACCAGGGTGCCGCTGGCCCAGTCGGCGCCGAGTCCGTCGATGAAGTACTTCAGCGGCGCGGCCATGTTGCCGAAGCGGGTGGGGCTGCCGAGCACCAGGCCCGCGCACTCGCGCAGGTCCGCCGGCTCGACGTAGGGCGCGCCGGTTTCGGGGACGGGCGGGGCGGCGGTTTCGGTGACCGGCGCCACCGGCGGCACCGTACGCAGCCGCGCCGCCATGCCCGGCACCTCGCCGATGCCGCGCGCGATCTGCCGCGCCAGCTGCGCGACCGAGCCGTTGCGGCTGTAGTACAGCACCAGGATGTCGGGCATGCGCGCCTCCACGGGATCGGCTGCCATTCTGACAGGCTTGGGCGGATCGCTCACCGGCCCCGCGTGGCCGGCTTTGCTACGCTTGCCCCCGTGCAGCCGCTGTCGACGTTCAACCTGTGGATGGAGCGCGTGCGCGATCGCGAGCGCACGGGCACGTTCGCCCGCTTCCTGGCCAGGCGCTTCCTCGACGACCGCCTGTTCCAGGCCGCGGCGGCGCTGGCCTACACCACGATCTTCGCCCTGGTGCCGCTGGCGATCGTGGTGTTCGGCGTGCTGTCGGCGTTCCCGGTGTTCGGTGAATGGCGCGAGCAGCTGACCGAGTACATCTTCTCGAACTTCGTGCCGAGCGCGGCCAGCACGGTCAAGGAAACCCTGCTGCGGCTGGTCGGCAGCGCCACCACGCTCACCGTGGCTGGCGCGGTCGGCCTGATCGTGTCGTTGCTGATCACGCTCAACAGCGTCGAGGGCACGTTCAACCAGATCTGGCGGGTGCCGTCGTCGCGGCCGCAGCTGGGCCGGTTCCTGGTGTACTGGACGGTGCTGACGCTGGGCGCGCTGCTGGCGGCGGCCTCGTTGGCGATGTCGGCATGGGTGTTCGCGCTGCCGGTGTTCAGCACCAGCGAGGGCAAGCTGCTGTCCGGGTTCGCGCTGCGCGTCGCGCCGGTACTGATCGAACTGCTGGTGATCACCGCGCTCTACCGGGTGGTGCCGCACCGCTCGGTGGCGCTGCGCCACGCCTTCGCCGGCGCGCTGCTGGCGACCTTCCTGCTCGAACTGATCAAGTGGGTGCTGGGTCTCTACCTCGGCACCTTCCATACCTACCAGCGGCTGTACGGCGCGCTGGCGGCGCTGCCGATCCTGATGCTGTGGATCTACCTGTGCTGGATCGCGGTCCTGCTCGGCGCCTCGTTCGCGTCGGCGATCTCGGCGTTCCGCTACCAGCCCGCGGCCATGCGCCTGCCGGAAGGTTACGAAATGTACGGCCTGCTGCGCCTGCTGGGCCGCTTCGCCGAAGCGCGGCGCGAGGGCCGCGGCCTGCATACCGAGCAGATGCTGGAGCTCGAGCCGATGCTGACCGACAGCCAGCTCAAGCAGTTCCTGGCGCAGCTGGCCGACATCCCGCTGGTGCAGCGCTCGGAAAGCGGCGAATGGCTGCTGGCGCGCGACCTCGACACGCTGACGCTGGCCGATCTCTACGAAGCGTGCCGGCTGCGCATCCCGGTGTCGGAAACCTGGCTGCCGTGCCGCGACGACGCGCTCGGCGCCGCCGCGATCGCCGCGCTCGACGACCTCCGGCTGCCGCTGCGCGACCTGCTCAAGCGCAATGTCGCCCATCTCTACCCGCACACAGGTGAAACCGCATGAGATCCCCCGCGTTCGCAGTCCTCGTCCTCGCCCTGCTGCTGGCCGCGTGCCAGCCTTCGGCCGACCAGCCGTCCGACGCCGCGCCCGACGCCGGCGCCGATGCGCCCGCGCAGGCGGACCCGGACGCCGCGGCGCCCGATGCCGCAACGCAGGACGCCGAAGACGCGCCGCGACCGGACCATCCTGCCCTGCAGGTGGCGACCATCGACGGCGGCCAGTACGACCTCGCCGAACACCGCGGCCAGTGGGTGGTGGTGAATTTCTGGGCGACATGGTGCTCGCCCTGCCTGAAGGAGATGCCTGAACTGTCGGCGCTGCACACGATGCGCGAGCACATCACGGTGGTGGGGCTGGCCTACGAGGAGATCGACGTGCCGGCGATGCAGTCGTTCCTGACCGAACACCCGGTGGCGTATCCGATCGCGATCATCGACGTCTACGAACCGCCGGCGGACTTCGAGACGCCGCGCGGCCTGCCGATGACCTACCTGATCGCGCCGGACGGCAAGGTCGCGCGCCAGTTCCTGGGGCCGGTCACGGCGAAGGAGATCGAGGCCGCGATCGCGAGCAACGGCGGCCCGCAGCTGGAGGCGCTGCCGGAAGCGGAAGCGGAAGCGACGCCGGCGAAGGCCTGATGGCAGCCGGGCGCTTCCTCGTCAGCGGTCGCGTGCAGGGCGTGTGCTTCCGCGCTGGCACGCGCGACCAGGCGCTCCGCCTGCACCTGCGCGGATACGCGAGGAACCTGGCCGACGGCAGCGTCGAAGTGCTGGCCGTGGGCGACGCGCACGCGATCGAGGCGCTCGCGCAGTGGCTCGGGGACGGGCCGCCGCTGGCGCAGGTGGCGGCGGTGTCCAGGCTTCCTGTCGCCGACGACGAGGCAGGCGAGGGGTTCGGAATCCTCTGATTCCGGTCCGCCTGTTCGTGGGAGCGGCTTCAGCCGCGACCGCTTTTTACGGCGCATCGAACATCCGGTCGCGGCTGAAGCCGCTCCTGTAATCGGGGCCAGTTCGATCCGGCATCCCCGATGTCGCCGTTTGATCGCGAAGGCGGATGCCATGACCGACTCCGGCGGATTCCGTCGTTTGCGCTATTGCGGGACAGGGACCAGGCAGGCTGCGATCGACGGCCGGCGGGGACACGCGCGGGGGCGGGGATTCCCGTCAGTTGATTGCTGCGGTCCCGTTCCCGGTCTTGGTGGCGATCGTGCGTGCCCGGCACACGCTGGCTGGCGGCAGGCCGCCATCTCCCGGGAGACGACGATGCAGATCGACGAAATGATCATGGCGGTGCAGAAGGCCGTTGGCGTGGAAGTGGACGGCAAGGCAGGCCCGCAGACCTGGGGCGCGATCTATGCGGCCCTGGTGAAGGAGACGATCGCGCGCAAGCCGCCGGTCGAGGCGATCGAGCGCGTCGACGACAGGAGTGAACGCACCATCGCCACGCTGCTGCCGGAAGTGCGTCCGTTCGCGCGCGCCCTGGTGCAGAAGGCGGCCGCCAACGGGATCCAGATCAAGGTCATCAGCGGCCACCGGACCTACGAGGAGCAGGACGCGCTGTACGCGCAGGGGCGCAGCAAGCCCGGCCAACGCGTCACGAATGCCAGGGGTGGATACTCGAACCACAACTTCGGGATCGCCTTCGACGTCGGCGTGTTTTCCGGCAGCAAGTACCTGGGCGAATCGCCCAAGTATCGCGGCGTGGGCGTGCTGGGCGCGGACATGGGGCTGGAATGGGGCGGCAACTGGACCTCGCTCGTGGACCAGCCGCATTTCCAGCTGCGCCCGTCCTGGGCGCAGGGGATGAAGGAGAAGGACATGCTCGCCGAGTTTCGCCGCCGGGTGGCGGCGGGCATCCCGGCGTATGCCTGAGCCAGGGCATTTTCGGCGCGGGTGCATACATCTTCGTCATTCCCGCCTTCGCGGGAATGACGGAATGAAGGCGTCCGGGTCGGAAATCGCTCCAGGATCGCAGCAGCAGTCTCAGGCCCCGTACGGCTTCAGCGGCTTCAGCGCGCCGTAGCGTTCCTTCAGCGGCTTGCCGGGCAGCGGCGGCAGGTCGATGTCCGGCGGCGGGACGTGGGTATCGGGCAGGCGGTCGAGCAGGTCGCGGATCAGGGTCAGGCGGCCGCGGCGCTGGTCGTTGAAGTCCACCAGCGTCCACGGCGCGTGCTTCGTGTGCGTGGCCTGGAGCATCGTCTCGCGCGCGCGGGTGTAGTCGCCATAGCGCTGGCGCGCCTCGACGTCGACCGGCGAGAGCTTCCAGCGCTTGAGCGGGTCGTGCAGGCGCTCGGCGAAGCGTTCCTCCTGCTGCGCCTGGTCGCAGCCCAGCCAGTACTTGAACAGCAGCAGGCCGTCGTCGACCAACTGCTTCTCGAACACCGGCGCCTGCTTCAGGAAGGCCTTCACCTGCGCGTCGCTGGCGAAGCCCATCACCTTCTCCACGCCGGCGCGGTTGTACCAGCTGCGGTCGAACAGCACGATCTCGCCGGCCGCGGGCAGGTGCGGCACGTAGCGCTGGAAATACCACTGCGTGCTCTCGCGTTCGCTCGGCTTGGGCAGCGCCACCACGTGGCAGTGGCGCGGGTTGAGCTGGTCGGAGATGGCGCCGATCACGCCGCCCTTGCCGGCGGTGTCGCGGCCCTCGAGGATCACCAGCAGGCGCTTGCCGGTGTGCTGCAGCCAGCGCGACATCGCCACCAGTTCGACCTGCAGCGGTTCCAGTGCGGCTTCGTAGTCCTTGCGCTTGAGCGGTTTCATCCGGTGCTCCATTGCTCCCTGTCATTTCGACCGAAGGGAGAAATCTCCTGGCCGGCGTGCGGGAAAGAGATTTCTCCCTTCGGTCGAAATGACAGGGTTTTCATTTCGCCTTCGTCACCTTCGCCGCCTTCATCCCGGCCATGCTGCGCGCGACTTCCAGCAGCGCGCCCTGCTGGCGGGTGTTGAGCGCGCGGTAGGCGGCGAGCAGGTCGTGCTCGCCCTTGGTGCGGGCGGGGTCGAAGGTGCTGGCGAGCTCGGCCAACAGGGCGCCGGCCGGCACGCCGAAGGCCTTGGCCAGGGCGTCGAGCTGGTCCTTGCCGGGCAGCTTCTCGCCGCGCATCCAGGCCGACACGGTGGCCGCGCCCGCGCGCGGGATGGCGGTGGCGAGGTCGGCGACGCTCAGGCCACGCGCCTTCGCCAGCAGGCGCAGGGTCTGGTCGATGCTCATGACGGTTCCTTCAGCCGCGGCCGGAGCGTGGCGAGGTTGCAGGGGCGCGTGCGTGCGTCGAGCTGGGCGCGCACGATCTTCTCCCACGCGGTGCGGCAGGCCGAGGTCGAGCCGGGCAGGGCGAACAGGAAGGTGCCGTTGGCCAGGCCCGCGAACGCGCGCGACTGCAGTGAGGAGGTGCCGATCTCTTCGAACGAGATCGCGCGGAACAGTTCGCCGAAACCGGGCATCTCCTTGTCGAGCAGCGGCAGCAGGGCTTCGGGCGTGGAGTCGCGGCCGGTGAAGCCGGTGCCGCCGGTGACGAGGATGCCGTCGACATCGGCGTCGGCGATCCATTTCGAGACCAGGGCGCGCATGGCGTAGCGGTCGTCGGGCAGCAGCGCGCGCTCGTTCAGGCGATGGCCCTCGGCTTCGAGCGAGGCGACGAGGTAGTCGCCGGAACCGTCTTCGGCGAGCGTGCGTGAGTCGGAGACGGTCAGCACGCACAGGCTCAGGGGGATCTTGTCGTCGGAGGCGCTCATGGTGCCTAGCGTACTCCAGCGCATGCCCCGTAGGAGCGCCTTCAGGCGCGATGCCCTTGCGCGGATTCCTGCATCGTGACGAAAAGCATCGCGCCTGAAGGCGCTCCTACGGGAGTGCGTGACGGTCCAGCCGCAGCGAATACCACTGCGTGTCGTCCTCCTGCCAGCCGGCGGCGCGATAGGTGGCGCGCGCAGCGGCGTTGTCGCGGGCGGTCTCCAGCGAGATGGCGGCGGCGCCGTCTTCGCGTGCGAAGCCTGCGGCGGCATCGAGCAGGGCGCGGGCGACGCCGCTCCGGCGCGCGGCCGGATCCACGAACAGGTCGTTGAGGATCCAGGTGCGCGCGGTGCGGACCGAGGAATACATCGGGTACAGCTGGACGAAGCCGACCATGTCACCGCCGCGCCTGGCGACCAGCACCGTCGATTCGCCGAAGCGCAGGCGGCTGCGCAGCCATTCGCGGGCGCGCGGCACATCCGGAGACTGTCCGTAGAACTGGCGGTAGGCGTCGAACAGGGCGGCCAGCGGCTCGATGTCCGCGGGTGCGGCGCGGCTGATGATGGTGTCCAGGGTCAGCCCTCGTGGGTGAGACGCGACAGTTCGTCGGCCTGGTGCTCGCGCGAAAGGCGATCGACCAGGGCGTCGAGGCTGCCTTCGAGCACGTTCGGCAGGTCGTAGAGGGTGAGGCCCTCGACGCGGTGGTCGGTGATCCGGCCCTGCGGATAGTTGTAGGTGCGGATGCGCTGGCTGCGGTCGCCGCTGCCGACCTGCAGCTTGCGCGTGGCGGCGGTGGCTGCGGCGCGGCGTTCTGCCTCGGCTTCGGCCAGCATTGCGCGCAGGCGCTTCATCGCCTTGTCGCGGTTGGCGTGCTGCGAGCGTTCGGTCTGCGATTCGACCACGACGCCGGAGGGCAGATGGGTGATGCGGATCGCCGAGTCGGTCTTGTTGACGTGCTGGCCGCCGGCGCCGGAGGAGCGGAAGGTGTCGACCTTCAGGTCGGCCGGGTTGATTTCGATCGGCTCGCCATCCTCCTCGACCGGGATGATCGCCACCGTCGCGGCCGAGGTGTGGATGCGGCCCTGCGATTCGGTCTCGGGCACGCGCTGCACGCGGTGGGTGCCGGATTCGAACTTGAGCCGCGCATACGCGCCTTCGCCCTCGACGCGGGCGATGACTTCCCTGAAGCCGCCGTGCTCGCCGGAACTGGCCGATTCGACTTCGACCCGCCAGCCCTGGCGCTCGGCGTAGCGCGAATACATGCGCAGCAGGTCGCCGGCGAAGATCGCGGCCTCGTCGCCGCCGGTGCCGGCGCGGATTTCCAGATACAGGCCGCCATCGTCGCGTGCGTCGCGCGGCACCAGCAGCGCCATCAGGGTGTCGTCGAGTTCGGCCAGGCGCGCCTGCGCGGCGACGATTTCCTCGTCGGCGAGATCGCGCAGTTCGGCGTCCCCGCGCATCGCCTCGGCGGCGGCGAGGTCCTCGCGCGCGCGGCGTTCGTCGGCGAGCGCGGCGGCCAGCGGCTCGAGCTGCGCGAATTCGCGCGAGAGCGCGCGGAAGCGCGACTGGTCGCCGGCGACGCCGGGATCGGCGAGCAGGCATTCGAGTTCGTCGCGGCGTTCGGCCAGCGCCTCCAGCTTACGGCGCAGGGTCGGCAGCATCGTCGTCGTCGTGCGCGGCAGGGGGCAGCAACTCGTCGAACGAGCGCAGGAAATCGAGGTTGCCGCGCGCGACCGCCTCGCGCATGGCCGCGGTCGGCGCGTGCAGCAGGCGGTTGGTCAGCGTGTACGCGAGCTGTTCGAGCACGGCGGCGGGATCCTGCCCGGTCGCGAGCTGTTGCCGCGCGCGCGCCAGCAGTTCGGCGCGGGTCGCCTCGCCGTGCGCGCGCAGGCGCTTGAGCGGCTGGTTGCGCGATCCGAACGCCTGCGCCTCGGCGTAGCGCGCGACCTGGAGGTCGACGATGGCCTCGGCGTCGTTGGCCGCCTCGCGGCGGCCGCGGCGGTTGTGTTCGACCACACGGTCGAGGTCGTCGACGGTGTAGACGAAGGCGTCGTCCAGCTCCGCGACGTCGGCGGCGATGTCGCGAGGCACCGCGAGGTCCATCAGCAGCATCGGCCGGCGCTTGCGCAGCGACAGCGCGTGCGCGATTTGCGTCCGCGACAGGATCGGCGCCTGGCTGGCGGTGGCGGAGAACACGATGTCGGCCAGGAACAGGTGGCGCTCCAGTTCGTCCAGCGGCAGCGCGACGGCGCCGTGGCGTGCGGCCAGCTCCTGTGCGTGCTGGTAGGTGCGGTTGGCGACCAGCAGGCGCTTCACCTTTGCCTGCACGAGGTGGCGCGCGGTCAGTTCGATGGTCTCGCCGGCGCCGATCAGCAGTACCACCGAATCGGCCGGCCGCGCGAACGATTCCTGCGCCAGCCGTACCGCCAGCGAGGCCACCGACACCGGGCTGGAGCCGATGCGGGTCTCGCTGCGCGCGCGCTTGGCGGTGACGAAGGCGTGCTGGAACAGCCGGTCGAGTTCGCCGCCGAGCGTGCCGGCCCCGCGCGCCGTCGCCCAGGCCTGCTTCACCTGGCCGAGGATCTGCGGTTCGCCCAGCACCAGCGAATCGAGCCCGCTGGCGACGCGGAACAGATGCCGCGCCGCGTCGTCGCCGGCGTGGCGGTACAGGTAGGCGTGGAGATCGCCGTCGTCGCCGGGGTGCGTGGCCAGCCAGTCGGCCAGCGCCCGCCCGTCGCCATCGGCCAGCGCATACAGCTCGGTCCGGTTGCAGGTCGACAGCAGCGCCACCTCGCGCACGCCGGGCAGCGCGCGCAACTCCGCCAGCGCGGCGGGCACCGCGCTGTCGCCGAAGGCCACGCGCTCGCGCAGCGCGACCGGCGCGGTCTGGTGGTTGATGCCGAGGGCGTGCAGGGTCATGTGCTTGGCTGGCGGGCCGGCGCGGCGTTGCCGTTCAGGCGCTTGCGATAAGCTTTCGGGTCGAGAGGACTCCTATTTTAAGGCCCGGCCGACGTCGATGCCCGTTTTTCCGAACCCCGTCCGCCGGATCGCCCTGTTTGGCCTGTTGCTGCTGGCGATGCCGCTGGCCTCGACCGCCGCGCCCGCGACCGCCCGGGACCCGCTGCGCGACGACGTGCTCGGCGCGAGCATGGCCGGCGAATACGCCCTGCAGGCCGGCCGCCTGGACGAGGCCGCCGGCTGGTACCTCGATGCCGCGCGCGCCGCCGGCGACGACGATGCCGGGCTGGCCGAACGTGCGACCCGGATCGCCCTGCTGGGCAAGGACGACCGCACCGCCGCCCGGGCCCTCGCGCTCTGGCGCCAGCGCGCCCCGGCGTCGCTGCCGATGCGCGCGGCCGAGGCCACGCTGGCGCTGCGCGACGGCAGGGAGCGGGCGGCGGCCCGGCAGCTCAGGTCGATGATGCTCGACCCGGACCCCGCCGGCTGGCGCCATGCGCTGTCGGTGATCGCCACCGGTCCGCGCAAGCCGGAGACCTCGGCGAAGATGATGCGCCGGCTGTTCGACGACGGCGCGGTACCGGACGCGCTGCCTGCCTGGCTGGCCTTCGGCGATCTCGCGCAGCGGCTGGATCAGGAAGAGCTCACCCGGCGGGTGATCGCGCGCATCGTCGAGCGTTTCCCCGGCGAACCGCGCGTGGCCCTGCTGCGCGCCTCGCAGCTGCGCGAGGCGGGCGACCTCGACGGCGCGCGCGCCGCCCTGGCCGAAGTGGGCGAGGCGGCGACCATCGTGTCCGAACTGCGCCTGGCGCTGGCGGCCGAATACGACGCGCTCGGCGATACCGCGGCCGCCGAGCAGGTGCTGGCGAAGGGGCCGCAGGACGGCCGCATCTACGCCCTGCGCGCGTCCCTGCTGGCGCGCGCCGAGGACAAGGAATCGCTGGGCAGGCTCTACGACGAACTGCGCCGTGATGCCGGCAACCCCAATCCCGCCCAGCGCCTGCTGCTGGGCCAGACCGCCGAGTTCCTCGATCGTCATGCCGAAGCGCTGGAGTGGTACGACAGCGTGCCCGGCGGCGAGGCGCGCCTGCAGGCGCGGCTGCGCACGAGCAACGTGCTGCACGAACTCGGGCGCGGCGACGAAGCCTTCGCCGCGCTGCGCCGGCTGCAGGCCGACGGCAGCATCGACGAGGACGCGCGCCGCGCCGCCTACCTGCTCGAAGGCGAACTGCGCGCGAAGGACAAGGACTTCGACGCCGAGAACGAGGCCTACGCCCGCGGCCTGGCCGACTGGCCGGACGAACCCTCGCTGCTGTATGCGCGCGCCCTGATGTGGGAGCGCCGCGACGACATCCCGCGCGCCGAGGCCGACCTGCGCACGATCCTGGTCGCCGACCCGGAGAACGTCGCCGCGCTCAACGCGCTCGGCTACACGCTCGCCGACCGCACCGAGCGCTACGAGGAGGCGCTGGCGCTGATCGACCGCGCCCGCGTCGCCGAGCCCGGGAATGCAGCGATCATCGACAGCTACGGCTGGGTGCTGTACCGCCTCGGCCGCAACGAAGAGGCCCTGGTCGAACTGCGCCGCGCCTACACCCTGCAGAAGGACGCCGAGATCGCCGCGCACGTGGCCGAGGTGCTGTGGATGCTTGGCCGCAGGGACGAGGCGCGCAAATACTTCGACGATGCGCGCCGGCTGGATCCGGAGAACCGCTCGCTGCAGCGGGCGCTGGAGAAGACCGGCGCATGAACCGCATCCGCTTCCTCGCGACGGCCGCGATCGCCGCCGTCCTGCTGTCGGCCTGCGCCTCGCGGCCGACGCGCGCGCCGGCGCCGGTCGACCGTGAACAGGCGCAGCGCGCGGACGCGCAGCGCGCCGCGGTGTCGGACTGGCGCCTGTCGGGCCGCGTCGCGATCTCCAACGGACGCCAGGGCGGCAGCGGCCGCCTCGACTGGACGCAGCGCGGCGGCCGCTACGACATCTCGCTCGCCGCGCCGGTGACCCGGCAGAGCTGGCGGCTGAGCGGCGACGCGGCCTCGGCGCGGCTGGAGGGCATCGAGGGCGGCCCGCGCGAAAGCGGCGACGTCGAGGACCTGCTGCGCGCCTCGACCGGCTGGGACATCCCCGTGCGCGCGCTGGTCGACTGGGTCCGCGGCGTCGCCGCGCCGGTCGACGCCCACGGCCCGGCGCGCGTGGCGCACGGTGCGGGCGACCTGCCGACCCGCATCGAGCAGGCGGGCTGGGAGATCGAGTACCGGGACTGGTACGAGGCCGGCATCGGCCAGCCGGCGCTGCCGAAGCGGATCGAGGCGCGCCGCGACGAAGCGCGCGTGCGGCTCGTCGTCGACGGCTGGACCGTGGTCCCGGGCGCGGCATCGCCGCAGGCGCAGGCCGAACAGGCGCCCGACACGCTGCTGGCGCAGACGCTGGACAGCCTGCGCCTGGACGATCCCGCCGCCGACATGCGCGCGCATGTCGAGGCCGGCGACCTGCGCCCGGTCGCCGTCTGCGGCTTCGCCTGCCTCGCGCCCGGCTACGGCCCGGGCGGCGCGGCGGTGGTGCGCGGCGCGGAGATGCGCATCATCGACGGCAGCGGCGACGTGATCGTCGGCGACCGGCACCACGAGCTGAAGCGGCAGGCCGAGGCCTATGCCCGCGCCTACAACGCCGCGCTCGCCGCCTGGCGCGCCGCGCATTCCGACGCTGCCGGCGCCACGCCCGCGGACTGAGCCATGGCCGTCGATCCCGCGCCCGCCGACGGCTGGTCGTCCTGGCCGGCCCCGGCCAAGCTGAACCTGTTCCTGCGCATCCCGCGCCGCCGGCCCGACGGCTATCACGAGCTGCAGACCGTGTTCCGGATGCTGGACTGGGGCGACACCGTCCGCCTGCGGTCGCGCGACGACGGCATCGTCCGCCGGGTGGGCGCATCGGTGGCGGGGGTCGCGGAGGCCGACGACCTGCTGGTGCGCGCGGCCGGATTGCTGCAATCGGAAGCCAATTCCCGCCAAGGTGCCGACATTTCCGTCGAAAAACGCATCCCGGCCGGCGCCGGCTTCGGCGGTGGTTCCTCGAACGCGGCCACCGTGCTGCGCGCGCTGGACCGGCTCTGGGGGCTCAACCTCGGCGTCGACCGGCTGGCCGCGCTGGGCCTGCGGCTGGGCGCCGACGTGCCGGTCTTCGTCCGCGGCGAGAACGCCTGGGCCGAAGGCGTGGGCGAGGTGCTGACCCCGGTCGCGCTGCCGCCGGCCTGGTACGTGCTGGTCGATCCGGGCGTGCACGCGGCCACCGCGGCCCTGTTCCAAGCCCCTGAATTGACGCGAAATGCCGCACCCGCGACAATATCGGACTTCGTTTCGGGAGCTGGGCTCGGCAATGCGTTCGAGCCGGTGCTGCGCCGCCGCGAACCCGCCGTCGAGGCGGCGTTCGCCGCGCTGGCGCGGATCGGCACGCCGCGGTTGACCGGGTCGGGCAGCGGCTGCTTCGTCGAATTCGCCACGCGCGAATCCGCCGAGGCCGCGCTGGCGGCGTTGCCGTCCTCGCTCAAGGCCTGGGTGGCCGCGGGTGCGGCGCGTTCGCCCTTGCTGGAGGCGCTCGAAGGAAATGCCGTAATTGGTGATTCGTGATGGGTGATTCGTGGAAGCGCAAAGGCCTTGTGCCGTTGCTTTTTCCAATCACGAATCACCCATCACGAATCACGGCCCCACAACAGGGGCGTCGCCAAGCGGTTAAGGCACCGGGTTTTGATCCCGGCATGCGCAGGTTCGAATCCTGCCGCCCCTGCCAGAAGAGCGGTGATTGGTGATTCGTGATGGGTGATTCGTAAAAGCAGAAATACAGGCGTCGTTGCTTTTTTCCAATCACGAAATCACCAATGACCAATCACCATTCCATCCCGCACGGTCAGAGCGAAGCGGAGTAGCAAGACATGAAAGAAGATCGGAACCTGTTGATCTTCTCGGGCAATGCGAACAGGCCGCTGGCGCAGGCGGTGTGTCGCGAGCTCGGGGTCCGGCAGGGCAAGGCGCTGGTCTCGACGTTCTCGGACGGCGAGGTGCAGGTCGAAATCGAGGAGAACGTGCGGCGGCAGGACGTGTTCGTCATCCAGCCGACCAACGCGCCCACGGCCGAGCACCTGATGGAGCTGCTGGCGCTGATCGACGCGCTCAAGCGCGCCTCGGCGGCCTCGGTGACGGCGGTGGTGCCGTACTTCGGCTACGCGCGGCAGGACCGGCGGATGCGTTCGTCGCGGGTGCCGATCACGGCCAAGCTGGCGGCGCGGATGTTCACCGCCGCCGGCGCCGACGGGCTGCTGACAGTCGACCTGCACGCCGACCAGATCCAGGGCTTCTTCGACATTCCGGTCGACAACGTGTACGCCTCGCCGCTGCTGCTCGCCGACATCTGGCGCGCGCACGGCACCGACAACCTGATCGTGGTCTCGCCCGACGTCGGCGGCGTCGTGCGCGCCAGGGCCATCGCCAAGCGCCTCGACGACGCGGACCTCGCGATCATCGACAAGCGCCGGCCGAAGGCCAACGTCGCCACGGTGATGAACATCATCGGCGACGTGGAAGGCAAGACCTGCGTGCTGGTCGACGACATCGTCGACACCGCAGGAACGCTGTGCGCGGCGGCGGGGGCCCTCAAGGCCAACGGCGCCAACAAGGTCGTCGCCTACTGCACCCACCCGGTGCTGTCGGGCGCGGCCATCGACAACATCACCCGTTCGACGCTCGACGAACTGGTGGTCACCGACACCATCCCGCTGTCGGAGAACGCCAGGGCCTGCGGCAGGATCCGCCAGCTCAGCGTCGCCGAGATGCTGGCCGAGACGATCCGCCGGGTCGCGTTCGGGGAGTCGGTCAGTTCGCTGTATCTGGATTAGGGCAGGGATTGGGGACCAGGGATTAGGAATTTGGAAAGGCGGTTTTGCTCTGCCCAATCCCTAATCCCCAGTCCCCAATCCCCGCATTTCCAACGGCTCTTCTGGTCGCGGAAGAGTCACCAAAACCGCCGCGAGGCGGATCATCGCAACGAAAGAGAGTGAAACAACATGGCAACGACGCACGAAATCAAGGTCGAACGCCGCGAGGACGAAGGGAAGGGTGCGAGCCGCCGCCTTCGCCACGCGGGCAAGATCCCGGCCATCGTCTACGGTGGCGATCTCAACCCGGTCAACATCCAGCTCGACCACGAGCCGGTGTGGCTGGCCAGCCAGAACGAGTGGTTCTACTCGTCGATCCTGGACCTGAGCCTGGGCGGCGACGTCCAGAAGGTCCTGCTGCGCGACATGCAGCGCCACCCGTACAAGCAGCTGATCATGCACCTGGACTTCCAGCGCGTGAACGAGAACGAGACGCTGCGCACCGCGGTGCCGCTGCACTTCCTCAACGAGGACAAGTCGCCGGCCGGCAAGTCCTCCGAGGTGGTCGTCATGCACGAGCTGACCGAAGTCACCATCGAGTGCCTGCCCGGGAACCTGCCCGAGCACATCGCGGTCGACCTGGCCGAGCTGTCGGTCGGTGACATCGTCCACCTGTCCGACCTCAAGCTGCCCGAGGGCGTCGAGATCCCCGAGCTCAAGCTCGGCAAGGAGCACGACGTTGCGGTCGTGGTCGCCAAGCATGGCCGCGTGGATACCGGCGAAGCCGAGGGCGACGAGGCCGAAGGCGAGGGCGCCGAAGTGCCGGCCAGCAAGGTCTCCAAGGACGACGAAAAGTGACCTTCGCCTGAGGCGAAGGTCATTCCGAGCCACAGGCGAGGGATCTCCTCCGGTTCGCGGTAGCGCTTCACCGCGCCCCCGCCCCCGGAGGCCCCTCCCTGCGGCCCGGCAACGTCCCGATGGAAGGATTGCGTCTCATCGTCGGCCTGGGCAACCCGGGCCGGGAACACGAGCGGACCCGGCACAACGCCGGGTTCCGTTTTGTCGACGCGCTCGCAGACAAGGCGGGCGCCCGCTTCGGCATCGAAAGCAAGCTGTTCGGCGAAACCGCGAAGATCGACTTCGCAGGCCGCCCGCTGTGGCTGCTCAAGCCGGCGACGTTCATGAACCTCAGCGGCAAGTCGGTCGCCGCGGCGCTGCGCTACTGGAAGATCGAGCCGGAGCAGGCGCTGCTCGCGCACGACGAGCTGGACCTGCCGCCCGGCGCGGCGCGGCTGAAGTTCGACGGCGGCCACGGCGGCCAGAACGGCCTGCGCGACACGATGAAGCTGCTCGGCCACGGCAGGTTCCACCGCCTGCGCATCGGCATCGGCCATCCCGGGCACAAGGACCGCGTGACCTCGTGGGTGCTGGGGCGTCCGGGCAACGACGACGACATCCTGATCAACCGCGCCATCGACGACGCGCTGGACGTGCTGCCGCTGGCGGTGAAGGGTGACTTCAACGAGGCGATGAAGCGGCTGCATACGGGAAAGCCGTAATTCGTGATTGGTGATTGGTGATTTGAAGAGGCCTGCAACCCGCTCTTTCGAATCACCAATCACGAATCACCAATCACGGACACCCCATGGGCATCCAATGCGGCATCGTCGGCCTGCCGAACGTCGGCAAGTCGACCCTTTTCAACGCGCTGACCAAGGCGGGCATCGCCGCGGCCAATTTCCCGTTCTGCACGATCGAGCCGAACGTCGGCGTGGTGCCGGTGCCGGACCCGCGGCTGGGCGCGCTGGCGGAGATCGTCAAGCCCGAGCGCGTGGTCCCGACCGCGGTCGAGTTCGTCGACATCGCCGGCCTGGTCGCCGGTGCGGCCAGCGGCGAAGGGCTGGGCAACAAGTTCCTGGCGCACATCCGCGAGGTCGATGCGATCACCCACGTGGTGCGCTGCTTCGAGCACCCGGACGTGATCCACGTCGCCAACCGGGTCGACCCGATCGCCGACATCGACACCATCGACACCGAACTCGCCCTGGCGGACCTGGACACGGTGGACAAGGCCATTGCCCGCCATGAGCGCGTGGCCAAGAGCGGCGACAAGGACGCGAAGGCGCGGATCGAGGTGCTGCAGAAGCTGCGCGCCGCGCTCGACGAGGGGCGTCCGGCGCGCTCGGTGGCGCTGGCCGACGAGGAGCGCCCGCTGGTGCGCGAGCTGTTCCTGCTGACCATGAAGCCGGTGCTGTACATCGCCAACGTGCTCGAGGACGGCTTCGAGGGCAATCCGCACCTGGACGCGGTCCGCGCCCGCGCGGCGGGCGAGGGTGCCGAGGTCGTGCCGGTCTCGGCCGCGATCGAGGAGGAGCTGAGCCAGCTCGAGGATGCCGACCGCGACGAGATGCTGTCCAGCTATGGCCTGGACGAGCCGGGCCTGAACCGGGTCATCCGGGCCGCCTACCGGCTGCTCGGCCTGCAGACCTACTTCACCGCCGGCGTGAAGGAAGTCCGCGCCTGGACCGTGAAGGCGGGCGCCACCGCCCCGCAGGCGGCCGCCGTGATCCACACCGATTTCGAGAAGGGCTTCATCCGCGCCGAAACCATCGCCTACGAGGATTTCATCCGGTACCGGGGCGAAGCCGGGGCCCGCGAGGCCGGCCGGCTGCGGCTGGAGGGCAAGGAATACCGGGTCCAGGAGGGCGACGTCCTGCACTTCCGCTTCAACGTCTGACGCCGGCCCGCCCCGGATTCCGCTGCCGGGCCCGGCAGGCGCGTTCACCGGACGCGCAAACGCCGCAAATGCGCGTTGACAGGGCCATGCCGCGTCGTCAAAATAACGGGCTGTTTCACAGGTTTGCGCGACGACCGGAGGGATACCCAAGCGGCCAACGGGGGCAGACTGTAAATCTGCTGGCTTACGCCTTCGGTGGTTCGAATCCACCTCCCTCCACCAGTCCCACACGCAAGCACGAGGTTCCGCGCGGCGCGGGAGTAGTTCAATGGTAGAACCTCAGCCTTCCAAGCTGATGGTGCGGGTTCGATTCCCGTCTCCCGCTCCATTGCCTGCTTTTGCTTGAATCCGCGCGAAACGCACCACAAGTTCAACGCTCACGTAGCTCAGTCGGTAGAGCACCTCCTTGGTAAGGAGGAGGTCGATGGTTCGATTCCATTCGTGAGCACCATCCCTGCGGATCCGTCCGCAAGCGTCCGGCCCCGGGCCGGACTTTCCACCAGCAGTCATTCATACAACCGTCAGCGAGATAGACAGTCATGGCAAAGGGTAAGTTCGAGCGCACCAAGCCCCACGTGAACGTGGGCACGATTGGTCACGTGGACCACGGCAAGACGACGCTGACGGCGGCGCTGACGAAGATCGGCGCGGAGCGTTTCGGCGGCGAATTCAAGGCCTACGACGCGATCGACGCGGCGCCGGAAGAGAAGGCGCGCGGGATCACGATCTCGACCGCGCACGTGGAATACGAAAGCCCGACGCGCCACTACGCGCACGTGGACTGCCCCGGCCACGCCGACTACGTGAAGAACATGATCACGGGTGCGGCGCAGATGGACGGCGCGATCCTGGTGTGCTCGGCCGCGGACGGCCCGATGCCGCAGACGCGCGAGCACATCCTGCTGGCGCGCCAGGTGGGCGTGCCGTACATCGTGGTGTTCCTGAACAAGGCGGACATGGTGGACGACGCCGAGCTGCTGGAGCTGGTGGAGATGGAAGTCCGCGAGCTGCTGAGCAAGTACGAGTTCCCGGGCGACGACACCCCGATCATCCACGGCTCGGCGCTCAAGGCGCTGGAAGGCGACCAGTCGGACATCGGCGTGCCGGCGATCATCAAGCTGGTCGAGGCGCTGGACAGCTGGATCCCGGAGCCGGAGCGTGACATCGACAAGCCGTTCCTGATGCCGGTGGAAGACGTGTTCTCGATCTCGGGCCGCGGCACGGTGGTGACCGGCCGCATCGAGCGCGGCGTGATCAAGGTGGGCGAGGAAATCGAGATCGTCGGTATCCGCCCGACCCAGAAGACCACGGTCACGGGCGTGGAGATGTTCCGCAAGCTGCTCGACCAGGGCCAGGCGGGCGACAACGCCGGTCTGCTGCTGCGCGGCACCAAGCGTGACGACGTGGAGCGCGGCCAGGTGCTGGCCAAGCCGGGCAGCATCACGCCGCACACGGAGTTCGAGGCCGAGGTTTATGTCCTGTCCAAGGACGAGGGCGGCCGTCACACCCCGTTCTTCAAGGGTTACCGCCCGCAGTTCTACTTCCGCACGACGGACATCACCGGTGCGGTGACGCTGCCGGAAGGCACGGAGATGGTGATGCCGGGCGACAACGTGAAGATGCAGGTCGCGCTGATCAACCCGGTGGCGATGGACGAGGGCCTGCGCTTCGCGATCCGCGAGGGCGGCCGCACGGTCGGCGCCGGCGTGGTGGCGAAGATCGTCAAGTGACGTGAGGCTCCACGCGCCACAGGCGCGTGGCTAGCCGAACGTCATCCCCGCGAAAGCGGGGATCCAGCCTCCCCGGTCATGCCGGGGAAGGGCAGAACAAGGCAAGGCGGCGCAAGCCGCCGTCGCCTTTTACGGAACCAGTGGTCAGGCCGACGGTCGGATCGAAGCAATACGCCAGTAGCTCAATTGGCAGAGCAGCGGTCTCCAAAACCGCAGGTTGGGGGTTCGAGTCCCTCCTGGCGTGCCACCCAGAGTAGCGAGTCGAGTGAACAGCAGAGTCGAACAACCCGGAACCGCCTCCGCCGGCGACATCGTCAAGTACGCGCTGGCGCTGCTGCTGGTCGCCGCCGGCGTGTTCGCGTTCTACTGGTTCGAGAGCCAGTGGCCGACGCCCGCCCGGGTCGGCGCGGTGGTCGCGGGCGTGGTCGCCGGCCTGGCCGTGTTCATGGCCAGCACCAAGGGCCACCAGACGCGCGAATTCCTGTCCGAATCGCGCTTCGAGCTGCGCAAGGTGGTCTGGCCGACGCGCCAGGAAGCCATGCGCATGACCTGGGTGGTGATGATCGTCGTGGTCATCATCGCGCTGTTGCTGGCCGGCTTCGACACGGTCATCCAGTGGCTGGTGCGGCTGTTCCTCGGGCAATGACGGGAGACACGGTTTTGATGGAAGCGGAAGGCGTCAAGCGTTGGTACGTGGTGCATGCGTACTCCGGCTTCGAGAAGTCGGTGGCGCAGGCGCTGCGCGACCGCATTGCCCGCGCGCAGATGCAGGACAAGTTCGGCGACGTGCTGGTCCCGACCGAGGAAGTGGTGGAGATGCGCTCCGGCCAGAAGCGCCGTTCCGAGCGCAAGTTCTTCCCCGGCTACGTGCTGGTGCAGATCACGACCCACGACGAGGCCGGCATCCCGCGGATGGACAGCGAGAGCTGGCACCTGGTCAAGGAAACCCCGAAGGTGATGGGTTTCATCGGCGGTACCGCCGACCGCCCGCTGCCGATCCGCGACGAAGAGGCCGCCGCGATCCTGGACCGGGTCCAGGAAGGCGTCGAGAAGCCCCGTCCCAAGGTGCTGTTCGAGCCGGGCCAGATGGTCCGCGTGGTCGACGGCCCGTTCAACGACTTCAACGGCGTGGTCGAGGAAGTCAACTACGAGAAGAGCCGCCTGCGCGTGGCGGTGCTGATCTTCGGCCGCTCGACCCCGGTCGAGCTCGAATTCGGCCAGGTCGAGAAGGCCTGAGCCACCTGGGCGGCCCGGGCTGACACAGGGCCCGGAAACCCGCTATACTAGCCGGCTCCCCCGCCCGGGAAGCCGGGCGAACCGCTGGCCGCCGCACGTGCGGCCTTTCGCGCGGACGGGGCACACGCGACGCCGGGACGCGTGCTGCCCTTGATGGATGTGTTCCCGGTCCGATGGGGAGCCTGAACGGCGCTTGCACCCGGAGAGTCCAGAGCAATGGCAAAGAAAGTCATCGGTTACATCAAGTTGCAGGTCAAGGCCGGGCAGGCGAATCCCTCGCCGCCGGTGGGTCCTGCGCTCGGCCAGCGCGGCCTGAACATCATGGAGTTCTGCAAGGCGTTCAACGCCGCCACGCAGAAGCTCGAGCCGGGTCTGCCGATCCCGACCGTGATCACCGCGTATTCGGACCGCACCTTCACCTTCATCACCAAGACGCCGCCCGCGACGATCCTGTTGAAGAAGGCGTCGGGCGTGCAGTCCGGCTCCAAGCGCCCGAACACCGAGAAGGTGGGCAAGGTCACCCGCAAGCAGCTCGAGGAAATCGCCAAGGCGAAGGAACCCGACCTGACCGCGGCCGACCTGGACGCGGCGGTACGCACCATCGCGGGCTCGGCCCGTTCGATGGGCCTGACGGTGGAGGGCTGAGACCATGGCACAGACCAAGCGACAGAAGAACATCAAGGCCGCGGTCGTCCCGGGCAAGGCCTACGCGATTGACGAAGCGCTGAAGATCGTCAAGGACAACAGCAAGACCAAGTTCGTCGAGGCCGTGGACGTCGCCGTCCGCCTTGGCGTCGACGCCAAGAAGTCGGACCAGCAGGTGCGCGGCTCGACCGTGCTGCCGCAGGGCACCGGCAAGAGCGTGCGCGTGGCGGTGTTCGCCCCGGCTGGCGCCAAGGCCGACGAGGCCCTGGCCGCGGGCGCCGACGCGGTCGGCATGGACGACCTGGCCGAGCGCATGCAGGGCGGCGAGCTGAACTATGACGTGGTCATCGCCACGCCGGACGCGATGCGCGTGGTCGGCAAGCTCGGCACCGTGCTCGGTCCGCGCGGCCTGATGCCGAACCCGAAGGTCGGCACCGTGTCCCCGAACCCGGGCGAGGCGGTGAAGAACGCCAAGGGCGGCCAGGTGCGCTACCGCACCGACAAGGCCGGCATCATCCACTGCACGATCGGCAAGGCCGACTTCGAGGCCGATCGCCTGAAGGAAAACCTGAACGCGCTGCTGCAGGACCTGGTCAAGGCCAAGCCGGCGACGTCGAAGGGCCAGTACCTGCAGAAGATCTCGGTCAGCTCGACGATGGGTCCCGGCGTGACCGTCGACCAGTCGTCGTTGAGTTTGAAGTGACGGATCGACCCGCGCGCGCAGCGCGCGGCTGACGATCCGTCATCCCGAACGCAGTGAGGGATCCGCTCTTCAGCGCCACCTGAACGCAGATTCCTCCCTCCGGTCGGAATGACAAACTAGTTTGAGTTGTGCCCGAGCGAAACGAGATCCCTCGCTCCGCTCGGAACAGGATTTTGAGGGCACCGCCAGGGCAACCGCCCGACGCGGAGCCGTCAAAGACCGCAGGCGCGGTCGAAGCCGCAACGGCGACGGGCACGGAAGCTCGGCACGGCAGGGAATCGCCGTCGTTGCAGGCCAGACCGCTTAATCCCGGACTGCGAAAGCACGAAAGGGCCTGCGTAGATGGTCGCCGACCCTCCAGAGATTGATTCGATCGGTTTTTGGAAACGGCCGCCAACCGGAACGCCGCAAGGCGTTCCCCGCATCGAAGGACCGGTGCGGCCCATGGCCTGTCCCCGCGCGGATGCAAGGGGATGGAATTGAAGCAAGAGAGGAAGCGCAATGGCTCTGAATCTGAACCAGAAGAAGGAAGTCGTTGCCGAACTGGCCGAGGTCGCCGGCAAGGCGCACTCGCTGGTCGCCGCGGAATACGCGGGTCTCACGGTCGAGCAGTTGACCGATCTGCGCAAGAAGGCCCGCCAGTCGGGCGTGTTCCTGAAAGTAGCCAAGAACACGCTGGTCTCGCGGGCGGTGGAAGGCACCGATTACGCCGTCATCCAGGACGAGCTGACCGGTCCGCTGCTGTACGCCTTCTCGCAGGAAGACCCCGGCGCCGCCGGCCGCCTCATCAAGGACTTCGCCAAGACCGCCGAAAAGCTGAAGCCGCGCCTGGTTTCGCTGGGTGGGCAGAAGTACCCGGGCTCCCACGTGGATGTCCTGGCGTCTCTGCCGACCCGCGAGCAGGCATTGGCGATGCTGGTGGGCCTGATCGCGCAGCCGGCCACCATGCTGGCCCGCGTGCTCTCGGAGCCCGCCGTGCAGACCGGTCGCGTGATCAACGCGGTCGGCCAGCAGAAGGCAGCCTGAAGTCCCTAGTTGAGCGCCGTTCGCAACGAACGCAATCCAACGAAACGTTTTCGAATCAATCAATCAAGGTAAACGACAATGTCCCTTTCCAACGAAGAAATCCTGGAAGCCATCGGCAGCAAGACCCTCGTCGAGGTGATGGAGCTGGTCAAGGCTTTCGAAGAGAAGTTCGGCGTCTCCGCCGCCGCCCCGGTGGCCGTGGCCGCTGGTCCGGCCGCTGCCGCTGCCGGCCCGGTTGAAGAGCAGACCGAGTTCACCGTCGTCCTGAAGTCGGCCGGCGAGAAGAAGGTCGAGGTCATCAAGGTGGTCCGCGCGATCACCGGCCTGGGCCTGAAGGAAGCCAAGGACCTGACCGAAGCCGGCGGCACGGTGAAGGAAGGCGCCTCGAAGGACGACGCGGCCAAGATCAAGAAGGATCTGGAAGCCGCCGGCGCGACTGTTGAGGTCAAGTGACGTGAGGCTCCACGCGCCGCAGGCGCGTGGCTAGCCGAACGTCATCCCCGCGAAGGCGGGGATCCATGGTTCCAGATGTAGTTGTTCTCCACCGAGAGTGTTCTTTGACGCAAAAGACACTGCCTTCCCGCCTCCGCGGGAATGACGGTTGAAACCGAGGCTGGGGGCGCATGCCCCCGGCCTTCGGTCGTTGATGCAGTTCCCAGTTCCAGATCAGTTCGCAGTTGTCAGTGGTTAGTAGCGGGAGAAGGCGTGCTGGTGCCGGCAATACCAGCGACTGCCCAGTGACAACTTTTCGTTATCCCGGAACCGCGCCTGCGCGGCTCCAAGACCGAGGCATCAGCTCCCCATGACGACGTCCCAGTATTCGTTCACCGAGAAGAAGCGCATCCGCAAGAACTTCGGCAAGCGCCGTTCGATTCTCGAGGTGCCGTTCCTGCTCGCGATCCAGGTCGATTCCTACCGCGAGTTCCTGCAGGCCAACACCGATCCCGCAAAGCGCGGCGACAAGGGCCTGCACGCCGCGCTGAAGTCGGTGTTCCCGATCGTCAGCTACAACGGCTATGCGGCGCTGGAGTACGTCGGCTACAAGCTGGGCGAGCCGGTGTTCGACGAGCGCGAGTGCCGCCAGCGCGGCATGAGCTACGGCGCGCCGCTGCGCGTGACCGTGCGCCTGGTGATCTACGACCGCGAGTCGTCGAGCAAGGCGATCAAGTACGTCAAGGAGCAGGAAGTCTACATGGGCGAGATCCCGCTCATGACCGACAACGGCACCTTCATCGTCAACGGCACCGAGCGCGTCATCGTCTCGCAGCTGCACCGTTCGCCGGGCGTGTTCTTCGACCACGACCGCGGCAAGACCCACAGCTCGGGCAAGCTGCTGTTCTCGGCGCGCGTGATTCCCTACCGCGGCTCCTGGCTGGACTTCGAGTTCGACCCGAAGGACGCGCTGTACACCCGCATCGATCGCCGCCGCAAGCTGCCGGTCTCGGTGCTGCTGCGCGCGCTCGGCTACAGCAACGAAGAAATGCTCAACGAGTTCTTCGAGATCAACACCTTCCACATCCTGCCGGAAGGCGAGGGCGTGCAGCTGGAGCTGGTCGCCGAGCGCCTGCGCGGCGAGACCCTGAACTTCGACTTGGCCGACGGCGACAAGGTGATCGTCGAGGCCGGCAAGCGCATCACCGCGCGCCACGTCAAGCAGCTCGAGCAGTCGGGCATCGCCGCGCTGGCGGTGCCGGACGAGTACCTGGTTGGCCGCGTGCTGTCGCACGACGTCGTCGATGCCTCGACCGGCGAGCTGATCGCCTCGGCCAACGACGAGATCAACGACGACACCCTCGCCGCGCTGCGCAAGGCCGGCATCGAGGCCGTCGGCACCATCTGGACCAACGACCTCGACCGCGGCCCGTACCTGTCGAACACGTTGCGCGTCGACGCCACCAAGACCCAGCTCGACGCCCTGGTCGAGATCTACCGCATGATGCGTCCCGGCGAGCCGCCGACGAAGGACGCCGCGCAGAACCTGTTCCACAACCTGTTCTTCGCCTTCGAGCGCTACGACCTGTCGGCCGTGGGCCGGATGAAGTTCAACCGCCGCATCGGTCGCCGCGAGGTGACCGGCGCGCCGGTGCTGTACGACGCCAAGTACTTCGCCGAGCGCAAGGACGAGGAGTCCGCGCGCATGCGCGAGTCCTGTGGCGACATGTCCGACATCCTCGACGTGATCAAGGTGCTGACCGAGATCCGCAACGGCCGCGGCGTGGTCGACGACATCGACCACCTCGGCAACCGCCGTGTGCGTTCGGTCGGCGAGATGGCCGAGAACGTGTTCCGCGTCGGCCTGGTGCGCGTGGAACGCGCCGTGCGCGAGCGCCTGACCATGGCCGAGGCCGACGGACTGACCCCGCAGGAGCTGATCAACGCCAAGCCGGTCGCGGCGGCGGTGAAGGAGTTCTTCGGTTCGTCGCAGCTGTCGCAGTTCATGGACCAGAACAACCCGCTGTCGGAGGTGACGCACAAGCGTCGCGTCTCCGCACTGGGCCCGGGCGGCCTGACCCGCGAGCGCGCCGGCTTCGAGGTGCGCGACGTGCACCCGACCCACTACGGCCGCGTCTGCACCATCGAGACGCCGGAAGGCCCGAACATCGGCCTGATCAACTCGCTGGCCGTGTTCGCCCGCACCAACCGCTACGGCTTCCTCGAGACGCCGTACCGCAAGGTCGTGGACGGCAAGGTCACCGACGAGATCGAGTTCCTCTCGGCGATCGAGGAGAACGAGTTCGTCATCGCCCAGGCCAACGCGCCGCAGGACGCCAAGGGCAACCTGACCGCGCAGTTCGTCGCCTGCCGCTTCCAGGGCGAGAACCTGCTCAAGCCGCCGAGCGAGATCCACTTCATGGACGTCTCGCCGATGCAGACCGTGTCGGTCGCGGCTGCATTGGTGCCGTTCCTGGAGCACGACGACGCCAACCGCGCGCTGATGGGCGCCAACATGCAGCGCCAGGCCGTGCCGACGCTGCGCTCGCAGAAGCCGCTGGTCGGCACCGGCATCGAGCGCGCGGTGGCGCGCGACTCGGGCGTGACGGTGAACGCGCGCCGCGGTGGCGTGATCGAGCAGATCGACGCCGGCCGCATCGTGGTCAAGGTGAACGAGGAAGAGATCTCCGGCGAGCATGATGCCGGCGTCGACATCTACAACCTGATCAAGTACACGCGCTCCAACCAGAACACCTGCATCAACCAGACCCCGCTGGTCGACGTGGGCGACGTGGTCGCGCGCGGCGACGTGCTGGCCGACGGTCCCTCGACCGACATCGGCGAGCTGGCGCTGGGCCAGAACATGCTGGTCGCGTTCATGCCGTGGAACGGCTACAACTTCGAGGACTCGATCCTGCTCTCCGAGCGCGTGGTCGAGGAGGATCGCTACACCACGATCCACATCGAGGAGCTGACCTGCGTCGCCCGCGACACCAAGCTGGGCCCGGAGGAAATCTCGGCCGACATCCCCAACGTCTCCGAGCAGGCGCTCAACCGCCTCGACGAGTCGGGCGTGGTGTACATCGGCGCCGAGGTCCGCGCCGGTGACATCCTGGTCGGCAAGGTCACGCCCAAGGGCGAGAGCCAGCTGACGCCGGAAGAGAAGCTGCTGCGCGCGATCTTCGGCGAGAAAGCGTCCGACGTGAAGGACAGCTCGCTGCGCGTGCCGCCGGGCATGGACGGCACCGTCATCGACGTGCAGGTCTTCACCCGCGACGGCATCGAGAAGGACAAGCGTGCGCGCCAGATCGAGGAATCCGAGATCAAGCGCGTCAAGAAGGACTTCGACGATCAGTTCCGCATCCTCGAGGCCGCGATCTACGACCGCCTGCGCTCGCAGCTGATCGGCAAGACCGCCAAC
The DNA here is from genome assembly GCF_007859325.1 of Luteimonas marina. Taxonomy (GTDB): domain Bacteria; phylum Pseudomonadota; class Gammaproteobacteria; order Xanthomonadales; family Xanthomonadaceae; genus Luteimonas; species Luteimonas marina. The sequence goes on along the minus strand of NZ_VOHK01000004.1, from coordinate 100,296 downwards.
GGCGGCCCGGGCCTGAAGAAGGGCGACACCGTCACCTCGCTGGTGCTCGACGGCCTGAAGAAGTCCGACTGGTTCGGCCTGCGGATGAAGGACGAGGACGCGACCGACGCCATCGAGCGTGCGCAGAAGCAGATCGAGGCGCACGAGAAGGAGTTCGAGAAGCGCTTCGCCGACAAGCGCGGCAAGATCACCCAGGGCGACGACCTCGCGCCGGGCGTGCTGAAGATGGTCAAGGTCTACCTGGCCGTGAAGCGCCGCATCCAGCCGGGCGACAAGATGGCCGGCCGCCACGGCAACAAGGGCGTGGTGTCGACCATCGTGCCGGTCGAGGACATGCCGCACATGGCCAACGGCGAGACCGTCGACATCGTGCTCAACCCGCTGGGCGTGCCGTCGCGCATGAACATCGGCCAGATCCTCGAAACCCACCTCGGGTGGGCGGCGAAGGGCCTCGGCCGCAAGATCGACGCGATGCTGCAGGCGCAGGCGAAGATCGCCGACCTGCGCAAGTTCCTCGACGAAATCTACAACCACGACAAGGACCTGCAGGCGCAGCGCGTCGACCTCAAGCAGTTCAGCGACGAGGAACTGATCGCGCTGGCGAAGAACCTGGTCGACGGCGTGCCGATGGCGACGCCGGTGTTCGACGGCGCGGCCGAGAGCGAGATCAAGAAGATGCTCGAGCTCGCCGACCTGCCGAGCAGCGGCCAGACCCAGCTGTTCGACGGCCGCACCGGCGATGCCTTCGAGCGCAAGGTGACGGTGGGCTACATGCACATGCTCAAGCTCAACCACCTGGTCGACGACAAGATGCACGCGCGCTCGACCGGCCCGTACTCGCTCGTCACCCAGCAGCCGCTGGGCGGCAAGGCGCAGTTCGGTGGCCAGCGCTTCGGCGAAATGGAAATGTGGGCGTTGGAAGCCTACGGCGCGGCCTACACCATGCAGGAAATGCTGACGGTGAAGTCCGACGACGTGCAGGGCCGCAACCAGATGTACAAGAACATCGTCGACGGCGAGTACGAGATGGTCGCGGGCATGCCGGAGTCCTTCAACGTTCTGGTGAAGGAAATCCGCTCGCTGGCCATCAACATGGAGCTGGAGGAGCACTGAGGCGACACGCGCGGGATCGCCCCGTAGCGATCCCGCCGCGAAACAGACCGACGTGATTCCTCTTCCCTGGAGACAGACATGAAAGATTTGCTCAACCTCTTCAACCAGCAGCGTCCGGCGCTCGACTTCGACGCGATCAAGATCGCGCTGGCCTCGCCCGACCTGATCCGCTCGTGGTCCTTCGGCGAAGTGAAGAAGCCCGAAACCATCAACTACCGCACCTTCAAGCCCGAGCGCGACGGACTGTTCTGTGCCGCGATCTTCGGCCCGATCAAGGACTACGAGTGCCTGTGCGGCAAGTACAAGCGCATGAAGCACCGCGGCGTGGTCTGCGAGAAGTGCGGCACGGAAGTGACGCTGGCCAAGGTGCGCCGCGAGCGCATGGGCCACATCGACCTGGCCTCGCCGGTCGCGCACATCTGGTTCCTCAAGTCGCTGCCCTCGCGCATCGGCCTGATGCTGGACATGACCCTGCGCGACATCGAGCGCATCCTGTACTTCGAGGCCTTCGTGGTCACCGAGCCGGGCCTGACCCCGATGGAGCGCGGCCAGCTGCTCAATGAAGAGCAGTACATGCAGATGCGCCAGGAACATGGCGACGACTTCGACGCCGCGATGGGCGCCGAGGCGGTGTTCGACCTGCTGCGCACGATCGACCTGCAGGCCGAGACCGTGCGCCTGAAGGAAGAGATCGCCGCCACCGGCTCCGAGACCAAGCTCAAGCGCCTGACCAAACGCATCAAGCTGATCGAGGCCTTCGTCGAGTCCGGCAACCGCCCGGAGTGGATGGTCATGACCGTGCTGCCGGTGCTGCCGCCGGACCTGCGCCCGCTGGTGCCGCTGGATGGTGGCCGCTTCGCGACCTCCGACCTCAACGACCTGTACCGCCGCGTCATCAACCGCAACAACCGCCTGCGCCGCCTGCTCGAACTCAACGCGCCCGACATCATCGTGCGCAACGAGAAGCGCATGCTGCAGGAGTCGGTGGACGCGCTGATGGACAACGGCCGCCGCGGCCGCGCCATCACCGGCACCAACAAGCGTCCGCTCAAGTCGCTGGCCGACATGATCAAGGGCAAGCAGGGCCGCTTCCGCCAGAACCTGCTCGGCAAGCGCGTCGACTACTCCGGCCGTTCGGTCATCGTGGTCGGCCCGACCCTGCGCCTGCACGAGTGCGGCCTGCCGAAGAAGATGGCGCTGGAGCTGTTCAAGCCCTTCATCTTCGCCAAGCTGCAGCGCCGTGGCCTGGCCACGACGATCAAGGCCGCCAAGAAGCTGGTCGAGCGCGAAGAGGCCGAGGTGTGGGACATCCTCGAAGAGGTGATCCGCGAACACCCTGTGCTGCTCAACCGCGCCCCGACCCTGCATCGCCTTGGCATCCAGGCCTTCGAGCCGGTGCTGATCGAGGGCAAGGCGATCCAGCTGCACCCGCTGGTCTGCACCGCCTTCAACGCCGACTTCGACGGTGACCAGATGGCCGTGCACGTGCCGCTCTCGCTGGAAGCCCAGCTGGAAGCGCGCGCGCTGATGATGTCGACCAACAACATCCTCTCGCCGGCGAACGGTGAGCCGATCATCGTGCCCTCGCAGGACGTGGTGCTCGGCCTTTACTACATGACCCGCGCGCTGGAGAACACCCCGGGCGAGGGCATGGCGTTCGCCAACATCGCCGAGGTCAAGCGCGCCTACGACAACAAGGTCGCCGGCCTGCACGCCAAGGTGAAGGTGCGCATCACCGAGACGGTGATCGACGAGGAAGGCAACCGGGAGAAGAAGACCTCGATCGTGGATACCACGGTCGGGCGTGCGCTGCTGGCCGAGATCCTGCCGGAGGGCCTGCCGTTCGCGCTGGCCAACACCGAGCTGACCAAGAAGAACATCTCGCGCCTGATCAACAGCTGCTACCGCCAGCTGGGCCTGAAGGACACGGTCGTGTTCGCCGACAAGCTGATGTACACCGGCTTCGGCTTCGCGACCCGCGCCGGCGTGTCGATCGGCATCGACGACATGCTGATCCCGCCGGAGAAGAAGGGCATCCTCGACGAGGCCGAGGCCGAGGTGCTGGAGATCCAGCAGCAGTACCAGTCGGGCCTGGTCACCGCCGGCGAGCGCTACAACAAGGTGGTCGACATCTGGTCGCGCACCAACGAGCGCGTGGCCAAGGCGATGATGGACGCGATCGGCACCGAGACGGTGACCAACGCCAAGGGCGAGAAGGTCGCGCAGAAGTCGATGAACTCGATCTACATCATGGCCGACTCCGGCGCCCGTGGTTCGCAGGCGCAGATCCGCCAGCTGGCCGGCATGCGCGGCCTGATGGCCAAGCCGGACGGCTCGATCATCGAGACGCCGATCACCTCGAACTTCCGCGAGGGCCTGAACGTCCAGCAGTACTTCATCTCGACCCACGGCGCCCGAAAGGGCCTCGCGGATACCGCGCTGAAGACCGCGAACTCCGGTTACCTGACCCGTCGCCTGGTCGACGTGGCGCAGGACGTGGTGATCACCGAGACCGACTGCGGCACGCTCGCCGGCCTGACCATGACCCCGATCGTGGAAGGCGGCGACGTGGTCGAGCCGCTGCGCGACCGCGTGCTGGGCCGCGTGGTGGCCGAGGACGTGTTTCTGCCCGGCAACGACGAGGATCCGATCGTCACCCGCAACACCCTGCTCGACGAGGCCTGGGTGCAGCGCCTCGAGGACGCCAGCGTGCAGTCGATCAAGGTGCGCTCGACCATCACCTGCGCCAGCGCCTTCGGCGTCTGCGCGCACTGCTACGGCCGCGACCTCGGCCGTGGCCACCTGGTCAACCACGGCGAGGCGGTCGGCGTGGTCGCCGCGCAGTCGATCGGCGAACCCGGCACGCAGCTGACGATGCGCACGTTCCACATCGGCGGCGCGGCCTCGCGCGCGGCGGCGATCGACAACGTCACCGTCAAGACCACCGGCTCGATCAAGTTCAACAACCTCAAGACCGTGCAGCACGCCAGCGGCAACCTGACCGTGGTCTCGCGTTCGGGCGAACTGTCGGTGCTCGACGGCCACGGCCGCGAGCGCGAGCGCTACAAGCTGCCCTATGGCGCGACCATCTCGGTCAAGGACGGCGCGGAGATCAAGGCCGGACAGACCGTTGCGAACTGGGACCCGCACAATCACCCGATCGTGTCGGAAGTGGCCGGTTCGATCCGCTTCGTCGACTTCATCGACGGCGTCACCGTCATCGAGAAGACCGACGAGCTGACCGGCCTGGCCTCGCGCGAGATCACCGATCCCAAGCGCCGCGGCACCCAGGGCAAGGACCTGCGCCCGATCGTGCGCATCGTCGACAAGGACGGCAACGACCTCAACATCCCGGGCACCGACCTGCCGGCGCAGTACCTGCTGCCGCCGCGCTCGATCGTCAACCTGCAGGACGGCGCGCCGGTGGGCGTGGGCGACGTGGTCGCCAAGATCCCGCAGGAAGCCTCGAAGACCCGCGACATCACCGGCGGCCTGCCGCGCGTGGCCGACCTGTTCGAGGCGCGCAAGCCCAAGGACCCGGCGATCCTGGCCGAGAAGTCGGGCGTGGTCAGCTTCGGCAAGGACACCAAGGGCAAGCAGCGCCTGATCATCAAGGGACCGGACGGCGAAGAGCACGAGGAGCTGATCCCGAAGTACCGCCAGATCATCGTGTTCGAAGGCGAGCACGTAGAGAAGGGCGAGACGGTGGTGGACGGCGAGCCGAGCCCGCAGGACATCCTGCGCCTGCTGGGCGTGGAGCCGCTGGCCTCGTACCTGACCAAGGAGATCCAGGACGTCTACCGCCTGCAGGGCGTGAAGATCAACGACAAGCACATCGAGGTGATCATTCGCCAGATGCTGCGCAAGGTCGAGATCACCGATCCGGGCGACGGCAAGTACCTCGCCGGCGAGCAGGCCGAGCGCCAGCGCGTCATCGAGGACAACCAGAAGCTGGAAGCCAAGGGCGAGCTGCCGATCCGGGTCGAACCGGTCCTGCTGGGCATCACCAAGGCTTCGCTGGCGACCGAGTCGTTCCTGTCCGCGGCCTCGTTCCAGGAGACCACCCGCGTGCTGACCGAGGCCGCCGTCCGCGGCACCCGCGACAGCCTGCGCGGCCTGAAGGAGAACGTGATCGTCGGCCGCCTGATCCCGGCCGGCACCGGCCTGGCCTACCACACCCGCCGCCGCAACAAGGCGACCGGGCTGACCGAGTCCGAGCTCGAGGCGCTCAGCGGCGCCGCGGCCGAGGCGGTGGAGGCCGATGCCGCGGTGGCGGACGCCTCGGCGGTCATGATCGAGGACGCGCCCGCCGCCGACGTGGCGGGCGAGGAGTCCGGCGGCAACTGATTGGCAACCCCGGCGGCCCCGCGAAGGGCCGCCCAGATCTCGAAATGAGGCGCAGGGAGCGCCTCGTTTTCGGCCCAGGACGGGCGGAGCAGGAACCTGGGTCCGGACCCTCGCGGGCAGCCGCGGCGGACCGGACCGAAGGCATGGCTTGCGTTGACGGTTTGCGTCCGCGCGGGCTATACTTTTTCGTCTCGGCAGGCCGGGTGTTCCCGCCTGCCGTCGTTTTCACGAGGGCGCAAGCCCCGAAACCCAAGAACCCCTGACCGATGGCAACGATCAATCAGCTGGTGCGCAAGCCGCGCAGCCCTGAAATCTACAAGAGCACGTCGCCCGCGCTGGCCAACTGCCCGCAGCGTCGCGGCGTGTGCACGCGCGTGTACACCACGACCCCGAAGAAGCCGAACTCGGCCCTGCGCAAGGTCGCCAAGGTACGCCTCACCAACGGCTACGAGGTCATCTCGTACATCGGCGGCGAAGGCCACAACCTGCAGGAGCACAGCGTGGTGCTGATCCGCGGCGGTCGCGTCAAGGACCTGCCGGGCGTGCGTTACCACACCGTGCGCGGCTCGCTCGACGCCGCCGGCGTCGCCAAGCGCAAGCAGGCGCGTTCCAAGTACGGCGCCAAGCGCCCGAAAGCCTGAGGAAACTGAATCATGTCGCGTAAAGGCAATACCCCGCAGCGTTCGGTCCTGCCGGACCCCAAGCACGGCAGCGAGACCATCGCCCGCTTCATCAACATGGTCATGCAGAGCGGCAAGAAGTCGGTCGCCGAGAAGATCGTGTACGGCGCCATGGACGTCATCGGCGAGAAGAACGGCAACGCGCTCGAGCTGGTCGAAAAGGCCCTCGGCAACGTGTCTCCGGCGGTCGAGGTGAAGTCCCGCCGCGTCGGCGGCGCCACCTACCAGGTGCCGGTCGAAGTGCGCCAGTCGCGCCGCATGGCGCTGGCGATGCGCTGGCTGATCGAGTCCGCCCGCAAGCGCGGCGAGAACTCGATGCCGCGCAAGCTGGCTGGCGAGCTGATCGACGCGTCCGAGAACCGCGGCGGTGCGATCAAGAAGCGCGAGGAAACGCACCGCATGGCGGATGCGAACAAGGCGTTCGCGCACTACCGCTGGTAAGCCCTTCCATGGGGGCTTGAGCTTCGGCCCCCGCGGCACCATATCGGTGCCACTTCAGCGGCCCTGCCGCACGCGATGTCCGATGCCGCCGCCAGGCGGCATTCGGCCATTGAAGCGAGTCCTTCGCGCCAGTCCCGCGAATCCTGCGGTGACTTCCCACAGCATCGAATCTGAGGCATCCCCGTGGCCCGCACGACCCCCATCGAACGCTACCGCAACTTCGGCATCATGGCGCACATCGACGCCGGCAAGACGACGACGTCGGAGCGCATCCTGTTCTACACCGGCAAGAGCCACAAGATCGGCGAGGTGCACGACGGCGCCGCGACGATGGACTGGATGGAGCAGGAGCAGGAGCGCGGCATCACGATCCAGTCGGCCGCGACCACGGCGTTCTGGAAGGGCATGGACAAGTCCCTGCCGGAGTACCGCTTCAACATCATCGACACCCCCGGGCACGTCGACTTCACGATCGAGGTCGAGCGCAGCTTGCGCGTGCTCGACGGCGCGGTGTTCGTGCTGTGCGCGGTCGGCGGCGTGCAGCCGCAGTCCGAGACGGTGTGGCGCCAGGCCAACAAGTACCACGTGCCGCGCGTCGCGTTCGTCAACAAGATGGACCGCACCGGCGCCAACTTCTTCAAGGTCCGCGACCAGCTGAAGGCGCGCCTGGGCGCGTACCCGGTGCCGATGCAGGTGCCGATCGGCGCCGAGGACGGCTTCGAGGGCGTGGTCGACCTGATCAAGATGAAGGCGATCCACTGGGACGCCGCCTCGCAGGGCCTGAACTTCGAATACCGCGACATCCCGGCCGAGCTCAAGGAGCAGGCCGAGGAGGCGCGCGCGTTCATGATCGAGGCTGCGGCCGAGGCCAGCGAAGCGCTGATGGACAAGTACCTCGAGGGCGGCGAGCTCAGCGAGCAGGAGATCATCGACGGCCTGCGCGAGCGCACGCTGAAGACCGAGATCGTGCCGATGTTCTGCGGATCTGCGTTCAAGAACAAGGGCGTGCAGGCGATGCTCGACGGCGTCGTCCACCTGCTGCCGTCGCCGGTCGACGTGCCGGCGGTGAAGGGCGTGGACGTCGACGACGAGAGCAAGGAGCTGAGCCGCGAGTCCAGCGACAAGGCGCCGTTCTCCGCGCTCGCGTTCAAGATCATGACCGACCCGTTCGTGGGCTCGCTGACCTTCTTCCGCGTCTACTCGGGCACGCTCAACGCCGGCGACCAGGTGCTGAACTCGGTCAAGGGCAAGAAGGAGCGCATCGGCCGCATCCTGCAGATGCATTCGAACAACCGCGACGAGATCAAGGAAGTGCTGGCCGGCGACATCGCAGCGGCCGTGGGCCTGAAGGACGTCACCACCGGCGACACGCTGTGCTCGCAGGATGATCCGATCGTGCTTGAGCGCATGAGCTTCCCGCAGCCGGTGATCTCGATGGCGGTCGAGCCCAAGACCAAGTCCGACCAGGAGAAGATGGGCCTGGCGCTGGGTCGCCTGGCGCAGGAAGATCCGTCGTTCCGCGTGCGCACCGACGAGGAGTCCGGCCAGACGATCATCTCCGGCATGGGCGAGTTGCACCTGGACATCATCGTCGACCGCATGAAGCGCGAGTTCAACGTCGAGGCCAACGTCGGCAAGCCGCAGGTGGCCTACCGTGAGACGATCCGCTCGGCCGACGTCAAGTCGGACTACAAGCACGCCAAGCAGTCGGGCGGCAAGGGCCAGTACGGTCACGTCGTGATCGAGCTGTCGCCGCTGACCGCCGAGGACCGCGAGAAGCACGCTGCCGACATCAAGGACGATTTCCTGTTCATCAACGAAATCACCGGCGGCGTGATCCCGAAGGAGTTCATCCCGTCGGTCGAGAAGGGCATCCGCGAAACCATCACCAGCGGTCCGCTGGCCGGCTTCCCGGTGGTGGGTGTCAAGGTCAAGCTGGTGTTCGGCTCGTACCATGACGTCGACTCGTCGGAAATGGCGTTCAAGCTGGCGTCTTCGATGGCGTTCAAGCAGGGCTTCGCGAAGGCGAGCCCGGCGCTGCTCGAGCCGATCATGAAGGTCGAGATCGTCAGCCCGGAGGACTACCTGGGCGACGTGATGGGCGACGTGAGCCGTCGCCGCGGCATCCTGCAGGGCCAGGACGACAGCCCGTCGGGCAAGATCATCAACGCGATGATCCCGCTGGGCGAGATGTTCGGCTACGCGACCTCGCTGCGTTCGATGTCGCAGGGCCGCGCTACCTTCACGATGGAATTCGACCATTACGAAGAAGCGCCGACCAACATCGCGGACGCGGTCATCAAGAAGTCGTGATTCGGGATTCGGGATCCGTGGTTCGAAAGAACACGGGTCCCAGTCTTCACGAATCACCAATCACGAATCACGAATCACAGAGGTAAACGACAATGGCAAAGGGTAAGTTCGAGCGCACCAAGCCCCACGTGAACGTGGGCACGATTGGTCACGTGGACCACGGCAAGACGACGCTGACGGCGGCGCTGACGAAGATCGGCGCGGAGCGTTTCGGCGGCGAATTCAAGGCCTACGACGCGATCGACGCGGCGCCGGAGGAGAAGGCGCGCGGGATCACGATCTCGACCGCGCACGTGGAGTACGAAAGCCCGACGCGCCACTACGCGCACGTGGACTGCCCCGGCCACGCCGACTACGTGAAGAACATGATCACGGGCGCGGCGCAGATGGACGGCGCGATCCTGGTGTGCTCGGCCGCGGACGGCCCGATGCCGCAGACGCGCGAGCACATCCTGCTGGCCCGCCAGGTGGGCGTGCCGTACATCGTGGTCTTCCTGAACAAGGCGGACATGGTGGACGACGCCGAGCTGCTGGAGCTGGTGGAGATGGAAGTCCGCGAGCTGCTGAGCAAGTACGAGTTCCCGGGCGACGACACCCCGATCATCCACGGCTCGGCGCTCAAGGCGCTGGAAGGTGACCAGTCGGACATCGGCGTGCCGGCGATCATCAAGCTGGTCGAGGCGCTGGACAGCTGGATCCCGGAGCCGGAGCGCGACATCGACAAGCCGTTCCTGATGCCGGTGGAAGACGTGTTCTCGATCTCGGGCCGCGGCACGGTGGTGACCGGTCGCATCGAGCGCGGCGTGATCAAGGTGGGCGAGGAAATCGAGATCGTCGGTATCCGCCCGACCCAGAAGACCACGGTCACGGGCGTGGAGATGTTCCGCAAGCTGCTCGACCAGGGCCAGGCGGGCGACAACGCGGGCCTGCTGCTGCGCGGCACCAAGCGTGACGACGTGGAGCGCGGCCAGGTCCTGGCCAAGCCGGGCAGCATCACGCCGCACACGGAGTTCGAGGCCGAGGTCTATGTTCTGTCCAAGGACGAGGGCGGCCGTCACACCCCGTTCTTCAAGGGCTACCGCCCGCAGTTCTACTTCCGCACGACCGACATCACCGGTGCCGTCACCCTGCCGGAAGGCACGGAGATGGTGATGCCGGGCGACAACGTGAAGATGCAGGTCGCGCTGATCAACCCGGTGGCGATGGACGAGGGCCTGCGTTTCGCGATCCGCGAGGGCGGCCGCACGGTCGGCGCCGGCGTGGTGGCGAAGATCGTCAAGTGACGTGAGGCTCCACGCGCCTGCGGCGCGTGGCTAGCCGAACGTCATCCCCGCGAAAGCGGGGATCCAGCCTCCCTCCCCCGGACTTGATCCCGGGGGAGGGATCTCCTCCTCCCGACCCCGGTCCCTCCGACCGGAGCCGGGCAGGGCGGAAAACCCCAAAGACACTGGATCCCCGCCTACGCGGGGACGACGGTATTCGGGAAGGCCGCTCCACCCAATGCCGCAGGGCAAAAAATGCAGGGAACCCCCTTGCATCCCGCCCATGAAGGTTTCATAATATTCGACTCTTCACGGGCGACCAGTACACCGGTCCCCGCGAAACCGCGAAATGAGGTGCAGGACGCGCCTCGTCTTCGCCAGACAGGGATCATGTCGCGCGGCAGGGCTCCGCCCGTCCCGGAGGTTTCCGGGGCACATAGGCGGGGCGTTTTGTTGCGCTTGCAGTTCTCCGTCTGGGCGGGCCGGGCAACCGGTCTGCCTTGATTTTTGCAGTCGCCCCAGGCGCCCGGAATGCGGTCATTCCCGGACGATCGGGGGTTCACCGGGGTCTTGCGCACCCAGCCGCAGGGCCCGTCGCTCTTTCAACGAAGGAATTCCGTCATGGCGGACCAGAAAATCAGGATCCGGCTCAAGGCGTTCGATCACCGCTTGATCGACCGTTCCGCGAGCGAGATCGTCGAAACGGCCAAGCGGACCGGCGCGCAGGTGCGCGGCCCGATCCCGCTGCCGACCAAGATCGAACGCTACACCGTGCTGGTGTCGCCGCACGTCGACAAGGACGCGCGCGACCAGTACGAGACCCGCACGCACAAGCGCGTGCTCGACATCGTCGACCCCAACGACAAGACCGTGGACGCGCTGATGAAGCTCGAGCTCGCGGCTGGCGTCGACGTCCAGATCAAGCTGACCTGAGGACGCTGACATGAGTGCGAAGATTCATTCGCTCGGCATCGTCGGCCGCAAGGCCGGCATGAGCCGGGTGTTCACCGAAGACGGCAAGTCCGTGCCGGTGACCCTGATCGAAGCCACCCCGAACCGCATCACCCAGGTGAAGACGGTCGAGAGCGACGGCTACAGCGCCGTGCAGGTCACCGCCGGCGTCAAGCGCGCCTCGCTGCTGACCAAGCCCGAGGCCGGCCACCTGGCCAAGGCCAAGGTCGAAGCCGGTCGTGGCCTGTGGGAGCTGCGCGTGGCCGACGACAAGGTCGCCGACTTCGCCGTCGGCGGCGAGATTAAGGCCGACATCTTCGAGGTCGGCCAGTTGGTCGACGTCCAGGGCGTCACCAAGGGCAAGGGCTTCCAGGGCACGATCAAGCGCTGGAACTTCAAGATGGGCGATGCGACGCACGGCAACTCGCTGTCGCACCGTTCGCCGGGTTCGATCGGCCAGCGGCAGACGCCGGGCCGCGTGTTCCCGGGCAAGAAGATGTCCGGCCACATGGGCGCGGATACGCAGAGCACGCAGCGCCTGCAGGTGGTGAAGGTCGACGCCGAGCGCGGCCTGATCGCCGTCAAGGGCGCGGTGCCGGGTGCGCCGGGCGGCGACGTCATCGTGCGTCCCTCGAGCAAGGCATAAGGGAGAGATGACGATGGAACTCGCCATCAACGGCAGCAGCGACAAATTGTCCGTCTCCGACGCGATCTTCGGCCGCGAATTCAGCGAGGACCTGGTCCACCAGGTCGTCGTTGCCTATCGCAACGCCGGTCGCGCCGGCACCAAGGCGCAGAAGACGCGCTCGGAAGTGAACGGCACCACCAAGAAGTCGAAGAAGCAGAAGGGCGGCGGCGCGCGTCATGGCGCCCTGACGGCCCCGATCTTCGTCGGCGGCGGCGTGACCTTCGCGGCCAAGCCGCGCAGCTTCGCGCAGAAGGTCAACCGCAAGCAGTATCGCGCCGCGATGGCGGTGATCCTGTCCGAGCTCAACCGCCAGGGCCGGATCACGGTCGTCGAGTCGTTCGACGTCGACTCGGCCAAGACCAGCGGCCTGGTGTCGAAGCTCAAGGGCTTCGAGCTCGGCAAGCGCCCGCTGATCGTGACCGAAGAGGCTTCGGAAAACCTGTACCTGTCCGCGCGCAACCTGCCGTACGTCGAAGTGCGTGACGTGCAGGGGCTGGACCCGGTCGCGCTGGTCGGTGCCGACAGCGTGCTGGTCACCACCGACGCGCTGAAGAAGATCGAGGAGTGGCTGGCATGAACGAGGCCAAGCTCTATGAAGTGATCCGTGCGCCGCGCGTGTCCGAGAAGACCGCGCGCCTGCAGGAAGTGTCCAACCAGTACGCATTCGAAGTCGCGAAGGACGCGACCAAGGCCGACATCAAGGCCGCGGTCGAGAAGCTCTTCGACGTCAAGGTCTCGGCTGTCAACGTCGTGAACGTGAAGGGCAAGAGCAAGTCCTTCCGCCAGCGCCAGGGCAGCCGCGGCAACTGGCGCAAGGCGTACGTGACGCTGGCCGAAGGCCAGTCGATCGACGTGATCAACGCGACGGCCTGAGGAAGCTCCCATGCCATTGATGAAATTCAAGCCCACTTCCCCCGGCCGCCGCAGCGCGGTCCGCGTGGTCACGCCGGACCTGCACAAGGGTGCGCCGCATGCCGCGCTGGTCGAGAAGCAGGGCAAGTCCGGCGGCCGCAACCACCACGGCCGCATCACCACCCGCCATATCGGCGGTGGCCACAAGCAGCATTACCGCATCATCGACTTCAAGCGCGACAAGGAAGGCATCCCGGCGCGCGTGGAGCGGATCGAGTACGACCCGAACCGCACCGCGCACATCGCGCTGCTGTGCTACGTCGACGGCGAGCGCCGCTACATCATCGCGCCCAAGGGCCTGAAGGCCGGCGACCAGGTGATCGCGGGCAACGACGCCCCGATCAAGGCCGGCAACACCCTGCCGCTGCGCAACATCCCGGTCGGCTCCACGGTGCACTGCATCGAGATGAAGCCGGGCAAGGGCGCGCAGATCGCGCGCGCCGCCGGCGCCGCCGTGCAGCTGGTCGCGCGCGAGGGCGTGTACGCGCTGCTCCGCCTGCGTTCGGGCGAGATGCGCAAGGTGCCGGCCGAGTGCCGCGCCACCATCGGCGAAGTCGGCAACGTCGAGCACAACCTCGAGAAGCTGGGCAAGGCCGGTGCCAAGCGCTGGCGCGGCATCAAGCCGACCGTCCGCGGCGCGGCGATGAACCCGGTTGACCACCCGCACGGCGGTGGCGAGGCCAAGGCCGGCCAGGGCAACCCGCACCCGGTCACCCCGTGGGGCGTGCCGACCAAGGGCTACAAGACCCGCAAGAACAAACGGACGCAGCAGTTCATCGTGCGCGACCGCAGGAGCTGATAGAGCATGGCACGTTCACTCAAGAAGGGCCCGTTCGTCGACCACCACCTCATCAAGAAGGTGGAAGCCGCGGGCAACACCAAGAAGCCGATCAAGACCTGGTCGCGCCGTTCGATGATCCTGCCGGAAATGGTGGGCTTCACGATCGCCGTCCACAACGGCAGGAACCACATCCCGGTGCTGGTCAACGAGAACATGGTTGGCCACAAGCTCGGCGAATTCGCGCTGACGCGGACCTTCAAGGGTCACGGCGGCGACAAGAAGTCCGGGAAGTAAGGAGCGCACGATGGACAAGGCAACACGAGCCAGGCACGAAGAAACCAGGCGTGCGCGTACCGAGGCCAACAAGCGGACCGCCGTGCTGCGCACGGCCCGCATCTCGCCGCAGAAGGCGCGACTGGTCGCCGACCAGGTCCGCGGCCTGCCGGCCGAGCGCGCGGTCAACCTGCTGAAGTTCTCCGACAAGAAGGCCGCCGCGCTGATCAAGAAACTGGTCGAGTCGGCGATCGCCAATGCCGAGAACAACGCGGGCGCCGACATCGACGAGCTGAAGATCGCCACGATCACCGTTGACGAAGGTCCGCTGCTGAAGCGCTTCATGGCCCGCGCCAAGGGTCGTGGCACGCGCATCCTCAAGCGCACCAGCCACATCACCGTCGTCGTGGGAGAGGGCAAGTAAATGGGTCATAAAGTTCATCCCACCGGCATCCGCCTCGGCATCGCCAAGGACTGGAATTCCAAGTGGTACGCCGGCAAGAAGGAATACGCCGGTTACCTCACCGCCGACCTCAAGGTCCGCGAGATGCTGCGCAAGCGCCTGGCCGCCGCCGGCATCAGCAAGATCCTGATCGAGCGTCCGGCCAAGACCGCGCGCGTGACGATCCACACCGCCCGCCCGGGCGTGGTGATCGGCAAGCGCGGCGAGGACATCGAGAAGCTGCGCAAGGACGTGAGCGAGATGATGGGCGTCCCGGCGCACATCAACGTCACCGAGGTCCGCAAGCCCGAGCTCGACGCGCAGCTGGTCGCCGAGTCGATCGCGCAGCAGCTCGAGCGCCGCATCATGTTCCGCCGCGCGATGAAGCGCGCCGTCGGCAACGCGATGCGCCTTGGCGCGCTGGGCATCAAGGTCAACGTCGCCGGCCGCCTCAACGGCGCCGAGATCGCGCGTTCGGAGTGGTACCGCGAGGGTCGCGTGCCGCTGCACACGCTGCGCGCCGACGTCGACTACGGCTTCGCCGAGGCCAAGACGACCTACGGGATCATCGGCATCAAGACCTGGATCTACAAGGGCGAGATCTTCGACTTCGCCCAGGTCGGCCAGGAGAAGCAGGACGATTCGCCGCGCGGCAACGATCGTGGCGACCGCGGTGACCGCGAGCGTCCGCGTGGCCCGCGCCGCGAGCGCGGCGACCGTGAGGCGAGGGACTAAACCATGCTGCAACCCAAGCGAACCAAATACCGCAAGATGCACAAGGGCCGCAACGACGGCCTGGCATGGAGCGGCAACGCCGTCAGCTTCGGCGAGTACGGCCTCAAGGCCACCGCGACCGGCCAGCTGACCGCGCGCCAGATCGAGGCGGGCCGCCGTTCCATCAGCCGCCACGTCAAGCGCGGCGGCAAGATGTGGATCCGCGTGTTCCCCGACAAGCCGATCACCAAGAAGCCGATCGAAGTCCGCATGGGCTCGGGCAAGGGCTCGGTGGAGTACTGGGTGGCGCAGATCCAGCCCGGCCGCATGATCTATGAAATCGAGGGCGTGCCTGAGGAAACCGCGCGCGAGGCCTTCCGCCTGGCCGCGGCCAAGCTCTCGGTGACCACCACTTTCGTGACCCGGACGGTGCGCTGATGGCGACGACCAAGGAACTGCGCGGCAAGTCCGCGGACGAGCTGCAGGCCCACCTGCTGGACCTGCACAAGGAGCGGTTCGCCCTGCGCATGCAGAAGGCGACCGGCCAGCTGACCAAGACCCACGAGGCACGCCGGGTGCGCCGCGAGATCGCGCGCGTGAACACGCTGCTCGGGTCGAAGAAGTAAGGCACATGACCATGAACAACAGCGAAAAGAAGCAGAACACGGTCCAGGGCCGGGTGGTCAGCGACAAGATGGACAAGACGGTCACCGTCCTCGTCGAGCGCAACGTGAAGCACGCGCTGTACGGCAAGTACATCCGCCGTTCGACCAAGCTGCACGCGCACGACGCCGAGAACACCGCGAAGGAAGGCGATATCGTCCGCCTCGTGGAAGTGGCCCCGATTTCGAAGACCAAGAACTGGCGCGTGGTCGAAGTCGTCACCCGCGCGGCCGAGTAACGGAGGAGTCAGCTCATGATCCAGATGCAGAGCCACCTCGACGTGGCGGACAACTCCGGTGCCAAGGAAGTGATGTGCATCAAGGTGCTCGGCGGCTCCAAGCGCCGCTACGCCGCGATCGGCGACATCATCAAGGTCTCGGTGAAGGACGCGATTCCGCGCGGCAAGGTCAAGAAGGGCGAGGTCTACGACGCCGTCGTGGTGCGCACCCGCAAGGGCGTGCGCCGCGCGGACGGTTCGCTGATCCGCTTCGACGGCAACGCCGCCGTGTTGCTCAACAACAAGCACGAGCCGATCGGCACGCGCATCTTCGGGCCCGTGACCCGCGAGCTGCGCTCCGAGAAGTTCATGAAGATCGTCTCGCTCGCTCCCGAAGTGCTGTGAGCGGAAGGACCTAGACATGGCTAATCGAATCAAGAAGGGCGACCAGGTGGTCGTGATCGCGGGCCGGGACAAGGGCAAGACCGGCGACGTGGTGCGCGTGCTCGGCGACAAGGTCGTCGTGTCGAACATCAACATCGTCAAGCGCCACACCAAGCCCAACCCGCAGGCCGGCCAGCCCGGTGGCGTGATCGAGCGCGAGTCGCCGATCCACGTGTCGAATGTGATGCTGTTCAACCCTGCCTCCGGCAAGGGCGAACGCGTCGGTACCAAGGTGCTCGAGGATGGACGGCGGCTGCGCGTGTTCCGCTCGAGTGGTGAGGCGGTCTAAGACCCGCCGACTGAGGAAACAGAGATGACGACCCGTCTGGAACAGTTCTACAAGGATGAAGTGGTGCCGAAGCTGATGCAGCAGTTCGGCTACAACAACATCATGCAGGTCCCGCGCCTGACCAAGATCACGCTCAACATGGGCGTGGGCGAGGCCGCGGCCAACAAGAAGATCCTCGAGAACGCGACCGCCGACATGGCGAAGATCAGCGGCCAGAAGCCGCTGGTGACCAAGTCGCGCGTCTCGGTGGCCTCGTTCAAGATCCGCGACGGCTGGCCGATCGGCTGCAAGGTCACCCTGCGCCGCGCGAAGATGTACGAGTTCCTGGACCGCCTGGTCAACGTCTCGCTGCCGCGCGTGCGCGACTTCCGCGGCGTGTCGGGCCGTTCGTTCGACGGCCGCGGCAACTACAACATGGGCGTGAAGGAGCAGATCATCTTCCCGGAGATCGACTTCGACCAGGTCGACGCGATCCGCGGCATGGACATCGCCATCACCACCACGGCCAAGACCAACGCGGAAGCCAAGGCGCTGCTCGAAGCCTTCCGCTTCCCGTTCCGCAACTGAGGAAACAGACATGGCGAAGACCTCCATGGTCAACCGCGAAGCGAAGCGGGCCAAGCTGGTGAAGCAGCATGCCGGCAAGCGTGCCGCGCTGAAGAAGATCATCAGCAGCCAGACGGCCAGCTACGAAGAAAAGATCGAGGCCGCGACCAAGCTGCAGAAGCTGCCGCGCGACTCGTCCCCGGCGCGCCAGACCACCCGCTGCGCCCTGACCGGTCGTCCCCGCGGCGTTTACGCGAAGTTCGGCCTGGGCCGCAACAAGCTGCGCGAGGCGACCATGCGCGGCGACGTGCCCGGCCTGCGCAAGGCCAGCTGGTAAGCCACAAGCCTGCTATACTGGGCGGCTTCCCGCCCTGCACGGCAGGACAACCGACGGGCCCGCAGCGATGCGGGCCTTCGGCCGCGACAGGCGCCGGCGACGGCGCTCCCACAACTCGAATTCGCACAACGCGGATATCGGTACTCATTCAGGAATCACTCCATGAGCATGACTGATCCCATCGCCGACATGCTGGTCCGCATCCGCAATGCGGCCGCCGTCGGCAAGCCGTCGGTGAAGATGCCGTCGTCCAAGACCAAGGTCGCCATCGCCAACGTCCTCAAGGACGAGGGCTACATCGGCGAGCTGCGCGTGACCGAGAACGGCGCCAAGGCCGAGCTCGAGATCGAGCTCAAGTACTACGAAGGCCGCCCGGTGATCGAGACCCTCAAGCGCGTGTCGCGCTCGGGCCTGCGCCAGTACCGCGGCAAGGACGCGCTGCCCAAGGTCCTGGGTGGCCTCGGCGTGGCCATCATCTCCACCTCGAAGGGCATCATGACCGACACGCAGGCGCGCCAGCAGGGCGTCGGCGGCGAAGTCCTGTGCTTCGTGGCCTAAGGGAGGAACGCACATGTCCCGCATCGCCAAGAAGCCGATCGCCCTGCCCAAGGGCGTCGAAGTCAACGCCCAGCCCGAGTCGATCAGCGTCAAGGGCCCGAAGGGCACGCTGAACATCGTCAAGCCGGCCGCCATCGAACTGAAGATCGAGGACGGCAACGCGCTGCTCTCGGCCAACGACCCGTCGCAGATCGCGCTGACCGGCACGCTGCGCGCCATCGTCGCCAACATGGTGCACGGCGTTTCGCAGGGCTTCGAGCGCAAGCTCGAGCTGGTCGGCGTCGGTTACCGCGCGGCCGCCCAGGGCAAGGACCTGAACCTGTCGCTGGGTTTCTCGCACCCGGTCGTGTTCAAGGCGCCGGAAGGCATCACCATCACCACGCCGACGCAGACCGAGATCGTCGTCGCCGGCGCGGACAAGCAGCTGGTGGGCGAGGTTGCCGCCAAGATCCGTGGATTCCGTCCGCCGGAGCCGTACAAGGGCAAGGGCGTGAAGTATTCCGACGAAGTCATCATCCGCAAGGAAGCCAAGAAGGCCTAAACAGACGTCATTCCAGCGCAAGCTGGAATCCATTTTGACTTTCGTGGTTCACGGGAAAAATCAAGATGGATCCCGGCTTTCGCCGGGATGACGATTCGATAGCCGATCCGCTTCCGACAGAGAACAGAACCATGGACAAGAAAATCGCCCGCCTGCGCCGCGCCAAGTCGACCCGTGCGCACATCCGCGAACTCGGCGTGCCGCGCCTGTCGGTGCTGCGCACCGGTCAGCATGTCTACGCCCAGGTGTTCAGCGCCGACGGCTCGAAGGTCCTGGCCGCGGCCAGCACCACCCAGGCCGACGTGCGCGAAGGCCTCAAGAGCGGCAAGAACGCCGAGGCCGCCGCCAGGGTCGGTCGCGCGATCGCCGAGAAGGCCAAGGCCGCCGGCGTCGACAAGGTGGCGTTCGACCGTTCGGGCTACCGCTTCCACGGCCGCATCAAGGCGCTGGCCGACGCCGCCCGCGAGGGTGGCCTGCAGTTCTGATGCTTGAAAACGGCATGGCGGTCGCCATGTCCGTTTCCAATGTCGACCCGCCGGTGCAGGCTGCACCGGACGCGCCGCGGCTTCTGCCCGCGAACGCGGTCCACCGCTCCAGACCACAACCATAAGCGGCCAAGCCGCAAATCCCTTCCAACGAAAGAGACATGGCAATGGCAGAACAACGTGAACCCCGCGGGCGCGACCGCAATCGCGACCGGGAAGAAATCGACGACGGCATGATCGAGAAGCTGGTCGCGGTGAATCGCGTCAGCAAGACCGTCAAGGGCGGCCGCCAGTTCACCTTCACCGCGCTGACGGTGGTGGGCGACGGCGCCGGCAAGGTCGGCTTCGGCTACGGCAAGGCGCGCGAAGTGCCGGTCGCGATCCAGAAGTCGATGGAATACGCCCGCAAGAACATGAGCAACGTCGACTTGAACGGCGCGACGCTGTGGCACACGGTCAAGGCCGGTCACGGTGCGGCGCGCGTGTTCATGCAGCCGGCCTCCGAAGGTACCGGCGTGATTGCCGGCGGCGCGATGCGCGCCGTGCTCGAGGCGGTGGGCGTGAAGGACGTGCTGGCCAAGGCCGTCGGCTCGCGCAACCCGATCAACCTCGTCCGCGCCACGGTCAAGGGCCTGGAGTCGATGCACTCGCCGGGCAAGATCGCGGCCAAGCGCGGCAAGAAGGTGGAGGACATCCTCAATGGCTAAGAACGAAGCCGGTACCGGCACCGTCAAGGTGCGCCTGGTCAAGGGCCTGCGCGGCTCGCAGGCGAAGCACCGCCTGTCGGTGCGCGCGCTCGGCCTGAACAAGCTCAACGACGTCCGCGAACTGAAGGACAGCCCGCAGGTCCGTGGCCTGATCAACAAGGTCCACTACCTGGTCCGGGTGGAGGAGTAATCACATGAAGCTCAATACGCTCAAGCCCGCCGACGGCGCCCGCAAGGAGCGCACCCGCGTCGGTCGTGGCATCGGTTCCGGCCTCGGCAAGACCGCCGGCCGCGGCCACAAGGGTTCGTTCGCGCGCGCCGGCAAGGGCAAGATCAAGGCCGGCTTCGAAGGCGGCCAGATGCCGATGCACATGCGCCTGCCGAAGATCGGCTTCCGTTCCAAGCTCAAGGCCGACACCGCGCAGGTGTTCCTGTACCAGCTCGACAAGCTCGACGGCGAGATCGATTTCGCCGCCCTGCGCGCCGCCAAGCTGGTGCCGAGCACGGCGAAGAAGGCCAAGATCGTCAAGAAGGGCGAGGTCTCGAAGAAGCTGGTGCTGAAGGGCCTGCTGGCCACGGCCGGCGCCCGCGCGGCGATCGAGGCCGCCGGCGGCAAGGTCGAGGAGTAAGCACGGCATGGCGCGAAGCGCGGGAGCAATGTCGGGTCTGGCGGGCGCGGGCAAGTTCACCGAACTGCGCCAGCGCCTGCTGTTCGTGCTCGGCGCGCTGATCGTCTACCGCATCGGCTGCTACATCCCGGTGCCGGGCGTGAACCCGGAGGCGATGCTGCAGCTGATGGAGCGGCAGGAAGGCACGATCGTGGACATGTTCAACATGTTCTCGGGCGGCGCCCTCGAGCGCTTCAGCCTGTTCGCGCTGAACGTGATCCCGTACATCTCGGCCTCGATCGTCATGCAGCTGATGGTGCAGATCGTGCCGAGCCTGAAGGCCATCCAGAAGGAAGGCGAGTCGGGGCGGCGCAGGATCACTCAGTGGTCGCGCATCGGCGCGATCCCGCTGGCGATCTTCCAGTCGGCCGGCATCGCGATCGCGCTGCAGAGCCAGGGCGCGGGCACCGGCATCCCGGTGGTCTACGCGCCGGGCCCGGGCTTCGTGCTGACCGCGATCGTCGCGCTGACCGCGGGCACCATGTTCCTGGTCTGGCTGGGCGAGCAGGTCACCGAGCGCGGCATCGGCAACGGCGTGTCGCTGATCATCTTCGCTGGCATCGTCGCCGGCCTGCCGGGTGCGGTCATCAGCACCATCGAGGCCGCGCGCAACGGCGACATGAGCCCGATCGCGGTGATCATGATCGCGCTAATCGTGGTCGCGTTCACCTACTTCGTGGTGTTCGTCGAGCGCGGCCAGCGTCGGATCACGGTGAACTACGCGCGCCGCCAGGGTGGCCGCAACGCGTACATGAACCAGACCTCGTTCCTGCCGCTGAAGCTCAACATGTCGGGCGTGATCCCGGCGATCTTCGCCTCGTCGATCATCATGTTCCCGGCCACGGCGACCACCTGGTTCGGCCAGGCCGGCTCGGCGCCATGGCTGCAGCGGGTGGCGCAGGCGCTCTCGCCCGGGGAGCCGCTGTACATCCTGCTGTATGCGGGCCTGATCGCAGGCTTCGCGTTCTTCTACACCGCGCTGGTGTTCAACTCGCAGGAAACCGCGGACAACCTGAAGAAGTCCGGCGCGCTGATCCCCGGCATCCGCCCGGGCAAGGCCACCGGCGATTACATCGACGGCGTGCTGACGCGGCTCACCGCCGCCGGCGCCGCCTACCTGGTGATCGTCTGCCTGCTGCCGGAGTTCATGCGCGGGGAGCTCGGCGCCTCGTTCTACTTTGGCGGCACCTCGCTGCTGATCGTGGTGGTCGTGGTGATGGACTTCATCGCCCAGATCCAGGCCCACCTGATGTCGCACCAGTACGAAAGCCTGCTAAAGAAGGCGAATTTGAAGGGCGGAGCGAGGACGCGCTAGCGCGACATGTCGCGCTGTCCTCGCGGAGCGCCCGACCATGGATGGTCGGGCCGGGCGACCCGAAGCCGACATGGCGACGCCATGGACGGCAACGGCGTCCACAGCCGAAGCGGCGCGTTTGCGCCTCTCCGGCACCAGGCCAGGACGGCCAAACAGAATTCACGCCGGCGCGGAGCCCAGCCTCCCCCGGCACGATGGGCGACCCCTGCGGCAGTCCCGCGCGGGGGTGGATCCGGGCCAGTTCGCGCACCAGAGTAGTGCGCGGGGCCGGGTGGGGGAGGCCCCGTCCGGCCAGCCGGGATCCGTCGCCGGAGCATGGGCACACTCCCCATGCCGGGTCGACGGCGCTTGGCGCCGCCGGCTTCCAAGCAACCCGGGACCCTGTTACAATTTCTTGTTCACTCTGCCGGAATTACCCGTTCCGGACGACCAACCAGTTGGAGATCCGCGCATGGCGCGTATTGCAGGCGTCAACCTGCCTGCCCAGAAGCACGTCTGGGTCGGGCTGCAAAGCATCTACGGCATCGGCCGTACCCGTTCCAAGCAGGTCTGCGAGGCGGCCGGCGTGTCGTCGGCCACCAGGATCCGCGACCTGTCCGAGCCGGAAGTCGAGCGCCTGCGCGCCGAGGTCGGCAAGTTCGTGGTCGAGGGCGACCTGCGCCGCGAGGTCGGCATCGCCATCAAGCGCCTGATGGACCTGGCCTGCTACCGCGGCCTGCGCCATCGCCGCGGCCTGCCGCTGCGCGGCCAGCGCACCCGGACCAATGCCCGTACCCGCAAGGGTCCGCGCAAGGCCATCAAGAAGTAATCGAGGACATCCGACATGGCCAAGCCGGCAGCTGCCAAGCAGAAGAAGAAGATCAAGCGCGTCGTCACCGACGGCATCGCGCACGTCCACGCTTCGTTCAACAACACCATCATCACGATCACCGACCGCCAGGGCAACGCGCTGTCGTGGGCGACCTCGGGCGGCGCGGGTTTCCGCGGTTCGCGCAAGTCGACCCCGTTCGCCGCCCAGGTCGCCGCCGAGAAGGCGGGCAAGGACGCGCTCGACTACGGCGTGAAGTCGCTGGAAGTGCGCATCAAGGGTCCGGGTCCGGGCCGTGAGTCGGCCGTGCGTTCGCTGAACAACGTGGGCTACAAGATCACCAACATCATCGACGTGACGCCGATCCCGCACAACGGGTGCCGTCCGCCGAAGAAGCGTCGCGTCTAAGGGGGCGATAAGAAATGGCTCGTTACATCGGTCCCACCTGCAAGCTCGCCCGCCGCGAAGGCGCCGACCTGTCGCTCAAGACGCCCACGCGCGCGCTCGACTCCAAGTGCAAGCTGGAGCAGAAGCCCGGGCAGCACGGCGCCGGCACCGGCGCGCGTCGCAGCAAGCTCTCCGACTACGCCCTGCAGCTGCGCGAGAAGCAGAAGGTCAAGCGCATCTACGGCCTGCTCGAGCGCCAGTTCCGCAACTACTACAAGAAGGCCTCGACCAAGAAGGGCAACACGGGTGAAAACCTGCTGCAGCTCCTCGAGACCCGCCTCGACAACGTCGTCTACCGCATGGGCTTCGCGGTCACCCGCCCGGCCGCGCGCCAGCTGGTCTCGCACCGCGGCGTCACGGTCAACGGCAAGCCCGTCAACCTGCCGTCCTACCAGGTCAAGGCCGGCGACGCGATCGCCCTGTCCGAGAAGGCGCAGAAGCAGATGCGCGTCCAGGAAGCGCTGAACGTCTCGTCCAGCATGGACCTGTCGCCTTCGTGGGTCGAGGTCGACCAGAAGAAGTTCAGCGGCGTGTTCAAGGCGGTCCCCGACCGCGGCGACCTGCCGGCGGACATCAACGAAGCGCTGATCGTCGAGTTGTACTCGAAGTAAGGACTGGCGGCGGGTCGTCCCGCGGCACCAGCAACACCATCCCCCCGGTCCGTGCGCCGCACGGACCACCCCTTGGCAGCAAGGGGCTCCAAACGCCCGGAGCCGCCGCATCGACGGATGCGATGGCACTGCAGGAGACGCTACGAATATGACAGTTACCGCCAACCAGGTCCTGCGCCCCCGTGGTCCCCAGATCGAACGCCTCGCCGGCAACCGCGCGAAGGTCGTGATCGAGCCGCTCGAGCGCGGCTACGGCCACACGCTCGGCAACGCGCTGCGCCGCGTGCTGCTGTCCTCGATCCCCGGCTTCGCGATCACCGAGGTCGAGATCGACGGCGTGCTGCACGAGTACAGCACGATCGAAGGCCTGCAGGAGGACGTGCTCGAAGTCCTGCTCAACCTCAAGGACGTCGCCATCCGCATGGGCACCGGCGACAGCTCCACGCTCACCCTGAGCAAGTCCGGCCCCGGCGTCGTCACCGCCGCCGACATCAAGACCGACCACAACGTCGAGATCCTCAACCCCGACCACGTGATCGCGCACCTGACCAAGGACACGCCGCTCAACGTGCGCCTGAAGATCGAGCGCGGCTTCGGCTACCAGCCGGCCGCTGCCCGTCGTCGCCCGGACGAGGAAACCCGCGCCATCGGCCGCCTGATGCTGGACGCGTCGTTCTCGCCGGTCCGCCGCGTGGCCTATGAAGTCGAGGCCGCGCGCGTCGAACAGCGCACCGACCTCGACAAGCTGGTGCTCGACATCGAGACCAACGGCACGATCGACGCCGAGGAAGCCGTGCGCACCGCCGCCGACATCCTCACCGACCAGCTGTCGGTGTTCGGCGACTTCACCCACCGCGACCGCGGCGGCCAGAAGGTGCAGACCCCGGGCGTCGACCCGATCCTGCTGCGCCCGATCGACGACCTCGAGCTGACCGTGCGTTCGGCCAACTGCCTCAAGGCCGAGAGCATCTACTACATCGGCGACCTGATCCAGAAGACCGAAGTCGAGCTGCTCAAGACCCCGAACCTCGGCAAGAAGTCGCTCACCGAGATCAAGGAAGTGCTCGCGCAGCGCGGCCTTTCGCTGGGCATGAAGCTGGAAAACTGGCCGCCGGCCGGCGTTTCGCAGCACGGCATGCTGGGGTGAGGCAGCGCGCTTGCGAGCCATTGGCTCGCGCGCTGCCGAACGCCCGGCCATGGATGGCTGGGCCGGGCGTTCCGAAGCCCGGTCAGTCCCGCCATGGATGGCAGCGTTAGCTCCACCGTAGTCACCGCAACACCACCGCCGACGAACCGAAGTTCGCGGCACATCCGGCAAGGGATGCCGGCCAGGACCACCCGCAGTCCAATCTACAACGCCAAGATGGCGCCAACGACGTCCACGGTTTCAAACTTCATTCGATAAGGATCCACGACCATGCGCCACCAGAAAGCCGGCCGCAAGTTCGGCCGTACCAGCGCCCACCGCCAGGCGATGTTCAGCAACATGGCGGCCTCGCTGTTCAAGCACGAGCTGATCAAGACCACCCTGCCCAAGGCCAAGGAATTGCGCCGCGTCGCCGAGCCGCTGATCACGCTGGCCAAGACCGACGGCGTCGCCAACCGCCGCCTCGCGTTCTCGCGCCTGCGCGACAAGGAAGCGGTGGGCAACCTGTTCACCACGCTCGGTCCGCGCTACGCCAACCGCCCGGGCGGCTACCTGCGCATCCTCAAGTGCGGCTTCCGCGCCGGCGACAATGCGCCGATGGCGTATGTCGAGCTGGTCGACCGCCCGCAGGCCGACGCCGAGTAAGCCGGTCCCGTTCCGGTGCAGATGCAGGAAACCCCGGCCCAGGCCGGGGTTTCTGCTTTCGGGGGCGGGGGCTCCGGCAGTCCAGCAGAATCGTCATCCCCGCGAAGGCGGGGATCCAGTGTCTTTGCGGGAAGACGCTGGATCCCCGCCTTCGCGGGGATGACGGTGGCGTTGCATGAGCCGTTTGTTGGTCTGGTCGCCTGGGGCCGCGACGAACGGTGAATGCCACGGCGACCTGCGCCGTGCGTACGCCGCGGGCAGCGGCGATAATGGCAGTCCGGTCCTTCGCTGCAGGCGTCCATGAACCCTTTCCGCTGGTCCTTCCGCTCGCAGATGCTGTCCGCCGCCGCGATCTGCTTCGCGCTGATCGGCTTCGCGATCTACAGCCAGCTGGCCTGGGGCCTGCAGCCGTGCCCGCTGTGCATCTTCCAGCGCATCGCCTTCGCCGCGCTGGGCGTCGTGCTGCTGCTGGCCGGCCTGCATGCGCCCAGGGGCGCGGGCGGGCGTCGCGGCTGGGGCGTGCTGGCCTTCGTCGCCGCGGCCGTGGGCATCGGCGTGGCCGGGCGGCACGTGTGGATGCAGCTGTTCCCGCCGGAGATCCCCGCCTGCGGCGCGCCGTTCGCCTTCATGCGCGAGACCATGGACACGCCCAGCCTCATCAAGCAGGTGCTGACCGGGACCGGCGACTGCGGCGCGGTCGACTGGACCTTCCTCGGCCTGTCGATGCCGTGGTGGAGCCTGATCTGGTTCGTGCTGCTGGCTGCATGGGCGCTGTTCGCGGCGTTTCGCAGGCGCTGAATGCACCGGAGTGTCGGTTGCAGCTGAAATTGACGCAGCGCAGCAACCGGCGCACCATCCACGATCCACCCGAGTACGCACCATGAACAGGCCCGACCGCAACCTCCAGCCCGTCAATCTTCCGTCAGAATGGCATCCCGGCAGCTGGCGCTCGCGCCCGGCGCTGCAGATGCCCGTCTATCCGGACGCGGACGCGCTGGCCGAGGTGCAGGAGGAACTGCGCGGCCTGCCGCCGCTGGTGACCTCGTGGGAGATCCTCGCGCTCAAGCAGCAGCTGGCCGAGGCCCAGGAGGGCAAGCGCTTCCTGCTGCAGGGTGGCGACTGCGCCGAGACCTTCGCCGAATGCACCTCGGACATCATCTCCAACCGGCTCAAGGTGCTGCTGCAGATGAGCCTGGTGCTGGTGCACGGGATGAAGCTGCCGGTGGTGCGCGTGGGCCGCTTCGCCGGCCAGTACGCCAAGCCGCGTTCGGCCGACATGGAAACGCGCGGCGAGGTGTCGCTGCCCAGCTACCGCGGCGACATCGTCAACCGGCCGGAGTTCACCGCGCAGGCGCGGGTCCCGGATCCGCGGCGCATGGTCAAGGCCTACGCGCGCTCGGCGATGACGATGAACTTCGTGCGCTCGCTGATCGACGGCGGTTTCGCCGATCTGCATCATCCCGAGTACTGGGGCCTGGGCTGGGTGAAGCAGTCGCCGCTGGCGGGCGACTACCAGAAGATGGTCGCCGGCATCGGCGATGCGGTGCGCTTCATGGAGACCCTGGTCGGCACGCAGATCCACGACCTCAAGCGCGTCGATTTCTACACTTCGCACGAAGCGCTGCTGCTGCCCTACGAGGAAGCGCAGACCCGGCAGGTGCCGCGGCAGTGGGGTTGGTTCAACCTCAGCACCCACTTCCCCTGGGTGGGCATGCGTACCGCCGCGCTCGACGGCGCGCACGCGGAATACTTCCGCGGCATCCGCAACCCGATCGCGGTGAAGGTCGGTCCGTCGGTGACGCCGGACCAGTTGCTCAGGCTGATCGACCTGCTGAACCCGGACGACGAGCCCGGCCGGCTCGGGCTGATCCACCGCATGGGCGCGGCGCAGGTGGCGGACAAGCTGCCGGCGCTGCTCGACGCGGTCAAGCGCGAGGGCCGCCGCGTGCTGTGGATCTGCGATGCCATGCACGGCAACACCGAGTCGACCAGCAACGGCTACAAGACGCGTCGCTTCGACAACATCCGCAGCGAGATCGAGCAGTCGTTCGACATCCACGCCGCGGCCGGCACGCGCCTGGGCGGCGTGCACCTGGAGTTGACCGGCGAAGACGTCACCGAATGCACCGGTGGCGCCCGCGACCTGACCGAGGTGGATCTCGAACGCGCCTACCGCTCGACCGTCGATCCGCGCCTGAACTACGAGCAGGCGCTGGAGACCGCGATGCTGATCGTGCGCAAGCACGCGCAGCTCAATCCGCCGGTCAGCGCCTGAGCACCCGACCGCCCGCGGGCGGTCCCGGTCCGAACGCGCGACCGCTGGTCTTCAACGCCTGCGCCGGAACAGGTCGCGCGCGAGCACCCAGACCACGACGAGGTTGATCGACAGGACCGCAAGCTCGAGCCAGCCCGGGTGCCGGACGAGCGCCTGGATCTCGAACGGGACGTAGAGCGTGGCGGTGATGCAGCCCAGCCACGATGCCCAGGCACGGGCGCGCCACAGGCCCCAGGCTTCGACCAGGTGCAGCAGGCCGTAGGCGGCGATGGCCGCGGCCGCGAAATGCACCGATTCGGGATTGATCGACTGCTGCAGCCAGGCGAACGCGCCGCGGTCCGGGTCGAACTGGAAACGCGCGATCAGCAGCTCGACCCAGTGCCGCAGCGAGGCCGGACCGATGAGCTCCAGCCCGCTGGCGCCGAGCAGCGCCAGCAGTCCCTTCGCACCTTCCACCAGCGCGACGACGTGCAGGCCGGGATGCGCGTGCGGGTCGGGGTCGTAGGGGCGGTTCATGCCGATCTGCGGTCAGGGACTGGATCGTAGGAGCGCCTTCAGGCGCGATGCCTCTTCATCGACGCTGTCGCCGGCGAGAAGGCAGTCGCGCCTGAAGACGCTCCCACAGCTTTTTCGACTGCAGTGAGGCATCACAGCAGGCTTGCCTGCTGCGGCGTGGCGGGAAGCGCGGTCCCCGACAGGGGCCATTCGCCCAGCGCCTCGTAGCGGCCGCCGGGATTGAACAGCAGCTCGAAGCGTTCGACCCGCAGCGGTTCGCCGGCGCAGTCGACGCCGGCCAGCCAGGCCTGTTCGCCGAGCCCGCGGTCGAGATAGGCGAGAGTGACGTGCGGCTGCTGCGTGGTCTTTTCCGGACGGATATTGCATCGCTTCACCGCATCGCGCGTCGCGTCGCACAGTGCCTGCAGTGCGGCGCAGGCATGGGGCAGGGCGACGACCGCGCCGGACTGCGGCCAGTAGGCGATCCGTTCCACGGTGAAGGCATGCGGCGGGATGCGCGACGCCGCCGCGGCGAAGGCGTCGAGCAGGGCGGGCGTCGCCAGTTCGCGCACGCCGTGACCGATGAAGCACAGGGTCGCGTGCCACTGATCGGGCCGGCGCAGCTGCAGCCTCGGTCCATCGACGGGACGCGACGCGGCGAGGGCGGCGGCCAGCGCGGCCAGCCGCTCCCGGCCACCGGCATCCGGCCGCCAGCCCGGGAACAGCGCCTGGCTCACGCCGCGCGACTGGCCCGCTTGCGGTCGGTTTCGGTCAGGAACTTCTTGCGCAGGCGGATTTCCTTCGGCGTGACTTCGACCAGTTCGTCGTCATCGATGAAGTCCAGCGCCTGCTCCAGCGTGAACTTGATCGCCGGGGTCAGCTGGATCGCGTCGTCCTTGCCCGAAGCGCGCATGTTGGTCAGCGGCTTGGTCTTGATCGCGTTGACCGTCAGATCGTTGTCCTTGGAGTGGATGCCGACCAGCTGGCCTTCGTACACGTTGTCGCCTTCGGCCGCGAACAGCTTGCCGCGCTCCTGCAGCGGGCCGAGCGAGTAGGCCGGCGTGGCGCCCGGGGCGTTGGCGATCATCACGCCGTTCGGGCGCTTGGCGATCGCGCCCTGTTCCTTCGGGCCGTAGTGGTCGAACACGTGGAACAGCAGGCCCGAGCCCTGGGTGAGGGTCTTGAACTCGTTCTGGAAGCCGATCAGGCCGCGTGCCGGGATCTCGTAGTCCAGGCGCACGCGGCCCTTGCCGTCGGGCTCCATGTTCCTGAGCTGCGCCTTGCGCGTGCCGAGCTTTTCCATCACGCCGCCCTGGTGGACTTCCTCCACGTCGACGACGAGCTGTTCGATCGGCTCCATCAGCTGGCCGTCGATCTCCTTGATGATCACTTCCGGGCGCGACACGGCGAGCTCGAAACCCTCGCGGCGCATGTTCTCGATCAGCACCGACAGGTGCAGCTCGCCGCGGCCGGACACGAGGAACTTGTCGGCGTCCTCCAGCTGCTCGACCTTCAGCGCGACGTTGTGCACGGTCTCGCGCTCGAGGCGGTCCTTGAGCTGGCGGCTGGTCAGGAACTTGCCGCCGGACAGGTCCTTGTTGCCGGCGAACGGCGAGTTGTTGACCTGGAAGGTCATCGAAATCGTGGGCTCGTCCACGGTCAGCGCCGGCAGCGCCTCGGGCGTGTCCAGTGCGGTGACGGTGTCGGAGATCGTCAGCTCCTGGATGCCGGAGACGGCGATGATGTCGCCGGCCTCGGCGCTGTCCTGCTCGATGCGCTCCAGGCCGAGGAAGCCCAGCACCTGCAGCACCTTGCCCTGGCGCTTCTTGCCCTCGCGGTCGATCACCGCCACCGGCATGTTCTTCTTCAGGGTGCCGCGCTGGATGCGGCCGATGCCGATGACGCCGACGAAGTTGTTGTAGTCCAGCTGGCTGATGCGCATCTGGAACGGGCCTTCCGGATCCACCGACGGCGCCGGCACGTGCTGCATGATCGCTTCATAGAGCGGGGTCATGTCGCCTTCGCGCACGCTGTCGTCGAGGCTGGCGTAGCCGTGCAGCGCCGAGGCGTAGACGATCGGGAAGTCGAGCTGCTCGTTGGTCGCGCCGAGCTTGTCGAACAGGTCGAACACCTGGTCGATCACCCAGTCCGGGCGCGCGCCGGGGCGGTCGATCTTGTTGACCACGACGATCGGCTTGAAGCCCATCGCGAACGCCTTCTGCGTCACGAAGCGCGTCTGCGGCATCGGGCCGTCCATCGCGTCGACCAGGATCAGCACCGAGTCGACCATCGACAGCACGCGCTCGACCTCGCCGCCGAAGTCGGCGTGCCCGGGGGTGTCGACGATGTTGATGCGGTTGCCCTGCCAGGTGATGGCGGTGTTCTTGGCCAGGATGGTGATGCCGCGCTCCTTCTCCTGGTCGTTGCTGTCCATCACGCGCTCGGCGAGCACGGTGCGCTCGTTGAGCGTGCCGGACTGCTTGAGCAGGCAGTCGACGAGGGTGGTCTTGCCGTGGTCGACGTGGGCGACGATGGCGATGTTGCGCAGGCGTTCGATGGACATGGATTCTGGGATCGGCAAACTGCACCCGGATACCGTCTACGAGGCGGCAGGGCGCAAGGGTTGGAAACGGGAAGCCGGTTATTATATCCGGCTGACACGCCCATCCGGGCATCTGGAGCTGAATAAATGAGCCTTTTCGCCACCTTCGACACCGACCGCGGCGTCATCAAGGTCGAATTGCACGCCGACAAGGCCCCGCTGACCGTGGCCAACTTCGTCAACCTGGCCCGGCGCGGCTTCTACGACGGGCTGAATTTCCACCGCGTGATCCCCGATTTCATGATCCAGGGCGGCTGCCCCAACGGCACCGGCACCGGCGGCCCGGGATACCGCTTCGAGGACGAGACCGGCAACGGCGTGAAGCACGATCGCGGGGTGCTGTCGATGGCCAACGCCGGCCCGAACACCAACGGCAGCCAGTTCTTCATCACCCACATCAAGACCGACTGGCTGGACGGCAAGCACACCGTGTTCGGCAAGGTGGTCGAGGGGCTGGAGGTGGTGGACGCGGTGAAGCAGGGCGACGGCATCAAGTCGGTGAAGATCGAGGGCGATGCCGATGCGGCGCTGGCGGCGAAGGCCGATCGCGTGGCGGAGTGGGACAAGGTCCTGGCGGCTTGATGGATTGACGGGGCGGGGCGGTCGGCTGCTTCGGCTGGCCCCCACCCCAACCCTCCCCCGCTGGCGGGGGAGGGAGCCAACTGCAGCGTCTTCCGGCCCCCTCTCCCGCCTGCGGGGGAGGGCTGGGGTGGGGGCCAGCAAACCACCGCCCATGCTAGAATTCCGCGCCGCAGCACGGCCGGACAGCGCGTCCCGCCGGCGTGCCTCCCGACCGCCACCCCAGGTTCCCGAGATGCCGCAACTCGCCCGCCGCATGGGCCGCGCCAAGCAGAGCGCGATCATGCTCGTCGCCGAAAAGGCGAGGCAGCTCAAGGCGCAGGGACGCGACATCATCAGCTTCTCGATCGGCGTGCCCAACTTCCTGCCGGGCGCACACGTGTACGATGCCGCGCGCGCCGCGCTCGACGCCGATTCCGGCCAGTACGGCAGCAACCGCGGCACCGACGCGCTGCTCGACGCCTTCCTTGCACACATCGAGGCCGCCGGCCTCACCGGCTACACCCGCGCCAACTGCGCCACCGGCATCGGCGCCAAGCACGTGCTCTACAACCTGTGCGAGGCGCTGCTGGACGACGGCGACGGCATCGCCTTCGCCACGCCCTACTGGACCACCTACCTCGACATCGCCGAACTGCTCGGCGCCGAGGTCCACCTGCTGCCGTGCCCGCCGGAGCAGGACTACAAGCTGGCGCCGGCGCAGCTCGACGCGGCGCTGGCGCGCAAGCCCAAGGTGTTCCTGTTCAACAACCCGTCCAACCCCACCGGCATGGCCTACACGCGCGACGAGATCGCCGCGCTGGCCGACGTCGTCGCGAAATACCCCGACACCTGGGTGATCACCGACGACATCTACCACCGCATGGTGTTCGACGACATCGGCTACCACAACTTCCTGCACCTGCGCCCCGAGCTGCGCGACCGCGTGATCTTCGTCGACTCGCTGTCGAAGACCTACGGCATGCCCGGCTGGCGCGTGGGCTTCGTGGCCGGGCCGGAAGCCGTGGCGAAGGCGCTCACCGCGCTCAATTCCACCCACATCACCAACGTGCCCGAAGTGGTCACCGCCGCGGCGGTGGCCGCGCTGTCCGGACCGCAGGACGTGCCGGCGGCCAGGTGCGCCGAGTTCGAGCGTCGCCGCGACCAGGTACTGGCGGTGCTGGCGCGGATTCCCGGCGTCGCCTGCCCGAAGCCGCAGGGGGCGTTCTACGTGTTCCCCGATGTCAGCGTCGCCTTCGGCAGGACGCATGCGCCGACCGGGCTGACGATCGGCAACGACATCGACCTGTGCAACGCGCTGCTGGAGGCCAAGGGCGTGGCCTGCGTGCCGGGCTCGGCGTTCGGCGAGCCGCGCAGCCTGCGCATCAGCTACACCTGTCCCGAGGCGCAGCTGGCGCCGGGCATGGAACGCATCCGCGAGTTCTTCGCGGAGCTGGCCTGAGCCGGAGCAGCGGATGCGCGCACTGGGTTTGCTGCTGCTGGTCGGACTCGCGGGCGCGTACTTCCATTTCCGCGGCGCCGGCGAGCAGCCGCTGCATCCCGACGACCCGCGCACGCTGACCGGCGACGAGCGCATCGTCATGCTTGCGGCCGACTGGTGCGGCTACTGCCGCAGGCAGCAGGCCGAGTTCGAACGCGCGCAGGTGCGCTACCGCGTGCTCGACGTCGACACGCCCGAGGGCGACCGCGCGATGCAGGCGCTGCGCGCAAAGGGCGTGCCGGTGACCGTCATCGGCCAGTCGGTCGTCCGCGGCTACGACACCGCGGCCTTGGACGAAAAGCTGATACCGCTCGGCTATCGCGTCTACTAGTTTGATCCCCACGTTGAAGAGGACATGCCAATGAAAGCTCCCGTTCGAGTCGCAGTCACCGGCGCCGCCGGCCAGATCGGCTACGCCCTGCTGTTCCGCATCGCCTCGGGCGAGATGCTGGGCAAGGACCAGCCGGTGATCCTGCAGCTGCTGGAACTGCCGATCGACAAGGCCCAGGCCGCGCTCAGGGGCGTGATCATGGAGCTGGAGGACTGCGCGTTCCCGCTGCTGGCCGGCGTCGTCGGCACCGACGATCCGGAAATCGCGTTCAAGGACGCCGACGTCGCCCTGCTGGTCGGCGCGCGTCCGCGCGGCCCGGGCATGGAACGCAAGGATCTCCTGCTCGAGAACGCCAAGATCTTCACCGCCCAGGGCGCGGCGCTGAACAAGGTCGCCTCGCGCGACGTCAAGGTGCTGGTGGTCGGCAACCCGGCCAACACCAATGCCTACATCGCGATGAAGTCGGCGCCGGACCTCGACCCGAAGAACTTCACCGCGATGCTGCGCCTGGACCACAACCGCGCGCTCAGCCAGCTCGCGGGCAAGGCCGGCGTGGCGGTGGGCGAGATCGAGAAGCTGGTCGTGTGGGGCAACCACAGCCCGACGATGTATCCCGACTACCGCTTCGCCACCGTCGGCGGCGAAGCGCTCAAGGACAGGATCAACGACGCCGACTGGAACGCCAACGAATTCATCCCCAAGGTCGGCAAGCGCGGCGCCGCGATCATCGAGGCGCGCGGCCTGTCCTCGGCGGCTTCGGCCGCCAACGCCGCCATCGACCACGTCCACGACTGGGTGCTGGGCAGCAACGGCAAGTGGGTGACGATGGGCATCCCGTCCGACGGCGCCTACGGCATCCCGGAAGGCGTGATCTTCGGCTTCCCGGTGACCACCGAGAACGGCAAGTACACGCTGGTGAAGGACCTGCCGATCGACGACTTCAGCCAGAAGGCGATCGACAAGACGCTGGCCGAGCTGGAGGAAGAGCGCAGCGGCGTCGCGCACCTGCTCTGAAGCTTCGCCGCCACCTGCACGAGACGAAAGCGCCGGGGACTCCCCGGCGTTTTCGCATGCACGCCCGTAGGTCGGGGCTACGTCCCCGACGCTCGAACCGCAACGATGCCCGGGCGTCGGGGGCGTAGCCCCGACCTACGTTGCCGGAGCAGGCATCGGGGGCGTCGCCCCGACCTGCGTTGCCGGAGCAGGTGCCTCGCGTCCCGCGCATCGACAGGATTGATCGATGCAATCAACGCCGTTGATCGCGACGGTCAACATGTCGGAAAAGCGCCACAATCCACTGAATTTCAAGCACCTTTCCGCCCGTACGACGAACGTCTTAACGCATCCCCCGTGTCCCGGGTCTAGCCTTCGGGCACCCACCGTGGGAGGCAGGGAACATGCGTTACGACGAGTTCCATCGCTGGTCCATCGAGGACCCCGAGGGCTTCTGGGCCGAGCAGGCCAAGGCCATCCACTGGCACAAGCCGCCGCAACACATCCTCGACTACTCGAACCCGCCGTTCCGCAAATGGTTCGTCGGCGGCGAGACCAACCTCTGCCACAACGCGGTCGATCGCCACCTGGATGAACGCGGCGACCAGCTGGCGCTGGTCGGCTATTCGACCGAGACCGGCAGCGTCCGCGAACTGAGTTTCCGCGAACTGCACCGCGAGGTGAACGCGTTCGCGTCGGTGCTGCAGTCGCTCGGCGTGGGCCAGGGCGATCGCGTGGTGGTCTACATGCCGCATACCGTCGATGCGGCGATCGCGATGCTGGCCTGCGCGCGCATCGGCGCGATCCACTCGGTGGTGTTCGGCGGCTTCGCCTCGCTCAACCTGGCGCTGCGCATCGACGACGCGCAGCCGAAAGTGCTGGTCTGCGCGGACGCGGGCATCCGCGGCGGCAAGGTGATCGCCTTCAAGCCGCTGGTCGACGAGGCGCTGGCGCGCGCGCAGCATCCGCCCGCGCACGTGCTGGTGGTCAACCGCGGGCTGGCGGGCGAACTGCCGATGCAGCCCGGCCGCGACCTGGCGTACGGCCCGCTGCGCGAGGCGCACGCGGACGCGCAGGTGCCGGTGGTGTGGCTGGAATCCAACGAGCCGAGCTACATCCTCTATACCTCCGGCACGACCGGCAAGCCCAAGGGCGTGCAGCGCGACGTCGGCGGCTACGCGGTGGCGCTGGCGCTGTCGATGTGGTCGATCTACGACGTGCGCGCGGGGCAGGCGTTCTTCTCCACCTCCGACATCGGCTGGGTGGTGGGGCATTCGTACAACGTGTACGGCCCGCTGATCGCCGGCGCGACCTCGATCCTCTACGAAGGCCTGCCGACCGCGCCGGATCCCGGCATCTGGTGGAAGATCTGCGAGCAATACGGCGTGCGCACCATGTTCTCCTCGCCGACCGCGGTGCGCGTGCTGAAGAAGCAGGACGCCTCCTGGCTGAAGAAGCACGACCTGTCGAAGCTGCAGTACCTGTTCCTCGCCGGCGAGCCGCTGGACGAACCGACCGCGCAGTGGATCAGCGAAAGCCTCGGCAAGACCGTCATCGACAACTACTGGCAGACCGAGACCGGCTGGCCGGTGCTCACGCTGATGCCGGGCGTGGAGCTCAAGCCTGTGCGGCTGGGGTCGCCGGGATTCCCCGCGCCCGGCTACGACGTCCGCGTGATCGACGAGAACACCGGCGAGGACGCGGGCGTGGGCGAGAAGGGCGTGCTGGTGCTGCAGCCGCCGCTGCCGCCGGGCTGCCTGAGCACGGTCTGGAACAACGACGAGCGCTTCGTCGCCAGCTACTTCAGCCATTTCAGGGAACCGCTGTACAGCTCGCTCGACTGGGCGATCCGCGACGGCGACGGCTACACCTTCATCCTCGGCCGCACCGACGACGTGATCAACGTCGCCGGGCACCGGCTGGGCACGCGCGAGATCGAGGAATCGGTGTCGAGCCACCCGGGCGTGGCCGAGGCCGCGGTGATCGGCGTGCAGGACGCGGTGAAGGGGCAGGTGCCGGTCGTGTTCGCGACCCTGAAGCCACTACCCGGCGCGGACGCGGACGAGCGCGAAACCGCGGCGCAGATGCTGCAGACCGTGGCCGACCAGCTCGGCGCGGTGGCGCGGCCGTCGCGCGTCTACGTCGTCAACGCCTTGCCGAAGACGCGTTCGGGCAAGCTGCTGCGGCGTTCGCTGCAGGCGCTGGCGGAGGCGCGCGATCCCGGCGACCTGTCGACGCTCGACGATCCCAATGCGCTGGAGGAAGTGAAGCGCGCGCTGGCGCGTGGTCCGGAAGCGGGGAGCTGAGGCCACGCCCCTCCAAGCCTGTGGAGCGCCTTCAGGCGCCTACGGGCCGGCGGCGGGGCCTGCGCGACCGATACGCAACTGAGCGCCCAAACCTGACGCTGATGGGCAGTTGCGGGCGGCGCATCCCGTGCGTATTTCCCCTGCCGAAGCGGCCGCTCGCCTGGCGTGCGGGCCGACGCCTCCGGTGTCTGGCCACCGGGTGGCCAGATATCCGTGACAAATGTCGCGGATTTGCCGCCAATTCCGCCGATTCCCGCCGCCGGCCCGAGTGCTGGTACGAAATATGCGTGATTCTTCCGCACTGGGAACGCGTGATCGGGGAGAGGGCGACATGCAACTTCAGGCAATGCCGGAAAAGACCGAACTGGGGCGAGCCGAGATCGAAAGCCGCAGCCGCAAGCTGCAGGGCGGACTGCGTTCGCTGCTGCTGCTGGTCGACGGGCGCAGGACCTACGCCGAACTGCAGGAACTCGCCAAGCGGCTGCATGCACCGGAAGACGCGCTGCAGCAGCTGCTGTCGCTGCAGCTGATCTCGGGCGACGCCGCCACGGCGCGACCGTCGATCGGGGAGCCGGCCAACGAGCCGGTGGCCAATGCCGGCGACGGCAGCAACAACCGCTACGGCATCCTGTACGCGCTGATGACCGACATCGTGCGCGAGCAGCTCGGCGTGCGCGGCTACTTCTTCCAGCTCAAGCTCGAGCGTGCGGTGGACGATGCCTCGCTCGAGGCGCTGCTGCCGGAGCTGCAGTC
Organism: Luteimonas marina; assembly: GCF_007859325.1. Classification (GTDB taxonomy): domain Bacteria; phylum Pseudomonadota; class Gammaproteobacteria; order Xanthomonadales; family Xanthomonadaceae; genus Luteimonas; species Luteimonas marina. Next base: position 63,137 of record NZ_VOHK01000004.1, on the reverse strand, counting down.
GGCGCTGGCCAAGAAGACCAGCATGCAGGGCGCCGCGTCGACCATCGAGCGCATCCGCGCCGCGGCCGAAATCGCCGCTGCGGCGGCCTGATACCGATCAGCCGCTGCAGGAGCGCCTTCAGGCGTGATCCGTCACGTTCGGCAGGTCGCGCCTGAAGGCGCTCCTGCCGCATCGTGCATGCTTCAGCCGAGGCCTTCGGCCTCCAGCGCCGCGCGCACGCCCGGGTCGGCGTCCATGCGGACACGGAAGGCGGCCAGGTTGTCGAGCCCGGACAGGTTCAGGCCCAGCTTCTGCGCCCAGCGCAGTTCGACGTACAGGTAGGGGTCGGCGATCGAACGGCTGCCGGTCAGCCAGTCCCTGCCTGCGAGTTGCGCATCGAGCCGCTCGAAATATCCGCGCAGCTTCTTCGCCGCCGCGTCCTTCGTCTTCGCCGCTGCCTCCTCGCCGAGATAGGCGGTGGTGCCGAAGAGCGGGTGGAACGCGGGATGCACGTCGGCGTTGAGGAAGGACAGCCAGCGGTTCACTTCCGCGCGCGAGCGCGGCGTGCCGTCGCCGGCGAGCTTCGCCTGCGGGAAGGTGTCGGCGAGATAGTTGAGGATCGCCGCGTTCTGGGTCAGTACCCAGCCGTCGTCCTCGAACACCGGCACTGCGCCGGCCGGATTGAGCTCGAGGAAGGTAGGCGATTTGCGCTCTTCGCGAGTGACCAGCTGCACTTCGAACGAAGCGCCGGTCCACTGCAGCACGATGTGGTCGGCCAGCGAGCAGGCGCCGGGGGACGAGTACAGCTTCATGCGCGATCTCCTCGGAAAAGGGAGCGCCATGATGCCGGGCGCCGCGTGGCGGCGCGATGACGGCAGTGGAACGGCCCGTGCCGCGGCCGTTGTCCGCTCAGCCCTTGCGCGGCTTGAGCTTCTGCACCCTGAGGAAGGTGTGGTCGCCGATCGTCGCTACCTGGTAGGCGTTGCGCCAGCTCGGCGCGGCGATGTCGTGGGCCATGAAGTGGCTGGCGCCGGGCACGATCTCCTTGCGTTCGCCGGCCGGCAGCGCCCAGTTCTGCTCGGACTCGATCGCGATGCTCACCGCCTGCGCCCAGGCCTCGGTGTTCTGCATGCGCGTGCGCGGCGAGACGATGGTCGGCGCGAACTGCTTGCGCGCGGTGACCACCTCGCACATCGACTCGCCCCACAGGCCACTTTCCTCGCGGCGCAGGGCGACCTCGGCCACGGCCTGCTGGCCGCGGACGGACTGGTTGCGGGCCTCGAGGTACACGGTCGTGCTCAGGCACAGCGAATCGGCGGCCTGCGGCGACATCAGCGAGGCCAACCACAGGATCCAGGCCAGTTTCATCGGGGAACTCCTTGCTCCGTTGCGCCCGGTCGCTGCCGTGCGCGCATCCCCTGCGGGAGACGACGCCGTCGGCGGCGGAGATCGGACATGGCGTATTGGGGAGGGCAGCGACTCTCAGGCGCTTTTGCCCGGGCGCCGAAGTCCGCAGGAAGGCGGCTCGGGCCGGCTCCCGCCAAATCGAGGGGCGGGAAAGGTGCGCGCACGGTACGGGGGCGGAACCGAATCGTTCCTGAATGCGGGTCAGGAAGTGGATGATTCGATTGGAGTTTTTGCTCCGGAATTCAATGCTGCAGTGCGGAAAATCAATGGCTTGGCGGGGAAACCGGAGAGTCGGGGTCAGGAGAACAGCGGCCGCCAAATAACTGTCATTTCGAGCGCAGCGAGAAGCGCTTTACAACAGCGAAGCTGGTCAATCCAGATGCTGGAAAAGCAAGATTTCTCACTGCGTTCGAAATGACAGATTCAAGGTTTCAATGACAGATTCAAGGTTTCCCGGAGGTTCCCTCAAAGCGTGGCCGCCAGGCGGCTGGCCTGCGCGATTGCGCGCTTGGCGTCGAGTTCGGCGGCCACGTCGGCGCCGCCGATCAGGTGCACCGGGCGGCCGGCGGCCTGCAGCGGGGCCAGCAGGTCGCGATGCGGCTCCTGGCCGGCGCAGACCACGACGTGGTCCACGGGCAGCAGCTGCGGCTGTCCGTCGACGCGCAGGTGGAAGCCCTCGTCGTCGACGGCGACGTACTCGACGCCGCCGATCATGCGCACGCCCTTGTGCTTGAGCGTGCTGCGGTGGATCCAGCCGGTGGTCTTGCCCAGCCGCGCACCGGGTTTGCCGGGGCTGCGCTGGAGCAGCCAGACCTGGCGCGGCGACGGTTCGACGCGCGGCGGCAGCAGTCCGCCGGCGCTCTCGAAGCGCGGGTCCACGCCCCATTCGCGCATCCACGCCGCGACGTCGAGCGTGGGCGAGGGCGCTTGCTGGACGAGGAATTCGCCGACGTCGAAACCGATGCCGCCGGCGCCGACGATGGCCACGCGTCGTCCCGGCACCACGTCGCCGCGCAGCACGTCGAGATAGCCGACGACCCTGGGATGGTCGTGCCCGGCGAAATCGACCGCGCGCGGCACCACGCCGGTGGCGAGCACGACTTCTTCGAACTCCGAAAGTGCTTCGGCCGTCGCCTCGGTCGAAAGCCGCAGCTCGACGCCGGTCTCGGCGATGCGATGGCCGAACCAGCGCAGCGTCTCGTGGAACTCCTCCTTGCCGGGAATCTTCTTCGCGAGATTGAATTGCCCGCCGATCTCGCCGGCGCGATCGAACAGCACCACGCGATGCCCGCGCTGCGCCGCGACCGTCGCGCAGGCCAGGCCCGCGGGGCCGGCGCCGACCACGGCGATGCGCCTGGGCGCATGCGTCGGCAGGTAGTTGAGTTCGGTCTCCGCGCAGGCGCGTGGGTTCACCAGACAGCTCGCCGTCTTCTTCTGGAACACGTGGTCGAGGCAGGCCTGGTTGCAGGCGATGCAGGTGTTGATCGCCTGCGGCGCGCCGGCGCGCGCTTTCGCCACCCACTGCGGGTCGGCGAGCAGCGGCCGCGCCATCGATACCATGTCCGCGCCGCCGCCGGCGAGGATGCGCTCGGCGACCTCGGGCATGTTGATGCGGTTGGTCGCCACCAGCGGCAGCGAGACGTGCGGCTTCAGCTTCGCGGTGACGCCGGCGAACGCCGCGCGCGGCACCGAGGTCGCGATCGTCGGCACGCGCGCCTCGTGCCAGCCGATGCCGGTGTTGATGAGTGTCGCGCCGGCGGCCTCGATCGCCTGCGCCTGCTGCACGATCTCGTTCCAGTCCGAGCCTTCCGGCACCAGCTCCAGCATCGACAGGCGGTAGACGATGATGAAGTCGCGGCCGCAGGCCTCGCGCACGCGGCGCACGATCTCGGTGGCGAAGCGCATGCGGTTCCGCGCGCTGCCGCCCCAGCCGTCATCGCGCCGGTTGCTGCGTGCGCTGAGGAACTGGTTGATCAGGTAACCCTCCGAACCCATGACCTCGACGCCGTCGTAGCCGCCATCGCGCGCGAGCTTCGCGGCGGTGGCGTAGGCGTCGATCGTGCGCTCCACGCCGCGCGCCGACAGCGCCCGCGGCGTGAACGGATTGATCGGCGCCTTGAGCTTCGACGGCGCCACCGACAGCGGGTGGTAGGCATAGCGGCCCGCGTGCAGCAGCTGCAGGCAGATCTTCGCGTCGTGTGCATGCACGGCATCGGTGACCTGGCGATGCTTGCGCGCCTCCCAGGGCCAGCCGAGCTTGCTGGCGAAGGGCGTCAGCCAGCCCTCCATGTTCGGCGAGAAGCCGCCGGTGACGATCAGCGCCACGCCGCCGGCCGCGCGTTCGGCGAAATAGGCGGCCAGCTTCGGGAAATCGCGGCGGCGATCCTCCAGCCCGGTGTGCATCGAGCCCATCAGCACGCGGTTGCGCAGCGTGGTGAAGCCCAGGTCGAGCGGCTGGAACAGGTGCGGGTAGGGCGTCGAGGGATCGCTGCTGGCGGCCGTCATGTCCGGATACGCTGGCGTATGGAGCGCGCACGATGCCGCGAAACCCGTCTCCCGGCAAGCGCCGGGCCGTCATCCCGCGCGGCTGCGGCCGCGGGGCCCGGATCAGGCGGGGCTGGCCTGCGGTTCGGCGACCGGCAGCCGGGTATCGCACCAGGGCAGGGTCAGGCCGACCAGCAGACCGATCAGCAGCGCGAAGGCCAGCGTCCCCAGGCCGACCGTGCCGCCCAGCCACCAGCCGACCAGCAGCACCGAGCCCTCGATCGCGGTGCGCACCGCCCAGATCGGCCAGCCGAAGCGGGCGTGCAGGCCGGTCATCAAGCCGTCGCGCGGGCCCGGGCCGAAGCGCGCGCCGATGTACAGCCCGGTGGCCAGCGCCAGCAGCCACAGGCCGGCCGCGAAGGCGAGCCACTGCTGCCACCAGAGCGCGAAATCCGGCAGCAGCCACAAGCCGAACTGCGCGCTGGGGCCGATCAGCAGCACGTTCAGCACCGTGCCCAGCCCCGGCTTCTGCCGCAGCGGCCACCACGCCAGCAGCACGACCACGCCGATCAGGTTGGTGAGCAGGCCGAACGACAGTCCGGTGAGCCGCACCATGCCCTGGGTCAGCACGTCCCACGGCGCGACGCCCAGCCCGGCGCGCACCATCAGGCTGATGGCGATGCCGTAGAGGAACAGGCCGAGCAGCAGCTTGCTCATGCGTTGTGCGGCGAGCGGGGGAAGGGTCATGCGCGCCATTGTCGCCGCAACCGCAGCCACGATCCGCCGCCGCCGCGGGCCACATCGTTCCAGTGGTCCGCGTGGACGCGACGGGACCGCGTGGATCCTGTGGCGACTACCAGCCCGCGAGCGCCAGCTTGCCGATCGTGCGCCCGGATTCGAGCCGGCGATGCGCTTCGCGCAGGTTGGCGGCATCGATCGGCGACAGCGTCTCGCGCAGCGTGCCGCGCAGGCGGCCGGCGTCGATCAGTTCGGCCACGCGCGCGAGGATGCGCCCCTGTTCACCCATGTCGGCGGTGCGGAAGCGCGGGCGCGCGAACATCATTTCCCAGTGGATGCCGATGCACTTGGCCTTGTACGGGTCGCCGATCTTCAGCGCGCCGGACGGCTCCACAATCAGGCCCACGTGCCCCTGCGGCGCGAGCAGTTCGCCGAGTTCGGTCCAGTAGCGGTCGGTGTCGGCAAGGTTGATCGCGGCGTCTATCGCGTCGAAGCCGAGTGCCTGCAGCTGCGGCGCCAGCGGCTGGCGATGGTCGACGACGTGGTCGGCGCCGAGTTCGCGGCACCAGGCGATCGTGTCCTCGCGCGAGGCGGTGGCGATCACGGTGAAGCCGGCGAGCTTCGCCAGCTGGATCGCGATCGAACCCACGCCGCCGGCGCCGGCGATGACCAGCAGCGACCTGCCTTCGCCGCCGCCTTCGAGCGCATAGCCCATGCGCTCGAACAACAGCTCCCAGGCGGTGATCGCGGTCAGCGGCAGCGCGGCGGCCCCGGCGAAATCGAGCGAGGCCGGCTTGCGTGCGACCAGGCGCTCGTCCACGAGCTGGAACTGCGCGTTGCTGCCCGGACGCGTCACGTCGCCAGCGTAGTACACCGCGTCACCGGGCCTGAACTGCGTGACCTCGGGCCCGACTGCATCGACCACGCCGGCCGCATCGAAGCCGAGCACCTTCGGCTGCGCCTCGACCTGAGCCTTCGGTGCGCGCAACTTGGTGTCGACCGGATTCACCGAGACGGCTTCGACCCGCACCAGCAGGTCGCGCCCGCTGGCGACAGGCGTGTCGAGCTCCACGTCGAGCAGCGATTGCGGGTCGTCGATCGGCAGGTAGCGGGTCAGTGCGATGGCTTTCATGATGCGGTCCCGGGGAAAGAGGGAGGTGGATGTCAGGATGCGCTCTGGGCGGCATCGGCGCAGGCGGGCAGGACATTGTGTGCGCGTTCCGCGCGGATCGCGATCCACGCCACGGCGAACGCCGACAGCGGCACCAGCGCACCGATCCACGGCAGCGCCCCGAGGCCGAAGCCATGCGCGATCACCGCGCCGCCGAGCCAGGCACCGAAGGCGTTGCCGAGGTTGAACGCGCCGATGTTCAGGCTCGAAGCAAGATTCTGCGCGCCGGACGCGCGCTGCAGCACCCACATCTGCAGCGGCGAGACGGTGGCGAACGCGGCCGCGCCGAGCAGGCCGGTGAACAGCACCATCGCCCACGGGCTGTGCAGCGCGAACGTCATCAGCCCCATCACGATCGTGAGCGCGAGCAGGGTCGCCATCAGGGCGCGCGGCACGCCGCGGTCCGCGATCCGTCCGCCGAGCAGGTTGCCGGCGATCATGCCGACGCCGAACACCAGCAGGATCGGCGAAATGGCCGCATCGGCGAATCCCGTCACCTGCGTCAGCAGCGGCTGGATGTAGGTGTAGACCGCGAACATGCCGCCGAAGCCGAGCACGGTCATCAGCAGGCCGAGCAGCACCGGCGTACGCGCGACGACGGCGAGTTCGGCGCGCACGTCCGGCCGTGTGGCATCGCGGCTGTCGCGATCGGCAGGGACCAGGGTCGCGATCACCAGCGTGGCGATGACGCCGATCGCCGCCACGGCCCAGAAAGTCGAACGCCATCCGTAGTGCAATCCCAGCCACGCGCCTGCCGGCACGCCGAGCAGGGTCGCGACGGTGAGGCCGGTGAACATCACCGAGATCGCCGAGGCCTTGCGCTCCTCCGCGACCAGCCCGGTGGCGACCACCGCGCCGACGCCGAAGAAGGTGCCGTGCGCCAGCGACGTGACCACGCGCGCGACCATCAGCAGCGCGTAGTTCGGCGCCAGCGCACAGGCGAGGTTGCCGAGCGTGAACACCACCATCAGCGCCACCAGCACGGTCTTGCGCGGCAGGCGGCCGGTGGCCAGCGTCAGCAGCGGCGCGCCGACGAACACGCCCAGCGCGTAGCCGGAGATCAGCAGCCCGGCCAGCGGCAGGCTGACCTGCAGGTCGGCGGCGACCTGCAGCAGCAGGCCCATGATCACGAACTCGGTGGTGCCGATGCCGAAGGCGCCGGCGGTCAGGGCGTAGACCGCGAGCGGCATGCGGGGGGATGGGGGAGAGGGCATGGGGAGGATGACTTTCGGTGGGCATGGAAATGAACAACGTCATTCCACCCGTGAAGGGCGCAATGCCGCGAAGGCGGGAACCCGGTGTCTTTTGTATTTGGATTCAATGGCTTGAAAGACACTGGATCCCCGCCTTCGCGGGGACGACGAGCAAGGGAGGGGGGCGGGAGCCGTCACTGTCCGCCATTGCCTTGTTCGGAAAAACGGGCAGAATTCCGAATCAATTTCAATGAAATATTGATAATCGTGGATCGCGTCGGCGACATCGCCCTGTTCCTGCAGGTGCTCGAACAGGGCTCGATCAGCGCCGCGGCCCGGCGGCTGGACCTGTCGGTCGCGGTGGCCAGCCAGCGGCTGAAGCGGCTGGAGCGCGAGCTCGGCGTGCGCCTGCTGCACCGGACCACGCGCCGCCTGCATCCGACGCCGGAAGGGCTGGCGCTGGCGCAGGAGGGGCGGGTGCTGGTCGAGGAACTGGAACTGCTCGGCAGCCGCCTGAGGCAGCAGGGCGGCGAGGTGGCGGGCACGCTGCGCGTCACCGCCTCGGCCTCGTTCGGCCGCCAGTACATCTCGCCGCTGCTGCCGGAATTCCTGGCCGCGCATCCGGGGCTGCGGGTCAGCCTCGACCTCGACGACCGCGTCACCGACCTGATCGGCGCCGGCTACGACCTGGCGATCCGCATCGGCCGGCTCGACGATTCCTCGCTGGTCTCGCGCCAGCTCGCCGTGAACGACCGGCTGCTGTGCGCGTCGCCGGACTACCTGCACCGCCGCGGCATGCCGGCCACGCCCGCCGAGCTCGCGCGGCACGACTGCGTGCTGCTGACCGGCCGCGACGGCCTCCAGGACGTGTGGCGGCTGCTGGATCCGGCCGGGCGGGCGGTCGACGTCCGGGTCCAGGGGCGCTTCGAGAGCAACTACGGCGAGGCGCTGCGCGATGCCGCGCTGGCCGGCCTCGGCATCGCCATGCACTCGGCCTGGCACGTCCACCGGGACCTGCGCGAGGGGCGGCTGCGGGTCGTGCTGCCGGACCATCCGGTCCCGGCCAGCGGCATCCACGCGGTCATGCCCGGGCGGACCCTGGTGCCGCCGCGGGTCCGGGCCTTCGTCGACTACCTCGCCGAACGCTTCGCCGACCCGCCCTGGCGGCTCGCCTGAGGCAGGCGGCCCCACCCCGGGTGGGCCGGGTCAGGGGGCGGCTTGCGCCCAAGTCGCTGAATCCCCTACAATTCCGCTTCTGTCCGCCCTCGATGGCAGGCAGAACCCAAGAATAACTACAGAACCAACACCGATACGAGGCTCCACATGTACGCAGTACTGGTCACCGGCGGCAAGCAATACCGCGTGGCGCAGGGCGAAACGCTCCGCGTCGAGAAGCTCGAGGCCGAAGCCGGCAACGAGATCACGTTCGACAACATCCTGATGCTCGGCGACAGCGACGGCATCAAGATCGGCGATGCGCTCAAGGGCGCCAGCGTCACCGCGAAGGTCGTCGGCCACGGCCGCGCCGACAAGGTGCGCATCATCAAGTTCCGCCGTCGCAAGCACCACATGAAGCGGCAGGGACATCGCCAGCACTACACCGAAATCGAGATCACCGGCATCGCCGGTGGCGACAGCAAGAAGTAAGGAGCAGCAGTCATGGCACATAAAAAGGGCGTAGGTTCCTCGCGCAACGGCCGCGACTCCAACCCGAAGTACCTCGGCGTCAAGATCTACGGCGGCCAGGCGATCGATGCCGGCAACATCATCGTCCGCCAGCGCGGCACCCAGTTCCATCCGGGTCCGGGCGTGGGCCTGGGCCGCGACCACACGCTGTTCGCGCTGGTCGACGGCAAGGTCGAGTTCTCGACCAAGGGTCCGAAGAAGCGCCGCACCGTGAGCGTGGTCGCCGAGGCGTAAGCTTCGCGCCATGCCGGACGAAAGCCCCGCCGCGCGCGGGGCTTTTCGTTGGTGGAGCAGGAGTTGGTGATTCGTGATTGGTGATTGGTGATTCGAAAGAGCAAAGGCCCGTTACCGGCGCGCCACGCGAGACGATCCACATCCAGACTTCACATACGTACGATATTTCCGCTTTTTCAAATCACCAATCACCAATCACCAATCACGGCTCCCCATGAAACTCGTCGACGAAGCTGAAATCACCGTCATCGCCGGCAACGGCGGCAACGGCTGCGTGGGCTTCCGCCGCGAGAAGTTCATTCCGCTGGGCGGGCCGGATGGCGGCGACGGCGGCGACGGCGGCAGCGTGTGGCTGGTGGCCGACGAGAACCTCAATACCCTGGTCGACTTCCGCCACCAGAAGCAGTTCCGCGCCCAGCGCGGCGAGAACGGCATGGGCCGGCAGATGTACGGCAAGGGCGGCGAGGACGTGGTCATCACCGTGCCCACCGGCACCGTCGTGCACAACGTCGACACCGACGAGGCGATCGGCGACCTCACCCGCCACGGCGAACGCCTGCTGGTGGCGCAGGGCGGCAAGGGTGGCCTGGGCAACATGCACTTCAAGAGCTCGACCAACCGCACGCCGCGGCAGTCGACGCCGGGCACGGCGGGCGAGGAGCGCACGCTGCGGCTGGAGCTGAAGCTGCTGGCCGACGTCGGCCTGCTCGGCTTCCCCAACGCCGGCAAGAGCACGCTGATCCGCGCGGTGTCGGCGGCGACGCCGAAGGTGGCCGACTATCCGTTCACCACGCTGTATCCGAACCTCGGCGTGGTCAGCGTGGAACCGGCGCGCAGCTTCGTCATCGCCGACATCCCGGGGTTGATCGAGGGCGCGGCCGACGGCGCCGGGCTGGGCGCGCTGTTCCTGCGCCACATCCAGCGCACGCGGCTGCTGCTGCACCTGGTCGAGATCGAGCCGCTGGACGGCGGCGACGCGGTCGAGCAGATCCGCACGATCGAGCGCGAGCTGGAAAAGTTCGACGCCGGCCTGCTCGACAAGCCGCGCTGGCTGCTCCTCAACAAGGCCGACCTGATCCCCGCCGCCGACGCCCGCGAACTGGGCGAACGCATCGTGTCCGAACTCGGCTGGAGTGCGCCGTGGTTCATCATCTCCGGCCTCGCGCACGAGGGCACACGCGAGGTGATGCTCAAGGTGCAGGCGCACCTGGACGAGATGGGGCGCGCGGAGCGCGAGGCCGGGGAAGCGGGCGACGCGGATGCGTCCGATGCGAATTGAAGGGGCCGGTGCCCGGCACGCGATGAGCCGGCAGAAGGCCTCGCTGTCAACTCGAGCGCGATCCCTGTCATTTCAACCGAAGCCCTTGTCATTTCGACCGAAGGGAGAAATCTCCCTCCCCGGCGTCGGACAGCAGATTTCTCCCTTCGGTCGAAATGACAGGGGTTTGGTTTTGGCTTCGCTGGCCCCATGGCCGGCCGGGCAGCCAACAAAAAACCCGGCCTGCGCCGGGTTTTTCGGAACGACCGCGGTGCGCGGATCAGGCGGCCTTGAGCGCCTTGATGCGGGCGGTCAGGCGGCTCTTGTGGCGGGCGGCCTTGTTCTTGTGGATCAGGCCGCGCGAACCGAAACGGTCGAGCAGCGGCTGGGCGACGGCGAAGGCGGCTTCGGCGCCGGCGGCGTCGTTGGCGTCGAGCGCCTTGACGACCTTCTTGACGGCGGTGCGCAGCTGCGAACGCTGGGCCGTGTTGCGCGCGTTGCGCACGACGGTCTGCTTGGCGCGCTTCTTGGCGGACTTGATGTTGGCCACGATGGAATCCTGGAAACTGGTAAGGAATTGAACGGCGAATGCCGGCGATCGCCGGGATTCGGGAAAACGGAGCCGGAAATTATGGGGGATTCAGTGGCTTGCGTCAACAAGGCGGCTGGCGCGGGGCGGGGGCGGTGAGCGAGCCGGATCCGACCGTCCCGCCCGGCCAGGGACAGGTCCCGCCCGCCCGCCGCGCCGGCCTGCTGCGCTCGACCGCGGTGTTCAGCGCGATGACCTTCATTTCCCGGATTTCCGGGCTGGTCCGCGACCAGGTCTACGCCGGGGTGTTCGGCGCCAATCCGGCGATGGATGCCTTCCTGGTGGCCTTCCGCATCCCCAACTTCCTGCGCCGGCTGTCGGCCGAGGGCTCGTTCTCGATGGCCTTCGTGCCGGTGCTGTCCGAGTACCGGGAGACGCGCGACCACGCCGCGGTCAAGGCGCTGGTCGACCGCGTCGCCGGGACGCTGCTGGCGGCGCTGCTGGTGGTGACGGCGCTGGCGGTACTGGCCGCGCCCTGGGTGATCCGGGTGTTCGCGCCGGGCTTCGACGCCGGCGGCGAGCAGGGCCGGCTGGCGGCGGAGATGCTGCGGATCACCTTCCCCTACCTGCTGTTCATCTCGATGGCGTCGATGGCCGGCGGCGTGCTCAACAGCTACCGGCGGTTCGCGGTGCCGGCGCTGTCGCCGGTGCTGCTGAACATCGCGATGATCACCGCCGCGCTGGCGCTGGCGCCGAGGATGCGCGAACCGGTGATGGCCCTGGCCTGGGGCGTGCTGGCGGCCGGCGTCCTGCAGCTGGCGTTCCACCTGCCGTCGCTGGCCCGCCTCGGGCTGCTGCCGCGGCCGCGCTGGGGTGCCGCGCACGAGGGCGTGCGCCGGGTGATGCGGCTGATGGTGCCGACGCTGTTCGGCTCGTCGGTGGCGCAGCTGAACCTGCTGCTGAACACGGTGGTGGCGTCGATGCTGGTCGGCGGCAGCGTGACCTGGCTGTACCTGGGCGACCGCCTGCTCGAATTCCCGCTGGGCATGTTCGGCGTCGCCATCGGCGCGGTGATCCTGCCGCACCTGTCCAGCCGCCACGCCGCGGCCGATCCGGACGGCTATTCGAAGGCGCTGGACTGGGGATTCCGGCTGTGCCTGATGATCGCGGTGCCGGCCTGCCTGGGGCTGATGCTGTGCGCCGAGGCGCTGGTCGCGACCCTGTTCCAGCACGGGCGTTTCACCGCGCACGACACCCGGATGGCGCAGCTGACCGTGCTCGCGCTGGCCACCGCGCTGCCGGCGTTCCTGCTGGTGAAGGTGCTGGCGCCGGCGTTCTATTCGCGCCAGGACACGAAGACGCCGGTGAAGGCGGGACTGGTTGCGGTGGCCGCCAATATCGTCGCGACCCTGTTGTTTCTCGCGCTGGTGCTGGCCCTGACCGACGCCGGCCGGACGGCCTGGGCGGCGGGCGAGGGCGACATTCGCGCCGCGCTGAAGGCCCTGCCGGGGGCACACGCCTGTCTGGCCCTGGCGACGGCGGCCGCCGGCTGGACCAATGCGCTGCAGCTGTGGTGGTACCTGCGCCGCGCGGGCGTGTTCCGCGGCGAGCCGGGCTGGCCGCGGTTCCTGCGCCAGTTGGGGGTCGCGAGTGCGGCGATGACGCTCGCCGTCGCGGCGCTGCTGTGGGCCTGGGACGGCTGGACGGCGTGGCACTGGAGCGAGCGCGCGTGGAAGCTGGCGGTGGTGGTCGGCCTGGGCGGCGTCGTGTATGCGGTCGCGCTGTGGGCGCAGGGCATCCGGCCGCGCGATCTGCGCCATTGAGCGGCGCCTCTGCCTGTGGGAGCGACCTTGGTCGCGATGCCGGGCCCGCTGCGGGAAGGCATCGCGGCTGAAGCCGCTCCCACGGTCGATCGTGCAGCGGCGCAGGCCTGGGCCCCGCTATACTCCACGGTTCCCATGAGCAGGCTGTTTCGCGACGTCGACGGCGGGCCGCTGTGCCCCAACGGCAGTGTGGTCTGCATCGGCGCGTTCGACGGCCTCCACCTCGGCCATCGCGCACTGGTGCGCCACGCGGTCGCGCGCGCTCGTGCGCTCGGGGTCGATGCAGTGGCGCTGAGCTTCGAGCCGCTGCCGCGCGAGTTCTTCGCCAAGGATGCGCCGCCGCCGCGGCTGAGTCTGGCGCGGGCGAAGATCGAGGGCCTGCGCGGGCTCGGCGCCGACGTCGTCGGCCTGCTGCGCTTCGACGCGAAGCTGTCGGCGATGCCGGCGGAGGCGTTCGTCGAGGCGGTGCTGGCGCAGCGGCTGTGGGCGCGAGAGGTCTGGGTCGGGCCGGAGTTCCGCTTCGGCCACAGGCGCGCCGGCGACATCCACACCCTGCATCGCGAAGGCGAACGCCACGGTTTCGCCGCCGGCGAGATCGAGCCGCTGCTGCAGGGCGGCGAGCGCGTGTCGAGCACGCGCATCCGCCAGGCGCTGGTGGACGGCGATTTCGACGCCGCCGCGCGCCTGCTCGGCAAGCCGTATGCGGTGTCCGGGCGCGTGGTGCGCGGGCAGCAGCTCGGCCGCACGCTCGGCTATCCGACCGCCAACCTGCGCTTCGGCGGCAAGGTGCCGGCGCTGCGCGGGATCTACGCGACTCGCGTGCATGGCATCGGCGATGCCCCGTGGCCGTCGGTGTCGAGCTTCGGCACGCGACCCACGGTCGGCGGCGTCGAGCCGCTGCTCGAGGCGCACCTGTTCGATTTCGATGGCGACCTGTACGGGCGCCGGATCGAAGTCGAGTTCGTCGCGCGCCTGCGCGACGAGGAGAAATTCCCGGACCTGCCGACCCTGGTCGCGCAGATGCATCGCGATGCCGGCGAGGCGCGTCGCATCCTCCAACAGCACACCCCACGGCGGGCCACTGCGTGACCGACAGCAACGACAACCAGCGCTACAAATCCACGATCCTGCTGCCGGAGACCGGGTTCCCGATGCGCGGCGACCTGCCGAAGCGCGAGCCGGGCACGCTCGAGCGCTGGGAGCGCGACAACCTCTACGCGCAACTGCGCGAGAACGCGAAGGGCCGGCCCCTGTTCGTGCTGCACGACGGCCCGCCCTACGCGAACGGCGCGATCCACCTCGGCCACGCGGTCAACAAGATCCTCAAGGACATCATCGTCAAGTCGCGATACCTCGCCGGCTTCGATGCGCCCTACGTCCCGGGCTGGGACTGCCACGGCCTGCCGATCGAGATCGCAATCGAGAAGAAGTACGGCAAGGTCGGCGTCAAGCTCGACGCGGCGCAGTTCCGGCAGAAGTGCCGCGAATACGCGCTCTCGCAGATCGAGCTGCAGCGCAAGGACTTCAAGCGCCTGGGCGTGATCGGCGACTGGGACGATCCCTACCTGACGCTCGATTTCCGCTTCGAGGCCAACGAGATCCGCGCGCTGGCGAAGATCGTCGACAACGGCCACCTCACCCGCGGCGTGAAACCGGTGCACTGGTGCTTCGACTGCGGCTCGGCGCTGGCCGAGGCCGAGATCGAGTACGCCGACAAGGTCTCGCCCGCGGTCGACGTGGCCTATGCCGCGCGTAGCCCGCAGGCGGTGGCGCGCGCGTTCGGCGTCGAGGTGCCGGAGGACGTCGAGGTCGCGCTGCCGATCTGGACCACCACGCCGTGGACGCTGCCGGCCTCGCTCGCGATCTCGCTCGGCGCCGAACTCGAGTACGCCCTGGTCGAAGGCCCGCCGCGCGAGGGCAAGCGCCGTTGGCTGGTGCTGGCAGATGCGCTGGCGGCGCGCGCGCTCGAGCGCTACGGCGTCGAGGATCAGGTCGTGCTCGGCCGCGCCAGCGGCGAGAAACTCGAGGGCATGCTGTTCGCGCACCCGTTCTACGACGAACGCGACATCCCGGTCCTGCTCGGCGACCACGTCTCGGCCGAGGACGGCACCGGCGCCGTGCATACCGCGCCCGGCCACGGCCAGGAGGACTATGCGGTCGCGAAGAAGTACGACCTGATCGACCGCTACACCGCCGCGCAGATCAATCCGGTCGACGGCCGCGGCGTGTACCTGCCGTCGACGCCGGCCGCGCACGGCGTGGAACTGGCCGGCCAGCACATCTGGAAGGCCAACGACGTCATCGTCGATGTGCTGCGCAACGACGGCACGCTGCTCGCCTTCAGCCGGCTCGAGCACAGCTACCCGCACTGCTGGCGCCACAAGACCCCGATCGCGTTCCGCGCCACGCCGCAGTGGTTCATCTCGATGGAGCAGGCGAACCTGCGCGCCGACGCGCTGGCCGCCATCGACACCGTGCGCTGGTATCCGGAATGGGGCAAGGCGCGCATCGCCGGCATGGTCGAGGGCCGCCCGGACTGGACCATCTCGCGCCAGCGCACCTGGGGCGTGCCGATCGCGCTGTTCGTGCACCGCGAGACCGGCGATCCGCATCCGCGCAGCACCGAGCTGATGCGCGCGGTGGCCGATCGCGTCGAGCAGGAGGGCGTCGACGTGTGGTACACGCTCGATGCCGCCGAACTGCTCGGCGACGAGGCGAAGGACTACGACAGGATCACCGACATCCTCGACGTCTGGTTCGACTCCGGCGTCACCCACGAGGGCGTGCTGCTCGAACGCGGCCTCGGCAAGCCGGCCGACCTCTACCTCGAAGGCTCCGACCAGCATCGCGGCTGGTTCCAGTCCTCGCTGCTCACCGGCGTCGCCATCGACCGGGCCGCGCCCTACCGGCAGTGCCTGACCCACGGCTTCACCGTCGACGAGCACGGCCGCAAGATGTCGAAGTCGCTCGGCAACGGCATCGAGCCGCAGGACATCATGAAGACGCTGGGCGCGGACATCCTGCGCCTGTGGATCGCCTCGGCCGACTACAGCAACGAGATGTCGCTGTCGCAGGAGATCCTCAAGCGCAACGCCGACGCCTACCGCCGCATCCGCAACACCGCGCGCTTCCTGCTCGGCAACCTGCATGGCTTCGACCCGGCCGTGCACCTGGTCACGCTGGAGGACATGGTCGCGCTCGACCGCTGGATCGTGCACCGTGCCTGGGAAGTGCAGGAGAAGATCAAGGCCGCCTTCGATCGCTACGACTTCGCCGAGATCGTGCAGGCGCTGCTGAACTTCTGCAGCGTCGACCTCGGCTCGCTCTACCTCGACGTGACCAAGGACCGCCTGTACACGATGCGCGAGGACTCGCGCGGGCGGCGCAGCGCGCAGGGCGCGATGTACCGCATCAGCGAGGCCTTCGTGCGCTGGATCGCGCCGGTGCTGAGCTTCACCGCCGACGAGCTGTGGGGCTACCTGCCGGGCGAGCGCAAGGCCAACGTGCTGTTCGAGACCTGGTACGAGGGCCTGGCGCCGCTGCCGGCCGACGCGCCGCTGTCCGCGCACGACTTCGACCGCCTGCTGGCGCTGCGCGAGCAGGTGGCCAAGGTGCTGGAGCCGATGCGCGCCAGCGGCGAGATCGGCGCGGCGCTGGAGGCGGAGATCGAACTGCACGCCGGCACCGCCGACCAGATCCGGGTCGCGCCGCTGGTGGACGAACTGCGCTTCCTGCTGATCAGCGGCGACGTCACCGTTGTGCCGTTCGCGGGCGAGGAATCACGCATCGTTGCCGCGCCGACGAAGAAGGCCAAGTGCGTGCGCTGCTGGCACCACCGCGCCGACGTCGGCAGCCATGCGGAACACCCGCAGCTGTGCGGGCGCTGCGTGTCCAACGTCGAAGGCCCGGGCGAGGATCGGCAGTGGTTCTGACCGCGTCCGCCCGCCATCAACTTTCCAACGTCATTCCCGCTTTCGCGGGGATGACGTGAGCGTCGAATCATGACTGCCACTCCGAAGCCCAACGCCCTGATCTGGCTGCTCCTCTCGGCCATCGTCATCGTCCTCGACCAGTTGACCAAGTGGTGGGTGCTGACCAGCCTGCCCGAATACACCCCGGTCCCGGTGATCGAGGGCTTCTGGAACTGGTACCGCACCTACAACACCGGCGCGGCATTCAGCTTCCTCGCCGGCGGCGGCGGCTGGCAGAAATGGTTCTTCACCGTGCTCGGCATCGGCATCAGCGGCCTGCTGGCCGTGTGGCTGTCGAAGACGCCGCGCGGCGACTGGCGCACCGCGCTGCCGTTCGCGCTGGTGATCGGCGGCGCGCTGGGCAACATCATCGACCGGCAGGTCCACGGCCACGTCGTGGACTTCATCCAGTGGCATTGGCGCGACCACTACTGGCCGGCGTTCAACATCGCCGACTGCGCCGTGGTCGGCGGCGCGATCGGCATCGCCCTGTTCGGCCTGTTCCCGGGCAGGCGGGACAGGCCCGCCCCCCCGTAGGCGCGGCTTCGGCCGCGACCAGCGCGATCCGTGGAACGCTCCGGTCGCGGCTGGAACCGTTCCCGCAGGGCCGGCGCCGCCCCGGCTTCGGTAAACTAGCGGCCAATGGACATCGTCCTCGCCAACCCCCGCGGCTTCTGCGCCGGCGTCGACCGCGCGATCGAGATCGTCAAGCGCGCGCTCGAGACGCTGGGCGCGCCGATCTACGTACGCCACGAGGTCGTGCACAACCGCTTCGTGGTCGAGGACCTCAAGCGCCGCGGCGCGATCTTCGTCGAGGAGCTCGACGAGGTGCCCGACGGCAACACCGTGATCTTCAGCGCCCACGGCGTCTCGCAGGCCGTGCGCGAGGAGGCGGACCGGCGCGGGCTGAAAGTGTTCGACGCGACCTGTCCGCTGGTGACCAAGGTGCATTTCGAGGTCGCGCGCCACTGCCGCGCCGGCCGCGACGTGGTGCTGATCGGGCACGCCGGGCATCCCGAGGTCGAGGGCACGATGGGGCAGTGGAAGGCCGAGTCCGGGGCCGGGCAGATCTACCTGGTCGAGGACCTCGAGGACGTGGCCTACCTCGCGCCCGGGCAGCCCGCCAACATGGCCTACACCACCCAGACCACGCTGTCGGTCGACGACACGCGCGACATCATCGCGGCGCTGAAGGCGCGCTTCCCCGAGATGCAGGGGCCGAAGAACGACGACATCTGCTACGCCACCCAGAACCGCCAGGACGCCGTGCGCGAGCTCGCCCAGCAGTGCGACCTGGTGCTGGTGGTCGGTTCGCCGAACAGCTCCAACTCCAACCGCCTGCGCGAACTGGCCGAGCGCGACGGGGTCGAGGCCTACCTGATCGACGGCGCGGCGGAGATCGACCCGGAATGGATCGTCGGCCGCCGCCATATCGGCGTCACCGCGGGCGCCTCGGCGCCGGACGTGCTGGTGCAGGGCGTGCTGGCGCGGCTGCACGAACTGGGCGCCGGCGGCGTGCGCGAGCTGCACGGCGAGCCCGAGAGCATGGTGTTCGCGCTGCCGAAGGAGCTGCGGCTGCAGCTGGTCGATTGACCCCGGCCCCTGCGGAACCTAGAATTCACGCCCCGTGCGGGCGCTGCACGCCGCGCAATCGCGGACGGTCATCGCCGGAATAGCTCAGTTGGTAGAGCGGCGCATTCGTAATGCGTAGGTCGCAGGTTCGACTCCTGTTTCCGGCACCATCCCTTCCTGCCGAGACCCGACGATGGAACCGATCCCGCTGGAGGACCTGGCGCTGCTCGCGGTCCTGCAGAGGATTTTCCAGGGCGACGAGCCCGCCCCCGACGATTCCGCGATCCGGCAGCGCCTGCTGGACAGCGCCCTCGTGGAAGAGGGCGAAGACGGGCTGTGCCTGACCGCGGCGGGCGTCGAGATGTGCAAGTCCCTGCAGCACCGGATCGCGGCCGACAACATCGCCGGGCAGATCAGGCAGGAACGCGACGATCCCGCCGCCACGACCTAGGGCCCGGCATCGAGCGCGCGGCGGGCGAGGGCGGGATCGTCGGCGAACAGGCCGTCGATGCCGGCTTCGACATGGTCGCGGAGCTGTCGGATCGAACCGGTTTCGTTGCGGGCGCCGCGGCTTCCGGCGCGGTATCGGCGCGGCAGGAACGCGTTCTCGGGCCGGAAGGTCCAGGGCATGACCTGCAGCCCGGCGGCATGGGCATCGTCGACGAGGGCGCTGCGGTGGCCGTCGGCGGTCGCGTACAGGCGCAGCGACGCGATCGGCGGACCGACGCCGTCGGCATAGGTGGCGATCGTGCGCAGGCCTTCCGGCCGCAGCATCTCGCCGTAGGTGGTCGCGTGCCCGCTGGCGGCGAGGTCGTAGGGCTGCTTCGACGGCCGTTCGAGCAGTTGCAGCAGCCGGATGTTGGGCGCGTCGCCGATCTTCCCGCGCAGTTCGCGCAGGTTGCCGGTCTCGAACGACTGGATGAGGACGGGCGCGCGGCGGGTGTAGGGATGCGCGGCCAGCGTCGCC
Source organism: Luteimonas marina (assembly GCF_007859325.1). GTDB lineage: Bacteria > Pseudomonadota > Gammaproteobacteria > Xanthomonadales > Xanthomonadaceae > Luteimonas > Luteimonas marina. Next base: position 44,124 of record NZ_VOHK01000004.1, on the reverse strand, counting down.
AGCAGCCTGTCCTCCATCGCCAGACCGATCGACGCGAAATAGGTGGGATGCTTGAGTTCGGGCACCAGCGCCAGCGCGCGGCCGCGCGCGTCGGATGCGTCGGCCGCGAGCGCGATGATCTCGTCCAGCGTCGCGATCTCGAACCGTCCGTCGTGCGCGGTCGAGCGCAGTTCCGGCAGGCGCTCGCGCGCGCGCAGCGACTTCAGCTCGGCGAGGGTGAAGTCTTCGGTGAACCAGCCTTCCACCGGTTCCCCATCGATGCGCTTGCGCGTCCTGCGGTCGGCGAACTCGGGCCGCTCGGCGACGTCGGTGGTGCCGCCGATCTCGTTCTCGTGGCGCGACACCAGCACGCCGTCCCGGGTGCTGACGAGATCGGGTTCGATGGCGTCCGCGCCGTCCTCGATCGCCCTTCGGTAGGCGGCCAGCGTGTGCTCGGGCAGCAGCGCGCTGGCGCCGCGGTGGGCGATGATCATCGGACGGGCCTCTGGCGGCATGGCGGATCTGGGTGCGTCGGGCGGCGGTCCGGGCCGGCTGGCGCAGGCGACGAGCAGCAGCATCGGCAGCAGCATGCGCATGGGGAGGATCGCCGGTCCGGGCAGACGGTGCGATCGATTGTACGGGCCGGACATGGCCGTCCGGCGACCGTCGTCTCGCCGGCGGAGACGCGGCGCGGCTAGAGTAGCGGCTGGTCGGGAGACGGTCGGATCGATGGCGAAGGCACGCACGGCGTACGTCTGCAGCGAATGCGGCGCGGACTTCAGCAAATGGCAGGGCCAGTGCGGCGCCTGCGGCGCATGGGACACGCTGTCGGAGATCGTGCTCGAAAGCGCCGTCGCGGCGAAGTCGCCGGCATCGCGGCGCAGCGGCTGGGCCGGCAAGGTCGATCCGCCGAAGGTCACCGCGCTCAAGGACGTGCAGCAGGGCGGGGACGTGCGCGTGAGCACCGGCATCGGCGAGTTCGACCGCGTGCTCGGCGGCGGGCTGGTGGAAGGCGCGGTGGTGCTGGTCGGCGGCGATCCGGGGATCGGCAAGTCGACCCTGCTGCTGCAGGCGGTCGCGGCGATGGCGTCGAACCTGCCGGGCCTGTACGTCACCGGCGAGGAATCGCTGGCGCAGGTCGCGGGACGCGCGTCGCGCCTCGGTCTGCCGCTCGAGGGCCTGAACGCGCTCGCGGAAACCGGCATCGAGCGCATCCTCGAACAGGCCTCGCAGCTGCGGCCGAGGATCATCGTCGCCGACTCGGTGCAGACGCTGTGGACCGACTCGCTGACCGCCGCGCCGGGTTCGGTCAGCCAGGTGCGCGAGAGCGCGGCGCGGCTGGTGCGCTATGCCAAGGAAACCGGCACCGCGGTGTTCCTGGTCGGGCACGTCACCAAGGAAGGCGGCATCGCCGGTCCGCGCGTGCTCGAGCACATGGTCGATGCGGTGCTCTACTTCGAGGGCGATTCGGGCAGCCGCTTCCGCGTGCTGCGCGCGTTCAAGAACCGCTTCGGCGCGGTCAACGAGCTGGGCGTGTTCGCGATGGGCGATCGTGGCCTGCGCGAAGTGCCGAATCCGTCGGCGATCTTCCTCTCCGGCGGCAGCACGCGGCAGCCGGGCAGCTGCGTGATGGTCACGCGCGAAGGCACGCGCCCGCTGCTGGTGGAGGTGCAGGCGCTGGTCGACGCCTCGCCGCTGTCGAACCCGCGCCGCGTGGCGGTGGGCCTGGAAGGCAATCGCCTGGCGATGCTGCTGGCGGTGCTGCACCGGCACGGCGGCATCGTCACCGGCGACCAGGACGTGTTCGTCAACGTCGTCGGCGGCATCCGCGTGCAGGAAACCGCGGCCGACCTGCCGGTGCTGCTGGCGGTGCTGTCCTCGCTGCGCGACACGCCGCTGCCGGACAAGACCATCGCCTTCGGCGAGGTTGGCCTGTCCGGCGAGATCCGTCCCGTGCCCAATGGCGAGGAGCGGTTGAAGGAGGCTGCGACCCACGGTTTCAAGCGCGCCATCGTGCCGAAGGCGAATGCGCCGAAGGCGGGGAGCTACAAGGGCATGGAGATCGTCGCGGCCGAGCGCCTCGCGGACGCGCTGGAACAGGCGTGAGCGCGCAGCCGGAATCGAACGGGTGCTGGCGGTTCGCGCGCGCGGTGTCGGTGCTGCTGCATCCGTTCGCGGTCTTCGTCGCGCTGGCACTGCTGGCGGCGCTGCGGCTGGATCCCGCCAGCCTGGCGCGCACCGCCGTCGGCATCGGCATTGCCGTCGCGATTGTCTGGGGCTTCGTGCTGCAGCGCCGTCGCGCCGGGCACTGGCAGACGGTGGACGCATCGCGCCGGCAGGAGCGACCGCTGCTGTACCTGCTGGCGCTGGCGGTGGCCGGCGGCTACTGGTGGTGGATGGGCGGGCGCGCGTCGGCGACGTCGACCGGCAGTCTCGCCGCGGTGGCGATGCTGTGCGCCGCCGGGATCGCCAACCGCTGGATCAAGCTGTCGCTGCACATGGCGAGCCTCGCGTTCGCGGGCGTTGCGCTGCTGCCGCTGTGGCGCGACGCGGGTGTCGTGGCGCTCATGCTGCTGCCGCTGCTCGGCTGGGCGAGGCTGCGGATGGCGCGGCATACGCTGGCGGAAGTGGTGGGCGGTGTCGTGCTGGGCCTCGTCTTCGGCGCCGTGCCGCTGGTGCTGCATTAGAAAAGTCTGAAAAAAGTCGTCATCCCCGCGAAGGCGGGGATCCAGCGTCGTTGCGTCAAAGCAAAATGGATCCCCGCTTGACCAGCCTTCGGCTGTTGTAAAGCACTTCGCGGGGATGACGAAAGCGCGCGGATGACGAACGGATTTCGTCGAGCGTTTACCGGACCTGGCCTGTCATCCGCTCGATGACGCCGCAAGCGGCGAAGGATCGGCCCCGATGAGAACGAGGCGGCGCACGCCCGATCGCCGTCATGCGCCGGACTGATGATTCAGCCGCGGCCGTGCCGCGACACCGGCTGCAGGTCGGGAAGCGCGCCGTCGCCGTCGATCGCCTGCGCGATGGTGCGATCGACCGCCTCGACGTCGATGTCCTGCGCCGCATACCACGCCGGGTTGTAGTAGCTGTGCGCATAGCGCTCGCCGCCGTCGCAGAGGATGGTGACGATCGACCCGCGTTCCCCGCGCTCGCGCATCGCGCGCGCAGCGTGGAGCACGCCGACGAAGTTGGTGCCGGTCGAGCCGCCGACGCGCCGGCCGAGGCGCCGGTTCACCTCGCGCATCGCCGCCAGGCTGAGCGCGTCGGGCACCTTGACCATCGCGTCGACGCAGCCGGGGATGAAGCTGCGCTCGGCGGTGGGACGGCCGATACCTTCGATCCGCGAGGCGGGCGCCGCCGCGTCCGGTGACGGCCGGCCCTGCGCGAGCGCGGCATAGTGGCCGTGGAAGGCCGAATGCTCGGGATCGGCGCACAGCACGCGCGTGCCAAGTCCCCGGTAGCGCGCATAGCGGCCGATGGTCGCGCTGGTGCCGCCGGTGCCGGCGCTGCAGACGATCCATGCCGGGACCGGATGCGGTTCCTGCTCCATCTGCCGGAAGATCGATTCGGCGATGTTGTTGTTGGCGCGCCAGTCGGTGGCGCGCTCGGCGTAGGTGAACTGGTCCATGAAATGCCCGCCGCTGTCGAGCGCGAGCTGCACGGAGGCCGCACCGATGTCGCAGGCGTTGCGCACCAGGTGGCAGCGGCCGCCGTGGAATTCGATGGCCGCGATCTTCTCCGGCGAGGTCGAGGCCGGCATCACCGCCACGAACGGCAGCCCCAGCAGCCGCGCGAAATAGGCTTCGGACACCGCGGTCGAACCGCTGGACGCTTCCACCACCGTGCTGCCGGCGTGCAGCCAGCCGTTCGCCAGCGAATACAGGAACAGCGAGCGCGCGAGCCGGTGCTTGAGGCTGCCGGTCGGGTGGCTGGATTCGTCCTTGAAGTAGACGTCGATGCCGGGGAAGCCCGGCAGCGACAGCGGGATCAGGTGGGTGTCGGCGGAGCGGTTGAAGTCCGCCTCGATCCGGCGGATCGCCGCGGCCGTCCAGGCGTGCTGGTCGGCGCAGGCGAGGCGGCTGGCGTCGTCGTGGAAGGGCATGTGCAGGTGCGGGAAGGTCGCGGCGCGATCGGTGCCGCGTATTCTCGCCGATCCCGGCTCAGGCGCGGCCCAGCACCAGCTCCAGCACGAACTTGCTGCCGAAGAAGGCCAGCACCAGCAGCGCCATCGCCGTCAGCGTCCAGCGCACCGCCTTGCCGCCGCGCCAGCCGTAGCGCCAGCGGCCGAACAGCAGCGCGCCGAACACCAGCCACGACAGCACGCTGAGCACGGTCTTGTGCATCAGGTGCTGGGCGAAGAAATCCTGCACGAACAGCACGCCGGTCAGCAGGGTGGCGGTGAGCAGGACGAAGCCGACCGCGATCGTGCGGAACAGCAGCGTCTCCAGCTCGGTCAGCGGCGGCAGGGCGCGCACCCAGCCGCGGAATTCGTGGCGGCGCAGCGCCCGCTCCTGCAGCCAGAGCATGATCGCGAGCACGGCCGCCACCGCAAGCGTCGCGTACGCCAGCAGCGCCAGCCAGGCGTGCAGTTCCAGCCGCCAGTCGAGGTCGCGGGTCGCGGGCCCGGCCGACACCGCATAGCCCACCAGCGCCGCCGCCGCGATCGGGAACACCACCACGCCCAGCGCCCCCATGCGCCCGCTGGCGGCGTAGAGCGTCGTCAGCGCCGCCATGCCCAGGCCGACCAGCGACAGCGCCGCGAAGAAGTGCAGGTCCACGCCCGCGCCCTGGCGCCAGGCCAGGACGTGGAAGAGGCCGTGCAGGGCCACGGCGCTCACCGCGGTCAGCAGCCAGAAGCCGGCCTTGGCGCCCTCGTCGACCAGCATCCGGCGCACCACCAGCCAGCCGGCCAGCAGGTAGAAGAAGGCGGCAATGAGAACGATTGGCATCGGGAAAGTGTCGCACAAGCCCGCGCCCGCGGGTGCGCCGCGCGGCACCGGCAGCGGGCGCCCGGCGCCCGCCCGCTATAATCGCGGGCCGTTTTCCACCACGTTCCCGCCATGTTCGAATCGCTCACCCAGCGCCTGTCCGGCACCATCGACCGCCTCCGCGGCCGCGGGCGGCTGACCGAGGAGAACATCCGCGAGGCGACCCGCGAGGTCCGCATCGCGCTGCTCGAGGCCGACGTCGCGCTGCCGGTGGTGCAGGCCCTGGTCGAGCGGATCAAGGTCCGCGCCGTCGGCCAGGAAGTGCTGAAGTCGCTGACCCCGGGCCAGGCGCTGATCAAGGTGGTCCGCGACGAGCTGACCGCGGTGATGGGCGCGCAGGCCAGCGACCTGAACCTCAACGTGCCGGCGCCGGCGGTGATCCTGATGGCCGGCCTGCAGGGCGCGGGCAAGACCACCACGGTCGGCAAGCTGGCGAAGCTGCTCAAGGACAAGCGCAGGAAGAAGGTGATGGTGGTCAGCGCCGACGTCTACCGTCCGGCCGCGATCGAGCAGCTGAAGACACTGGCGCAGCAGGTCGACGTACTGTTCTTCCCGTCCGAAGCCGGGCAGAAGCCGGAGGATATCGTCCGCGCCGCGATTGCCGACGCGAGGAAATCCTTCGCCGACGTGCTGATCGTCGACACCGCCGGCCGCCTCGCCATCGACGAAGCGATGATGGCCGAGATCAAGGCGCTGCACGCCGCGGTGAATCCGGTCGAAACCCTGTTCGTGGTCGACTCGATGACCGGCCAGGACGCGGCCAATACCGCCAAGGCCTTCGGCGAGGCGCTGCCGCTGACCGGCGTGGTGCTGACCAAGACCGACGGCGACGCCCGCGGCGGCGCCGCGCTGAGCGTGCGCTACGTCACCGGCAAGCCGATCAAGTTCATCGGCACCAGCGAGAAGGCCGACGGCCTCGACACCTTCCACCCCGACCGCGTCGCCAGCCGCATCCTCGACATGGGCGACGTGCTGTCGCTGGTCGAGCAGGTCGAGCAGCAGGTCGACAAGGACAAGGCGCAGAAGCTTGCCGAGAAGGTCGCCAAGGGCAAGAAGTTCGACCTCAACGACATGCGCGACCAGCTAGAGCAGATGCAGAACATGGGCGGAATCGGCAGCCTGATGGAGAAGCTGCCGGGCCTGGGCCAGGTGCCCGAGCACCTCAAGCAGCAGGTGCAGCAGAGCCGGGAAGTGCCGCGCATGATCGCCATCATCGGCTCGATGACGAAGAAGGAGCGGCGCAACCCGGCCCTGCTCAACGGCTCGCGCCGCGCGCGCATCGCCGCCGGCTCGGGCACGCATCCGTCCGACGTCAACAAACTGATGAAGCAGTACCAGCAGATGGAAAAGATGATGGGCAAGATGGCCCGTGGCGGCATGAAGGGCATGATGCGCGGGCTGCAGGGGATGATGGGCGGGCGCGGCGGGATGCCGTTCCGGTGAGTCGTCGTCGATCCTCCCCCCGCCGTTCCAGCAGTTCCCCCACTCGTCATTCCAGCGAAAGCTGGAATCCATTTGGCTTTTACGCGAAGCGAAACTGGATTCCAGCTTTCGCTGGAATGACGGCAGGGGATGCGTCCGGGGATGATGACAACCACGGATTGCGCCAGTGAGCTCCGCCTACCTCGACGGCCAGCCCGCCACCGCCGACGACCTGCGCGCGCTGGCGCTGGCCAATTACGGCCACTTCACCTCGATGCAGGTGCGCGGGCGCGCGGTGCGCGGTCTCGACCTGCACCTGCACCGGTTGAAGTCGGGAACCCGCGAGCTGTTCGACACGACGCTGGACGATGCGCGCATCCGCGCCGCCATCCTCGCCGCGCTCGATGGCGAAGGCGTCGATGACGCCAGCGTGCGCGTCACCGTCTACTCGCGCGCGTTCGATCATGCCCATCCCGAACGCCCGCAGCCGGTCGATGTGCTGGTTTCGTCGACCCCGCCGCGCGAGGCCGATCCCAAGCCGGCCTGGGTCAAGACCTGTCCCTTCCAGCGCGCGCTGCCGCTGGTGAAGCACGTCGGCACCTTCCCGCTGTTCCAGCACCGGCGGCAGGCGCGCCGCGACGGCTTCGACGACGCCCTGTTCGTCGACGCCAGGGGCCGGATCAGCGAGGGCTCGCTCTGGAACATCGGCTTCTGGGACGGCCAGCAGGTCGTCTGGCCGCAGGCCGAGGCGCTGCGGGGCACGCAGGAGCGGCTGCTGCAGGCCGGGCTGGCCGAGGTCGGCGTCGCGCAGCGGCACCTGCCGGTCGAGGCGCGGGCGCTGGCTGGCCTCAAGGCGGCGTTCGCGGCCAATGCCACCGGCATCTGGCCGATCTCGGGCATCGACGAGACGGCGCTGCGCCCTGATCCGGCCCTGATGGAGCGTCTGGCGGCCGCGCTGGCCGCGCACCGCTGGCAGCCGCTGGCTAGCGCCTGACCTCGTGGGAGCGGCCTTGGCCGCGACAGGGATCCGGGAATCCCGATCGCGCGCAAGCGCGCTCCCACGGGGTTCCTCGTGGCCGGTCAATGGCTTACAATAGCCGGCTTACCTCGCCATCCTGGCGACTGGGCAACACCGAGAACGCACCATGGTCAAGATCCGCCTCACCCGCGGCGGCGCGAAGAAGCGCCCCTTCTACCACATCATCGTCACCGACTCGCGCAGCGCGCGCGACGGCCGCAACATCGAGCGCGTGGGTTACTACAACCCGGTCGCGCAAGGCGCCGAGCAGCGCGTGGTGCTGGATACCGCCCGCGTCGACCACTGGGTCTCGAAGGGCGCGCAGCTGACCGACAAGGTCCGCAACCTGTACCGCGAAGCGGCCAAGGCCGCCGCCCCGGCCGCCTGACGCCCGGCCGCGCGACCGCGCGGCCAACGCAGCCATGAACGACCCGACGCGCCGCATCCTGATGGGCAGGATCCACGGCGCGTTCGGCGTGCGCGGCGAACTCAAGCTCGAATCCTTCAGCGACCCGCCGGAGGCGATCTTCCGCTACCGGCCGTGGACGCTGCGCACCGCGCAGGGCGTCGAGCGCGAGCTCGAGGGCGGGCGCGGGCGCAGCACCGCCAAGGGCATCGTGATGCGCCTGCCGGGCGTCGAGGACCGCGACGCCGCGGAAGCGCTGAAAGGCGGCGAGATCCACGTGCCGCGTTCCGCGCTGCCGCCGCCGAAACCGGGCCAGTACTACTGGGTCGACCTCGAAGGCCTGCGCGTGGTGAACACCGTGGGCGCGGACTTCGGCACCGTATCGCACCTGTTTTCCACCGGCGCCAACGACGTGCTGGTGGCGCGCGGCGATCGCGAGCGGATGGTGCCCTTCCTCGAGCCCGACTACATCGTGTCGGTCGATTTCGACGCCGGCTGCATCACCGTGGATTGGGACGCGGACTTCTGATGGAGCCGTGATTGGTGATTGGTGATTCGTGATTGGAAAAGCAGCGACCTCCAATCACGAATCACGAATCACGAATCACGAATCACCCCATGCGCATCGACCTCATCAGCCTGTTTCCCGAATTCGTCGCCCAGTGCGCCGGCTTCGGCGTGGTCGGGCGCGCGCAGGAGCGGGGGCTGCTGTCGATCCACGGCTGGAACCCGCGCGACCATGCCGAGGGCAACTACCGGCGGGTCGACGACCGTCCGTTCGGCGGCGGGCCGGGCATGGTGATGCTGATCGATCCGCTGCGCGCGGCGATCCGCGCTGCGCGCGCCGCCGATCCGGCGCCGGCGAAGGTCGTCTACCTCAGCCCGCAGGGCCGCCCGCTGACCCAGACCGTCGTCCGCGAGCTGGCGACGCGCGAGCGGATCATCCTGCTCTGCGGCCGCTACGAGGGCGTCGACGAGCGGCTGGTCGCGGCCGAGGTCGACGAGGAACTGTCGATCGGCGACTACGTGCTGTCGGGTGGCGAGCTGGCCGCGGCGGTGGTCGTGGACGCCGTCGCCCGGCTGCAGGAGGGCGCCCTGAACGACGCCGAATCTGCCGTCCAGGACAGCTTCGAGGCCGACGGCCTGCTGGATTGCCCGCACTACACCAGGCCGGTGGAGCACGCACTGGGGGCCGTCCCGGAGGTGCTGCTGTCGGGCAACCACGCCGAAATCGCCCGCTGGCGCCGGCGCCAGTCGCTGCTGCGCACCCGCCAGCGGCGCCCGGACCTGCTGGCCGGGGCCGGGCTGACGGCCGCCGAGCGGGACTGGCTGGACGGACAGGCCGGGGACGACCCTCCGGGAGAGGGCTGAATCCTGGCCCCCGGGCCGGATTTTCCGGCTATAATGCGCGGCTGACCTGCCACTGGCAGGCAGGCAGTGCCAAGAGCGTGCGTCCGCGTGCACCACGCCTACAACTAATCCAACAGGCTCCATCGAGATACCGCCATGACCACCAAGCCGTCCCTGAACACCCTGCTGCAGCAGTTCGAGACCGAACAGGCGCAGCGCAAGCTTCCCGACTTCGGCCCCGGCGACACCGTCGTCGTCAACGTCAAGGTCAAGGAAGGCAACCGCGAGCGCGTCCAGGCCTACGAGGGCGTGGTCATCGGCAAGAAGAACGCCGGCCTCAACTCCGCCTTCACCGTGCGCAAGATCTCGCACGGCTATGGCGTCGAGCGCGTGTTCCAGACCCACAGCGCCACGATCGACTCGGTCGAGGTGAAGCGCCGCGGCAAGGTCCGCGCCGGCAAGCTGTACTACCTGCGCGGCCTGGAAGGCAAGAAGGCCCGCATCAAGGAAGACCTGTCGGCCCACGCCAAGGCCAAGGCCGCCGCGGCGGCTGCCGCCGAAGCCGCCGAATAAGCGGGCGCTTCGCTTCCGATCCGCAACGGCCGCCGCAGGGCGGCCGTTTGCGTTTGTGGCGCCGGGGCGGTCGTGCGACTGGCGTTTCAAGCCTCAAACGACTGGTCATTCCGAGCGCAGTGAGGAATCTGCTTCTGCCGTTTCCCACGTTTTCGGAGGCAGATTCCTCGCTGCGCTCGGAATGACAGACCGTTGCTCCTGTCTTTCCGCGCCTCATGTCTTGCTGCGTCCGGTTCCCGGATCTCGCTGCGCCTTCGCCATGGCCCTTCACGCGGCCCGTTACAATCCATCGCCGTGAATATCCCGCATGACGCCGCCGCGCGCACCGTCCGGCTCGACCTGTGGTTGTGGGCGGCGCGCTTCTACCGGACCCGCGCCCTGGCGAAGCAGGCCATCGAGACCGGCAAGGTCGAAGTTGGCGGCCAGCGCGCCAAGGCCTCGCGTGCGGTGCGCGTGGGCGATGCGCTGCGCATCGAGCGTTCGGGCGAGGTGTTCGCCATCGAGGTGCTGGGGCTGGCGGACGTGCGCGGGCCGGCGCCGGTCGCGCAGGCGCTGTACGCCGAACCGGAGGCCTCGCGCGCCGCGCGCGAGGCGGCGCGCGAACTGGCCCGCGCGCAGCGCAACGGCTACCGCGCCCCGGACACGAAGCCGGACAAGCGGGCGCGCAGGCTGATCCGCGCGCTGGGCGACATCGACGCAACCTGACCCGCGCTCCTTCCCCCCGCAAGCCGGGGAAAGTACCCGTGAAGCGGGGGAGGGTGGCAATCTCGCCAATCCTTTCACCAAAACGCCGTCGCAAGGCTGCGACGGCGTCTTGAATGGGGCTGACGCAAGACCAGCCCCATCTGTCCTTCCGGCATCTTCCCCCAAGGGGATGGGTCGATCAGGCGAGGCTGTTGGGCGAGTCTTCGCCGGCGAACGCGCCCAGCTTGCGCAGCGCCGCCTCCACGCCCGCGCCGTAGGCCGGGTCGGCCTTGGTGCAGTTCTCGACGTGGCGACGCTTGATGAAGTCCGGCGCATCGCCCATGGCGCGGGCGGTGTTGTCGAACAGCAACTGCTGCTTGTCAGGGGCCATCAGGCGGAACAGGTCGCCGGGTTGCTTGTAGTAGTTGTCGTCGTTGTCGCGGAAGTTCCACCAGTCGGCGTCGCCGGTGATCTTCAGCGGCGGCTCGCGGAACTGTGGCTGCTCCTGCCACTGGTTGAAGCTGTTGGGCTCGTAGTGGGGCAGGCTGCCGTAGTTGCCGTCGACGCGGCCGATGCCGTCGCGGTGGTTGCTGTTGACCGGGCAGCGTGCCTTGTTCACCGGGATCTGCTGGTAGTTGGTGCCCAGGCGGTAGCGCTGCGCGTCGGCGTAGTTGAACAGGCGCGACTGCAGCATCTTGTCCGGCGAGGCGCCGATGCCCGGCACCAGGTTGCTCGGCGCGAAGGCGCTCTGCTCGACGTCGGCGAAGAAGTTCTCGGGATTCTTGTTGAGCTCGAACTCGCCCACCTCGATCAGCGGGTAGTCGCCCTTCGGCCACACCTTGGTCAGGTCGAAGGGGTGGTAGGGCACCTTCTCCGCGTCGGTCTCGGGCATGATCTGCACGTACATCTTCCACTTCGGGAAGTCGCCGCGCTCGATCGCGTCGTACAGGTCGCGCTGGTGGGTCTCGCGGTCATTGCCGACGGCTTCGGCCGCTTCGGCGTCGCTCAGGTTCTCGATGCCCTGCTGGGTGCGGAAGTGGAACTTCACCCAGTAGCGCTCGCCGGCCTCGTTCCAGAAGCTGTAGGTGTGCGAGCCGAAGCCGTGCATGTGGCGGTAGGACTTCGGAATGCCGCGGTCGCTCATCACGATGGTGACCTGATGCAGGGCCTCGGGCAGCAGCGTCCACCAGTCCCAGTTGTTGGTGGCCGAGCGCAGGTTGGTGCGCGGGTCGCGCTTGACCGCCTTGTTGAGGTCGGGGAACTTGCGCGGGTCGCGGATGAAGAAGACCGGCGTGTTGTTGCCGACCATGTCCCAGTTGCCTTCCTCGGTGTAGAACTTCAGCGCGAAGCCGCGGATGTCGCGCTCGGCGTCGGCCGCGCCGCGCTCGCCGGCCACGGTGGTGAAGCGGGCGAACATCTCGGTCTGCTTGCCGACCTTGGAGAAGATCGCGGCGCGCGTGTACTTGGTGATGTCGTGGGTGACGGTGAAGGTGCCGAAGGCGCCCGAGCCCTTGGCGTGCATGCGGCGCTCGGGGATCACCTCGCGCACGAAGTTGCCGAGCTTCTCGTGCAGCCAGACGTCCTGGGCCAGCAGCGGGCCGCGCGGGCCGGCGGTGAGGCTGTTCTGGTTGTCCGGCACCGGCGCACCGAAGTCGGTGGTCAGGTGGGTGACGGGGCACTTCTTCTCGCTGTCGGATGGCTTGCTCATGGCGGGCGCTCCTGGGGCTGGGCGGGTGGACGTTGCTCTGGCCACCATACGCGGTGGATGTCGATAGGTGAAATCGAATTAAATATTTGGTGAAATAGATAAAAACTATCGATTATGCTGCGTACCGACGGTCGAGGCGGCCATAGGGAACGGCGCGGCCGAGGTCACGCGACCTCCCCGGCGGCATGCCCCGACGCCCAGGCCCACTGGAAGTTGTAGCCGCCGAGCCAGCCGGTGACGTCGACCACCTCGCCGATGAAGTACAGGCCCGGGACGCGTCTGGACATCATCGTGCTGGACGAGAGTTCGTGGGTGTCGACGCCGCCGAGCGTGACTTCCGCGGTGCGGTAGCCCTCGGTGCCGCTGGCCACCAGCGGCCAGGACTGCAGCGTATCGGCGACCTGTTGCAGCTGTGCGGGCGTGTACTGCCGCAGCGGCCGGCTCGGCAGCCAGACCTCGCACAGGCGCTGTGCGAAGCGTCGCGGCAGGGCCTCGGACAGCACGGTGCGCAGTTCGGTCGCGCCGCGCTCGCGCTGCTGCACCGCCAGCCACGACGGGATGTCGCGGTCGGGCAGCAGATCCAGCCGCAGGTCGTCGCCGGGCTGCCAGTAGGAGGAGACCTGCAGGATCGCCGGGCCGCTGATGCCGCGGTGGGTGACGAGCATGCGATTGCGGAAACCCGCGCCGTTGCAGCGGGCCTCGACCTCGAAGGCGACGCCGGACAGGTCCTGCAGGCGCGCCTGGTGCTTGCCGCTCAGGGTCAGCGGCACCAGCCCCGCGCGCGTGGCCAGCACCGCGTGTCCGAACTGCCGCGCAAGCGCGTAGCCGAAGCCGGACGCGCCCATGCTCGGGATCGACAGCCCGCCGGTGGCGACCACCAGCGATGCGCATTCGATCGTGCCGAGGCCGGTGCGCAGGCGGAAGCCGCCGCCGTCGAGGCGTTCGACCGTTTCAATGCTGCAATGGGTGTGCACGCCGGCGCCGACCGCGGCGGTTTCGTCGAGCAGCATGCGCACGATCTGCTTCGCGGAGTCGTCGCAGAACAGCTGGCCGAGTTCCTTTTCGTGCCAGGCGATGCGATGCGCCTCGACCATCGCGATGAAGTCCGCCGGCGTGTAGCGGGCCAGCGCCGACTTGCAGAAGTGCGGGTTCGCCGACAGGTACTGCGCGGGCGTGGTGCCGGTATTGGTGAAGTTGCAGCGCCCGCCGCCGGACATCAGGATCTTCTTGCCGACCTTGTTGGCGTGGTCGAGCACCCGCACGCGGCGCCCGCGCGCGCCGGCGGCGATCGCGCACATCAGGCCCGCGGCGCCTGCGCCGATGACCACGACGTCGTGGTCACCGCCGATGGTGTTCCTGCCGGTGTCGGACAAGTCGGTGCGCGGCTAGCGGGATTGCTTCAGCGCTTGCCCCCGAGCAGCCCGCCGCCGATCTTCAGGATGTCGCCGAGGCCGAGCTGGCCATCGCCGTCCTGGTCCAGCACCGCCCCGAGCAGGCCGCCGCCGATGCCGCCCTGCTGGCGCACCTGCTGCTGCTCCCGGCCGAGGATCGAGCCGAGCAGCTGCGCGGTTGGATCCTGCTGCTGCGCCGGCGCCCCGGCGCCCTTGTTCTGGAACATCTGCTTGGCCAGGAACGCGAGCACGATCGGCGCCAGGATCTTCATCAGCTGGCCGGCCTTGTCGCTGCCCAGGCCCGTGGCCTGGCCGAGGCTGGCCTCGGCGCGCGGCTGCTGGCCGCCGAAGACGTGGCCGAGGATGCCGGCACCGTTGGTCTGGCGCGACGACGCGCCGCCGCCGCCGCCGAGCACCGCGCCAAGGATGTTGCCGAGGTCGGCGCCGGCGAAATCGTTCTGCAGCGCGCCGAACAGCGCCTGCGCGCCCTGCGGCTGGCTGGCGTTCCTGCCCAGCGCGCCCAGCAGCAGCGGCAGCGCGGCGCTGACCGCGCCCGCGGCCTGCGCCTGGCCGACGCCGAGCTGGCTGGAAATCTGCTGCAGCGGCGCACCGCTGAGCTGTTCGAACAACTGGTCGGTCAACGAGCTTGCCATGGCGTGTCCCTTTTCCGGTGGTGGCGGAGCGGATGGCTACTGTAGCGCCCGCCGGGGCGGGACGCTTGCCTGCTGCATGATGTCGAAGTCGCCCGCGAGCACGCGCTCCAGCCGCCCGCTGCGCCATCCGCGGCGGGTATCGCGCACCAGCGGCGACGGCTCGCCGCGATAGCGGCGGCAGATGGGCTGGGTGGCTGCGGTCGCCGGCAGCGCGGTCGCCACGCCGCCCGGACTGGCCGGCTCCACCGCGACCTGCATCGACAGGCGCTGCGTCGCGCCGCGCCCGTCGTCGAACTCCAGCACGTGCAGGCCGGCTTCCTCTCCAAGCAGGCGGAAGGCGCCGAAGCCGGAGATCGACAACCGTGCGCGACAGCGTTTCGCGTCCTGCTCGACGATCTCGACCTGCATGCCGCGGCGCTCGGCCCAGGCCAGGTACATGCCCAGCAGCCGCTGCCACCAATGCCGGGTGTCGGCCGCGTGGCGCGCGAGTTCGCCGTCGCTGGCGGACAGCGACAGGACGGCGTCCTGCGGGCAACCGCGCGCGAGGTCGTCGATTGCGATCTCCAGCAGGAACAGCAGTTGCGCCAGGCGCGCCGACAGCGTGCGGTCGCCGCCGCCGCGCAGGCGTTCGCGCATGCGCGCGGCGCCGTCGAGCGCGCTTTCGACGCGGTCGCGCCGTTCGATGCGGTCGAGCACGGCAAAACGGCCCGGGTCCGACCAGAACGCGCCGTCGTTCATCGCCGCGAAATCCGCGTCGCGGGCGGCGGCCCAGGCGTCGTCAGCGATGCGCGCCGACAGCGATTCGGCATGGCCTTCCAGTGCGGCCAGCGGAATCTCGGCATCCTGCGCCGCATACAGCAGTGCGCGCAGGTCGGCCGGTGCGGAGGCGGGCGGGGTGGACGCGGCCTCGGCGCCGACGGGTGCATCGGGGTCGATGAACTCCACGTCGAGCCGGTCGCCCGCGCCGCGCACGAACAGGAACTGGCCGCCTTCCGGCGCGCGGTGTTCGACGATGCTGCGCGCCAGCGGCGCCAGCAGGTGGTCCTCGATCGCGCGACGCAGCGGTCGTGCGCCCAGGTCCGGGGTGAAGCCGCGGTCGAGCAGGAATTCGATCGCCGACGGCTCCCATTCCACCGCCCAGTCGCGGTTGCGCAGTCCGCGGCGCTCCAGCGCGCGCGCCAGTTCCTTGTGCAGGATGCCGCGCATCGCCGTGCGATCGAGCGGGCGGAACAGCACCACGCGGTCGAGCCGGTTGATGAATTCGCGGCGGAAAGTCTCGAACAGCGCCTTCTCCACCGCGCCGCGCGAATAGCCGCCGGCGCTGGCGGTGAAGCCCGGTCCGGCGCCACGGGCAATGGTCGAACCGACGTTGCTGGTGAGGATGATGATGCTGTGGCGGAAGTCCGCGGTATTGCCGTGCTGGTCGCCGAGCCGGCCGTCGTCGAACACCTGCAGGAACAGGTCCCAGACATTCGGGTGCGCCTTCTCGAACTCGTCGAGCAGCACCACCGAGAACGGCTGTTCGCGGATGCGCGAGACCAGCGAACGCGCGCCGTCCTCGGTGCGCCCGCCGGCGATCAGGCGCCAGGCCGAATCGGGCGCCTGGTACTCGCTCATGTCGAGCCGCAGCAGCCGTTCGTCGCTGCCGAACAGCAGCTCGCCCAGCGCCTTCGCCAGTTCGGTCTTGCCGGTGCCGGTGGGACCGGCGAACAGGAACACGCCGATCGGGCGGCGGCTGTCGGTCAGCCCGGCCTTGAGCATCGCGATGCGGTCGACGAGACATTCGACGGCTTCGTCCTGCCCGACCACGCGCTTGCGGAACACTTCGCGCAGGCGGTCGAGCGGCAGGCGCTGGCGCTGGTCGATGACTTCCATCGGCATGCCGCTGCGCTGGCCCACCGCGACCAGCAGCGCGTTGCCGTCGATCGGCAGCGCCGGTGGTTCCTGCTGCAGCGCGAGCGACAGCGTGTCGTCGAGCAGGCGCAGGCTGCGCCCGGGTTCGTGCTGGTCGGGGAAGTACTGCGCGGCGATCCGCAGCGCTTCCGACAGCGTGCCGGCGTCGACCACGTCGCGACCGCAGCGTCCGGCGGCGGCGCGCGCCCACTGGGCGGCGACGTCGGCCAGCGCCGCGCCGTCGGCCGGCGCCAGCGCGTGCGCATCGAACAGGCGCGCCGCCCCCGGGCGCGCCAGCAGCAGCTTCGCGTGCTGCTGCGGCGTGATCTCGCCGACCAGCAGCAGTTCGCCGCGCTCGATCGCGGGCAGCACGAGGTCGAGGATGCCGCGCGGATCGTTCGAATGGCTGCCCTTGTGCAGCAGGTCGAAGAAGTCCGGCACGCGCCACAGCGCCTGCCGGCGATGCAGCACGGCGAGCATCTCGCGCAGGCGGCCCTCCAGTTCGCCGATGTACTTCTGGCCGGCGAGCACGTCCGCGGCGGAGGCCTCGAACAGCAGCCAGCCTTCGTCGTGCAGCCGCGTGCACAGCAGGTCGAGCAGGGTGGACTTGCCCACGCCCGGCTCGCCGACCAGCAGCAGCGGGCGCGGCGCCGGCGCATCGAGCAAGCCGTGCAGTTCGTCGACCGCGTCGTGCAGTGCGTCGTACCCGAACCGTGGCGACGGCGACGCCCGCAGGCCAAGCCGGCCGATGCCGCCCAGCACGCGGCGCTCGCGGTGCGCGGCGAGCGCGGACGCGACCACGGCGATCGACGGCTGCAGCACCGGTTCCCGGAAACGCTCGAGCGTGGTCTTCAGTTCCCCGAGCTGCGCCTCGTCCGCCTGCGCGGGAGCCACGGGCTGCGCGTCGCCCGCGGGTACCGTGGATGCCCAACGCAGGTAGCGGCGGAAGTCGTCGCGGAACCCACCGTAGTCCCACCACCATTCGCGCGCGGCCATGGCCACGTCGGGCAGTGTGGCGGCGTCCGGCAGCGTCTGCAGGTATTCGAGCACGAAATGCAGCGCATAGGCGCCCAGCTGCGGCACGGCCGCCGCGACCTTGCGCGGATCGACATCGCCGCGCCGTCGCAGCGCCGCGCCCGCCATCGACGGCAGCACGTAGCCCTGGCTGGTCAGGCATTCGAGCACGCGTCCGGCGCTGAAGGCCTCGCCGGCGAGCAGGGCCACGCCGTCGTTGAACGCCTGGCGCTGGAGCAGGTCGGCGGGGCGCTGGATGGCGTCGTCGTTGCCCTCGATTTCGCGCTTGAGGGCCTGCAGCCGGTCCTCGTGGGAGCCTTGGTCCACGGGCGCGGCATCCTCGCCGGCCGCGTTCCCGGCCGCGACCGCGGGCGCGGGCACGGATTCACCGGTGCGCCGGCCCCGCGACCACGCAAGCATTCCCAACGCCCCGGCGATCGCGCCGACGGCGAAGACAAAGAACTCCATGCACGGCCCCCGTCTGTCGTTGGCGCAAGTCTAGACGGGGTTCGCGCTCAGGACAGCGCCTTCAGCCGGTACAGCGCCTCCAGCGCCTGCTTCGGCGTGAGTTCGTCCGGATCGATCGAGGCCAGCGCCTCCAGCGCCGCCGACGAGGTCGCGAACAGGCCGAACTGCTGCGGCTGGTCGATGCGCTCGGCCGACATCGGCGCCGTCGCGGCACCGTCGTGGCTGCGTTGTTCGAGTTCGGCCAGGCGGCCGCGCGCGTCGCGGATCACCGCCTTGGGCAGGCCCGCCAGCGCGGCGACCTGCAGGCCGAAGCTGCGGTTCGCCGGGCCGTCCTTCACCGCGTGCATGAACACCAGCGTCTCGCCGCCGTGGCCGTCGTGGTGCTCGACCGCGTCCAGGTGCACGTTGGCGATGCCGCTGCCGGGTTCGGCGAGCGCGGTCAGTTCGAAATAGTGGGTCGCGAACAGGGTGTAGCTGCGGTTGTTCGCCGCCAGGTGCCGGGCGCTGGCCTCGGCCAGGGCGAGGCCGTCGTAGGTCGAGGTGCCGCGGCCGATCTCGTCCATCAGCACCAGCGACTGTTCGCTGGCGTGGTGCAGGATGTAGCTGGTCTCGGCCATCTCGACCATGAAGGTCGACTGGCCCCTGGCGAGGTCGTCGCCGGCGCCGATGCGGGTGAGGATGCGGTCGATCGGGCCGATCCGCGCCTTTGCCGCGGGCACGAAGCTGCCGATGTGGGCGAGCAGCACGATCAGCGCGTTCTGGCGCATGTAGGTGCTCTTGCCGCCCATGTTCGGGCCGGTGATGACCAGCATGCGGCGGTCGTCGCCGAGCACGAGGTCGTTGGGCTCGAACGGCTCGTCGCGCACCGCTTCCACCACCGGGTGGCGGCCGCGTTCGATGCGGATGCCCGGTTCCGGCGAAAGGACAGGGCGCGCCCAGTCCAGCGCCTGCGCGCGCTCGGCGAACGCGGCCAGCACGTCGAGTTCGCTGAGCGCGGCGGCGCACTGCCGGAGCGGCTCGAGCCGCGCGTTGAGCGCGTCGAGCAGGTGTTCGTACAGCAGGCGCTCGCGGGCGAGGGCGCGTTCGCGCGCCGACAGCACCTTGTCCTCGAACTGCTTGAGTTCCTCGGTGATGTAGCGCTCGGCACCGGTCAGCGTCTGCCGCCGCGTGTAGTGCGCCGGCGCCTTCGCCGACTGCCCTTTGCTGATCTCGATGAAGTAGCCGTGGACGCGGTTGTAGCCGACCTTCAGCGTCGGGATGCCGGTCGCTTCCTTCTCGCGCGCTTCGAGGTCGACGAGGAAGCGGTCGGCGTTGCTGCTGAGCTGGCGCAGTTCATCGAGCTCGGCGTCGTAACCGTCGGCGAAGACGCCGCCGTCGCGTGCCAGCACCGCCGGTTGCTCGACCAGCGCCTCGGACAGCAGCGCGGCTTCGGCGGCGTGTTCGCCGAGCGCCTCGGACAGTTCGCGCAGGCGCGGCGAATCCAGCGGCGCCAGCACGTCGCGCAGTCCCGGCAGCATCGCCAGGCCGTCGCGCAGCGTCGACAGATCGCGCGGCCGCGCCGAGCGCAGCGCGATGCGCGAGAGGATGCGTTCGAGGTCGCCGAGCGCGCGGAAGCGTTCGCGCAGCGCCTCGTCGCCGCGGCCGCCAATCAGCGTCGCCACTGCGTCGTGGCGCATCGCGACGGTGTCGCGCTCGCGCAGCGGCCGGTGCAGCCAGCGCCGCAGCAGGCGCCCGCCCATCGGCGAGACGGTGGCGTCGAGCACGCCGAGCAGGGTGTGGCGGGTGTCGCCGTCGACGCGGGTGTCGAGTTCGAGGTGGCGGCGGGTGGCGGCATTCATCGCGATCGCGCCGTCGCCGCTCTCCACCGCGATCGAGGTCAGGTGCGGCAGGCGCTGCTTCTGCGTCTCCTCGACGTAGCCGAGCAGGGCGCCCGCGGCGGCGATCGCCAGCGGCCGGTCCTCGATGCCGAAGCCGGTCAGGTCGTGCAGCCCGAAGAACTGCAGCAGCTGGCGGCGCCCCGAGTCGGGGTCGAACAGCCACGGCGCGCGCCGGCGCAGGCCGCTGCGTTCGAGCGCCGCGGCCGGCCAGCCGTCCTCGTCCGGGAGCAGCACCTCGGCCGGCTCCAGGCGCGAGAGCTCGGCTTCCAGCTGCTCGTCGCCCGCCACCTCGTTGACCAGGAAGCGGCCGCCGGCGAGATCCGCCCAGGCCAGGCCGTAGCCGGCCTTGCCGCGCGCGACGGCCAGCAGCAGCGTGTCGCGGCGCTCGTTGAGCAGGGCCTCGTCGGTCACCGTGCCCGGGGTGACGATCCGTACCACCTTGCGTTCGACCAGACCCTTGGCCAGCGCCGGATCGCCGATCTGCTCGCAGATCGCCACCGACTCGCCCAGCGCCACCAGCCGAGCCAGGTAGCCCTCGGCCGAATGGTGCGGCACCCCGGCCATCGGGATCGGCTGCCCGGCCGATGCGCCGCGCTGGGTCAGGGTGATGTCGAGCAGCTTCGCCGCCTTGCGCGCGTCATCGTAGAACAGCTCGTAGAAGTCGCCCATCCGGAAGAACAGCAGGACGTCGGGATGCTCCGCCTTGGCGGCGAAGAATTGCTTCATGAGCGGGGTATGGCTGGGCGACGACATGGCGGCACGGTGGCGGCGGGCGCACAGTTTGCCTGAGGCCGGACCGGATGCCGCGGACGCCATCTCCGGGGACATGCGCAAGCGCATGGAACTGTGTTAGCTTTTCGTTGCCACAGTGTAAAACAGTGATTCACCGAGCAGCCGTCCCGTCCCCCACGCAGGACCGGCATGCAAGCAACGCGGGCCCATGGTCGCCACGGCGATCGCGGGTTTCGCAGGGACTTCTTCGATTTCCACTTTCCACTCGGTTCAGGGGGACGCCATGGCCGCAAGCCAACCGCAACGCACGCTGCTCGCAACCGCCGTTTTCGCCGCACTCGCGGGTCTGGCGATGTCCGCCCACGCGCAGGACGCGCCTTCGGGCGATGACGCCGAGGAAACCCGCACGCTCGCCACCCTGACCGTCACCGCGCAGAAGCGCGAGGAAGCGATGCAGGACGTGCCGATCTCGGTCACCGCGCTCGATGAGCGGCTGATCCAGGACACCGGCGTCCGCGACATCAAGGACATGCAGATCCTGGTGCCCGGCCTGACCGTGACCAGCACCCAGAACGACGCGATCACCACCGCGCGCATCCGCGGCATCGGCACGGTCGGCGACAACGTCGGCCTGGAGTCGTCGGTGGGCGTGGTCATCGACGGGGTCTACCGGCCGCGCAACAGCGTCGGCTTCGGCGACCTCGGCCAGATCGAGCGCATCGAGGTGCTGAAGGGGCCGCAGGGCACGGTGTTCGGCAAGAACACCTCGGCCGGCGTCATCAACGTCATCACCCGTCGCCCGAGCTATACCCAGAGCGCCGAGGCCGAGGTCACCGCCGGCAACTACGGCGCGCTCGGTGTGTCCGGCAGCTACAACGACAGCTTCAGCGACAGCGCCGCCTTCAGCCTCTTCGCCGCCAAGCGCAAGCGCGACGGCTGGATGGAGGTGGTCACCGGCAACGGCCCGCGCGTGGAGGACGAGGACTACGACCAGAACTTCCATACCGTCCGCGGCAAGCTGCTGTTCGAGCCCAGCGAGAATTTCGAGATCCTGCTGTCGGCCGACTACACCAGCCGCGAGGAGAACTGCTGCACCGCGGTGCAGACCACGGTCGGCGCGACCGCGGCGATCCTCAACGTGCTGGCCGGCGGCCAGGCGGTGGCGGCGCCGGGCGACGATCCGTTCGATCGCGTCGCCTACAGCAACCGCCCGACCACCCAGGACATCAAGGACAAGGGCGTTTCGGCCGAGATCAACTGGGACATGGACGCGCTCGGCGGCGCCACCCTGACCTCGATCACCGCCTCGCGCGACTGGCAGGCGATCAACGGCCTCGACTACGACTTCAGCACCGCCGACCTGATCTACCGCAACGCCAGCGAGGACGAGTCGTTCACCGGCTTCGAGACCTTCAGCCAGGAGTTCCGCCTGACCGGCGCCACCGACCGGCTCGACTGGATGGTCGGCGTGTTCTATTCCGACGAGGACCTCGCGCGCAACGAAAGCTACCGCGTCGGCGCCCACTACGAGCCCTACGTGTCGACCCTGGTGTACCAGCTGGTCGGGCAGAGCCTGGCCGCCTCCGGCATCCCGCTCGACAACCCGCTGAACATCCCGCCGGCGGCGTTCCTGTCGCAGGTCGGCGGCACGACCTACGGTGCCGGCTTCAGCGGGCTCGGCGCGCTCGACCGCTACCAGCAGAACGCGAAGAGCCTGGCGCTGTTCACCAACAACACCTGGCACGCGACCGACGCGCTCGACCTGACCCTGGGCCTGCGCTACACGCGCGAGGAAAAGGAGCTCAGCTCGAGCTACAGCAATCCCAACGGCAGCCTGGCCTGCACCGGCGCGCTGACCGACCAGAACCCGCTCAACCCGAACCGCTATGCCCGCCTGCGCGCGGCGCTGGCCTCGCGCAGCACGGCCTTCGCCGGCCTGCCGGCGGCGGTGCAGAACGCGGTCATGGCCTCGGCAGGCCCGCAGATCGCAGGCTACATGTGCCTGCCCTGGGCCAATGCGCTGCACAACGGCCGCTCGACGTTCCAGGAAAGCGAGGAGAAGGAGTGGTCGGGCACGCTGAAGGCGGCCTACCGCTGGAACGAGAACGTCATGACCTACGCGTCGGCGGCGCGCGGCTACAAGGGCGGCGGCTTCAACCTCGACCGCGTGCAATCGGCCGACGGCAATTCGGCCAGCGGCGCCGGCATCACCCCGGTCGCCGACACCTCGTTCCCCGGCGAGTTCGTCGACAGCTACGAGCTCGGCGCCAAGACCACCTGGGCCGGCGGCTCGCTGCTGCTGAACGCGACGCTGTTCCACCAGGAGTACGAGGACTTCCAGCTCAACAGCTTCCTCGGCACCAGCTTCGTGGTGCGTTCGATCCCGAAGGTGACCTCGAAGGGCCTCGACGCCGAGATCCTGTGGCAGCCGCAGGCGGTGCCGGGGCTGATGCTGCAGGGCGGCCTGATGTACGCCGACACCAAGTTCGGCGACGACATCCCGGGCGGCGACTTCATCGAGCGTACTCCGCTGAGCACGTCGGGCGCGCTGTACAAGCTGCCGGGCGCGACCATGCCGTTCGCGCCCGAGTGGTCGGGCTCGATGGCCGTGACCTACGAATGGGACTTCAGCAACAGCCTGATCGGCCGCTTCAACGTCGGCGCGAAGTACATGGGCGACTACAACACCGGCTCCGACCTCGACGTCGAGAAGGCGCAGTCGTCCTACACGGTGGTCAACGCCCGCTTCGGCTTCGGCGCCAGCGACAACCGCTGGATGGTGGAGCTGTGGAGCACCAACCTCACCGACACCGACTACGTGCAGGTCGGCTTCGACGGCCCGCTGCAGGCGCTGTTCCCGGATCCGGGCAATCCGCTCAACACCTTCAATGCCTTCCCGGCTGCCCCGCGGATGTACGGCGTGACCTTCCGCGTCCGCTACTGAGCAGGCCCCGCGTCTCCGGCCCGCGCGTCCACGGATGCGCGGGCCTTTTTTCGCCTGCTCGCCGGCGACCGTGGCCGGATTGGGTTAAAAAGGACGGCCCGCCCCCAGCGTGCCGCCATGTCCACCGTGATCCCGACCGACGACGACCTGCATCGCCTGGCGACCGAAACCGGCGCGCGCCTGCGCGCCTCGCACCACATGCTGGTGACCGCCGAAAGCTGCACCGGCGGCTGGATTGCCAAGACCGTCACCGACGTCGCCGGCTCCTCGGACTGGTTCGACTGCGGCATGGTCGTGTACAGCTACGAGGCCAAGCAGGCCATGCTCGGCGTGCAGCCGCAGACGCTGGAAACGCACGGCGCGGTCAGCCGCGAAACGGCGATCGAGATGGTGTCCGGCGCGCTGGTGCACTCGGGCGCCAGCATCGCGGTGGCGGTCACCGGCATCGCCGGTCCCGGCGGCGGCAGCGAGGACAAACCGGTCGGCACGGTATGGGTGGCGTGGAAGCGCCGCGGGGGCTACGCGCGCGCGGCGGTGTTCCACTTCGACGGCGACCGCGACGCCGTGCGCCGGCAGACGGTGGCCGCCGCGCTGGGCGGCATCGGGGAACTGCCGGCCGCTTCAGGGGATTCCGCGGGGGCCTGATCGGCGTCGGGGCAGGCGCGGTCGCGAATCCGCTTGCGCGCCGACGAAGTTAGTAGTATTACTACTAACCATGAACCTCACCGACACCCAGCAGGCCATCCTCGGACTGATCGCCGAACGCATCGAGGCCGAAGGCGTGCCGCCTTCGCAGGCCGAGATCGCCCGCGCCTTCGGCTTCAGCGGCGTGCGCGCCGCGCAGTACCACCTGGAGGCGCTGGAAGCCGCCGGCGCGATCGAGCGCGTGCCGGGCCGGGCGCGCGGCATCCGCGTGCTGCAGCCGGTGCCGGCCGCGCAGCAGGTCCTCGACCTGGCGGCCGGCAACGACGATGCGCTGCACCTGCCGGTGCTGGGGCAGGTCGCCGCCGGCCTGCCGATCGGCGCCGACATCGGCAGCGACCAGGTGGTGCTGATGGACCGCGCGCTGTTCTCGCCCGCGCCCGACTACCTGCTCAAGGTCAAGGGCGACTCGATGATCGACGAGGGCATCTTCGAGGGCGACCTGATCGGTGTGCACCGCACCAGCGACGTCCGCAGCGGCCAGATCGTGGTCGCCCGCGTCGACGACGCGATCACGGTCAAGCTGCTGAAGATCGGCAGGGACCGCATCCGCCTGCTGCCGCGCAACCCCGACTACGCGCCGATCGAGGTGCAGCCCGACCAGGACTTCGCCATCGAGGGCCTGTACTGCGGCCTGGTGAGGCCGAACCGGTGAGGCCGGCACGGGGTTTCCCGACATCCGCCGTGGCCGTTGCCCGGCATCCGTGCCCCGTCGCGGCGACTAGTTTCGATCCCGGCGCCCGGGTCGCAGCTTTTGCGATGGGCGCCTGCAAGGATGCATCCAACCCGAATTCACCATGACAAGGACCACCACGATGGACGAGAACAAGAAGCGCGCGCTGTCCGCCGCCCTGAGCCAGATCGAGAAGCAGTTCGGCAAGGGTTCGGTCATGCGCATGGGCGACGGCAGCGTCGAGCCGGCCGAGGTCATCGGCACCGGTTCGCTGATGCTGGACATGGCGCTGGGCATCGGTGGCCTGCCCAAGGGTCGCGTGGTCGAGATCTACGGCCCGGAATCCTCGGGCAAGACCACGCTGACGCTGCAGACCATCGCGCAATGCCAGAAGGCCGGCGGCACCGCCGCGTTCATCGACGCCGAGCACGCGCTCGACCCGACCTATGCGCAGAAGCTGGGCGTCAATATCGACGACCTGCTGGTCTCGCAGCCCGATACCGGCGAGCAGGCGCTGGAGATCGCCGACATGCTGGTGCGCTCCAATGCGGTCGACGTGGTGGTGGTCGACTCGGTCGCCGCGCTCACGCCGCGCGCCGAGATCGAGGGCGAGATGGGCGATCAGCTCCCCGGCCTGCAGGCGCGCCTGATGAGCCAGGCCCTGCGCAAGCTGACCGGCAACATCAAGCGCAGCAACTGCATGGTGATCTTCATCAACCAGCTGCGCATGAAGATCGGCATCATGATGCCCGGCCAGAGCCCGGAAACCACCACCGGCGGCAATGCGCTCAAGTTCTACGCCTCGGTGCGCCTGGACATCCGCCGCATCGGCGCGATCAAGAAGGGCGACGAGATCATCGGCAACCAGACCCGCATCAAGGTGGTCAAGAACAAGATGGCGCCGCCGTTCAAGCAGGTCATCACCGAAATCCTGTACGGCGAGGGCATCAGCCGCGAGGGCGAGCTGATCGACATGGGCGTCGACGCCAAGCTCGTCGACAAGGCCGGCGCCTGGTACAGCTACGGCAGCGAGCGCATCGGCCAGGGCAAGGAAAACGCCCGCAACTACCTCAGGGAGAACCCGGACGTCGCCGTGAGGCTGGAAGCGGAACTGCGCGAGAAGTTCCAGCCGGCGGAGGCCAGGCGCGATGACGACGATGCGCCCGGTGCCGACGACTGATCGTCGCAATGCTCTTCGCGGCCAGGGATGGCCTTTACACCGGCAGCCTTCCCCGGGGACGGGGTGGGCTGTTCCGTATTTCCCTCCGCCCGTCATCCGGCGAAAGCCAGCCGTCATCCCAACGAAAGCCACCCGCCATCCCGGCGAAAGTTAGCCGTCATCCCGGCGAAAGCCGGGATCCATGTTGCCCTTGCTCCGGAGAATCCACATGGCGAAGAGACGAAAAATGGACGACCGGCAGTCCGGTTGCCGTTGAAAGTCGCTGCCAGCGTGCGCGGGATGCAAGGATCCAGGCGGTGGAACATCGAAGGGAAGGCACCCCCGGCAGGCACAGGAGGTAATTTCATGATTCTCGGATGGCGGACGGTGATCTACCCGGTGGCCGACCTCGCGTACGAGTTCGCGTATTCGCTTCCGGACCAGGACTGAAGGCACGCACGGCGGGGACAGGTCATGGCAACCGACGTTGATTTCATCGAGTACGTGCTGGAGCAGGCGGCGTTCGGCGGCAGGCTGGCGTACAAGCGGATGTTCGGCGAGTACGCGCTGTACCTGGACGACAAGGTCGTGGCGTTCGCCTGCGACAACAGCCTGTTCCTGAAGCCGACGGACGCGGGCAGGGCCGTGCTGCCGACGGTGGTGCCGGGCAAGCCCTATCCCGAGGCGAAGGACTACTACGTGATCGACGAGTTCATCGACGACACGGCGCTGTTGCGGCAGTTGATCGTGGCGACGGCCGACGCACTGCCGGCGCCGAAGCCGAAGGCGCCGCGACCGGCGAAGGCCGTCCGCCCCGCGAAGCCGTCGGGGAAGCAGGCCGCATCGAAGCAGGCCGGGGCAAAAAAGGCCGCCGCCAAGGGCGCGCCGGCCCCGAAGACGCGTCGCCCGAAGCGCGTCCAGCCGTAGCCGCGGAGTGGGGATGCGATGAAACTGTCCGCGATCCGCGCCGACATCACCACGCTGCAGGTCGATGCCATCGTCAACGCCGCGAACACGTCGCTGCTCGGCGGAGGCGGCGTCGATGGCGCGATCCACCGTGCGGCGGGGCCGGAACTGCTGGCCGAGTGCCGCACGCTCGGCGGCTGCGCGACGGGCGAAGCCAGGGCGACGCGAGGCTACCGCCTGCCGGCAAGGCATGTGATCCATGCGGTCGGGCCGGTCTGGCGGGGTGGTGACGCCGGCGAACCGGCGCTGCTGGCATCGTGCTACCTCCATGCCGCGCAGCTTGCGGAGACGCTGGGCGCCCGCAGCCTCGCGTTTCCCGCGATCAGCACCGGCGTCTATGGCTATCCCGTGGACGCCGCGGCGAGGGTCGCCGTGGCAACGGTGCTCGGGCATGTGCCGGTGCTGCTGGAAGAAGTGGTGTTCTGCTGCTTCTCCGACGGGCACCTGGCCGCCTATCGGGCCGAGCTGACGAAACATGGCATCGCCTGACGACCGGGCGATGTCACCGGCGCGCCGCCGGATCCTGTCCTGCGCGGGCGCGATGATGGCCATGGCCGCGTTGCCGGCCGTTGCCGGGAAAACAGACGGAGGCTCCATGTACGGTTTGATCGGAAGTTTCAAGGCGGCGGCGGAACAGCGCGAGGCGCTGCTCGCGATCCTGCTCGAAAACGTCAGCGGGATGCCCGGCTGCCTGGCCTACGTGGTCGCGGAAGACCCCGACGACCCGGACGGCATCTGGATCACCGAGGTCTGGGACAGCGCCGACAGCCACAAGGCCTCGCTGGCGATCCCCACGGTCAAGGACGCGATCGCGCGCGCGATGCCGCTGATCGCAGGCTTCGGCCAGCGCACCGAAACCCGGCCGGTCGGCGGCCTCGGACTGCAGGCCGGCGCATGAGCGACGGTCCGCGCGCGCGCCGGCAACGCCCGCAGCCCACCGCCACGCAGCGGGCGCTGGGCCTGCTGACCCGCCGCGAGCACTCGCGCCGCGAACTGACCCGCAAGCTCACCGCGCGTGGCGTGGAGGCCGGCGAGGCCGAAGCCGCCGTGGCGCGGCTGGCCGGCGAAGGCTGGCAGGACGACGCGCGTTTCGCCGAGTCGCTGGTGCGCAGCCGCGCCGACAGCGGCTACGGGCCGCTGCACGTGCGCGCCGAACTGGGCACGCACGGGCTGGACCGGGACACCATCGCCGCCGCGATGGACACCTTCGAGGGCGACTGGACCGAAGTGGCCCGCGACCTGGTCCGCCGCCGCTTCGGCGAAAGCGGTCCGCGCGACCTGGCGCAGCGACGCAAGGCGGCGGACCTGCTGATGCGCCGCGGCTTCGACGGCGACCGCATCCGGGCCGCGACGCGCTTCGATCCGGACGATCCCGAAGGCTAGGGCGCGCGACCGTCGGCCCCCACCCCAACCCTCCCCCGCAGGCGGGGGAGGGAGCAAAAGCATGCGCCGTTTCAACTCCCTCCCCCGCCTGCGGGGGAGGGTCGGGGTGGGGGCCAACGAAGCCACCCTCGATCCGGCACCGCCAGAACCGGCGACTGAAACCGACCGGTTTGCTAATCTCGCGGTTTCGCCGGGTTGTCTGCTCTGGCCGTAGGCCTCATCTGGAGTGTCGCGGGACGGATCGGGTTCGCCCGCCAGCCCCACGCCAGCCTCCGATGACCACGCCAAGCCCCTACACGACCGCGCGCATCCGCAGCGACTTCCTCGACTTCTTCCGCGGCAAGGGCCACGAGATCGTGCCCTCGGCGCCGCTCGTGCCCGCCAACGACCCGACCCTGCTGTTCACCAACTCGGGCATGGTCCAGTTCAAGGACGTGTTCCTCGGCGCCGAGAAGCGCGCCAACCCGCGCGCGGCCGACGTCCAGCGCTGCCTGCGCGCCGGCGGCAAGCACAACGACCTCGATTCGGTCGGCTACACCGCGCGCCACCACACCTTCTTCGAGATGCTGGGCAACTGGTCGTTCGGCGACTACTTCAAGAAGGACGCGATCGCCTGGGCCTGGGAACTGCTGACCGAAGTCTGGAAGCTGCCCGCCGAGCGCCTGCTGGTCACCGTCTACCACACCGACGACGAGGCCTACGCGCTGTGGCACGAGATGATCGGCATCCCCGCCGAGCGCATCGTCCGCATCGGCGACAACAAGGGCGCGCCCTACGCTTCCGACAACTTCTGGCAGATGGCCGACACCGGCCCCTGCGGCCCCTGCACCGAGATCTTCTACGACCACGGCCCGGATCATTTCGGCGGCCCGCCGGGCTCGCCCGACGAGGACGGCGACCGCTATATCGAGATCTGGAACCTCGTGTTCATGCAGTTCGACAAGCAGCCCGACGGCACCCTGCAGCCGCTGCCGGCGCCGTGCGTGGACACCGGCATGGGCCTGGAGCGCCTCGCCGCGGTGCTCCAGCACGTGCACAGCAACTACGAGATCGACCTGTTCCAGGCGCTGATCCGCAAGGCCGGCGAACTCACCGGCACCGCCGACCTGGAGAACAAGTCGTTGCGCGTGATCGCCGACCACATCCGCGCCTGCAGCTTCCTGATCGTCGACGGCGTGCTGCCCTCCAACGAGGGCCGTGGCTACGTGCTGCGCCGGATCATCCGCCGTGCGCTGCGCCACGGCTGGATGCTCGGCACGCGCGAACCGTTCTTCCACCGGCTGGTCGGCACGCTGTCGTCGCTGATGGGCGAGGCCTACCCGGAGCTGTCGGCCAAGGCCGAGTTCGTCGAACGCGCGCTGCTGGCCGAGGAGGAGCGCTTCGCCGAAACGCTCGACGCCGGCATGAAGATCTTCGACGACGTCGCGGCGAAGTCGGGCGGCAAGACCATTCCCGGCGCCGACGCCTTCCGCCTCTACGACACCTACGGCTTCCCGCTCGACCTCACCCAGGACATCGCGCGCGAGCGCGGCATCACCGTCGACGTCGCCGGCTTCGACGCGGCGATGGAGAAGCAGCGCGAGACCGCGCGCGCGGCCGGCAAGTTCGGCGGCGGCGTGACCCTGCCGGCCGAGCTCGTCGCGCAGCTGCAGCCCACGCAGTTCCTCGGCTACGACGAACTGCAGGCCGGCGGGCTGATCGTGCTTGCGATGCTCAGGGATGGCCGCCCGGTCGACGCGATCGAGGCCGGCGACGAGGCCATCGTGATCCTTGACAGGACGCCGTTCTACGGCGAGTCCGGCGGCCAGGTCGGCGACACCGGCGAGCTGGACGAGCAGGGCGTGCGTTTCCGCGTGGACGACACGCAGAAGCTGGCCGGGCAGTTCCACGCCCACGTCGGCCGGCTCGAGGCCGGCACGCTCAGGCGCGGCGACCACCTGCTGGGCGCGGTCGACGCCGCCCGCCGTGGCAGCATCGTGCTCAACCACAGCGCCACCCACCTGCTGCACGGCGCCCTGCGCGGACTGCTCGGCACCCACGTCGCACAGAAGGGCTCGCTGGTCGCGCCCGACCGCCTGCGTTTCGACTTCTCCCACTTCCAGCCGGTCGGCGGCGACGAACTGGCCGAGATCGAGCGCCGGGTCAACGTCGAGGTGCGCGGCAATCATCCGGTCGTGATCCGGCAGATGGGCATGCAGGAGGCGATCGACTCCGGCGCCATCGCCCTGTTCGGCGAGAAGTACGGCGAACGCGTGCGGGTGGTGGCGATGGGCGATTCGGTCGAACTGTGCGGCGGCACCCACGTCGGCCGCACCGGCGAGATCGGCCTGTTCAAGCTGGTGTCCGAAGGCGGCGTGTCGGCCGGCGTGCGCCGGATCGAGGCCCTGACCGGGCAGGCGGCGCTGGACCACGTCGTGGCCGAGGAGCGGCGCCTGCGCGAGGCCGCGGGCCTGCTGGGCGGGACGACGCTCGACGTGGCTGATAAACTGCGTGGCCTGCTCGACCGCCAGAAGCGGCTGGAGCGGGAAGTGGAGACCCACAAGGCCAAGGCCGCCAGCGGCGCGACCGCGGACCTGGCGGGGCAGGCCGTCGACATCGGCGGCATCAAGGTACTGGCAGCGCGTCTGGAGGGACTGGACGCCAAGGCGCTGCGCGACGCGATGGATCGCCTCAGGCAACAGCTCGGGGACGCGGCAATCGTGCTCGCGGGCGCCAGCGACGGCAAGGCCGCGCTGGTGGCCGGCGTGTCGGGTGCCGCGAACGGGCGTGTCAGGGCGGGGGAGCTCGTTGCCTTCGTGGCCGGTCGGATCGGCGGCAAGGGCGGCGGGCGGCCGGACATGGCGCAGGGTGGCGGCACGGACGGGCCGGAGCTCCGGCAGGTCCTGGCCGAGGTCCCGGGCTGGGTGTCCGGGAAGCTGAGTCCCGCCTGACCGGGCGCGAACCGGGCGTTTGCTCCATGACCTGTGTCGGTTGACCGGGCGTCCGCTCCCCGACATGCTTCACGTTTATGAATTCGAAACACCATCTCGAGCACGGTTTCAAGGCGTTCGGTGGCGTTCCGGCAGCGGGCCCATGGCCCACGGAGAAGTTCTGATGTTGATTTTGACCCGCCGCGTCGGCGAGACCCTGATGATCGGCGATTCGGTCACCGTCACCGTCCTCGGCGTCAAGGGCAACCAGGTGCGCATCGGCATCACCGCGCCGAAGGATGTTGCCGTCCACCGTGAGGAAATCTACCAGCGCATCCGGCGCAGCGACGAAGCCGAGCCGGCGCGTGGTTCCGGCACCGACGGCGACTGATTTGCCGCATCGGTGACGACTCCGGTATCCTTCGCCGCCTGTCGCGGCGTGGTGTGTCTGCCTCACGCGATTCCCGGAGACTTGCCCGAGAGGCCGAAGGGGCTCCCCTGCTAAGGGAGTATGGGGTCAAAAGCTCCATCGAGGGTTCGAATCCCTCAGTCTCCGCCAGTTTTGCAATGCTTTTCCGCCGGCGCCACGTTGACTGGACAACGGCGGATTCGGCATAATTCCGCTTCTGCCGCGCGCCCGTAGCTCAGCTGGATAGAGCACCAGGCTACGAACTTGGGGGTCGGAGGTTCGAATCCTTCCGGGCGCGCCATTTTTTGGACATTTCTTCAAGAATGCCAACCTTTCCGGTTGGCTTTTTCTCGAATGTGCCGGTCGTGTTCCCGGTTCGCTGCTGCGCCGTGGATGCTCGACGATACGTGGCGCAATTCCGTGGGGAAGGCGCGCAGCCAGCGACTGCGATCGCGCATCGGCGCGCCGATACTTCACGGTGGATCACCCTGGATGGGCCGGAGTTGCGAGGCCGGTTTCGCACGCACACGAGCCGTCACCATCGACGTTGTATGCGCCCGGGACACTTCTCCGGCCGGCATATCCACGTGTTCATTCCGTCGCACGCGATGCTGAGGACGGCAGTTGAGGTTGGGCATGCCGGCGGCACCGTGGCGGTCGCCGTGCGACGTCGACCTTGAACGCCGGCCCCCGGGGCGTTCATGAGCCGGAAGGTCCCGCTTCCGCGCAGGGGGGTTACTATGCGCTGGACTTGCAGATCGTCGCTGCGCTGCAGGACAGGGGATTCGCTCAGATCCGGAGTAGCCGTATGCCTCTTGCCCTGTCTCGCGCCGCCATCGCCTGCGCCTGGCTGACGTTGCCGTCGTTCGCCCTCGCGGCGACCTACACGGTCGGCCCATCGGGCCGGCAGTACACGCAACTGTCGGCGCTGGTCGACGCGGTCGACCTCGAGCCCGGCGACATCGTGCTGGTCGACGGCGGCGCGACCTACGGCGGCAACATCGTCGTGCGCAGCGGCGACCGCGGCGCGGCCGGGAATCCAGTGACGTTCCGCTGGAACCGCTCGGTCGGTTCGACGCGTCCGGTGCTGAGCGGCGGTACACACACCATCAAGTTCCAGCAGTCCAACCACGTGGTGTTCGAGGGTTTCGACGTGCGCGGCGGCTCGCTGTCGTGTCTGTTCAGCGAAGCGCACGACGTGACCGTGCGCGACACCGTCATCCGCGACTGCCCCTCGCACGGCATCCTCGGTGCAGACAACAATTCCGGTTCATTCACGCTGGAATACAGCGAGGTGTACAACTCAGGATCGGGAACGAGCCGTCATCCGATCTACATGCAATCCGACCAGGTGGCGTACCCGGGTTCGGTGTTCCTGATGCGCTACAACTACGTGCACGACGGCAACGGCGGCAACCTGCTGAAGAACCGGCACGAGCGCGCGCTGATCTACTACAACTGGTTCGAGAACTCGGCCTACCAGGAGCTGGAGCTGATCGGACCGGACTGCGAAACGCAGCAGTCGGGCTGGACGCCGGCCCTGCGCCGCGAAGACGTGGACATGGTCGGCAACGTGATCGTGCACAGCGCCGGCTGGCGCAACGCGATCCGCGCCGGCGGCGACCTCAACGGACGCAGCCAGGGCCGCCTGCGCATGGTCAACAACACGATCATCTTCAACCGCGCCGGCATCGCCAACGCGGTGCTGGTGCAGCTGGGGCTGGAGTCGCTGGAGATGCACAACAACGTCGTCTACCAGACCGGCACCGGCGCCGCGCCCAACATCCTGCGCGTGCACGAGGCATCCGAAGTGGAAGCACCGTACTGCGCGCCGACCAGCCGCGAGCCATGGACCAACGGGCGCAAGGTCGCCGGCAGCAACAACTGGGTGCAGACCTCGGCGACTCTGGTGCCGACCGAGTGGACGGGCACCTTGCGCGGCGGCGATCCGGGGTTCACCAACCTCGGCCAGTTCCAGCTGCGCCCGACGGCGAACAGCCCGCTGGTTTCGGCCGGCAATCCGCAGCCGCCCAGTCCCGCCGCGTTCCCGTTCCCGTCGCCGCTGTTGCTGCCGCAGTTCGACCCGCCGCTGCGCGCGAAGATGGCGATCGGCACGCAGGTCACGCGGGTGCCCGGTGCGCGGATCGAGATCGGTGCGCTGGAAAGCAGTTCGGGAAGCGTCCCGCGACGTCGCAACGGCTCGATGCCTCTGAAGCCCCCCCCAGTCGAGGCGTCAGCAAGGGAACCTCTGAGCAAGTCGGAATTGTCCTTCCGGGCGCAGCGAGGGATCTCGGAGAATCAGGGGCATGGATTGACCGGCTTCACCGTTGGAAGGGCGCCTCTTGCTGTGCTCGACATGACGGTTGGTCAGAGGTTCCCACGTGCCGCGCAGAGCAGTGACGCGGCTGGCGCTGGCGTCCGGACGCCTGGGGCCGGGGGTTCAACCGACATGCAGGGCAAGGTGAGTATTCAACCACCCATCCTGTCCCTCTGGCGAAGGTGGTTGCGGTGGATCGACGGCTTGCGCGAAGAGGCGGACGGCGAGGAAGCACGCTGAGTGCCACCACGCGAGAGCCGGCGCCACGCGCCGGTCGTGCGAGCAATCGCCGTCAAGCAGCCCGCATATTGAGCAGGGAACGCATTTGATCCCTCAGGTCGCGCAAGGAGGCCCGGATTCGCCTGCGCACCGTCATTTTCTTGACCGCGCGCCACAGGGCCGGATCGACCTGTGGATCACACGCATGCAGGATTTCCTCCCAATCGAGCACCAGCGTCCCGCCCAGCCTGACGTGGCGGATGGGCGCCGGATCAAGCAGCGGAGGCAATGATCCGGATCTCGCGCCAATCGCCCGGATCCCGGCCATGGTGCGCAGGCATTTTTCGCACTTTCCGCAGTTTCCCGCGTTTCCCTGCATGCAGACCCGAAGGTTGTCCATGATCACGGGGGAGCCTGCCAACCTGGCAAGTTTCTCGATCCTGAGATGCTCGCTGCCGTGATGGACGATCTTCGTCGTCTCGGTCGACCAGAGCGGGTCGGTGACCGGATGCGTGCCGAGGGGGGCGAGATCCAGCCAGGGAGTGCTGGAAGGGAACTTCAGCTCCGCGAACCTGCAGCTCATTGCCAACGCAGAAAAGCAACCTCCCATCGCATCGTGCCAGTCGATGCCATAGCCATGGCTGAACTCTTTCGCGTTTGTCGATGCTTCAAGCAGCTCGGCGCCGAAATGCCTCGCGACATGCTGCATCGCTGGAAGGGCGCTGTGGTACGCGGAGCTGTTGAACTTCTTGCCGGTGTCGACGCGATCAACGAATAGCAGATTATCGATCTGATGCTGGTTGTCGAGCAAGGTGAAGCTGCTGTCGACGCCACCGGAGAACAGCGCGCCCACGCCATGGCTTTCCGGGGCTGGTTCCGGTGTTCCACCGGTGATTTCCACCGGATGCGCCCATTCGAACCACAGCCGGAAGATGGACTGCAATCGTGCGATCCCGGCGAGCAGTGCCGGGGATACTGGCAGGGAGGGATCGATCGCGATCGGACGGCACGAGCGCATGGCAGGCAACAGGGCCGCCGCGAGGAATGGATCGGCGCGGAGCACTGGCGACAGGCGTGCAGGGACGTGGAACCAGAGCTCACGGCCATCCACCAGTGCATGAAGCCGTGCGCCGTCACCTTCCCGGTCAATGCCTGCGCGTTCGATGGTCAGCGGGTGTTCGTTGCTCATTCAAACCGCCCTGGATCGGATTTCCGGTGCGAAGGCGGGTTGCCTCAGGATCCAGCCATCGAGCCCGTCCACGGGAAATGGGGTCGATTTCGCTTCCGCCGCTGAGACCCAGCGGCCGGGCACCAGGCCTTCGCGATGCGACTCCCCCGGGATGCAGTAGTGGCGGGCGGCACTGCGCGCCTTCGATTCGTTCAGGCTGCCGCCAATGTTGGTCACCGTGAACCGCAGGATGTAGTTGATCGACGCGAATCCGTGTATCCAGTGCAGGTTGTGGTGTCCTGTCGAGGAGGTCGATACGCCGCCGGGACCATACCTTCCCGCGAGTCCGGGCTTCAGGATTGCGCGTTCGGCGTTCGACTCGACCACGTCGTACGTCCGGAACCCCACCTCTCCCTCGACGACGAGCATGCCTGACACCGTGTTTTCATGTGCATGCGGTGCGATCGCTTCTCCGGCGCGAAGCACCAGGATGTCGAAAGTGATTCCGCGGCCAGCGGCAAGCCTCGATGCCAGCCTGAAGTTGAACCCTCCGGCTTGATCGGCCCATCTGTTGCCGAACAACGCATACTTGTAGTCAATGCGCTCCAGAAGCGGGCCGATGTGCGGCAGACCCACGACCGCAGCGGCGCCGTCGCCGCCGAGGGACAGGAACGTGGCTTCGAGTCGACGCCTCAAGGCTTCGTCGTCCGCTCCGTCGAGCTTCACGGCGAGGCCGTCTTCGAGCAACCGGGGCAGGGCACGACGGTCGCGGCGGAGGCTCGCGCGGGTCCCGTCGAGGAGCCTGTCTGCCAGAGCGCGTCGCAGCCGCTTCATTGATCGGAACCCTCCCTGGATGCGTGGAATGCGGTTGGCAGCAGCTGGTGGCAGCTTCGCTGCGGACGGTGTCGCCCGGGTCGGGGTGCCCCCGGGTCGGGGTGCCCCGAGGTCGCCACTTCCGTCCAAGCCAAGAACGCAATTGACGCGGGTGAGCGGACACCGCGGCTGGCGCTCGCGGCAAACCTGCTCTGGGCATTGGGCTGCGGAACGGTCGGGCCTGGCGAGGGAACCTTGTCTGCCAGGGCCTTGCCGGGCCCGTGATGTCCTTGTCGGGGTCGGGACCCCGTTCTCATGCTGGATGTATCGCGAAACGGGTCGACGATGAAGGTGTTGCACCTCACCCTGTCCTACGGGCAGGGCGGACGGCGTGAGGCGATCGTGGCGCTGGCACGCGGCCTGGCGGATCTGGGTATCGAGTGCCACCTCGGATGCCTGGACGAGTTCGACTCCGCGCCTGAAGAGCGAACGTCGTTTTCAGGCGCCATAAACCTCGAACGCAACGGCGTCTTCGACCTTGCCGCGCTCTCGCAGTTGCGCGTCTATTGTCGCGAGCATGGCATCGACGTCGTCCATGCCCACGATGCGGCCAGCGAAGCGATGGCGGCACTCGCGATGCCGGTCGCCGGGCCGGCTTTGCTCATGACTTTCCACCGCACCAGGAGCATCGAGACCGCGCGTCTGCGCGACCGCCTGCGCAATGCGTTGGTGGGGCTGCGTGTCGGGGCGGTGGTCACTGCATCTCAGGAGAGGCTCAGGCACTACGTCGCAAGCAACTACGTCAACCCGGACAAGGTGTCGTGCGTTCCGCTCGGGATCGACCTGGACCGGTTCCGGGACGATCCGCGGCTGCGCCTGGAGATGCGCGAGCGGTCAGGTGTCCGCAATGGAGAGCTGGTGGTCGGAGCCGTCGGTCATTTCGGAGAGGTGAAGGGCATTGATCTGGCGATTGGCGCGTTCCAGTCGTTCGCCCGCGATCATCCGGAGCACGATATACGCCTGGTGATACTGGGGCAGGGCAGTGCCGAACGGGAGGCCACGCTCAGGGCGATGGTCCTGCCGGAGTTCTCCGGAAGGATCTTCTTCGAGGGCTTCCGGAGCGATCCGGAGAACTGGTTCCCGGGTTTCGACGTGCTGCTGCATGGCGCTCGCGACGAAGCCTTCGGCCTGGTGCTGGCCGAAGCCCAGGCATGTGGCGTTCCCGTGGTTGCGGCCAAGGTGGGAGGCATCCCCGAAGTCGTGCTCGATGGCCGCACGGGCTACCTCGCGGCAAGTGCCGCCATTGCACCGCTGGCGGACAAGCTCCAGCAGCTTCTGGCCAGCGAGTCCGGGCATCGGCAGATGGGGAGGCAGGCCGTCGAACACGCACAGCGCCAGTTCAGCCGGCGGCGCTATGCGGAGGACTACCTGCAGGTCTACCGGCGGCTGCTTGCCTGAACCGTCGCGCTGTCAGACCAGCGCTTCGGTCACGTCCGGGTGGCCGAGGAACTGCCGCGGACTGGCGGTCCGCCCGTAGGCGCCGGACTGGAACACCACGACGAGGTCGCCCGGTTCGGCCGAATGGTCGAGCTCGATGTCGTCACCGAGCAGGTCCAGCGGCGTGCACAGCGGGCCGACGACCGACGCCTTCTCGCGTTCCCCGCCGCCGCCGTCGACCGCGATCGGGTAGTTCCTGCGCATCACCTGCCCGAAGTTGCCGGATGCGGCGAGGTGCTGGTGCATGCCGCCGTCGGTGACGAGGAACACCTTGCCGCGCGAGATCTTGCGGTCGAGCACGCGGCAGACATAGATGCCGGCTTCGCCGACGAGGTAGCGCCCCAGTTCGATCACCAGCCGCGCCTGCGGCCCGAAGTCGCCCGCGGTCCGCGCGGCGAGCCCGTGCAGCGACGCGAACACCGGGCCGGTGTCCAGCGCATGGTCGCGGTCGCTGTAGGGGATGCCGAAGCCGCCGCCGAGGTTGAGCATGCGCAGCGGCGCGGGGAAAACGTCGAGCCACTCGCGGACGAGATCGTAGCTGCGCTGCTGCGCCTCGACGATGGCCTCGGCGCGCAGGTTCTGCGAGCCGGCAAAGCAGTGGAAACCCTCGAAGGCGAGGCCCGCGTCGGCGATCCGCCGCAGCAGCGCCGGCACCTGTTCGGCATCGACGCCGAACTGCTTGGCGCCGCCGCTCATCTTCATGCCCGAGGCCTTGAGCTCGAACGGCAGGTTCACCCGCACCGCGACCCGCGCGGGCGTGCCGCTGCGCTCGGACGCGCGCGCGAGCAGGTCGACCTCGCGGAAGGACTCCAGGTTGACCAGGATGCCCGCGGCCTGCGCCTGGCGCAGTTCGGCCTCCTGCTTGCCGGGTCCGGCGAAGCTGATGTGGGTACGGTCCATGCCAGCGTCGAGCGCGACGCGCAGCTCGCCCGCCGAGGCGACGTCGAAGCCGTCCACCTGCGAGGCCATGAAGCCGACCAGGGCCGGCATCGGGTTGGCCTTGATCGCGTAGTGCAGCAGCACGCGGTCGGGAAAGGCGGCGCGCAGCGCGGATGCGCGCTCGGCCAGGCGGCCGCGGTCGTAGAGGTAGCAGGGCGTGCCGCCGACTTCGTCGACGACCGTCGCCAGCGCCCGCCCGCCCACGAGGAATCCGCCGTCGTTTCCGCGGGGCCAGCGCCCGACCGGACCTGCGTCACCTTTCGCAGCACTTTGCGCGATTCCCGCGGCTTTGGGCACACCTACATCGATTTCAGTCATGTATTCCACAACTCGTTGATTTTGCAATAGGATACGCCGGATCCGGGGCAACCATCCTGCCCGCTGGCGCGCGTCACCTGTCCGGTCCCTGACCGGGGAGTGTGACGTGCTGCCGCGTTGGCGGGGTGGGGGCAGGGGGCCGGCGACGCATTTCTATACTCGGGTTCTTCCAACGGGTTCCAGACCCGCGGCAGGACTGTCCGAGCGTACGCGACACGGTCCCCCCGGAGAGTCTTTTCATGATCCACCCACCCATTGCCGGTCGTCCCGTCCCGCGGCTGCAGGCGTTTGTCCTGTGCGCCGTGCTGGCGCTGCCCGTGCTTGCCGCGTGCTCCGAGCGCGCCGATGCCGCGCCTGCGGACATCCAGGCGACCCGGGAGCAGGCCGTGTCGGAGGCGTCGCCGCCGGCGTCGCAGGCATTGCCTTCGATGGACATTCGGCTCACCGCCAACGGCGAGGTCGGCACGAGCGAACTGGTGAACCTCGGCATCCCGTTCGCGCAGGGCGTGCTGACCGACGCCGGCCGCGTGCGCATCCTCGATGCCGCGGGCGCCGAGGTGCCGGCCTTCGTCGCGTCGACGCTGCGCTGGCACTGGGCCGACGACAGCATCCGCGCGGTGCGCGTCCAGTTCGTCGCCGACCCGAAGGCCGGCTACCGCTTCGACATCGGCCAGCCGCGCACCCGTGCCATGGACGAAGTGCCCTACGAGCGCGGCACGCGGCCGGGGAGGATGGACGCACCGGTGCCCAGGGTGATCGCGACGCTGGATCCGGCCTGGCTGGTCGATTCGGGCATCGCCGGACCGCAGCTCGCGCACGATCCGAAGCGGGACTATGATCGCTACGTCGATCGCCAGTGGGCATGGGCGAAGGACACGCCCTACAGCAGCTCGACCGGCTTCCTGTTCGACCGCGCTTCGGTGATCGGCTACCAGTATGTGCGCAGCGGCAGTCCGGAGCTGTTCGCCGAATTCTACAATTCCGCCACCTTCTACCTGTCGAAGATCAAGCGCAGCGGCCGCGGCGGCGGCTGGCCGGACTGCACCGGCGGCTGGGAGTTCGACCGCGCCAACGTCTGCGATCCCAAGTACAGCTACGTCACTCCGCACCTGCTGCTGGTCGCACTGGCCGGGGACACCGGCCGCCTGGACGCGCAGACGATCGCGCACATGGCCGACAACCAGATCCTCGGCGGCTGGAGCGGCCCGCCGGGGCCGTACCGCGGCGGTGACCAGTCCTGGACCGAGCGCCACGCGGGACTGGCGCTGGACCACCTGGTGTCGGCCTACGAGATCACCGGCTCGGACAGGGTGCGCAAGCAGATCGACGACATGCTCGGCTGGCTGCACGCACACCAGCAGACGCCGCCCGGCGGCGATCCGGTCACTGGCGCGTGGACCCACTCCTGGCAGGCGCACGAAGGCAGCACCTACGATCCGGCCACCGACGTGCGCGGCGCGTCGCCGTGGATGGGCGCCAACCTCGTCGGCGGCCTGTGGCACGCTTGGCGGGTGACCGCGGATCCGCGCATCCCGACCATGCTGCGCGACTTCGGGCGCTACGTCGAGGCGCACGGTTTCGCGCCCGACGACAGCGCCGGGAAGTGGCTGTCGTCCTGCAACGCCGGCGGCACGATCGGCTGGTACTTCTCGTCCGGAACTGCCTCGATCGACCGGATCGAAGCGATCCAGGACAGCGAGGGCCATGGGTCCGACAGCCACAACCCCGAGCTGTTGATGGTCGTAGCCGCGGCGCGTCACTTTGAAACCGATCCCGACTGGATCGACAGGTTGTCCCGTCGCGCAGACCTGTTGCGCCAGTACTTCAATCCAGCATGCGCGGCGATATCGCATACGCCGCGTGCATTCAATTGGCAACATCGCAATCCGGAGGCCCTATGGCTAATCGAACAATGACATTCCACCGCGGCAAATGGGCCGCCCTCGCCGTCGCGATGTGTGCCATCACGCCGGTGCCGGGCTCGGATGTGGCAGCGGCTACCCTGGCGTTCGAGAACGTGACCGCACAGCAGGTCGATCAGCTTGCAGATTCGACTTATCGCTTTGACGCGATGTGGACGGATTTCAACAGCGATGGCTGCCTCGATGCGTTCGTGTACGACCATGGCTTCCCGACCCCGACCAGCCGGCTTTGGCTGAACCGGTGCGACGGGTCGGCGCGCCTCGACCTGGTCAGCAATTCCGATGTGAACTACTACATCGGCAATCCGATGAATCCGCGCGGCAGCGGCTGGGTGACGACACTCGATTTCGATGGCGACGGTCGCGAGGACTTCTGGACGCGGGACTCCGATCTGCCTGCGGCGCGCTATCGCAACGGCAGCACGCCGGGCAGCCACATGCCCTGGTTCTCCGGCAAGGACCTCGCCTGCGATTACTGGATCTGTGCATTCGGAGACTTCACCGGCGTTGGCGCGCTCCAGATCGTTGATTCCCGCCGGCAGATCGAGGACATGATGACCCGGAACGTGATCCGTCCCGCCAGTGGCGACGAAGCCTACCAAGTGGTGGGGGATGTCACCGGCAACGGCTGGCCGGACATCGTGCAGCCGGCGAATGGCGGCTATTGGCGCAATGACAGCGGCACATTGACGTGGCAGGCAGTGCCTGCGTTCCGGGGCGGCGGTTCGGGAGTGCAGTTGCTGGCGGATTTCGACAACGATGGGTACCAGGATCTGATGCTGGTCGACGTCGGCCGTTGCGGTGGCCCTGCACCGGTCACACGCAAGGTGCTGTTGTTCAGGAACAACGGGCAGGGTGGATTCACCGACATCAGCAGCAGCATCGGCGAGCTCACCGATGCCGGTGCTCCCGACTGTTGGGCCAACTACGGCAACATCATCGCCGCCGACATGGACAACGACGGGTATCTTGACGTGGTCTACTCCGGCGGCTCGAATTCGTCGAGCACCCTGGTCTTCCGCAACAACGGCAATCTGACCTTCAGTCGCTCCTCGGTCAATTTCGGTGCATCGGGGGGGACGAGCGCAGGTGGTGGATGGGTGTCTGCGAGTCCGCGTGCCGGCGTGGGCGATTTCGACAACGACGGCCGCCTGGATATCGTCAAGACGCAGCACCCGAGCAACGTCGGCATCTGGCGCAACGTGACCAATACCGAGGGTGCGAACTGGCTGAAGGTTCGCGTGCGGGGAGTCAACAAGAACACCGACGGCGTCGGCGCCAATGTCCGCATCTACCGGACGGGCACGTCCCAGATCGTGGCCAACCTTGAAGTGCAGGTCAGCGACCAGCATCCGCTCAAGTGGCTCCATGCGGGACTTGGGGCCCGGGATCGCGTCGATGTTGAGGTGCGGTTCCCCAGTGGCGGTCCAACCCATCGCTTCAACGGCATTCCAGCGAACCAGGAAGTCATCGCCTATGCCAATGGTTGCCTGCTGCAGAACTGGAGGCCCGGGAACGGCTGGCCGGTTTCGCCGCCCTCGGACTGTTCGTTTTCCGGCGGCAGCACGCGCGCGCGTCGCAATGGGGCAACCCCACTGTCGCCGCCGGCTGCGGATGCAACCGCGGCGACAGAACGCGGCACGACTGCGGCGCCGGCGCGTCAGGCGATCACGCCTGCGGTAGCGCCCGCGACCGCCGCAGGCACGGGCGTGGCGACGACGGCGAGCGTGATCCGGGTGACGCCGGCTGCACTGCTGCTGTGGCGCAGGCTGCAGCGCTGGTTCGACACGGTGTCCCTGCCCACCTTGGGCGATCGCGACTAGTCGATCGTATCCGGCATGGTTCGATGGCTGCCAGGGCAGGTAGCCGGCTGGCCGCCAATCCCCGCTTCAGCCGTTCTCCGAAGGGTGCCCCGCCGATCGCGTGGGCGTTCTGACAGGGGCGAGCACCAGCGATGGCGACAGCGGATGCCGTGACACTGAGCGCATGCCCCGTCTGCGCGGGCGAACGACTGGACAGCGTGCAGACGCCGGGTCGCTGGATCGGCCCCGAGGTGTTCGAGCCGCTGCGTGGCCGGATCGGCATGATGAGCTGCCGGGACTGTGGGCTGGACTTCGTCAATCCGCGTCCGTCCTCCGAACGGCTCGGCGCGTTCTACGACGGCAGCACCTACGACTGCCACGAGACCGCCGGATCGTCGTCGGCCGGGCAGACCGCGGACTTCCTGCTCTCGCGCATCGAGCCGTGGCTGCCCGCGTCGGCGCCGCGCTCGGTCCTCGACTACGGCGCCGGTGGCGGCGGCTTCCTGCTGCACATGCGCGAACGGGGCTGGGAGGCCAGGGGCTTCGAGCCGGGGCGGCGTGGGCGCGAAGCCTGCCTGGTCGTGGGCCTCGATGTCACCGGAAATCCGGACGAACTGCCCGCGGGCGAATTCGGGCTGGTGACGCTGCACCATGTCTTCGAGCACCTCGAGTCGCCGGACGAAGCCCTGTCCATCGTGCGACGGGTACTCGCGCCCGAGGGTCGCCTGTTCATCGAGGTGCCCAACCAGGCTTCGCTGCGCGCGCGCCTGGCACTGCCGTCGCTGTCGAGCAGGACGCGGGTCGATGAACGCTATCGTGCCTATCCGATCCATCTGGCCTACTACAACGCGAGCACGCTCGAGCGGGTGCTGGCCAACAGCGGCTGGACCGTCGAAACCAGTTTCACCGTGGGAATGGGGCTGGACGAGTACCTCGTCGCGGGCGAAGTGCAGGCGGCGCCGAGCAGTGCTTCAGCGACGCCCGCAGCACGCGCACCGGGCGTAGCCGCCGGAGCTGCGGTGAAGCAGCGGCGCCTGCGCCACCGGGTCCGCGACGCCTACCTCGCCATGGGCCTGGGCGAGAACCTTGCGGTGATCGCGCGACCGAGCTGACGCCAGCCTGCGATCATCAATCCGGGCGTAGGAGCAACTGTCTTTGCCTAATTGGCCGGCACCTTCCATTCGGTCCGATCACGGGCCATGGCATTGAGCCGGGTCAGCAGGACCCGCATGCAGGCGGTGATGGCGACCTTGGCGCACTTGCCTCGCTGGCGTAGCCGCTGGTAACGATCCTTGAAGTCGGGTTGGGTGCGGATCACCGACCAGCAGGCCATGTACAACACCCGGCGGATCGGTGCCCGCCCGCCGCGGATGCGGCGTTTGCCGGCGTGCTGGCCGCTGTCCACGTTGTAGGGCGCCAGCCCGGCCAAGGCGGCGATCTGGCGGCGATCCAGCCGTCCCAGTTCGGGCAGGTAGGCCAGCAGGCTGGCGGCGGTGACCTCTCCGATACCGGCGATGGCCTGCAACTGCTGGCTCAGGTGGTCATCGAGTTGTCGTTGCGTCTGGGCGATGGCCTTGTCGAGCTGGCGGATGCGCAGGCGCAGTTGGCCGATGTGTTCGATCAGATCGTGGCGAACCTCGGCCAGCTGGGCTTGGTGCAAGCGACGACGTTCGTCGTCGCGTTGCCGGACCAGTTGCTCACGGCGCTGGACCAGCTCGCGCAGGGCCTCGCGTTCGGGCTCCAGCGCGGCGCTGGGGGCGCAGACCAGTTCGGCCATACGTGCGAGCAGGGCCGCATCGATCGGATCGGTCTTGGCGGTCTTGCC